>NZ_JBEZGC010000005.1:0-646214 GCF_040649795.1 Nonomuraea sp. NPDC048881
AACCAGTCGAACGACTCGGTCTGCAGAGCGAGAAGATCAGGAACTTCGAGGGGCTCCTGGATGCGCGCGAAAGAGACGCGACGGGGACCAGCGGGTACGGCGGAGGCGTTGCGCGAGGCTGCCAACAGATGTCCTTCCGAGGGCTCGCGGCGGACTGACTACACGCACGCCAGACAACCTCGCAACGTGAGCAAGCATCACGGGTCGTCAAAGGGCAGCGCAAAGGGGCAGTGTAGCCGAACGGCACACGCCTGTCCACTTCGCTCTCGCTGCATGCTCCACGTTGGTCGCAGCATCGCCCGTTCAGCCGCAAACGTCAAGCCCGCGAGCCCGACTTTTAGCCGCCTAGAGGCCCGGACGCTGGAGTTTTCTCCCCAGTGTGATCGGGCGCCTACCGCCAGGCCCAAGACGATACCCGCGATCGTGGGCGGTTAACGCTCCGTCACCCCGGGGGTCGAACCCATGCCGACCGCCGGTGTAGCTGTGACTGGAGTACCCCTATCAAGGGCTTCACCAAACCTGATTTTTGGTAACAATTGAAGGTAGCGGCACGCCCGGCGGCTCAAGCCGTTCCCAGCAGCGTGGACAGCCCCTCGACCAGCCATCGCCCGTCTTGCCTGACCATGACGAACCGGGCTCGGTTCTGGGTCACCTGTTGCTGAGGCCTGTCCTGGTTCGGCACTACTTTTACCGTAACCATGTTCACGAACAACAGGACCTCGACCCTGTCGGGCGTGGCGCGCTCGACGCCGGCGTCCACCACGGCCGCCGTGCGCACGGTCTTCTCGGCCTTGGCCTTGGACACCAGCGACGTGGTGAGCTCCTTGTAGTGCCTGGTCAGCTCGCCCGTCGTGTACGCCCCGGCCCTGGCCAGGTCGGCCTCCACCGAGCGGTAGTCGTAGGAGAACATGTCGGGGGCGACCTGGCGGGCCGTCGCCATCGCCTCGGCCCCGGCCCCTTCGGCCCCCCGCAGGTCACGCAGGTCGAACCACATCCTGGGCACCAGCACACCCGCGACGATCACCAGGACGCCGAGCAGCACCACAGTGACGGTTCTCACACCACCTGCACCACCTTCGACACCAGCCACACGCCGCCGGCCTTGGTCACGTCCATCGTCCAGCGGTAGAAGCGCTCCTGGGGCGGGCTCTTGGAGCCGTCCCAGCGGATCTCGGCGTCGGCCACCACCAGCACCTTCGCAGTGCCGCCGGACATCGACACCAGGCCGGTCGCGCGCAGGACGCCGTGCTGGACGACCTTGTTGGCGACCGTGGTGCTCTTGAGCTTGCCCGCGATGGCCTGGTAGCCGGTTCTGGCCCCGCCCGTGCAGGTGTCGAGGATGCGCTGCACGTCGGCGTCGACGGTCCTGTAGTCGAGCGAGACCAGGTTCTTGGCGTGGGTGCCGGCCGCGAGCAGCGCGGCCTGCCGGTCGTCGGCCAGGGCCTGCGCGTCACGCGCCTGGAGGGAGATCCACACGCCGGCGGCGACGAGCGCCGCCAGCGTCACGCTGAGGGCGGCCACGAGGATGCGTGCCGGGCGCGCGGGAAGTGCTCCCACCTGTGCTCACCCCTTCCGGCCGGTCGCCGGATCATAACCCGCGAGCCAGTCCTGAAGCCCTGGAATCGACGGAGGCGGTTGGGGAGCGGGGGCGTTGCGGGCGCCGCGCACGCCGGTCGCACTGCCGCGCGGCTCCCTGCAGAACGCCTCCGGGTCGGGCGGCCGGGTGCGGACGTCGTGGGGCTGCCGCCTGCGTACGCCCTCGTAGCCGCGGGTGCACGGCCTGGGGACGTTGAGGTCGAGGTCGAGGCCGAAGTGCAGGCCGTCCCGGTCGACCACGGAGAAGGCGCCCGCGACGGCGGCCGGGTAGCCGATCAGGAGCTGCCGGAGGGCGGTGACCCGGGCGGAGACCGTCCGGCCGCCGATCACCAGGTGGGTCAGCAGCGGGCGCAGGTGAGGCGCGACGCCGTCGGTCAGGCGTTCGAGCGACTCGGCCGCGCGCGGGGTGCGGCCGATCACGTGGGCGAGGTCGCCGCGACCGTCGCGGAGCGAATCGGTCAAGCTCGCCAGATTCCCGGCGAATGCCTTCAGATGGCTCCCAGAGGCCCGCTGAGCGTCGAGCACGGTCTCCCCGTCGTGCAGCACCGCGACCGTCTCGGGAAGGACGCTCTCGGCCTGTCCGAGCAGCTTCTCGCCCGCGTCGGCCAGCCGTCGCAGGGCCGGCCCGTTGCCGCCGAGCCCCTTGTCCAGCTCGGTCACGACCGTCTCCAGGTCGCGCGGGTCGATCGAGGCCAGCAGGCGGTCGGTGTCGCCGAGCAGCTTGGACGTGGGGACCGGCAGCCGCGTGTGCGCGCGGTCGATCACGTCACCCTCCCGCAGGTACGGCCCCGCGCCCCCGGCGGGCCGCAGGTCCAGGTACTGCTCCCCCACCCCCGACCGGTTGGCCACCACCGCCAGCAGGCCGCGGGCCGGGACCGGGTCGCCGGACCCGAGCCTGACCACGGCCCGCGCGCCGTCGCCCGCCACCGCCAGCGACTCCACCCGGCCGATCGGCACCCCTCGGTAGGTCACCTCCGAGCCGTCGAACAGCCCGCCCGCGTCGGCCAGCTCGACCGTGACCCGGTAGGCGGGGTCGAACAGGTCGGCGCCGACCCGGGCGTACCTGACCAGCGTGTACGCCACCGCCACCACCCCGATCAGCGCGAACGCCACCAGCCTGACGGTCATCGCGCACCGCCGAGCAGGTTGCGCAGCGTGGCGCCGGGCGAGGCGTCGACGGTCAGGTCGGTGTTGGCGTAGTCGCCGCGCAGCATGGACGAGGCCGACCCCGGGAACGGGAACGTGATCGCGGTCGCCAGCCCCGACGCGACGCTGTCGCGCGCCCGGTCGAGGTTGAGCAGGAGCTCGCGCAGGTGGCGGAGGTCGGCGAGGGCGTCGGCCTGGGAACGCTCCACGACGCGGGTGGCGGTGCGGCCGAGCCGGTCGAGGGCGGCGAGCATGGCGGTCAGGCCCGCGCGCTGGCCCTTGAGCAGGGCGACGGCCGGGCCGATCTCGGTGGCGGTGGCCCTGATCGTGGCACGCTGGGCGGCCAGGGTGCCGGTGAGGCCGTCGAGGGCGTCGATCAGCCGGACGATCTGCTTCCTGGAGCCGTCGAGCCCCGCGGCGAACGCGCCGAGCCTGCGCAGCAGGTCCTTCAGCCGGGCCGAGCGGCCGTCGAGCACGTCGGCCAGCTCACGGTCGACGGTCGCGAACTGGTCGAGGCCGCCGCCGTCGACCAGCAGCGAGGCGGCCGACAACACCTCCTCGACCTCGGCCGTCGTGCTCGTCCGGGCCACCGGGATCGGGCCGCTCAACCGCCCGCGCCCGGCGGGCAGCAGTTCGACGAACTTCTCCCCCAGCAGGCTCGTCTGCGAGATCGCCGCCGAGGTGCGGTCGGGCAGGGCGACGTCGCCGCGCACCTGGCAGACCACGTCGGCCCGCCAGTCGTCGCCCAGCTCCACGCCGGTGACCTCGCCCACGGTGACGTCGTCGACCTTGCACGGCGAGCGCGGCACCAGGTCGAGCGCGTCGGCGAACCGGATGGTCACCGCGTACGGCCGCGCGCCCAGGTCGGCGCCGCCGGGCAGCGGCAGCGAGGCCACCCCCTCGAAGCCGCAGCCGGCCAGGGTCGCGAGCAGCAGCGCCAGGACGAGCGGGCCTCTCATCGCACGGGTCCTTCCGGCAGGGGGTCGGGCGGCCGGATCGAGGCGGGCAGCGGGACCAGGTTCTGGATGATCGTGTCGAACCAGCGCCCGTTGCCGGTCGCGTCGGCGAGCTGCCGGGTGAACGGCCCGAGCAGGGCCAGCGACCGGTCGAGGCTCTCCTCCTGGCGGCGCAGCACCGCGACGAACGAGCGCAGCCGTTCGAGCGCGGGTCGCAACGTGGTCCTGTTGTCGGCGACCAGCCCGTCGATCTGCCCGGCCAGCACCACCGTGTTGACCAGCAGCCCGTGGACGACGGCCCGCCGCGCGGAGACCTCGCGCAGCAGCAGGTCGCCGTCGGTGACCAGGCCGTGCAGGTCGGCGTTGCGGCGGGCCAGCAGGCCGGTGACGGTACGGGCGTGGCCGACCAGGTCGTGGAGGCGGGCGTCGCGGGCGGCGACGGTACGCGAGAGCCTGCCGAGCCCGCGGAGGGAGGCCCGGATCTCCGTCGAGGAGCCTTCCATGGTCTGCGACAACACGGTCATGGCCGCGGCCAGGGCCCGCTCGTCGACGCGTCCCGCGGCCGCGCCCAGGTCGGCGACGGCGGGCGCGACCTCGTAGGGGACGCTGGTGCGCGACAGCGGGATCTGCCCCTGGAGCCGGCCGCCGCCCTCGGGGACGAGCATGACGAAGTGGGCGCCGAGCAGGGTCTTGATCCGGATGTCCGCCCTGGTCAGCGAGCCGAGCCGGACGTCGTCGGCCACCCGCAGATCGACGCGGACGTGGTCGCCTTCGAGATCGACGCCGGTGACCTCCCCGACCTTGACCCCGGCGATCATCACGTCGTCGTGCTCGCGCAGGCCCGCCGAGTCGGCGAACGCGGCCGAGTACGTGCTGCCGCGCGGCAGGCCGCCGACCGCCAGGGCCGCCACGACCAGCGCGAGGGCCACGACGATGCCGCCGACGCCCAGCGGCACGGGATCGCGTCTCCTGAAGGGGGTCAGTGGCATCGCGGGCTCCCGTTGACGATCTTCGGAGTGCGCACGCCGCCGCTCCTGACCGTGAGCGAGCAGAGGTAGAAGTTGAACCAGGATCCGTAGGAGGAGGCCCGGACGAGCCGGCCGAGACGGTCGGGGGCGCGGGCGAGGGTGTCCTCGACCAGGGCGCTCCTGGCGTTGAGCGCCTTGAGCAGCCCGTCCGCGTGCCGGACGCTCGCCCGCAGGTCGGGCCGGGCCCTGCGGACGAGGTCGCCGGTGACGGCGGTGAGACGGTCGAGGGTGGCCAGCGAGTCGCCGATGGCCTCGCGGTCGCCGGCCAGGCCGCCGATCAGGGCGCGCAGGTCGATCAACAGGCGGTCGTAGTCGTGCTCCCGGCCGGCGATCTCGCCGAGCACCGTGCCGAGGTTGGTGATCACGCGGCCGATCACGGCGTCGCGGTCGGCGAGCGTGCCGGTGAGGGAGGCGATGTGGCCGAGCAGGGCCTCGACCGTGCCGCCCTCGCCCTGGAGCACCTGGACGATCTGCCAGCTCAGCTTGTTGACGTCCTGGGGGCGGATGGCGTTGAGCAGCGGCCTGAAGCCGTTGAACAGGGCCGTGACGTCGAGGGCCGGGCGGGTGCCGGCCACGCGGGCGCCCGGCGGCAGCAGGCCGGGGCCGCCGGCGCCGGTGGACAGCGTCAGGTAGCGGTCGCCGACGAGGTTGCGCCACCGGACGGCGGCCACGACCGAGCGGGGCAGCGCGGTGGTGCGCCGTACGGAGAAGGCGACCTCGGCCTGGACGCCCGCCAGCGTGACGCTCTCGACCCGGCCGACCCGCACGCCGGCGATGCGCACCTCGTCGCCCTCGCGCAGCCCCGAGGCGTCGGTGAACAGGGCGTGGTAGACGACCGCGGCGGTGAAGCGGGCGCCCGAGATCGTGATCGCGAGGGTGGCCACGCACAGGGTGGTGACGAGGGCGAAGACGGCCAGCTTGAGCGCCGGCCCGAGCGTGGTCATCGCAGCATCAGCCTCGCCAGGTCGGCCGTGCCGTCGTCGAAGCGCACCCCCGGGAAGGGCACGGGCGCGTGGTCGGGCAGGCCGTAGCAGGCCGGGCCCCTGCGGTCGGCGTAACGCGGGGTGTCCCTGCCGGGTTCGTACGGGTGCGCCGGCCGGACGATCTCCAGCACCGCCTTCGCGCTGCCGTGGCCGAAGGCGTCGTCCAGCAGCGGCCGGAGGCGGTCCAGGCCGCGCAGCACGCACGGGATGACGGGCGCGTGATGGGCGGCCACGTCGAGGGCCGGGCGGACGACGTGCGACAGACCGACGATGCCCGGCTCGTCCGTGGTCAGCAGGCGGTCGGTGGCGGTGGCGGCCCGGGTGACGGCCGCGCCGGCCGGGCCGATGGGGGCGGCGGTGAGGGTGCGGCTGATCGCGGCGCTGTTGGCGAGGGTGCGCAGCAGGTCGGGGGCGGCCTGGCCGTACCGGGCGGTGACGTCGGCGAGCTTGGCGATGTCCCGCTTCAGCACCGGCAGGTGGGGCTGGAGGCGACGCAGGTAGGCGTCGGTTCTGTCCAGGGTCGTGCCGAGCCGGGCGCCGCGGCCGTCCAGGGCGGTGGCCAGGGCGTTCAGGACGGCGTTCAGGCGTTCGGGGTGGACGGCGCGCAGGTGGGCCAGCAGGCGGTCGAGGATCTCGGTGATCTCGACGGCGGCGGCCGATGACCTGATCACGTCGCCGTCGCGCAGCGGGCCGTGCGGCGAGCTGGGCGGGATCAGGGCGACGTACTTCTCGCCGAACAGGGTCTTGGCGCGCAGCTCGGCGGTGGAGGCGCGGTCGACGTCGTGGTCGAGGGCCAGGGTGAGGCGGGCGCCGTGGTCGGCGGGCGCCAGGTCGGCCACCTCGCCGACCACGACCCCGTTGACCTTGACGTCGGCCCGGCGGTCGAGCTGCAGCCCGGCGGCCGGCAACAGCAGCGTGACGTGCCGGGCGGTGGAGAACGCCTTCGTGTAGACGGCCAGCGTCAGGGCCGTGAAGGCGGCGATGATCGCCAGGAGCGCGGCGCCGTGTCTCATCCGGCCAGCCTCACCGTCGTGGTCGTGCCCCAGATGGCCAGACCGAGCAGGAGATTGGCGACGTTGACCGTCACCAGCACCGCGCGCACGGCCCGCCCGACCGCCACGCCGACCCCGGCCGGCCCGCCGGTGGCGTGGAAGCCGTGGTAGCAGTGGATGAGGATCACCAGGACGGCGAAGACCATCGCCTTGCCGAAGGACCACAACACGTCGTAGGGCGACAGGAACAGCTCGAAGTAGTGGTCGTAGGTGCCCGTGGACTGGTCGTGCAGCACGGTCACGATCAGACGGGTGGCGACGTAGGAGGCGAGCAGGCCGAGCACGTACAGGGGCATGACGGCGGCGAAGCCGGCGATCAGCCGCGTGGTGACCAGGAACGGCACCGGCGGGACCGCCATGACCTCCAGCGCGTCGACCTCCTCGCCGACCCGCATCGCGCCGAGCTGGGCGGTGAACCCGCAGCCCACGGTGGCCGACAGGCCGATGGCGGACACCAGCGGGGCGATCTCGCGGGTGTTGACGTAGCTGGACAGGAAGCCGGTGAAGGCCGAGCCGCCGATGCGGTCGAGGCCGGTGTAGCCCTGCAGGCCGACCTCGGTGCCGGTGAAGAAGGTCATGAAGGCGACGATCGTCATCGTGCCGCCGATCACCGCCAGGCCGCCGCTGCCCAGCCCGACCTCGGCCAACAGCCTGAGCACCTCGCGCCGGTAGCGCGCGCCGGCCGGGAGGGCCCTGATCGCCCTGGCGTAGAACTCGCCCTGCCGGTCGAGCGCCCTCATGACCGCACCAGCTCGTTGTAGACCGCGCTGATCAGGAAGTTCTCGGCGAACAGCAGCAGGGCGGCGAACACCACGGCCTGGTTGACCGCCTCCCCGACGCCCTTGGGCCCGCCCGCCGCGCCCAGCCCCTTGTACGCGGCGACGAGGCCCGTCGTGACCCCGAAGACCAGCGCCTTGCCCTCCGACACCCACAGGTCGGAGACCTCGGCCAGGGCGTTGAACGACTGCAGGTACGCGCCGGGCGAGCCGCCCTGGACGACCACGTTGAACAGGTAGCCGGCGACCAGCCCGACCGTGACGACCAGGCCGTTGAGCAGCGGCGCCACCAGCGCGCAGGCGGCGACCCTGGGCACGACGAGCCGGTGGAGGGGGTCCACAGCGAGCACCTCCATGGCGTCGATCTCGTCCCTGATCCGGCGGGCGCCGAGGTCGGCGCAGATCGCGCTGCCGGCCGCGCCCGCGATCATCAGCGCGGTCACCACCGGGCCCGCCTCGCGGACGATGCCGAGCACGGCGGTGGCCCCGGTGAAGGACTGGGCGCCGAACTGGCGGATGAGGTTGCCGGTCTGCATCGCGAGCACGGCCCCGAAGGGGATGGCGACCAGGGCGGTGGGCAGGGCGCTCACGCTGACGATGAACCACGCCTGCCGGACGAGCTCGCGCACCTGGAACGGCCGTCGCGCGGCGGCCCTGGCGGTGTCGAGCGACATGGCGACGAACCGCCCGACCTCCGCCGTCACCATGTGCGGCCGATCGAACGCATGCAGTCACCGTCATAGGCCGCGCGGAAGTGCTTCTCGGTCGGATTCATGATCTAGGCGACGCCGTCCGCGTGGGCGGCGACCAGCCTGGGGTACTCCTCCAGCCAGTCGCGGCCGCGTTCGTCCACGAACGAGCCCTGCGGCGGGGTCACGCCGTGGGCCGCCAGCCATCGGCCGGGCGGCTGCTGCGACCGGCGCAGCACGTTGCCGCTCGGCATGAGCTGCGGCGGGATCGGCGGCAGCCCGCCGGGGTCGTGGCCCATCCTGGCCTCGGCCTCCAGCTCGGAGACGTCCTTCTCCTCCGACATGCCGATCGGGCCGTGCCTGCGGGCGTTGAGGAACTGCCGCACCACCGGCTCGTCGCTGGACAGCAGCATCTCGCGCGGCCCGAACATGACCAGCTCGCGGCGGAACAGCAGCCCGATGTTGTCGGGGACCGTGCGGGCGGTGTTGATGTCGTGGGTGACGATCAGGAACGTGGCCTCGATGTCGGCGTTGATGTCGACGATCGTCTGGTTGAGGAAGGCGGTGCGGACCGGGTCGAGGCCGGAGTCGGGCTCGTCGAACAGGATGATCTCGGGGTCGAGCACCAGCGCCCTGGCCAGGCCGGCGCGTTTGCGCATGCCGCCGGAGATCTCGCCGGGCAGCTTGCCCTCGGCGCCGACCAGCCCGACCAGGTCGATCTTGTCCATCACGATCCGGCGGATCTCGGCCTCGGTCTTCCTGGTGTGCTCGCGCAGCGGGAAGGCGATGTTGTCGTAGAGGTTGAGCGAGCCGAACAGGGCGCCGTCCTGGAACAGCACGCCGAACAGCCGGCGCAGCTCGTAGAGCTTGCGTTCGGGGCAGCTCGCCAGGTCGTGGCCGTCGATCCAGATGTGGCCGCGGTCGGGACGCAGCAGGCCGACCAGCGTCTTGAGGAAGACGGACTTGCCGGTGCCCGACGGGCCGAGCAGCACCGAGATCTCACCCGCGGGCAGCGTGAGCGAGACATCCTTCCAGATGACCTGCCGACCGAACGACTTGGTCAACCCCTCGACCACGACCTCGACGCCCACTGGCCACCTTCCCGATCACAGGGAGCACTCAGGGGATAACGTGCCGCACACTTTACTTCCAGGATGGACTCGCGGTGGCGGCGTTCCGAGGAATTGGAACCGGTTCCAATAACTTGTTACTCGGCGCTCAGGAGACGTCGGGTCCGGTAAGAGCGCGCAGGCTCGGGCGCAGCAGCCGGGCGATGCGCTCCGGCGGGGCGTCGCGCAGCTCGGGCAGTTCGAGCAGCTGGTGGCCGACGGTCACGCCGAGCAGGATCGTGGTCATCAGGGCCGCGCGCAGGCGGGCGTCCTCGCCCGGGATCGAGGCGGCGAGCCTGTCGACCTGCCGGGCGAGCGCCTCGCGGGCCGCCGTGCCCGCCTCGGGATGGGTGAGCATCGAACGCATCATCGCCAGCGAGCTCTGGGGCAGCTCGCCCATCTTCACGTCGAGGGTGCCGAGCAGGTGCTCGACCAGTTCCTCGGGGGTGGCGGCGGCCTCGGGGGCGGGCGTGGCGCGCACGGCGGCCCTGAAGAGCTCCTGCTTGTTGCCGAAGTACTGCATGACCAGGGCCGGGTCGACCTCGGCGGACTTCGCGACCGCCCTGATGGTGGCGCGCTCGTAGCCGACTTCGGCGAACAGCGCCCTGGCCGCGTCGAGGATCCTTCCCTCGGTTCTGCGCCGCCGTTCGGCACGGGGAAGCACTCGCTCGCTCACGGTCCGACTCTACCCGTGTTGACCGTTCGACCGAATTCGCTCTACGCTCGTTGAGTCAACGAGTGTTGAGCGAGATGTGAGGGGTTGTGGTCATGACCGTCGAGGAGATCGTCGGCGCCTTCCACGGCGCGATGCTGCACAAGTCGGCCGACGAACTGGCCGACCTGTACGCGGAGGACGGCAGGCACGAGTTCCCGTTCGGCGGGCTGCCGCCGTACGAGGGGCGGGAGGCGGTGCGGGCGGGGTACCGGGCGTCCTGGGGCCTCTCCCCCGCCGTGCCGCAGGAGGTGGAACGGGTCGCGTTGCACCGTACGGACGATCCCGAGGTGGTGGTCGTCGAGCAGAACGCGCACGTCAAGGTGGGCGAGCGGGCGATCGTCATCCCGGGGCTGCTGATGCTGCGGATCAGGGACGGCCGGATCGTCCACTGCAAGGACTTCATGGACGCGAGCGCCATCGCCAAGGTCCGCGAGGCCGCCCACGAAATCGGGATCACTTCCGGCTGAGGTCGAAGACCGCGATGCCGCCGCCGGTTGGCCGGGCGATGAGACGCGGAGGAGAATGTCCCGTTACATGCGAAAAGAGGCGGTCACACCCGGCACCAGGGTGTGTCCGCCTCTTCCGAAGAGCTGTGTGAAGTGGGAAGTTACTTCACGGTCACGGTGGCGCCGGCGCCCTCAAGGGCAGCCTTGGCCTTCTCCGCCTGCTCCTTGTTGACCTTGCCGTCGAAGACCGGCTTGGGAGCGCCGTCCACCAGGTCCTTGGCCTCCTTGAGGCCCAGGGACGTGAGGGCGCGGATCTCCTTGATGACCTGGATCTTCTTGTCGCCGGCGGCCTCGAGGATGACGTCGAACTCGTCCTGCTCCTCAACGGCGGCGGCCTCGCCACCGCCACCGGCGGCGGGGGCGGCGGCGACCGCGACGGGGGCGGCGGCCTTGACGTCGAAGACCTCTTCGAAGTTCTTCACGAACTCGGACAGCTCGAGGAGGGTCATCTCCTTGAACGCGTCGAGCAGCTCGTCGTTGCTGAGCTTCGCCATGATGCTTTTCCTTACGTTTAGGACTTGCAGAAAACTAGGAACGGGACCGCGGAAGTTGCGGCAACCCCCGTGTTACTCGCCCGCTTCTTCGCGCTTGGCACGAAGGGCGTCGGCCAGCTGAGCCATCTGCGTGGGCAGCGCGGCGAAAACCGCGGCGGCAGCGCTCTGCTTCGCCTTGAGAGCACCGGCGAGCTTAGCGAGGAGGACCTCGCGGGACTCGAGGTCGGCGAGCTTGGTGATCTCGGTGGCGTCGAGCGTCTTACCGTCGAGCACACCACCCTTGATCACCAGAAGGGGATTGGCCTTGGCGAAGTCACGCAGACCCTTGGCCGCCTCGACAACGTCGCCGTTGACGAAGGCGATCGCGGTCGGGCCCGTGAGCAGGTCGTCGGGGAACGACAGACCGGCTTCGTTGGCCGCGATCTTGGTCAGGGTGTTCTTCGCCACGGCGAACTTCGCATTCTCACCAAGAGCAACGCGCAGCTGCTTGAGCTGAGCGACGGTGAGACCGCGGTACTCGGTCAGAACGGCGGCGCTGCTGCCTTCGAACTCGCTCTTGAGCTCGGCAACGGCTGTCGCCTTATCCGCCCTCGCCATGGGCCTCCTTCCAGGTGTGCCGCCGGCGAAGGCTCCTGGAAATGAGAACAGCCCCGGGCGCAGGGGCGCACGGGGCTCACATATGGAACTGCACCATATGGGAAACTCGCATCACACCTGCGCGGGCCGTCCACAGAACGTGGATCCTTCGGTCGCCAGGACTGATGCACCTGACGACGACCGGCGGTCTTCGGCAACGACCAGAGTACGTGCTGGTCGCCGAGTTTCCAAATCGGTCCTCAGTTGACGGTCGTCTTCGGCAGCTCACCGACCTGGTCCGCGGGCGGGGCCTCGACCTTGACGGGCTCGTTGAAGCCCTTGAACAGCAGGGTGGCGTCCAGCGTCGCGCCCTCCTTGGAGCCGTTCAGGGTGAGCTTGCGGGGCAGACCGTCGCCGGCCACCCAGATGTCGAACTTGACGTCCTTGAGCTCGGCGAGGTTCGTCCTGGCCTGCTGCTGCTTGTCGGCGGGCAGCTGACCGACGGCGGCGTCCACGGGGAACGTGCCGGTGTAGTGGGTGGTGTCCGCGCCGTTGACGCTCTCGGTGCCGACCTGCTTCACGTCCTTGGACACGGTGACCAGCTTGGTCACGTTGGCGAGGTCGAACTGCTGGATCTGGCTGAGGTACTGGTTGACCTGGTTCTGGTCGCCCACTTCGTTGAGCGCGACCTTGATCCACGGCTTGGTGGCGCCGACGAGCTGCTTGAGTGCCTCGACCTTCACATAGACGGTGTCGCCCTGGAGGACGGCGCGCACGCCGCCCGGCAGGTTCCGGCCGCCCATGTCGACGGTGTCGAGGGTCAGGTCGACGGCGAGCTGGGGCTTGCTCTGGTAGAGCATGCGGCCCTGCACCTTGCCGTTGCCTTCTTGGGGGTGCGTCACGTTCGCGACGGCGTCCACCGTGTAGCTGGTGACCTCTGCGGTCTTCTGCGCGGCCTGCGCAAGCACCTCTGAGGCGGCCAGGTTGACCTGGATGGGCTGCACGTTCGTACCGCACCCGGCGACCGAGGCCGCGATGAGAGCAGCTCCGGCCACGGCGGTGGCGAGACTTATCCTGCGCTTCAGCATGTTTTGACCCTACGGTTGGCTTGTCCCATCGTGGCGACTTCCCCGCATAAATCGGGGAAAACCCAGGGTTCTCCCCCACAGGCTGTGCACGATTTCTGCACAACCCCGCTCACCTGGAGAGATCATCCGGGCCGAAAACCCGGACGAGACGGCTCCGACCCGGTGCCCGGCGGCCCCCGGACAAAGGGAGGCCCGGTGCCCGTCGGCACCCGGACAAAGCGAAAGGCCCCCGCCTGAGACAGGCGGGGGCCTTTCGAAGAACGTGCGGCCGTTACGCGTCGAGCTCGGCGGTCAGGCCACGGGTGAGGTTGGGGTCGACGGGGACGCCGGGGCCCATGGTGGTGGAGAAGGTGACCTTCTTCAGGTAACGCCCCTTGGCCGCCGACGGCTTGAGACGCAGCACCTCGTCAAGGGCGGCGGCGTAGTTCTCGATGAGCTGACGCTCGGGGAACGACGTCTTGCCGATGATGAAGTGCAGGTTGGCCTGCCGGTCGGTGCGGAACTCGATCTTGCCGCCCTTGATCTCCGTCACGGCCTTGGCGACGTCGGGCGTCACGGTGCCGGTCTTGGGGTTGGGCATGAGACCGCGCGGGCCGAGCACGCGGCCCAGACGGCCGACCTTGCCCATGAGGTCGGGGGTGGCGACCACGGCGTCGAACTCGTTGAGCCGGTTGCCCTTGGCGATCTCGTCGATCAGCTCGTCGGCGCCGACGATGTCGGCGCCCGCCTCGCGGGCTGCCTCGGCACGGTCACCGGTCGCGAAGACCAGGACCCGGGCGGTCTTACCGGTGCCGTGCGGGAGGTTGACCGTGCCGCGCACGATCTGGTCGGCCTTGCGAGGGTCGACACCCAGCCGCAGCGCCACTTCCACGGTGGCGTCGAACTTGGTGGTCGACGTCTCCTTGGCCAGCTTCGCGGCGTCGGCGGGCGTGTAGAGCTTGTCGCGGTCGACCTTGGCCGCCGCGTCCTTGTGCGCCTTGCTGCGCTTCATGTCTGTCTCCTTGTGGTACGCGGGCCGGGACCCGGCCCTCCCACGGATCTGGGAAAGGTCTTAGTCGGCGATCGTGATGCCCATCGACCGGGCGGTGCCGGCGATGATCTTCTCTGCAGCCTCGACGTCGTTGGCGTTGAGGTCGGGCATCTTGGTCTCGGCGATGCTGCGCAGCTGCTCGCGCGTCAGCCGGCCGACCTTGTCCTTGTGGGGGACGGCGCTGCCCTTGTCGAGACCCAGGGCCTTCTTGATCAGCTCAGGCGCCGGGGGCGTCTTCGTGATGAAGGTGAAGCTGCGGTCTTCGAAAATGGTGATCTCAACGGGGATGATGTTGCCCCGCTGGGACTCCGTAGCAGCGTTGTACTGCTTGACGAAGTCCATGATGTTGACGCCGTGGGGACCGAGGGCGGTACCGACCGGCGGAGCGGGCGTGGCCTGGCCAGCGGGGAGCTGGACCTTGACGAGCGCCGCGATCTTCTTCTTCGGAGGCATGAGTCCTTCTCCGGGTCCTGATCGTGATGCCGTCCGGACGCGGATGCGCCCGGACATGTCGGAAGGCCACCCTTCGCGAAAGGCGGCCGACCGAACGTCTAAGTGTAGGTGATCGTCTTAGATCTTCGAGACCTGGTTGAACGAGAGCTCGACCGGGGTCTCACGACCGAAGATCGAGACGAGCACCTTGAGCTTCTGCGACTCGGGGCTGATCTCGCTGACCGAGGCGGGCAGGGTGGCGAAGGGGCCGTCCATGACCGTGACGGACTCGCCGATCTCGAACTCGACCGTGGGGCCGCTGGCCGCCTTGGTGGTGGCCTTCTTGGCCTCCTCGGTCGGCTCGGGCGCCAGCAGCTTGGCGACCTCGTCGAGGCTGAGCGGGCTCGGCTTGTTGGACAGGCCGACGAAACCGGTCACGCCGGGCGTGTTGCGCACGGCGGCCCAGGACTCGTCGGTCAGCTCCATGCGCACCAGGACGTAGCCGGGCAGCACGCGCTCCTTGACCGGGACCTTCTTGCCGCTCTTGAACTCCTGGACGGTGTGCGTGGGCACCTCGACCTGGTAGATGTAGTCCTCCATGTTGAGCGACACGTTGCGGCTCTCGATGTTGGACTTCACGCGGTTCTCGTAGCCGGCGTAGGAGTGGATCACATACCACTCGCCGGGGAGCCCGCGCAGGGAGCTCTTGAACTCCTCGACCGGGTCGACGTCGGGCAGGATCTCGGCCTCCGCGTCGGCGGGGGCCTCCTCCGACTCTTCGACCTCGTCGGTCTCGTCGGCCTCCTGGAGAGCCGCCTCGACGCCTTCGTCGCGAGCCTCACCCAGCTCGTCGCCCCATTCGTCGGTGGCCTCTCCCAGCTCGTCGTCGCCCCGCTCGTCGCGGGGTTCCTCGGCCGGAACAGAAGACTCGGACACGTGACCTTTCCTCATTTCCTCGAATCGAATGGTGTCGCCGTCAGCCGACACCACACGGTGTCGAGCTAGGCGGGATCACTCCCCGCCGAAGACGCGGAGGACGGCCCAGCCCAGAGCGGCGTCGAGCCCATAAACGATCGCCACCATGATCAGAACGAATACCAGAACGACCGTGGTGTAGGTGATGAGATCCTTGCGTGTCGGCCAGATGACCTTGCGGAGCTCGTTGACGACCTGCCGGTAGAAAAGGGCAGGTGAAGTGCGTGTCTTCTTCTCGCCACTGGGCTTGCCTGCGGTCTCGCCGCGCGTGTCGATCGCCACAGTCCTCACCTGAATCTGTCGTATCCAACGCAGTTTTGCGGCGCGCTTACACGCCATTATTGCGCGGACCGCACTCGCAGGGCACGAGGGACTCGAACCCCCAACCGCCGGTTTTGGAGACCGGTGCGCTACCAATTGCGCCAGTGCCCTATGTCGTCAACCACACTACCCTGATTGACTCACTGCCTGGACCGAACCGCTCGCCGACATGCGGCGGAAGGACCAGGCGAAAGCATACGGGGGATTGCCCGGTACGTCGAACCCAAACCTGATCGCCCAGGTCACGCCCGCGTGGGAGCATGGGAGGCATGTCCACGCGACCCCGTATCTCCGCAAGAATCTCCGCGATTTCCGAGTCCGCCACGCTCGCGGTGGACGCCAAGGCGAAGGCGATGAAGGCCGCCGGCCGCCCGGTCATCGGCTTCGGCGCCGGCGAGCCCGACTTCCCGACGCCCGGCTACATCGTCGAGGCGGCGGTCGAGGCGGCCCGCGACCCGCGCAACCACAAGTACACGCCGGCGGGCGGCCTTCCCGAGCTGAAGCAGGCCATCGCCGACAAGACGCGGCGCGACTCCGGCTACTCCGTCGAGCCGTCCCAGGTGCTCGTCACCAACGGCGGCAAGCAGGCCGTCTACGAGGCGTTCGCCACGCTGCTCGACCCGGGCGACGAGGTCATCGTGGTCGCCCCCTACTGGACGACCTACCCCGAGGCGATCAAGCTGGCCGGTGGCGTGCAGGTCGACGTGGTGACCGACGAGTCCACGGGCTACCTGGCCGGCGTCGGGCAGCTCGAAGCGGCCCGTACCGAGCGTACGAAGGTGCTGCTGTTCGTCTCGCCGTCCAACCCGACGGGCGCGGTCTACTCGCGCGAGGAGACCGTGGCGATCGGCCGGTGGGCGGCCGAGCACGGGCTGTGGGTGGTCACCGACGAGATCTACGAGCACCTGGTCTACGGCGGCGCCGAGTTCACCAGCATCGCCACGGCCGTGCCCGAGCTGGGCGACCGGGTCGTGATCCTCAACGGCGTGGCCAAGACGTACGCGATGACCGGATGGCGGGTGGGCTGGCTGATCGGCCCGGCCGACGTGGTCAAGGCCGCCGCCAACCTGCAGTCGCACGCCACCTCCAACGTGGCCAACGTGTCGCAGAGGGCCGCGCTGGCCGCGGTCTCCGGCGACCTGTCGGCCGTGGCGGAGATGCGGTCGGCCTTCGACCGGCGGCGCCAGACCATGGTGCGGATGCTCAACGAGATCCCGGGCGTGTTCTGCCCGGAGCCGAAGGGGGCGTTCTACGCGTACCCGTCGGTCAAGGGGCTGCTGGGCAAGGAGCTGCGCGGCCGGCGGCCCGGGTCGTCGGCGGAGCTGGCCGAGCTGATCCTGGAGGAGGCCGAGGTGGCGGTCGTGCCGGGCGAGGCGTTCGGCACCCCCGGCTACTTCCGGCTGTCCTACGCCCTCGGTGACGACGATCTGGTCGAGGGCGTCAGCCGGATGGCCAAGCTGCTGTCCGAGGCTCACTGAGCGACTCAGGAAGCGGCTCAGGGAAGCGGCTCAGGAGGCGGCGGGTCTGACGGCGGCGGCGGTCTGGCGGAGCTGGGCGGTCATGCCGGGCGTGGCGGCGAGGTAGACGGCCGTGCCGGGGCTCTCCAGCCACATGAAGTTGCGCAGGCCGTCGCGGCTCGTCCAGCGCAGCGCGGGTTTGCCGCGGTAGGCGGTCAGGGTCGAGCGGGCCACCAGCGTGGCGAACTGCTCGGCCGTCCGCACGCCGCACACCACGCCCACCCGTAGTTGCTCGTCCTCGTCGTCGCGCCACATCACGCCCCTGACCGTGAGCCGCCTGGCGAGCGCGCCCAGTCGGCCGAAGGTGCCGGCGCGGGCCAGGGGCGGGGGCGCGCCGGGGATCTCCAGCCTGGTCGATCCGCAGGCCAGCGTGACGGGTTTCCCGGTCGCCGGCTCGCTCGCCGACGGCGGCGGCGGGGTGGTGCTGGGCGGTCGCGGCGTGTCGCCGCCGCACCCGCCCGTGCCCGCGGCCAGCGCGAACGTGATGAACACCGCTGCCGGGCGCCGCATCGTCCCCCCATGACTCGTGGGATCAACCAGGGAAAAGGCTCCTAGTCTCCTACAGGAGCGCGGGCCGAGGCGGCAATAGGCAGCAGCTCGTCGCCGAGTGAGTCGCTCACCCGGATCCAGGCGCCCGTGCCGGGGCGTTCCAGCCAGGCGATCACCCTGCCGCCGCGCGGATGCGCGCCGACCACCGCGGGCCGGCCCCTGATCGTGGTCTCGCGGGGGTCCAGCACGCCGGCGTGCGCGCGGTAGGTGTCCCAGTCGGCGGCCACCGTGCCGTGCTCGACCTGGGCCTCCACGTAGCGCTTCGCGGTGCCGTACCTGGCCCGGACGCCGTCGGGGGCGACCGGGCCGCCGCCGCTGCGGCGCAGGCCGCGGGGCAGGTAGGTGAGCCAGAGGTCGTCGGAGACGACCGCCAGCGGGGCCCCGGCCCGCGCCGCCGCCGCGGCGCCGGAGCCGGACGGCGCCTTCAGGGGCGGCGGGGGCACGTACGACGAGCCCGCAGAAGGCGGGTGCGGACGGCCGAAACCCGAATGGAACAGGGCGTAGATGGCGAGAGCGGTCACCGCGAACGCCAAGCCGGCGAGCAGCGCGCGCCGGCCCTGCCCCGCGACGCCCGCACCCTCAGGGATCATGGACGGTTGATCCCCCGATCCGGCCGATCTCTACCGTGCCGATGCCGGACCCGCAGCCTTGGGCGACATGCGAATCCGCACCTGGGGCCAGTGGCAAAATATGGAAATGCACCGGCCCCTGCACACGCTGCCCAAAGCCCATCTCCACCTGCACTTCACCGGCTCCATGCGGCACTCGACGCTGATCGAGCTGGCCAGGGAGCAGGGGCTGCACCTGCCCGACGCGCTGGAGCAGGACTGGCCGCCGCGGCTGCGGGCCACCGACGAGCGCGGCTGGTTCAGGTTCCAGCGGCTGTACGACATCGCCAGGTCCGTGCTGAGCCGTCCCGAGCACGTCTACCGGCTGCTGCGCGAGACGGCCGAGGACGAGGCGGCGGCCGGTTCCCGGTGGCTGGAGATCCAGGTGGACCCGTCCGGGTTCGCCGCGCGGTTCGGCGGGCTCACGGCCACGCTGGAGCTGATGCTCGACGCGGCGCGGCAGGCCGCCGAGCACGCCGGGGTGCACATGCCGGTGATCGTGGCGGCCAACAGGACCAGGCATCCGCTCGACGCGAACACCCTGGCCAGGCTCGCCACCCAGTACGCCGACCGGGGCGTGGTGGGCTTCGGCCTGTCCAACGACGAGCGGCGCGGCGCGGCGCGCGACTTCGAGCGGGCCTTCCGCATCGCCAAGCGCGGCGGGCTGCTGGCCGTGCCGCACGGCGGCGAGCTGCTCGGGCCGCGCAGCGTGAGCCAGTGCATCGACGACCTGGGCGCCGACCGGGTCGGGCACGGCGTGCGGGCGGCCGAGGACCCGTGGCTGATGCAGCGGCTGGCCGACCGGCAGATCTGCTGCGAGGTGTGCCCGACGTCCAATGTGGGGCTGGGGGTGGCCGAGCGGGCGGCGGACGTGCCGCTGCGGCGGCTGTTCGACGCCGGGGTGCCGATCGCGCTGGGCGCCGACGACCCGCTGCTGTTCGGCACCCGGCTGCTGCGCCAGTACGAGCTGGCCAGGGAGGTCTACGAGTTCTCCGACGCCGAGATCGCCGAGCTGGCCCGGCAGTCGATCCGGTCCTCGACCGCGCCGGAGGCGGTGCGCAAGGAGCTGCTCAAGGGCGTGGACGACTGGCTGACCGGCTCACCGGAGTGACCCGGCGATGCGCACCGCCCGTTCCCTGGTGCCCGCGCCCTCCAGGCGGTAGGTGAGCGCGTCCCGCTGCCAGACGAGGGTGGGGGCGGCCTGGCGCAGGGGGATCTCGGTGCCGTCCTGGCGGCGGATGTAGCCGAGCGGGTGCGCGCCGGGGATCCACCAGGCCGTGGTCCCGGCCATCTCGACGTAGTCGGGCCAGGGCGGGCCGAGCTTCTTGAAGAAGAACGGGTCCACGCCGCCCTGGAACTGGTCGAGCCGGACGCCGTCCGGCCAGAACATCGACACCAGCCGGCCCTGGTCGGCGACGGTGGCGCGGGCGGGGGGCCCGAGCTCGGCCGGGGTTCTGACCTGGAACCTCACCAGGCCGGGCAGGTCGTCCGGGGCCACCGGGTGCTCGCCGGGGAGGTTCGCGGTGGTCCGTACCGGGGTGGGTGGTGTGTCGCCGAGCTGCAGTTCGACGCCGGCCAGGCGGAGGACCCGGGCCACGGCGGCGCGGCCCTGGGGGGTGGCGGCCGTGACGGCGACGACGGCCAGCACGACGGCCGCCACGATCCGCCACCGCGCCCGCCGAGTCCGCCGTGTCGGCCGTGTCCGCCGCCCGCGCTTCTCAGGCTGGAGCTCCAGGCGGGCCCGGACGGCGGCGGCGACGTCGTCCGGCGGCGGGGACGGGGTGTCGAGGAGGGGGCCGAGGGCGGTCAGTTCGGCTTCCAGGTCGTCGAAGGGGTCATGCGAGTTCACCGCCCACCTCCTCCCTCAGCCGGGCCAGCCCCCGATGGGTGCTGGACTTGACGGTACCGACCGGCCAGCCGAGCACCTGGGCCGTCTCGGCCTCCGACAGTTGCAGGAAGTACCGGCACACGACCGCCTGGCGTTCCCGCTCGGGCAGGCCGCGCACGGCCGCCAGCAGCCGGGCCCGCCGGTCGGTGGCGACGGCCGCGCCCGCCGGGTCGTCGGGGGCCACCGGACCTGCCGGGTCGGCGGCGGTGAGCCGTACGGCGAGGTCGGAGCGGCGCCCGCGGGCCCGGGTCAGGTTGTGCGTCTCGTTGGCCACGATCCGCAGCAACCAGGGCCGGAAGGGCGCGTCCCGCCGGAACTTGGGCAGATGGCGGAAAGCCTTGACGAACGCCTCCTGCACGACGTCCTCGGCCTCGTCGCCCGCGCCGAGCATGGCGGCGGTGCGATGGGCGAGCGCGCTGTACCTGGCGACCAGGACCTCGTAGGCCCCCAGGTCACCGTCGAGCGAGCGGGCGATCGCCTCGTCGTCGTCCATGGCGTGTCAGATTCCATCGCATCCGCCCGCGCCCGGGGAAGGGTGTTTCACGCATCAGGTCATCCTCAGGGGCATTAGACTCGTGCAATCCGTCTGCCCCTCAAAGGAACGGGACTATGTCTTCTGGGTATGACCGTGTAGTGCAACCGGCGGCCGGTGACGAGGCCCTGGAGAACCACCTGGGTGGGGACGAGGCCAAGAACTATCGGCAGTACGAGTTCGACATGGTCGCCCCGCACGTCGGCCGTTCGATGCTGGAGATCGGCTCCGGGCTGGGCCACTTCGCCGAGCAGTTCCTGCCGCGGCTCGACCGCCTGGTCGTCAGCGACTTCGACCCCTACTGCGTCGAGCAGCTGGAGAAGCGCTTCGAGGGCCGCGACGACATCGACGTCCTGCAGTTCGGCCTGCCGACCGAGATCCCGCTGAAGGACAAGGTCGACACCGTCGTCATGATGAACGTGCTGGAGCACATCGAGGACGACGCCGAGGCGCTGCGCTCGCTGGCCCGCGTCACGCTGCCCGGCGGCCGGATCATCATCTGGGTGCCCGGCTACATGCAGCTTTACGGAGACTTCGACCGCAAGGTCGGGCACGTCCAGCGCTACACGCCGAAGACCCTGCGCGCCACGGTGGCCAAGGCGGGGCTCGACATCGACGTGCTCAAGCCGATCAACTTCCTGGGCGGCATCGCCTGGTGGGCGGCGGTCCGGCGGGGCGGCGTGGGCTACCCCGACCCGCGGCTGGTCAAGATCTACGACCGCACGGTGGTCCCGGCCACGCGGCTGATCGAGCGGTTCATCACCCCGCCGTTCGGCCAGACGGTGTTCTGCGTGGCCCGCGTCCCGCAGAAGTAGCCCGCGGAAGTGGGCCCGGCCGCCACCCGGTGGGTTGGTGGCGGCCGGACGTCTTCTACTTGATCGAGCCGGCGGTCAGTCCGCCGACGACCTTCCGCTCGATCAGCGCGAACAGGATGATCACCGGGATGGTGGCGATCACCGAGCCCGCGAAGAGGTTCTGCCAGTCCACCTGGTACTGGCCGATGAACGAGTTCAGCGCGACCGTGAGCGGCTGGTTGGCCGGGGTCGTGGTCAGGGTCAGGGCGACCACGAACTCGTTCCACGCCGCGATGAACGTGAAGATCAGCGCGGTGATCACGCCCGGCATGGCCAGCGGCAGCGTGATCCGGAACAGCGCGCCGAAGCGGCCGTTGCCGTCGATGAAGGCGGCCTCCTCCAGCTCACGCGGGATCGAGGCGAAGTAGGCGTTCAGGATCCACACCGCGAACGCCAGGTTGAACCCGCCGTTGACCAGGATCAGCGACCAGATCGAGTCCACCAGGCCGAACTGGTAGAACTCGCGGTAGATGCCGACGAGCATGGCCGTGGGCTGGAACATCTGGGTGATCAGCACCAGGATCAGGAACGCCGTGCGCCCCCGGAACTTGTGCCGGGCCGAGTAGTACGCGGCCGGCAGCGCCACGAGCAGCACCAGGATCGTCGAGCCGCCGGCGACCTTGAGCGTCACCCACAGGTTCCCGGCCAGGCCGCTGGTCCAGAAGTTGGCGAGGTTCGACCACACCCACTCGTCGGGCCAGAACGTCACCTCGCGCAGCGAGTCCTGCGACCGCAGCGAGGTCAGCAGCATGACGAGGTACGGGAACAGGAAGACGAACGCGACGAGGTAGGCCGCGGCCGCCACGATCACGGTCTTGAGCCTGGGCATGCGGCGCTGCGCCCGTCCGCGGTGGCCGGGCTGGTGGCGTGTGCCGGCCTTGGACATGGTCTGCACGGCCATCACGCCACCTCCTTGTTCCAGCGCGACACCTTGAGGAAGATCATGGTCAGCACGATGACCATGCCGAAGTTCACCACGGACATCGCGGCCGACTCGCCGATGTTCGAGCCCTTGAGGATGAACATGAGGATGGTCGAGGTGGCCGTCGAGTAGCCCGGCTGGCCGTGGGTCATCGCCCAGATGATCGGGAAGCTGTTGAAGACGTTCATCACGTTGATCAGCGCGGCGACGGTGAGCGCGGGGCGCAGCAGCGGCAGCGTGATCGACCAGTACGTCCTGAGCTTGGTGGCGCCGTCCATCTTGGCCGCCTCGTAGACGTCGGCGGGGATGGTCGCGAGCCCGGCCAGCAGCGCGTACGTCGTGAACGGCACCGAGACGAAGACCGCCACGAACACCAGCCACGGCATCGCGCTGGAGGCGTCGCCGAGCTGGTCGGCGGAGGCGCCGCCCATCGCGTCGATGAACCCGAGCTTGACCCTGATCTGGTTGATCACGCCGACCTCGGGGTCGAGCATCCACTTGAAGATGATCGCCGTCATCAGCACCGAGGCCGCCCAGGGCGCGATGAGCGCCCAGCGGGCGATCTTGCGACCGGGGAAGCGCTGGTTGAACAGCTGGGCGAGGGCGAGCGAGATCAGCACGGTGAGCGCGACGACCGCGACCACCCAGATCACGCTGCGGATCATGATGTCGGCGAAGTCCTTCTCACCGAACAGCTTCGTGTAGTTGTCCGGGAAGTTGTCTCCCTGGACCACTCCGAACCGGCTGATCTTGAGGAACGACGACCGGATCATCTCGATCACGGGCCAGAGCACGACCAGCGCGATCAGCACCACGGCCGGCCCGATCCAGGCCAGGGGTTCGAAGGCGCGCAAGCTTCTCATGAGGAACCTTCCATGACGGTGGAGCCGGCGCGGGGACGCGACCCGCGCGCCGGCTCCACAGACACCCGCTGGATCAGCTGGCTTCGGCGGTCTTCTGCAGCTCGCCGAGGACCTTGGCAGGGTCGTCCTTGACGGCGCCGCCGATGGTCTGCTTGATCGCCGGGTTCACCTCGGCCCACTTCGGGTCCTGGAACGGGTAGAAGCTGGCGTTGGGCAGCGCGTCGAGGAACGGCTTGAGCTTCTCGTCACCCGACAGCTTCTGGATGCCGCCGTTGGTGACGGGCAGCAGCTTGTAGGTGTCGGAGATCTTCTGCGCCGCGTTGCCGGTGTAGAAGAAGTCGAAGAACTTCTTGATCTCGGCGGCGTGGCCGTTCTTGTTGAACGCCATGATCCAGTCCATGACGCCGAGGGTGGTGTCGAGCGGGCCGGACTTGCCGGGGATCGCCGTGACGCCGTAGTTCTTCAGGCCGGCCGCGTCGAAGATCGGGATGGACATGGGTCCGCCGTTGACCATGCCGACCTTGCCGGCGCCGAAGTCCTCCCAGACCGTCTTGCGGTCCTTGGTGCCCGGGTTCGGGGTGGTGAGGCCGGCGTCGACCAGGCCCTTCATGTAGGTGAAGGTCTCGACGTTCTGCGGGGAGTTGATGGCCCACTTGCCGGAGGCGTCCTTGTAGCCGCCGCCGTTGCCCAGCATCCACAGGAACGACTCGCCCTGAGCCTCTTCCTGGCCCAGCGGGAGGCCGAACGGCTGGCTCACGCCGGCCTTCTTCAGCTTCTCGGCGGCGGCCTTGAGCTCGTCCCAGGTCTTGGGCGGCTCGGCGATGCCGGCCTTGGTGAACAGGTCCTTGTTGTAGAACAGCGCGCGGGCGGAGGAGACGAACGGGATGCCGTAGCCGGTGCCGTCCACCTTGCCGAAGTCGGCGAACTTCTGCAGCATGTCGCCGGAGACGTTCGGGGACAGGACCTCGTCGACCTTGTAGAGCAGGCCGTCCTTGACGAAGCCGGAGTAGTCGCCGGTCTGCAGGATGTCGGGCACCTGGCCGTTCTGGACCATGGTGGCGACCTGCTTGTCGATGTCGTTCCAGTTGATGACCTGGACGTCGACCTTGATGTTGGGGTTGGCCGCCTGGAACTCGTCCACGACGCCCTTCCAGAACGTCTCGCCCGAGTTCGGCTTGCCGGGGCCGTCGCCGTAGTCGGCGGCGACCATCTTGAGGGTGACCTGGCCGCCGCCCGAGGCCTGGGTGTCGTTCCCGCCGCCACCCGAACCGCCGTCGGAGCCGCAGCTGGACAGGACCAGCATGGTGGCAAGGCCGAGAGCGGCGCCGCCCACAAGCTTCATGTTCACTGGTGATACCGCCTTCTCGTCGGACGGGTCGCTGGTCCGTACCAGCCACCTGACCCCGTCCAAAGGGATGAGGGGTGCGAGAGCCACAGCTCAACGCGTTTGCGCCAGAGTAAGCCCGTGTTCAGCAGCCGGTCTATACCGGCTGGTATCGGTTTGAAAACACTCAGGGCAGAAAAAGCTCACAACCGGTCTAGACCGGGCGTCACAGGATCTTTCTCCGCACGTTCTCGCCGCCGTCCGGCGTGCCGATCCACGGGCCCTCGATGGACGGGTCGAGGATGCCCTCCTCCAGGAACTCGTAGCGGCCGTCGAGCACGTACCGGGCCAGGCGCGCGTCCTGCTCGTCGCTGTTGTCCCAGAGCTCGTCGAACAGCGTGCGGACGCGGCGCCGGGCCTGGCGGCAGAAGGTGTCGGCCACCTCGTACGGCCTGCGCCCGAGGTCGTCGGCGTCCTCCTCGGCCTTCACGCAGACGGCCGTCATGGCGAACAGCTCGGCCCCGATGTCGACGATCCGCCCGAGGAAGGACTGCTTGTGCTCCAGCCTCCCCTGCCACCGGGACATGCCGTAGAAGGTGGACCGGGCCAGCTTCCTGCTGGTCCGCTCCACGAACCGCAGGTGCTGGGCCAGCGGGCCGAAGGCGGTGTAGCCCGTGGGCAGGCTGCCCGAGCCGGCCACCAGGGTCGGCAGCCACCCGGCGTAGAAGCGGCTCGCCCGGCCGAGCGCGCGGGCGCGTTCCTGAGGGGACGCCTCGGGGTTGATCAGCTCGCCGGCCGCGGTCAGGTGCGCGTCCACGGCCTCGCGGGTGATCATCAGGTGCATGATCTCGGAGGAGCCCTCGAAGATGCGGTTGATGCGGGAGTCGCGCAGCATCTGCTCGGCGGGCACGCCGCGCTCGCCGCGGGCGGCCAGCGACTCGGCGGTCTCGTAGCCGCGGCCGCCCCTGATCTGGACCAGTTCGTCCAGCGCCCGGTACGACAGCTCGGTGGCGTACAGCTTGGCGAGGGCGGCCTCGATCCTGATGTCGTTGCGCCGGTCGTCGGCCAGGCGGGCGGTGAGCTCGCTGACGGCCTCCAGCGCGTACGCGGTGGCTGCGATGAAGGCGATCTTGGTCGCCACGGCCTCGTGCCGGCCCACCTTGCGCCCCCACTGCTCGCGGGCGTTGCCCCACTCACGGGCGATCTTCACGGCCCACTTGACGCTGCCCGCGCAGGTCGCCGGGAGGGACAGGCGGCCGGTGTTGAGGGTGGTGAGCGCGATCCGCAGCCCTTGGCCCTCCTTCCCGATCAGGTTCTTGGCCGGCACCCTGACCTGGGAGAACTCGGTGACGCCGTTCTCGATGCCGCGCAGGCCCATGAAGCTGTTGCGACGCCTGACCGTGATGCCCGGACTGTTCCCCTCGACCACGAACGCGCTGATCTTCTCGCCTGTCCTGGCCATGACCACCAGCAGGTCGGCGACGACGCCGTTCGTCGTCCAGAGCTTGACGCCGTTCAGCACGTAGTCGTCGCCGTCGCGCACGGCGGTCGTGGACAGGCGGGCGGGGTCGGAGCCCACGTCCGGCTCGGTGAGCAGGAAGGCGGAGATCTCGCCGGCCGCGCACCGGGGCAGGTACTCCCGCTTCTGCTCCTCGGTGCCGAACTGCTTGAGCGGCTGCGGCACGCCGATCGACTGGTGCGCCGACAGCAGCGTGGCCAGGGCGGGGCAGTAGGAGCCGACCAGCGTGAGGGTGCGGCAGTAGTACAGGTAGGGCAGGCCGAGGCCGCCGTACTCGGTGCCGATCGTGATGCCGAACGCCCCGAGGGCGGCCAGGCCCTTGACCACCTCGTCCGGCACCTGCGCGGTGCGCTCGATGAGGGCCGGGTCGACCTGGGTCTCCAGGAAGCGCCGCACCGCCCGGACGAACTCCTCGCCCCGCTCGGCGGCCTCGGCCGGCAGCCCGGGCGCCGGATGCACCAGGTCCAGCCGGAGATCGCCGAGGAACAGCTGCTTGGCGAAGCTGGGAAGCGTCCATTCCCGCTCCCTGGCCTGCTCGCCGACCTGCCTGCTCTCCGCGTACGTGGTCTGCTCAGTCATGGCACCCTCCCGACGGTGCGCCGTCATGTGCTGGGAGTACTGCCCGCCTGAGGGCTTTAAGCACGCCGAGCGCGACGACGGCCAGCACGGCCGGCACCGCCAGGAAGACTCCGCAGCACGCCAGCGCGACCGCCGACATGCCGGTCGCCACGACGGCGGTGACCCGCAGCCGTCCGGCGGGCAGCACCCGCACCGCCGCCGCCACGCCCGCCGCCGTGACGGCCGCCAGGCACGCCGAGGTGGCCCGCATCAGCAGGTCCAGGTCCACCGCCCACACCACGACCGGCACCGTCAGCACGGCCAGCGCCCCGAGGCTCCGGTACGGCGCCCGTCCCCCGGCGAGCCAGGCGGGCATGGCCCCGTCCCTGGCCAGCGCCACCCCCAGCCGCGCCGCCCCCGCCAGGTACGCGTTGACCGCCCCGAACGTCAGCAGCACCGCCAGCACGCCGGTCACCGGCCGCGCCACTCCCCCGAGGCCGGCCTCCAGCAGCGCGCTCAGCGGCACGCCCGGCATGTCCGCGCCGAGCACGCCGACCGAGGTGACGCTGACGCCCAGGTACAGCACGCCGACCACGACGAGAGTGACCACGGTGGCCCTGGTCAGGCCGTGCCTCCCGCGCCTCCCGCGCCTCCCGCCCCTCCCTACGGCGAACTCGGCCGACAGGTGGCTGGCCGCCTCCCAGCCCACGAAGGCGAACATGAGCACCCCGGCCGCGCCGGCCACCCCGGCGAGCCCGTACGGGGCGAAGGGGGTGAAGTGGTCGAGGTCGGCCCGCGGGGCGGCGGTGACCACGGCGACGGCCAGCAGGGCGACGAGCAGCGCGACGGAGACGAGCTGCAACCGCCCCGAGGTACGCAGCCCCGCGGCGTTGGCGGCGAACGCCGCGGCCAGGATCAGCACGCCGGCCAGGGTGCCGTCCACGCCCAGGCACGCCTCGACGTACCTGCCGCCCACCAGCGCGCCCGCCACGGTCCCGACCGGCACGGCCCCGTAGAACCACCAGCCGACCACGGCGGCGGCCCGCGGCCCGAAGGCCAGGCCCGCGAAGCTCGCCACCCCGCCCCCGCCGGGATGCCGGACGCCGAGCGCCGCGAACGTCAGCGCCACCGGCACGCTCAGCGCGAGCAGCCCCGCCCAGGCCAGCACGGAGGCCGGCCCCGCCGCCGCGGCGGCGAGCTGCGGCAGCACCAGCATCCCCGGCCCCAGCACCGCGCCCACCAGCAACGCCGCGCCCTGCCCCGCACCCATCCGGCCCTGTTCAGTCATGCCCGCGAAAGTAGCCCGATCGTTCGGCCCCAGCCCGGCTCCACCGAACGTTCGATCGGAGAAAGGAGCAGAATCGCGTCATGGACGAACTTGATTCGGCGATCATCCGCCTCCTCCAAACGGATGCGCGGCAGTCCAACCGGGAGCTGGCCCGCCGGCTCGGCATCGCCCCCTCGACCTGCCTGGAACGAGTCAGGGCGCTCACCCGGCGCGGCGTGATCCGCGGCTACCACGCCGACATCGACCCCGCCGCGCTCAACCGGAGCACGCAGGCGATGGTCTCGGTCCAGGTCCGCCCGCTGAGCCGGGCCGTGATCAACGCCTTCAAGCAGTCGGCCGCCGAGCTGCCCGAGGTGCTGAGCGTGTTCGTGCTGGCCGGCGGCGACGACTTCCTGCTGCACGTCGCGGTCCAGGACCTCGACCACCTCCACTCCTTCCTGCTCGACCGGCTCAGCAAGCGCAAGGAGATCGTCGGCTTCCGCACCTCGGTGATCTTCCAGCAGGTGCACGACGCGGTGCCGGAACGGCTGCCGTCCGCCTCGGAGACCTGACTTTCGTCGGGGGTGCCACTAGACCGTCGGCAGATTCGGCGGTGGGGGCGTTCTCCGTACGTTTGCCTGCATGAGCTTGAAGATCGCCCTCGCCGGGCTGGCCGCGGCCCTGACCCTCACCCCCGCCGCGGCCCCGGCCCTCGCCTCGGCCCCCGCCGAGCCGACCCCCGCCGCCGTGGACGCCTACCTGCGCGAGGCGCTGGAGGCCACCGGCGTGCCGGGTCTGTCCGTCGTGGTGACCCGCGGCGACAAGGTCGTGCACGCCGCCGGCTACGGCGAGGACTCCGATGGGCGTCCGGTCACCGCGGCCACGCCGATGCGGGTGGCCTCGGTGAGCAAGTCGTTCACCGCGATGGCCGTGATGACCCTGGTTGAGCAGGGAAAGATCGCGCTGGACGAGCCGGTGGCCGGGCAGCTGCCCGGTTTCCGGATGGCCGACCCGCGCCACACCAGGATCACCGTGCGCCAGTTGCTGAACCAGACCTCCGGGCTGTCCGACAGCTCGCTGGACATCGGCGACCTGGAGTCCGCGAGCTCGCTGGCCGACTACACCGCCCGCCTGGCCGAGGGCCGCCTGGCCGCCGACCCGGGCAGCCGGTACGCCTACTGCAACGTCAACTACGACCTGGCCGCCCGCCTGGTCGAGACCGCGAGCGGCCGCCCGTTCGACGCCTACATGAAGGACCGCGTCTTCGGCCCGCTCGGCATGACCGGCAGCGCCGTGAGCGCCCAGGCCGTCCGGCCGGCGGACGGATTCGTCTCGGTCTACGGCATGTGGCTGCCCCGGCCGGAGGCGTCCGGGTTCCTCGACGGCAGCGGCTCGGGCGCGGTCATCACGACCGCCGCGGACATGGGCAAGTGGCTGATCGCCCAGAACGACGCCGGCCGCCCGCTGGTCAAGAAGCAGAGCCTGGAGACCATGCACAAGCCCGGCGTGCACGGCTACGGCATGGGCTGGAACCTGGAGGAGGAGTCCGGCCTGCTCGTGCACTCCGGCAACCTGTTCACCTACAACGCCGTCGAAGCCGTCTCGCCGAAGAACGGCTACGGCTTCGCCGTCATGACCAACGGCGCCTCGCTCTACGACCCGACCTACGACATCATGCGGGGCCTGGCCGCGATGAGCGAGGGCCGCGCACCGGCGGCCCTGGGCGGCGACCGGCAGCTCTACGACCTGGTGCTGGGGCTGCTCGCCGTCGTGGCGGCCGGCCTCGGGGTCATGGGCGTGCTGCGGGCGCGGCGGTGGGCGTCCCGGCGGTCGGGGCGGCCGTGGTGGCGGATCGCCCTGCGGCTGGTGCCGGTGCTGCTGCCGGTCCTGCTGTTCGCGTTCTACCCGAACTGGGTCTCCGTGCTGCTCAACGGGCGGTACGTGACCTGGGAGCAGCTCACCTACTTCCCGGCTTCGTTGTCGGTCACCCTGCTCGCCGCGGCTCTGGCCGGGCTCTCGACCGCCGTCGTCCGAATTTGTGTACTGTGTAAGCTTACCAAGTAAGCAAATTCGAGGAGTACCCAATGATCGCGGTCGCCGTCACCGTCCCGCTCGTGTGGCTCGCCTGGCTCGTCCTCACCGACTGGGTGCCCATGTTCCCGCTCAACGACCTCAACGGCGCGAACGTCAGAGGCCGGGCCCTGGCCGCCGCGATCAACTACCCGTTCCCGCTGCTCATCGCGGCCGGCATCGCGCTGCACCGCACGTGGTCGCTCATCGCCGCGACCGTCCTGTGCGTCCTGGTCGTGGCCGGGCACGTGCGAAGCTGGTGGCTGCCCTACTTCGGCCCGGCCACGGCCGAGCAGCGCGAGCTCTACCGGCGCGAGTACAGCCGCACCTGGAAGGTCCTGCCCACCGCGGGCCACGACGTGGTCATCGACGTCCAGCACATGGTGGTGGGCCTGCTGTCCCTGCTCATGCTGGCGGCCACGATCGTCGTTACGCTGACCGCATGACTCAGGCACCCAGGCGGGCGGGGCGTCCGGCCGTGCTCACCGTCGAGCGCATCGTCGCCGCGGCCGTCGGCATCCTCGACGCCGAGGGCCCCGACGCGCTGACCATGCGCCGCCTGGGCGCCGACCTCGGAGTGGCCGCCATGTCGCTCTACCGCCACGTCCCCAACCGGGACGCGCTCGTGTCCCTGGTCGTCGACCGGCTGTTCACCGCGGCCATGGCCGGTTACACGCCGGTCCCCGACTGGCCGCGGGCGCTGACCGGGTTCGCCGTGGCCTACCGCCGCTTCCTGCTCGCCCACCCGCGCGCCGTCCCGCTGCTGGCCACCCACCCGGTGGACGTACGGCTCGGCACCGAGCTGATCTCCGGCCTGCTGGCCCGCTTCGAGGCGGCGGGCGTGCCGTCCGGCGACACCGTCAACGCGGTGCAGTCGGTGGCCGTCTACGTGCTCGGCCACGCCCTGGCCCAGGTCGGCTCGACCGCCGAGACCCACGACCCCGACACGCTGCGCTTCTACGACCAGTGGTTCGACGCGGGCCTGCGAGCCATGGTGTCGGGCTTCGAGCAGCAGCTCGCGGCGCCGCGTTAATTCGGTTGCCCGGCGTCACGGACAGGCCGTAGCTTGTCGGACATGCGCCTTTACCTGTGACAGCAGCCACCTCAGTCCATCGTCCGACAGACGCGGCCACGCTGTGCTCGTCGACGCCCGGCCCTCACCGAGCCGCGTCCTGAGTTCGCGTAAAGGAGCTTCGCATGCGAGTTCGCTCAGCCAAGAAGAAGACCGCCACGCCCGTGCCGCCCCGGCAACTGCCCAAGATGCCGCAGCGCCCGGTCGTGCCGCCCCGGCGGATCATCCCGCCCAAGGGCCGCTAGACAACTACCGGGATGGTAGTTAGCGAGCGCCGCCTCCCCTCTTACGCCCGGGAGGCGGCGCTCACCCTTTTCCGGTCCGGTTCTGCTAGAGCCGCTCGATGATGGTGACGTTGGCCTGGCCGCCGCCCTCGCACATCGTCTGCAGGCCGTAGCGGCCGCCCGTGCGCTCCAGCTCGTGCAGCAGCTTGGTCATCAGGATCGCTCCCGTGCCGCCCAGCGGGTGGCCGAGCGCGATGGCGCCGCCGTTGGGGTTGACCTTGGCCGGGTCGGCGTCCAGCTCCTTGATCCAGGCCAGCGGCACCGGGGCGAACGCCTCGTTGATCTCCACGACGTCGATCTCGTCGATCGACATGCCCGCCTTCCGCAGCGCCCGCTGCGTGGCCGGGATCGGCGCGGTCAGCATGTAGACCGGGTCGTCGCCCATGAGCGCGAGCTGGTGGATGCGGGCCCGCGGGGTCAGGTTGTGCTCGCGCACGGCCTGCTCGGAGGCGATCAGCACGGCGCCGGAGCCGTCGGAGATCTGCGAGGAGGTGGCCGCGGTGATCTGGCCGCCCTCCTTGAGGGTCTTGAGCCCGGCCATCTTCTCCAGCGTCGTGTCGGGCCGCGGGCCCTCGTCGTCCTCGACGCCGTTGACGGGGGCGATCTGGTCCTTGAAGTAGCCGTTCGCGACGGCCTTGGCGGCCCGCTGGTGGGACTCGTAGGCGAACTGCTCCAGCACGTCGCGCTGGAGGCCCCACTTCTCGCACATCAGCTCGGCTCCGCGGAACTGCGAGATCTCCTGCTTGCCGTAGCGCTCGACCCACTTGTCGCCGAACGGGAACGGCATGCCCTTCTCCAGCGCGGCGGTGATCGACGCGCCCATCGGGACGATGCTCATCGACTCCACGCCCGCGGCCACCACCAGGTCCTGGGTGCCCGACAGGACGCCCTGGGCGGCGAAGTGGATCGACTGCTGGGACGAGCCGCACTGCCGGTCGATCGTGACGCCGGCCGTCGTCTCGGGCAGACCCGCCGACAGCCAGGCGTTTCGCGCGATGTCCATGCTCTGGGGGCCGAACTGCATGACGCACCCCATGATGACGTCCTCGACCGCCGCCGGATCGACGCCGGTGCGGTCGATGAGCGCCTTCAGCGTGTGGGCGGCCAGGTCGGTGGGATGGACGGTGGAAAGCCCGCCCTTCTTCTTGCCGACCGGGGTACGGACCGCTCCGACGATGTACGCCTCTGCCACAGTGCCTCCTGGAAACCGAGCATTATTCGGTTATTGAGGAGAGACTACAACAGAACGACGTTCTGTGGCTCGTCACTCCGGGGCCAGAAGGTCCTCCGCGGCGTCGATCCTGAACCGCCACCGGTCCACCACCAGGCCGTTCAGCGATTCTGCCAGCTCCAGCGCCAGGCTTCCGAGCTTGACGGGCTCCTCGCCGCGCAGCTCGATCGCGGTCAGCTCGGTGGCGAACGGCAGCAGCTCCCGCACCGCCGGCGGCTGCCCCTTCTGCGGCACGAGCGCGGCCCGGATGTCGCCCGACGTGTAGGTGAACTCGTCCTCACCCTGCTCCAGCAGCGGCGCCAGGTCGTCGGCGGACGGGCGTACCGGCAGGATGACGGCGGGCCCGCCCTCCTCGCCGTCGGCCGGATCGCTCACCTCGCCCCGGCACACCGCGAGCCCCTTGAGCCGGAAGGCCAGCCCCTCGGCCAGGTAGCGGTCGAAGAAGTCGAACGGCAGCGGCCCCTCGGCGGTGACCCGGCAGGCCCATGCCTTCTCCAGCACCCCGCCGGTCAGCTCGGCGTCGGCCTCGACCGGCGCGCACACCCGCACGTCGGCCGCCACGATGTCGTCGCCCTCGCGCCGGGCGTCCGGGTCGGCCAGCTGGACGATCCGCAACAACTCGGCAGGGTCCGGTCTGGCGGGCAGGGCCGCCGTCGGGCCAGTACGCAGTTTCCGCTTCGCCAGCCAGCCCATGCCCGCCTCCGCCAATCAGCTTCGATAGGAGCTCGTCATCGTCGCGTAGACGATGATGTTGTCGTTGTAGTGACCGATGGTGCGATCGTAGGCACCACCACAGGTGATGAGGTGGAGCTGGGCGTTCTCCCGGCTCCCGTAGACGCGCTCGGTCGGGAACGTCTTCTTGCTCGCCTGCTCCACGCCGCCGACCGTGAACACGGCGGTCGTCTTGTCCTGGCGCTTGACCTCGATGGTGTCGCCGTGCTTGAGCTCGCCGAGGCGGCTGAACACGGCGCTGCGCGTCCGGGTGTCCTTGTGCCCGAGCAGCACCGCCGGGCCCTCCTGGCCCGGCGTGGACATGTTCCGGTACCACCCGACCAGGTTGGGATTGTCGGACGGCGGCACCTCGATCGTCCCGTCCTTGGCCAGCCCCACCGACTTGATCGGCGCGTTGACGCCGAGCCGCTTGATCACGATCCGGATCGGCGTCGAGGGCAGCATCGGCGGCGCCGGCGTGATCTCCGGCAGCGGCGGCGGCTGGTCCGGCGGGGCCTGGAACAACGCCTGCTGCGGTTGCCCGGACGCCTGCGTCTGCACGGCCACGGGCAGGGCGTCCCTGTCCATGCCGTACTCCTCGGGCGACTGCAGCACCATCAGCATGCCCGCCACGACCGTGACGACCCCGGCGATGGCCGCGCCGATCAGCACGGTCCTGAGCGCGGTGCTCCCCCGGTCCCGCGGTGGCGGGCCGCCGTACGGATACTGCCCGGCCACGCCGCTCAGCCCCTGCCGGCGGTACGCCGGCGCAGCACCAGCCCACCGGCCGCCGCGGCCGCGATCAGAACGGCTCCGGTCAGCACGAACAGCCGCCCGTCAGGCCCCGCCATACCCCCGGCCCCGGTGTCGGCCCCCGCCTTGGGCGTCTTGGACTTGTCGGGCGGGGTCACGGTCACGGTCGCGGTGCTGGTCTTGGTCGGCTTGGGGGTGGGGGTCGGCGTGGGCGTGGGGGTCGGCGTGGGCGTCGGCGTGGGGGTCGTTCCCGAGCCCGCGACCACCTGGAAGGTGTGGTTCTTGACGCCCGTCGTGGGAGCCACGCACTTGATCGCGCTGCCGGTGGTCGCCGTGGCCGAGGTGCCGAGGATCAGGTCGCCGGGGGTGAGCGTCACCGTGCCGGTCGTGGTGGGCTTCACCTTGAGGGTGACGCTGGGCAGCGTGGTGATGTCCTGCCCGACGACGACGTTGGTCAGCGCGCCCTCGGCCGCCGCGGGCTGGGTGACCCCCGCACCGGACGCCTTCACGTTGAGGAAGTACTTGCCGCCGCTCGCGGGGAAGCCGGTGGGGGCCTTCAGCGTGTCAAGGCTGCTGGTATCGATGGTGCTGGTCCACGAGATGCTGACTTCCTCGTTCGCCTTGGCGTTGGTGGGCAGGGTGCCGGGGGTGATCTTGATGTCCACGTCGGCCGGATAGGCCGGATCGTTGATCGTCGTGTCCACCAGGTCACACTTGTACTGGACCACATCGGTCCCGGTGCCGCCACCGCCGGTCTGAACCGGGATCGAGACGGTGGTGGGGGCGGACGACGCGGAGGCGCAGGTCGTCGTGTCCTGGCCGATCTTGATGCTCAGCAACGGCGTCGTCCCGGTCGCCGTCGCGAGCGGCGCGAGGACGAGGTTCCCGCCCGTCGTCGCGGTCACGCTGACCGACGCCGACATCTTCGGCGGCGTGTAGGACCCGCCCATCGCGACCGCCGTGGTCGTGCCCGTGCCGGTGCCCTTGAGCGGGGTGGGCGTCCCGCCGGTCACCGTGAGGTCGCCGCCGCCGGTGGTGACGGTCTCACCGGCGGTCAGGGCCTTCGTCACCGGGATCGCCGGGAACGTCCAGTCGATCGTCGTCGACTTGGCCGGTTCCACCGACGCCGGGGGCGTGATCGTCACGATCACGGGACCAGCCTGCAGGGCGCCACCCGTGCAGTTATAGGTGATCTTCAGGGGGTCCACCATCGCCGCTTCGGCGGGGGAGGACAGGCCGACCAGTGAGCCGACGGAGACGGCGAGTGTGCCCATCAATCCCAAGGCGGAGGTCTTGTGGGCGAGGCGGCGCCACGCCTGGGACGTAAGCACGGGTCCATCTCCGTTTCAGCGCAGTGTCAACAGTCGTGCCAGAATTCCAGCCGATGGTCACGGTTCGGTTGAGATCCTACGAACTGTCCCTGTCAACTTCCCGTAAAACCCAAAATCCGCCCCAAAAACCCCATCAGCCCTTCTTCTTCGACAACGTCGCGTACACCACGATGTTGTCCGTGTAGCTGTGCGCCTCCTTGTTGAAGACGCCGCCACACGTGATCAGCCGGAGCTGCGAGTCCTTGGTGTTCCCGTACACCCGGGACGTCGGGAACGCCGACTTGCTGACCTGCTCGATCCCGCTCACCGTGAACCGGGTGACCTTCCCGTCCGACCGGTACACGTAGATCTGGTCGCCCTTGGCCAGCTCGCGCAGACGGTCGAAGACGGCGGGGCCCTTGCGGGTGCTGACGTGGCCGTTGATGATCGCGGGCCCGAGCTCGCCGGGCACCGGCGAGAAGCGGTACCAGCCGGTCTGGTTGGGCCGGGTCAGCGGCGGAGTGCCCAGGTTGCCCTTGATGTCCACGGTGACGCCGCCGATGGGGGCGTTCACCTTGATCTTGGGGATCTTGATCCGGCTGGGCTTCGCCTTGGCCTTGGCGGCCTTCGTCCTGGCCTTGGGGATCGGCGGCACGGTCGGGGCCGCGGCCAGCGGCGGCGGCGCGTCCGGCCGGGCCGGGGTCAGCGTCGCGCCCTTGCCGCCCGGTCCCACGGTCGCGGGCAGCACGAACGCGCCCGCGTTCTCGATCTGCACGGCGGTCGGCCGGTCGGCGGCGGCCAGCGTGCCGGAGCCGTCGTCCACCTTGGGCGCCACGGAGAGCAGGCCCACCATGATCGCGCCGACGCCGGCCAGCGAACCGGCGATCAACAGTCCGGGCATCGCCCGCTGCATCGGAGTCTTCTGCTCGGCCATCACTTCGTTCCTCCCGCGTGCGCGGCCCTGCGGCGGCGCAGGGCGAGCCCGCCGCCCGCGCTGCCCATGAGCAACATCGCCCCACTGGCCATCAGCCCGTACGGCCGGTCCGGCTCGTCGGGCGCCTCACCGGTGTCCACCCCGCCCTTGGGGACCTTGGCCACCTGCGCCCTGACGTACGTGGTCGCCGTCGGGCCGGTCGCGGTGGGCGTGGCCGTGCTCGTCCCCGTGACCGCCGGCACCACGACCACGTGCCCGAGCCCGCTGCTCGGCGTGGGCCGCGAGTGGTTCCGCGTGGGGGTGCTGGTCGCCGTGGACGTGCCCGTGTTGGTGGGAGTGTTCGTCGGCGTGTTCGTCGGCGTGTTGGTGGGGGTGTTCGTCGGCGTGTTGGTGGGGGTCTGCGTGATCGTCGGTCCCGACTTCTCCCGTACGGTCACCGTCACCGAGACCGGCCCGCCGATGAGCTTGCACTTCGCGCCGTGGTAGCCCGTCGGGATCTTGGCGGTGTTGGTGGACACCTTGAACGCGTCGAGCCAGGCAGGCTTGCTGGAGGCGTTCACGATCCTGATGGTGTGCTTGCCGTACTTCAGCTCCGGCGACTTCCAGATCGTGAAGCCGCCGTCGAGGTCGTCGTTGACGGGCAGGTCGTCGTCGGAGCGCGAGGGGTCCTCCGTGGCCACCTTGCCGCCGTCGATGTAGATGTCCACGGGGCCGGCGTCCTTGTCGTGCGGCCCGATGTACTCCACGCCGGTGCCGGTGAAGCTCAACTCGGCCCAGGCGCCGAGGTCGTTGGTCTCGTGCAGGTCGTTGTGCACGTGGTTCTCGGAGCCCGGACGGTCGTCGATCGAGGTCCAGCCGGGGCCGTAGGTGACCTTCATGTCGGTCGGGTTGTCGGCCTCGTTGCCGTCGTTGGCGACGACCGTGCCGTCCGGCGGGGTGAAGTCGAGCTCGATGTCCTTCGGCGTGACTCTGATGTTCCCGACCTTGTCGATCAGGCCGGGGTCGTTCAGGGACTCGGGCAGCGACAGTTCGCCGTCGGGGCGCAGCTTGCCCTTCTGCTCGGCCGAGCCCTTCGGCTGCAGGATGCCCTGCCAGCTGCTGCTCAGCTCGACGTTGCCGGTGGCGTGCACGTTGGCGCCCGGAGCGAAGTAGCCGGGCGACTGGAGCCGTCCGTGGTCGGCGTAGTCGAGCTTCCAGGTGAAGTTGAGCGGGTCGCCGACCACCAGGTCGGTGGCGAAGGTGAGATGGGTGTTCAGGCGTACCGGTGCGTGCCGCACGATGCTGTCGGCCCCGGAGGGAACGCATTCGTACTGCACGTCCAGGTCGGCCGGTGCGGCCGAGGCCGGGACGCCGGGCAACGCGACGACCCCGACGGCCGCCACCGATGCGATCGACGCGGCGAGCAACGACTTGCGCCACCGACTCACGGGACACTCCGATCATCACAAATAGACCGAGGGTAGATCTTAGAGTCGAAAACACCCGCAACGCAGGCGGTTTCCCCCAAGTTCCAGCACTTGTGATGAAGCCGTGTCCCCTGCCGTGTCCCCTGCCGTGTCCCCTGCCGTGTCCCCCGCCGTGTCCCCCGCCGCCTCCCCTGCCGCGAAAGCGGGTATACCTCTGGGTAACAGAATCGTATTCTGTCGTGCACGACACCTGCTGGGAGGCGAATCGATGCAGCGAGACCTCTTCGACGAGGAGCACCTGCTCTTCAGGGAAACCGTGCGCGAGTTCATGGCCCGCGAGGTCGTGCCGCACCACGGCCAGTGGGAGAAGGACGGCATCGTGCCCCGCGACGTCTGGAAGAAGGCCGGCGAGATCGGCATGTTCGGCTTCGGCGTCCCCGAGGAGTACGGCGGATCCGGCATCACCGACTTCCGCTACAACGCGGTGATCGTCGAGGAGATCATCAGGACCGGCGCCTCCGGCCTGGGCTTCTCACTGCACAACGACGTCATGGCCCCGTACGTCGTCGAGCTCACCGACGACGAGCAGAAGCAGCGCTGGCTGCCCGGCTTCGCCTCCGGGGAGCTCATCACCGCGATCGCGATGACCGAGCCGGGCGCCGGCAGCGACCTGCAGGGCATCAGGACCACCGCCGTCCGCGAGGGCGACCACTACGTGGTCAACGGCCAGAAGACGTTCATCACGAACGGCGTCAACGCCGACCTCGTGGTCGTGGTCGCCAAGACCGACCCCGAGGCCGGGGCCAGGGGAACGACGCTGATCGTGGTCGAGCGCGGCATGGAGGGCTTCAACCGCGGCCGGAACCTGGACAAGGTGGGCATGAAGGCCCAGGACACCGCCGAGCTGTTCTTCGAGAACGTGCGCGTGCCCGTCGCCAACCGCCTCGGCCCGAACGAGGGCGAGGGCTTCTTCCACCTGATGAACAACCTGCCCCAGGAGCGCCTGTCGATCGCCGTGGCGGCGGTGGCCGCGGCGGAGACGGTGCTGGAGCAGACGATCGAGTACTGCAAGACCCGCCAGGCGTTCGGCCGCAACATCGGCTCGTTCCAGAACACCCGGTTCGTCCTGGCCGAGCTGGCGACCGAGACGGAGATCGCCCGCCACTACGTGGACAAGTGCATCCTGGCGCTCAACGCCCGGCAGCTCACCGTCGTGGACGCCGCCAAGGCCAAGTGGTGGACGACCGAACTGCAGAACAAGGTCATCGACCGCTGCCTCCAGCTCCACGGCGGCTACGGCTACATGATGGAGTACCCGGTCGCCAAGGCGTGGCTGGACAGCCGCGTCCAGACCATCTACGGCGGCACCACCGAGATCATGAAGGAGATCATCGGCCGGTCCTTCGGATTCTGACGGCGGGCGCGCGCCCGGCCGGGCCGCGCCGCATACTGTCACCATGGACGGCGGCCTGATCCTCCTCGTTTTCCTGGCGTTACTGTTCGCCTGGGGGCTCAACCGCGTGCGCAGGGCCTTCCGGCTCGGCCCCGTCGGCTACGCGGGCGTGATGATCGTGTTCATCATCGCCATGCTGCTCGTCTGGGGCCAGACGATGCGCTGAGGCCGGGAAGGCTCACCCCGGCATCCCCTGCACGAACCGGGTCAGCAGCCGGGCGAACTCGGCCCGCTCGGCCGCCGACCAGCCGGCGGTGGCCGACGCGAAGGCCGCCTGCCGGGCCTGCCGGGCCTGCGTGAGCGCGGCGGCGCCCGCGTCGGTCAGCACCAGCCACGCCCGCCGCCCGTCGGCCTGGTCGGCCTCCCGCCGCACCAGCCCCGCCGTCACGGCGGCCGTCACGAGCCGGCTCGCCCGCGGCTGGTCGACGTTGAGCGCCTCGGCGACCGCCGACACGGTGAGCCGTCCACCGGCGGCCTCGATCACGTCGAGCACCTCGAACTCGGGGCCCGCCGCGCCGTGCTGCCGGGCCAGCGCCCGCCTGCTCTGCCTGCGCCTGATCGCGACCATCGCCCGCTCGATCGCGGCGATTTCCTTGTCTTCATACATATAGTTGCTATTGTACATGCATGGACAGACCTATCGGATATTGGGTGAAGCACCTCGACAACCTGCTGGAGAACGCGTTGGGCCAGGCCCTGGCCACCCACGGCGCCTCACGCAGGGAGTGGCAGCTTCTCCACGCCACCGCCCAAGGGGAGAGCGCCGCCGCGCTGGCGCCGTTCGAGGGGGTGGAGGAGGCCGTACAGAGCCTGACGTCGAGGGGATGGCTCGCGGACGGGCGGCTGACCGACGAGGGCCGGGCCGTGCACACGGCCGTCTCCGAGCGGGTCACCCGCTTCCGGCAGCAGGTCACACAGGGCGTGAGCGCGCGGGAGTACCGGACCGCCGTCGAGGTGTTGCGCCGCATGGCGGCCAACGCCGAACGCTAGGAGGCCGCCCGGTCGGCCTCCAGCACGACCCGGGCCACCAGCTCCGGATCGTCGCTCATCGGCACGTGTCCGCAGCCCTTGAGCAGCTTGACCCGCTGCCCCGACCAGCGCGCCGCGCGCACGGCCTGGCGGCGCGGCAGCAACCGGTCGCGCTCGCCCCAGGCGATCGTGATGGGCGACTTCGGCGGGGCGGGCGGCATCAGCCCGCCGAACGACTCCAGCGTCTCGTCGAAGCCCGCCGCCCCCGCCAGCGCCTGCGTGGCCGCGACCAGCCCGGCGGGGTCGAGCCGGCTCGGACGGGCCACCAGCACCCCGCTGGACGCCGCCCGCATGACCGGGTTCCCGGCCGCCCTGACCGCCTGCTCCGGCGACATCGCGCGCGCCGAGTTCCGCAGGGCCTTCAGCGTCGTCTGGCAGTAGAGCAGCTCGGAGCGCGACCAGAAGCCGGCCGGCGACAGCGCGGTCGCCGCGCGCACGACGCCGCGCGAGGCCAGTTCGAGCGCGATGTAGCCGCCGAGCGAGTTGCCCACCACGTGCGGCTCCCGGATGCCGAGCAGCGCGCAGAACGACTCGACCGCGTCCGCCAGCGACTCCGCGGTGTACGGGATGCCCGCGGGCAGCCGCGGCGACACCCCGAAACCGGGCAGGTCGATCGCGATCACCATGTGGTCGGCGGCCAGCCGGTCCATCACCGGCAACCACGCCTGCCAGTGGTGCCCGATGCCGTGGACGAGGATCAGCGGCTCGCCGCTGCCCCGGCGTTCGAAGGCCAGCTCCATGCGGCCCAGTGAACCACTCACCTGCTCCGGGTGGGAATCTCGAACCAGACCGCTTTGCCTTCCCTGGTGGGACGGGATCCCCAGCGCTTGGCCAGCTGGTCGACCAGGTAGAGGCCGCGGCCGCCCTCGTCGTTCTCCCCGGCGCTGCGGATGCGGGGCAGGCGGAGGTCCTGGTCGAAGACCTCGACCCAGACCGACTCCTCGCCCCTGCGCAGCCTCAGCGTGAACTCCTTGTCGCCGACCGGCTCCTCCTCGAAGCCCGGCATGTCCCAGGACTCCTCGAACGGCAGCGGCGGCCCCTCGACGACCAGTTCCCGGCGCGGGGAGTTGGCGGTCGAGGCGTGCAGCACCACGTTGGTGACGACCTCGGAGACCAGCAGGCAGGCCAGCTCGGCGCGTTCCTCGGGCACGTTCCAGCCGGAGAACGCCTCGGAGGCCATGCGGCGCGCCTCGCCGACCATGATCGGCTGGGCCGGGAAGGTGCGCTCCTCGACGTCGAGGTCGACGTCGCTGGAGCGGACGACCAGGATCGCCATGTCGTCGTCGATCTCGCCGGGCACCGCGATCGTGGCGGCGTCGGCGATGCGCTCGACGTCGGCGTCGGCCATCTTGGCGAGCTTCTCGCACAGCACGCCGAGCGTCTCCTCCTCGCTCGGCATCCTGCCGTCGCGGCCCGGACGCCGGTCGACCAGGCCGTCGGTGTAGAGCAGCAGCGCCGCGCCCGGCGGGAGGGTGCGGGTCTCCTCCTTGTAGACCAGGTCGGCGTGCAGGCCCTTGGCCCGGACGCCGAGCGGCTGGCCGACCTCCTCTATGTCCATCTCCAGGCACTGGCCGTCGACCACCAGCAGCGGCGGCGCGTGCCCGGCGTTGGCGAAGGAGAGCTGCCGGGACCAGGCGTCGTAGACGAGGTACTGGCAGGTGACGATGGGCGGGATGCTGACATCGGCGCCGTTGTCGTCCTGCTCGGGGGTGGCGATGATGCGGGTCCACTCGTCGAGTCTGGCCAGGATGTCGGCGGGCGACTTGTCGTCTTGTGCGAAGGCCCGCAGCGCCGCCCTGAGCTGGCCCATGATGGCCGCGGCCTTGGCGCCCCTGCCCTCGACGTCGCCGATCACGATGCCGACCCGGCCGGCCGAGAGCGGGATCACGTCGTACCAGTCGCCGCCGACCTGGGTCTGGATGCCCTGGCCGTGGGAGGCGAGCGGGGCCGCCGGGTAGTAGCGCACCGCGATGTCGAGGCCGTCGAGCTGGGGCAGCGCCCTGGGCAGCAGGTGCTTCTGGAACGACTCGGCGGTGTGGCGCTCCTCCTCGAACAGCAGCGCGTTGTCGATCGCGAGGGCCACGCGGGTGGCGATGGCGCCCACGAAGTCGCGGTCGAAGGCGTCGTAGTGGGGGCTGCGCCGGTCGGTCAGGTTGGACAGGCCGAGGTACATCAGGCCCAGCGTCTCGCCGCGCACCAGCAGGGGGGCGACGATGGCCGAGGTCATGCCGATCTCACTGGCCAGGCGCGCGCTGCCCTCGTGCGGCGACGGGTAGCTGGTGGTGGAGAAGTCCTCGACGAGGATGGTCTCCTGGCGGCGCAGCGCGGTGTCGGCGTAGTGGCCGGAGGGGTAGCGGATCTCCGCGCCCACCGGCTTCCACGTGCCCGCGGGCGGGGTCCAGCCCTGGACGTGCTCCGAGACCCGGCGGACCAGCCGGTCGCCCTCCATGAGCTCGATGAAGCAGTGGTCGGCGAACTGCGGCACGAGCATCTCGGCCACCCGCTTGAGCGTCTCCTCGACGTAGAGGGAGCCGGCCAGCCGCTCGCCGATGCGTTCGAGGAGCCCGAAACGGTCTTTCTCGCGTTCGTTGCTGCGCAGGGCCTCGCGGGCCAGGATGACGATGCCGGTGACCGACCCGGACGGGTGGCGCAGCGGCACGGCCTGGGCGCGGACGTAGACGATCGTGCCGTCGCCGCGCCTGACGTCGAACGTGCCCTCCCACACGCCGCCCTTGAGCACGTGCTTGGCCAGCTCGATCGCCAGCGGGTGGTCCTTCTCCATGATCCCGAGGGACAGGACGGACGCGTCACGCCCCGGCGCGTTGCCGGGACGGCCGAACAGCTGCTCGGCGAAGGGATTCCAGTAGAGGAGATTGCTGAAGCGGTCTGTCACGACCACTGCCATTTCGGCATGGTCCAGAACGGACCCGGCACCAAGGTGATCAGCCGTTTCTTGTGACAGATCCCCCCATCGCTTCATCCGGAGACCACTCCTTGGGGTGGCTTGTGCGCACAGCGGACCACGGGTGCTCCTGCAACTGTCTTGGCCAGGGGAGAGTGGAGGGCCTCCCAAGAGGGATTCAACCAAGTGGCTGCGCGCGCGTCAGCGCTTGGAGACAAAAACGTGCGCGGCAACGTCACGCGGAAGCTCCGCGGGAGTGTCGTTCGCGTCACCGTCACCTGTCACCCGCACACCGTCGTCGCTCGCCGCGAGCGTCACCTCGCGTCCGGGTTGTATCCCAACTTGCTTGAGTTTAAGCATCACAGCAGGATCGCTTTGCACTTGTTCGCTGATCCGGCGCACCACGACCGGGATGTCACGCGGCCCGGCGGCCTCGGACATCGAGGTCAGGACGTTGGCCGCGCCCTCGGTCACCTCCTGCGCCCCCAGCTCGGCCAGCCCCGGGATGGGGTTTCCGTGCGGGCAGACCGTGGGGTTGTCGAGCAGCGTCACCAGCCGCGCCTCGACCGACTCGGACATGACGTGCTCCCACCGGCACGCCTCGATGTGGACCTCTTCCCAGGGAAGGCCGATGACCTGGGTGAGCAGGCATTCGGCCAGGCGGTGCTTGCGCATCACGCGGGTGGCCAGCGTGCGGCCCAGGTCGGTCATCGACAGGTGCCGGTCGCCCTCGACGCGGACGAGGCCGTCGCGCTCCATGCGGGCGACGGTCTGGCTCACGGTGGGGCCGCTCTGCTGGAGGCGCTCCGCGATGCGGGCGCGAAGGGGGACGATGCCCTCCTCTTCGAGCTCATAAATCGTACGGAGATACATCTCCGTCGTGTCGATCAGGCCGTGTGCGGTCAAGGCTCCTCCCAACTGAAATGCTACGCCGGTCGTGGCGGGGACTGAGCCCGTCCGCTACGGGCACAGAAGTCATCAGGAACCCTATTGGGAGAACGACCGACGATGGTTAAGGACGGCAACAACGGAGCGGCCGAGTTCCTTCCCGCCCGGCGCGACCTCGGCTCCCTGCGGACGGCGGCCGCCCGTTGCGAGGGCTGCGACCTGTACGCCAACGCCACCCGGACGGTGTTCGGCGAGGGTCCCGAGCAGGCCCGTTTCATGCTGGTGGGCGAGCAGCCGGGAGATCGCGAGGACCGCGAGGGTCATCCGTTCGTGGGGCCCTCTGGACGCGTGCTGGATCGGGGTCTGGAGGAAGCGGGAATCGAACGGGACGCGGTTTATCTGACGAACGCTGTCAAACATTTCTCCTTCACTCCCAGGGGGAAGAGAAGGATTCATCAGAAGCCGACGGTCGCCGAGATCGAGGCGTGCCAGCCGTGGCTCGGCGCGGAACTGGAGCTGGTGCGTCCCGACGTGGTCGTGGTGCTCGGCGCGACGGCGGCCAGGTCGCTGCTGGGCAGGGCGTTCCGGCTGACCGAGCACAGAGGCGAGCCGGTGCCGCTGGGCGACGCGCTCGCGGTGGCCACGATCCACCCCTCGGCGGTGCTGCGCGCGCCCGACCGGGACGCGGCCTACGCGGGCTTCGTCTCCGACCTCAGGGCCGCGGCGCGAGTGTCGGAGCGGTAATTGCGGAACCCGGCCACCGACAGGCCGACGACGAGCACGGTGACCGCGCACGCCAGTCCCCCGCCCACCCAGGCGCCGGTGAGCCCGAAGGCGGTCGCGGTCGCGCCGGCGCGCAGGTCGCCGAGGCGCGGGCCGCCCGCCACGACCACCATGAACACGCCCTGCATCCGCCCGCGCATCTCGTCGGGGGCGTAGAGCTGCAGGATCGACTGCCGCCACACCGACGAGATCACGTCGGCCACGCCGCCGACCGCCATGAACGCCACGACCAGCCACAGCTCGCGCACCAGCCCCGCGGCCGCGACGGCGAGCCCCCACATGGCGATGGCCAGCACGAGCGCGACGCCCTGCCGCGAGATCCGGCCCACCCAGCCGGAGAACAGCGCGCCGGCGACCGAGCCGATCGCCATGGCGGAGGTCACCCAGCCGAGCGCGGTCATCGAGCCGCCGAACCGATCGGCGGCCAGCTCGGGGTAGAGGGCGCGCGGCATGGCGAACACCATCGCGATGATGTCCACGACGAACGACATCAGCAGCACCGGGCTCCTGGCGATGAAGCTGAGGCCCTCCCAGACCGCCCGGGCTCCCGGACGTGTCACCTCGCCCAGCGGGGGCAGGGCGGGCAGCCTGAGGGCCGCGTAGAGGCCACCGCTGAACAGCAGGGCGTCCACCGCGTAGGCGGCGGCGTAGTCGGGGTGGTCGCCGCCGGTGGCCAGCAGCACGCCGCCGAGCATCGGGCCGACGACCGCGCCGAGGCTGTAGACCAGCGAGTTGAGCGCGTTGGCGGCCGGCACCAGGTCGGGGTCGAGGATGCGCGGGATCACCGAGCCCCTGGTCGGGCCGGTGATCGCGAACCCGGTGGCGTTGACCGCCGTCGCCGCGAAGATCAGATACACGTTGCCCAGCCCGAGCAGGGCCTGCGCCAGGATGACCAGGGTGGCCGCCCAGGTGATGAGCGAGCCGATGACGAGCAGCCTGCGCCGGTCGAAGGCGTCGGCGACGGCCCCGCCCCACAGCCCGAAGACCAGCAGCGGGACGAGGTTGGCCATGCCGAGCAGGCCCACCCAGAGCGAGGAGTGGGTCAGGTCGTAGACCTGCTGGCCGACCGCCACGACGGTGACGGCGACGCCCACGTTCGAGACGGCCTGGCCGGACCAGATCCGCCGGTACGCGGGCACGGCCAGCGGCCTTGTGTCCACAAGATGACGTTTGACCAGTTCCCCGAATGCCACCTAAGGCAATTTAAGGTGCAAGTCTCTCCAAAGCCCAACCGGGTCGGGTGCGCCGGTAGCGCAGCCTGTCGTGCATCCGGTCGAGCTGTCCCTGCCAGAACTCCACCTCGGTCGGCGTCACCCGGAAGCCGCCCCAGAAGTCGGGCACCGGCGGATCCTCCGGCCAGCGGGCGGACAACTCCTCGTAGCGCTCGTCGAGCTCCTCGCGCGAGCGCACGACCGCCGACTGCCGCGAGGCCCAGGCCCCGATGCGGGAGCCGTACGGGCGGGAGTTGTAGTAGTCGGCCGACTCCTGGTGGGAGATGCGGGCGACGGTGCCCTCGATGCGGATCTGGCGGCGGATGGCGTGCCAGGGGAACAGCAGCGAGGCGCGTCCGTTCTCGGCCAGGTCGCGGCCTTTGCGGGACTCGTAGTTGGTGTAGAAGACGAAGCCGTTCTCGTCGTAGCCCTTGAGCAGGACCGTCCTGGCGCTCGGCCGGCCGCCCGCGGAGGCGGTGGCGAGGACCATGGCGTTGGGTTCGGGCAGGCCGGCGTCGAGCGCGTCCTGGAACCAGACGGTGAACTGCGCGACGGGGTCGGACGCGAGGTCGGTCTCGAGCAACGGCTCGCCCTCGTACGTTCGGCGTAGCGCCGCCAGCAGGGGCGGGCGCGGGGTGGCATCCACGAGACGGTATTCTTGCGCGCTCATGTGGCAGATCCCACGCTAGGGCGCGTTCGGCGGCCTGACGCAGGTCGCGGGACACGTGCCCACAGCAGGCTCCCTACCAGCGGGTTTGACGTTTCGGCGGGTCCCGAGACCGACCATGACCTGGGAGGGGGTTAAATTGACCCGCCGGTATCTCGACATCAAGGCATTGCCGTTACATGGCAAGAAAGGGAGGCGGCCGAGCATGTCCGACTTCAAACCCGGCCTCGAAGGCGTCGTAGCTTTCGAGACCGAGATCGCGGAACCGGACAAAGAAGGGGGCGCCCTTCGATACCGGGGCGTCGACATCGAGGAGCTGGTCGGCCGTGTCCCGTTCGGGCACGTTTGGGGCCTGCTGGTCGACAACAAGTTCCAGCCGGGCCTGCCCCCGGCGGAGCCGTACCCCATCCCTGTCCACTCCGGTGACATCCGCGTAGACGTGCAGAGCGCGCTGGCCATGCTGGCTCCGGCCTATGGCTTCAAGCCCCTGCTCGACATCAGTGACGAGGAGGCCCGCGACCAGCTCGCGCGCGCCTCCGTGATGGCGCTCTCCTTCGTCGCGCAGTCCGCGCGCGGCCTCGGCCTGCCGATGGTGCCGCAGAGCCGGGTCGACGAGGCGAAGACCATCGTCGAACGCTTCATGATCCGCTGGCGCGGTGAGCCTGATCCCAAGCACGTCAAGGCCATCGACGCCTACTGGACCTCGGCCGCCGAGCACGGCATGAACGCGTCCACGTTCACCGCCCGCGTCATCGCCTCCACCGGCGCCGACGTGGCCGCGGCGCTCTCCGGCGCCGTGGGCGCGATGTCGGGCCCGCTGCACGGCGGCGCCCCCGCCCGCGTGCTCCACATGATCGAAGGCGTGGAGCAGCTGGGCGACGCCAAGAAGTACGTCCAGAGCGAGCTCGACAAGGGCAACCGGCTCATGGGCTTCGGCCACCGCGTCTACCGCGCGGAGGACCCGCGCGCCCGCGTGCTGCGCCGCACCGCCAAGGAGCTCGACGCGCCCCGCTACGAGGTCGCGGCGGCGCTGGAGCAGGCCGCCCTGGAGGAGCTGCACGCCCGCAAGCCCGACCGGGTGCTCGCCACCAACGTCGAGTACTGGGCGGCCGTGGTGCTGGACTTCGCCGAGGTGCCCTCGCACATGTTCACCTCGATGTTCACCTGCGCCCGCACGGCCGGCTGGGCCGCGCACATCCTGGAGCAGAAGCTCACGGGCCGGCTGGTGCGTCCGAGCGCCAACTACATCGGCCCGGCCTCGCGCCCGCTGAGCGACGTCCCCGGCGCCTCCGAGGTTGTCGGCACGATCTGACACGTTCTCACCCGTGTCATGAACGGCCCGCCCGCTCAAGGGCGGGCCGTTCCGCGTCTCATTCGGCGGACCCGTGCGACGTCACCCGGACGGCCTCAGTACGCTTGGCACGTGGCTGACATCGTGATTCCCGCTGACATCAAGCCCGCCGACGGCCGCTTCGGCTGCGGGCCCTCGAAGGTTCGCACCGAGCAACTGGCCGCGCTCGCCGCCTCCGGCGCGAGCCTCATGGGCACCTCCCACCGCCAGAAGCCGGTCAAGAACCTGGTCGGCCGCGTGCGCTCCGGCCTCGCCGACCTGTTCTCGCTGCCCGAGGGCTACCAGGTCGTGCTGGGCAACGGCGGCACCACCGCGTTCTGGGACATCGCGGCCTTCGGGCTGATCAGGGAGAAGTCCCAGCACCTGTCGTTCGGCGAGTTCTCCTCGAAGTTCGCCGCCGTCGCCAAGAAGGCGCCCTGGCTGGCCGACCCGAGCGTGATCAAGTCCGACGTCGGCACCCACCCCACCGCGGTGGCCGAGGACGGCGTCGACGTCTACGCCCTCACCCACAACGAGACCTCGACCGGCGTCGCCATGCCGATCTCCCGCGTGGGCGGCGACGACTCGCTGGTGCTGGTCGACGCCACCTCCGGCGCGGGCGGCCTGCCGGTCGACATCGCCGAGACCGACGTCTACTACTTCGCCCCGCAGAAGAGCTTCGCCTCCGACGGCGGCCTGTGGATCGCGATCATGTCGCCGCGCGCCCTGGCCAGGGTCGAGGAGATCGCCGCCTCCGGCCGGTACGTGCCCGAGTTCTTCAGCCTGCCGATCGCGATCGACAACTCCGGCAAGGACCAGACCTACAACACGCCCGCCGTGGCCACGCTGTTCCTGCTGGCCGACCAGCTCGACTGGATGAACGGCAACGGCGGCCTGGCCTGGACCACCGCCCGCACCGCCGAGTCCAGCCAGCGCCTGTACACCTGGGCCGAGAAGTCGTCCTACGCCACGCCGTTCGCCGCCCCGCAGTTCCGCTCGCAGGTGGTCGGCACGATCGACTTCAACGACGACGTCGACGCCGCCGAGGTGGCCAAGGTGCTGCGCGCCAACGGCATCGTCGACACCGAGCCCTACCGCAAGCTGGGCCGCAACCAGCTCCGCATCGCGATGTTCCCGGCCATCGAGCCGTCCGACGTCGAGGCGCTGACGGTCTGCGTCGACCACGTGGTCGAGCGTCTCTAGCCCGGCGCCCGCCGGCCCGTCCGGCGGGTCAGCTCGTCCAGGAGCGCCAGGGCGTCCGCCTCCTCGACGCTCTGCGCGAACCTCGTCAGCACCGGCAGCCTGTCGGTGCTGACGGCGAGGGCCTCCAGCATCAGGCGGCTGACGTGCTCGGCCCTTGAGCAGGCGGCCGCGTAGCGGAAGGCGTTGCGCGCGGGCGTGCGCACCAGCAGGCCCTTGCGCACCAGCCGCTCGGCGACGGTCTGCACGGTCGTGTACGCCAGGTCGCGGTCCTCGTTGAGGCTGCCCAGGAGCTCCCGCACGCGCATGGCCCTGCCGGCATCCCACAGCACGTTCATGATCGCGCGTTCCAGGGATCCCAGGTTCGCCAACTCAACCAGTCCTCCGGCTCGATCAGTAGGAAACATTCTTGCCCGAACAGCCCCCGATCGGCCAGGGGCGAGCGCTGCCCCGCAGCCTCGGCTACCTCATGTTCGCCAGCCGCTGGCTTCAGGTCCCGCTCTACCTGGGCCTCATCGTGGCGCAGGCGGTGTACGTCTGGCAGTTCATGACCGAGCTGTGGCACCTGCTCAGCAGCGTCTTCCTGCACCCGGCGACCGGCGACGGCACCTCGGCCGAGGTCGTCGTCATGCTGACGGTCCTGGCGCTGATCGACGTCGTGATGATCTCCAACCTGCTGATCATGGTGATCATCGGCGGCTACGAGACGTTCGTCTCGCGGATCAACCTCAACGACCATCCCGACGAGCCCGAATGGCTCTCCCACGTCAACGCCAACGTGCTGAAGGTCAAGCTGGCCACGGCCATCGTGGGCATCTCGTCGGTGCACCTGCTCCAGACGTTCATCCGGGCGCGTGACGTGCCCAACGACAAGATCATGTGGCAGACGATCATCCATCTGGCGTTCGTGGCCTCGGCGATCGGCCTGGCGCTCATCGACCGCATGCTCGCCGGCTCACCGGCCGAGCGCACCAAGCCGCACCTGTAGGGCTCAGACGCGGGCCGGCAGCTCTTTCCTGCGGCGCAGCACCCAGGCGGCCACCACGCCGCCCAGGAGCCCGAACAGATGGCCCTGCCACGAGATGCCCTGCTGGTTGGGGAGCAGGCCCCACAGGATCGAGTAGTAGGCCACGCCCACGCCGATGCCGATCAGGACGTCCACCAGGCGGCGGTCGAACAGGCCCCGGGCCAGCACGAAGCCGAAGTAGCCGAAGACCAGGCCGCTCGCGCCGATGGTGATCACGCCGGGGCTGGACACCCACGTGCCGAGGCCGCCGATCAGCACGATCAGCAGCGTGGCCCAGAGGAACTTGCGGATGTCGCGCACCGCCGCCAGGAAACCCAGCACCAGCAGCGGCAGCGAGTTGGCCATGAGGTGGCCGAAGCCGCCGTGCAGAAACGGCGCGAACAGGATGCCCACCAGGCCGTCGGCGTCCCAGCCAGCGATGCCGTAGGAGTCGAGCGCGCCGCCCATCACGTAGTCGACGCCTTCCAGGACCCACATCACGGCGAGCATGGACCCGAGGATGACGATCGCCTTGATCGCGCTCGACAGGAAGGTGCCGGCGCCGCGCTTGGCCGACTCGAACCTGGAACCCGAATGGTCGCTCATGCGCTCTCCTGGTGGTGGTCTCCTCCCTTTACCGTACGCAGGAAAGGTCACGCACGCGCGTTGACGCGGCCCCTTCCGGACGTGCGGAAGGGGCCGGCGTACGGGTGAGGGTTACTCGCCCTTCCACTGGGGGGCGCGCTTCTCGGCGAAGGCCGCCGCGCCCTCCATGGCGTCCTTGGAGCCGAACACCGGGTTGATGATCGCGCCCTGCCTCTTGAACATCTCCTCCAGGGGCCAGTCCTGGGACTCGATGATCACCTTCTTGGTCGCCGCGAGCGCCAGGGGCGCGTTGGCGGCGATCTTGCGGGCCAGCTCCAGCGCGCCCTCCAGGGCGGCCCCCGGCTCGGTGATCCGGTTGACCAGGCCCAGCTCGTACAGGCGGGAGGCGGGGTAGTGGTCGCCGGTCAGGGCGATCTCCATGGCCACGTGGTACGGGATCCGCCGCGGCAGCCGCATGATCCCGCCCGCGCCCGCCACCAGCCCGCGCTTCGGCTCGGGCAGCCCGAACGTGGACTCCGACGAGGCCACGATGACGTCGCAGGACAGGGCCAGCTCGAAGCCGCCCGCCAGGGCGTACCCCTCGACCGCGGCCACCAGCGGCTTCTTCGGCGGCGCCTCGGCGATGCCGCCGAAGCCGCGCCCCTCGACCAGCGGGACGTCCCCGGACAGGAACCCCTTGAGGTCCATGCCCGCGCAGAACGTGCCCCCGGCGCCGGTCAGCACGTACGCCGAGATCTCGGGGCGGGCGTCGAAGGCGTCCAGCGCCTCGGCGATCCCCCGGGCCACCGCGCCGTTGATCGCGTTACGCGCCTTCGGCCGGTTGATGGTGATGACCGCGACGTTGCCGGACTCCTCGACGAGCACTTCGTCAGACACGGGACCTCACTTGGGCTGGAAGCGGATGCCGCCGTCGAAGCGCACGACCTCGGCGTTCATGTAGTCGTTCTGGACGAGCGAGTGCACCAGGTGGGCGAACTCGTCGGCCCGGCCCATGCGCTTGGGGAAGACCACGGGGGCCACGAGCTTGGCCTTGAACTCCTCGGCGTTGCCGGAGAAGCCGTAGATGGGGGTGTCGATGATGCCGGGGCAGATCGTGTTCACGCGAACGCCGATGGCCGCCAGGTCGCGCGCGGCGGGGACCGTCATGCCCACGATGCCGCCCTTGGAGGCCGAGTAGGCGAGCTGGCCCGTCTGGCCCTCCAGGGCGGCGACGGAGGCCGTGTTGATGACCACGCCGCGCTGGCCGTCGGCGTCGACCGGCTCGGTGGCGGCGATGGCGGCCGCGGCGATGCGCATGAGGTTGAAGGTGCCGATCAGGTTGACCTCGATCACCTTGCGGTACGTGGCCGGGTTGTGCGGCTTGCCCTCGCGGTTGACCGTGCGCTCGGCCCAGCCGATGCCCGCGCTGTTGACCACGACGCGCAGCGGCTTGCCCGTGGCCACGGCCGCGTCGACGGCCGCCTGCACCTGATCGTCGTCCGACACGTCCGTCCTGACGAAGACGCCGCCGAGCTCGTCGGCGACGGCCTTGCCGCGCTCCTCGTTGAGGTCGGCGATGACCACGGTGGCGCCCGCGCGGGCGAGCTCGCGGGCCGTCGCCTCACCGAGGCCGCTGGCACCGCCGGAGATGATTGCTGCAGATCCGTTGACGTCCATATCCCGGACCTTAACGCGCCAACCGAATGAAGTTCTACTCGGGGCCGGTTAAATTCCGCCCACGGCGCTGTCGACGTCGGAGTACACCTTGATCCGCCGGTCGAGCCCCGTGGTCCGCAGGATGCGCGCCACGGGCGCCTGGGGCGCGGCGAGGGACACCCCGCCCCCTTCTCCCGTGGCCAGCCGCCAGGCCTCGATCAGCACCGAAAGACCGCTGGAGTCCATGAACGACAGTTGCTGCAGGTCGAGCACGAGCCTGGCGCTGTCCTGCTTGATGGCGTCGCGGACCTCGTCGCGGAGGAACGGTGCGGTGAACAGATCGAGCTCTCCCTCAACGGCCACCACCACGGCGTCACCCAGGGCGTGTCGCGCAAGCCGCAGCTTCATTTGGCCCCTCCTCGATGAGCCACTGTACTTCGACATCCCCGGATAGCGGGCATGCACAAACTACGAAGAGCCGGATACAGAAGGACTAGACCGGACCAATCACGCGCTGGACGCGGCGCTGAGGGTTCTTACCCAGCCGGCCGCCCGGCCCGCGACCTGGGGACCAGGTTGCCTCATCCGGCCGGGACGGCGAAGCCGTACGGGAGCTCCAGGCGGTGCCCGGCCAGCAGCTCGGCGTCGGCCAGCAGCTCGCGCGTGGGCCCGTCGGCGGCGATCACGCCTCCCGACAGGATCAGCGAGCGCTCGCACAACTCCAGCGCGTACGGCAGGTCGTGGGTGACCATGAGCACCGTCACGTCCAGCGAACGCAGGATCTCGGCCAGCTCCCTGCGCGCGGCCGGGTCGAGGTTGGAGGACGGCTCGTCGAGCACCAGGATCTCCGGCCGCATCGCCAGCACCGTGGCCACCGCCACCCGGCGCCGCTGGCCGAACGACAGGTGGTGCGGCGGCCGGTCGGCGGCCTCCAGCATGCCGACCCGGTCGAGGGCGTCGCGGACCACCCGGTCGAGCTCGGCGCCCTTGAGGCCGGCGTTGGCGGGGCCGAAGGCGACGTCGTCCCGGACCGTGGGCATGAAGAGCTGGTCGTCGGGGTCCTGGAAGACCAGGCCGACGCGCTGCCTGATCTCCTTGAGCGTGTCCTTGCGCACCGGGACGCCGCCCACGGCCACGCTGCCGTGCCCGGCGGTGAGGATGCCGTTGAGGTGCATGACGAGGGTCGTCTTGCCGGCGCCGTTGGGGCCGAGCAGCGCCACCCGCTCACCGCGGCCGATCGCCAGGTTCACGCCGAACAGCGCCTGAGTGCCGTCGGGGTAGGCGTAGGCCAGGTCACTGACCTCCAGAGAGTTCACCATGAGAGCCCCAGAACCGCGAGTGCCACGACGGGCAGGGCGAGCGCCGCCGCCCACTGCCCGATGGATGCCGAAATATCTTGAATTATCGGCATCCGTCCAGCGTAGCCGCGACTCAGCATCGCCAGATGCACCCGCTCACCCCGCTCGTACGAACGGATGAACAGCGCCCCGGCCGAACGCGCGATCACCGGGATCTGCCGGAAGTTGCGCGCCTCGAACCCGCGCGACTCGCGGGCCACCCGCATCCGCCGCATCTCCTCCAGGATCACGTCCATGTACCTGAGCATGAACATGGCGATCTGCACCAGCAGGCTCGGCAGCCGCAGCCGCTGCGCCCCGACGAGGATGATCCGCGGCTCGGTGGTGGCCGCGAGCAGGATCGAGGCGATCACCCCGAGCGTGGCCTTGACCAGGATGTTCCAGGCCGCCCACAACCCCGGCACGCTCAGCGAGACGCCGAGCACCGTCGTGCGCTCGCCCATCCCGATCACCGGGATCAGGAACGCGAACAGCACGAACGGCAGCTCGATCACCATCCGCCGCAGCACGTGCCCGACCGGCACCCGCGCGGCCAGCGCGACGCCCCCGAGCAGCGCCGCGTAGACCGCGAACGCCCAGAAGCGCTCCCGCGGCGTGGCCACCACGACGACGGCGAAGGCGAAGACGGCGAGCAGCTTGCACTGCGGCGGCAGCCGGTGGACGAGGGAGTCACCCGGCAGGTAGAGATCGTGCCGATGCCCCGCGCCCACCGTCACTCACCGTCTCTCACAGATCAGACCCCCACGTTCGTACGGCTGCGCGCGGCGAACGCCACGGCCCCGGCGATGAGCAGCACCAGCCCGACGCCGACGATCCCCGCCACGCCGACCGGGATGCCGCCCACCTCACCGTAGTCGGCCAGCGCCCACGACCCGAACGCGTGGTCGGCCGCCTGGCCGCCGAAGCCCTTGTTCTCGGCCACGGCCTCCAGCCCGTCGGGGTCGGAGGCGGCGAAGAAGGACACCACGCCGGCCAGCACCAGGGTCAGCCCGATCCCGCCCAGCAGGAACGGCTTGAGCGCGCCCGGCCGGGCCGCCGGCGCCGGCTCGTCCACGGTCGTGGTGGCGCCGTCGGCCCCCTTGAGCACCAGCGGCTTGGCCAGCCCGCGGGCGCCGTACACCAGGTCGGGTCGGACGGCCAGCACGGCGGCGACGGTGGTGGCGGTGATCAGCGCCTCGCCGATGCCGATCAGCACGTGCACGCCGCCCATGGCCGCGGCCACGGCCGACACCTCGATGGGCGCGGTGCCGCCGATCCAGAACAGCACGGAGAACACCAGCGCCGAGGCCGGCACCGAGATCAGCGCCCCGAGGAAGGCCCCGAGCGTCACCCCGCCCCGCCCCCTGGCCATGGCGGTGACCAGCCGGAAGACGCCCCACCCGACCAGCACGGTGACGATGCCCATGATGGTGATGTTGACGCCCAGCGCGGTCAGCCCGCCGTCGGCGAAGAACACGGCCTGCACCAGGAGCACCACGGCCATGCAGAGCACGCCTGTGTAGGGCCCCACGAGTATCGCCGCCAGCGCGCCGCCCAGCAGGTGGCCGCTGGTGCCCGCCGCGACGGGGAAGTTCAGCATCTGGACCGCGAAGATGAAGGCCGCCACGAGCCCCGCCATGGGCGCGGTCCGGTCGTCCAGCTCGCGACGGGCGCCCCGCAGGCAGACCGCTACCCCGGCGGCCGCCACCGCTCCGGCGGAGACGGATGTAGCTGCGTTGAAGAAGCCATCGGGTACGTGCACGGCAACGCCTCCAGAAGGACGAACAAATCCTCCTCACTTTAGAGCATCGCCTTGCACCTGCACATAGGTGGCAATTACTGAAGGAGCTTCCTGAGGATCGTTCGCGGCGTCAGCCGGTGCACGACCGTGCTCAGCCGTCCCTTCCCCGAGGTCGCGTACGGCCGCACGCTGCGCAGCAACGCCGCGCCCCGCCACCTGCGCGGGCCGGCGACCGTGTCGGCGTCGGTCTCGATCCTGAACAGCGCGGGCGGCCCGCCGAGGTCGAGCTCCAGGTAGGCGTCCCAGGTGCCGGGCGGGAGCCGGCCCACCGCCGGCCGGGCCGCGAACCCGCCCTCGGGCAGCGCCGTCACGCGCTCGGCGCGCTCGCGGCCGGTACGCCGTTCGCGCCAGACGATCTGCCTGATCGCCGCGCACTCGGGCACCTGCCCGGCCACGCTGACCTCGCCGTGCACGACCAGCCGGTGGCCCAGCCCCCACCTGGTCCGCTCCAGCCGGACGGTGCCGGGCACGGCGACGACATGGCCGCCGACGTCGATGCTCAGGTTGCCGTTGTCCCTGGTGAAGTACGGCAGGGTCACCACGCCGCCGATCAGGCGGGGCTGCGGCCGGGTGACGCCGTTGTCCCGGTCGGCGCCCAGCCGGCCGTGGCGCACCACCCCCTCCAGCTCGACCGCCACCCGCAGGTCCCAGACGCCGGAGGCGAGCGCGGCGGCCTCCACCCGGGCGGTGAACTCCGCGCCCCGCCGCTCGGCCGGGACGACGAGCTCGCCGTGCGGGTCGTTGCGGGGGCGCAGCACCAGGGCCACGCCGTCGTCCTGGCTGATGCCCTCCAGCCCGGCCGTGCCGCTCACCACCAGGTGGTCCTCCTCCCAGCGCAGCCCGGTCAGCCGCCGCCGCACGGTGGCGCTCTCGATGCGGGCCAGCCGGACCAGGCGCTCGACGTCGCCGAGCGCGGCCACGCGCTGCTTGTCGATGGTGTTCAGCCGGGCGTGCACGCCGGGGGTGAACCACTCGTCGCACAGCGCCGCGACCTCCTGGGCGATCTCCTTGCGGCGCACGTCGTCGCTCTCCAGGAACACCGTGCCGAGCTGGCTGAAGGCGTCGAGCCTGAAGTGCCGGCGCAGCAGGTGGTCGCGCAGCGGGCCGGGCTCGACGTGCCGGGCCATGAGCCGGATGGGCCGCCGGATCATGGTCAGCCAGGCGATCGGGTCGCGGCTGCCCGCCCGCTGCATGATGCTGCTGCCGTCGGACCTGGAGACCAGGTGGTAGCAGTCGTAGTCGGCGACCACCGAGATCACGCCGGCGTGGCAGTAGGCGTGCACGGTGAACATGATGTCCTCGCCGACCAGCATGTCCTCGGCGAAACGGATGCCGTGGCGCTCGACCATCTCCCGCCTGAACAGCTTGAAGCAGCTCAGGCTGTTGTAGACGTTGCTGTCGGCGAGGGTCAGGCGCTCGGCGTTCTGCTGGAACATCGAGGCCGGGGCCCGCCTGCCGTGGCCCACGATCTTGCCGAGCACGATGTCGGAGCCGTTCCTGTCGGCCATGGCGACCATGCGTTCCAGCGCCTCGGGGCCGAGGTGGTCGTCGGCGTCGCAGAAGAAGACGTACCGGCCGGTGGCATGGGCGAGGCCGACGTTGCGCGGCCGGCCGGCGCCGCCCGACCCCTCGATGTGCACGACCTTGACGCTGGACTGGTGGTAGGTGGCATAGAGGTCGAGGAGCTCGGCGCCGCCGTCGGTGGAGCCGTCGTCGACGACGATGATCTCCTTCTTCACCCGCTGCACGAGCGCCGAGGTGAGGCACCTGTCCAGATAGGGACGGCAGTTGTGCACCGGGATGACGACGCTGACGTCGACCGTCTCGTCGTTGTTACCCGCCGCCGACATCGCCACCACTGCCGTCACCTCGGAGTCACGTTGCGCCGCCATGTCGTTTCAGTATGTGACGAACGCCCGTCGCCGCGGGGGGCGATCGGCCGTCTTGGAGTCACCTATTTGCCGACCCCGGCGATTCGTTGCATTCTTCGGATAGACCCCACAGATGGCTCTAATCAGGACATTCACCAGGGACCGAATGAGTTTCAGGGGAAAATCCTCGACCTGTCAGAGGAAGAAAACTCTCCGTCGGGATCAGGGACGTACTCCGTGGGCGTCTCAGGTCATCCTCCGGCGGGGTACACACGTCTACAGTTAGGCAACCTTGACCGGGGAGGTGGCGGTAATGGCATCGAATCTTCGCTGGCATCGGGCGGGCGGCACGGGTATGGGCAAGGCCGAGTTCGCTCGTTCATCGGCGCGCCTGACGGAGCTCTTCCAGTGCTCGGCGATGCTGCGACGTACGCGGCTGCGGGCCGAGGAGATCGTCGACGAGGCCCGCGCGCTGCTGGCCGAGGCCGAGGCCGAGGAGTTCGCCGACCCCGACCGCATCGAACGTCTGCGCGGCCAGCTGGAGGAGGCCCGGGCTTCCTACTCCAAGGTGCTGACCGCATATGTCACGATCTGCCGCAGGATCAACCAGGAGCGGCAGGAGATTCTGGCGATGCAGATGGACATCGAGTTGAACCGCGATTCCGGCCTGTCGGGAGTCGCTTGACGATTTGTCCGGGACAATTCCCGGAACCCTCGACGGAATGACTCCCTCTCCCTCCGGTCCGCGCCTCCCCTGAGAACGTTTCAGATAGATGTGAACCTATGTGACACCTGAGACGTCTTTTGTTCAGGGAGGCCCACCATGCGCGTCCTTGACGGTCTGGCGTCGCCGGACCTGGAGGAGCTCAACCTGGAGCTGATCCTGGTCGCGGCGCTGCACGAAGAGGCGGAAAGGCTAGCCGCCGAATGAACGGGCTCCAGCTCCCCGGCCCCGCCGGGGAGCTGGAGCAGGGGGCCGCGGCGTAGGATCACGGATCATGCTGCGCTGCGCCGTCCTCGACGACTACCAGGGCGTGGCCCTCGGGCTGGCCGACTGGTCGCGGGTCCGGGCCACGAGCTTCCGGGCCCACTTCACCAGCCAGGACGAGCTGGTGGCGGCCCTGGCGGACTTCGAGATCGTGGTCCTCATGCGGGAACGCACTCCGTTCTGCGCGGAGCTGTTCGAGCGGCTGCCCCGGCTGCGCCTGCTGATCACCACGGGCATGCGCAACGCCTCCGTCGACCTCGACGCCGCCAGCGCCCGCGGGGTCACGGTGTGCGGCACCGGCAGCGCCTCCACCCCGCCGGCCGAGCTGACCTGGGCGCTCATCCTGGGCCTGGCCCGCCACCTGGTGCCCGAGGCGACGGCGATGCGCTCCGACGGCCCGTGGCAGAGCACCGTCGGCATGGACCTGCACGGCGGCACCCTCGGGCTGCTCGGCCTCGGCAAGATCGGGGCGCAGATGGCCCGCATCGGGCAGGCGTTCGGCATGGACGTCATCGCCTGGAGCCAGAACCTGACCGCGGCGCGCGCCGACGAGCTGGGCGTGCGGGCGGTCGCCAAGGAGGAGCTGTTCGCCGAGTCCGACGTCGTCTCCGTCCATCTCGTGCTGAGCGAGCGCACCCGCGGGCTGGTCGGCGCGCGTGAGCTGGCGTTGATGCGGCCCAGCGCCTACCTGGTCAACACCTCGCGGGCGGCCATCGTCGACCAGGCCGCGCTGGCGTCGGCGCTGCGCGAGGGGCTGATCGCGGGGGCCGGGCTCGACGTGTTCGAGACCGAGCCGCTGCCCGCCGGGCACGAGCTGCGCAGACTGCCCAACGTGCTGGCCACCCCCCATCTCGGGTACGTCACCGGCGGCAACTACGAGACCTACTTCCGCGACGCCGTGCAGGACATCGACGCGTTCCTGGCCGGCGCGCCGATCCGCGTCCTGGGCTGACCCGGCTCACCACGGCTCACTCCGCCTTCGTCCTGGCCCGGAAGGCGGCGGTCTTGACGCGGTTCTGGCAGGCCGTGGAGCAGAAGCGGCGGGTGCCGTTGCGGGAGACGTCCACGTAGACGCGGTCGCAATGGGGGGCGGTGCAGACGCCGAGCCGGTCGCTGAACTCGCTGCCGAGCACGATCGCGAGCCCGGTCGAGCAGCTCGCCGCCCAGTCGCCCGCCACCGAGCCGCCGGGGCCGTGGAAGTGCAGGTGCCACGGCTCGCCGTCGTGGCGTTCGAGCATCGGCCTGGCCCTGCTCTCCTCCAGCAGCGCGTTCGTGGCCATGGCGGCGGCGTCGACGTCGCCGTCCGCCACCGCGCGGAACACCACGCGCAGCCGGGCCGCCACCTCGGCCAGCTCGGCGGCGTCGGCCGCGCCGATCCCGCGGTGGCCGGAATAGACGCTGCCCAGCGCGCCGGAGGCGGCCGCGGCGAGGTCGTCGGGGACGGGGAACTCGCGCCCGCGCTGCTCGCCCGGGGTCAGCGCGTTGACCAGCGCCACCGCGACCCGGACGATCGCATCTGTGTGACTGTTGTAATCCACTTGACCGGTTACACCTTCGCGTTCTAAGTTGTGACTGCTCAAATCTTAGACGACAGTTACAGGGAGATCTGATGCTCACTCAGGAAGCCGCGCTGGCATGGATCGAGCGTTGGGACCGTCAGCAGGAGGGCTATCTGCCCGACCGGGAGGCCCGCTTCACCGCGCTGATCGACGCGGTCGAGGCGCTGGGCCGGCCGGACCCCGTGGTCATCGACCTGGGGTGCGGGCCGGGGTCGTTGTCCGCCCGGCTGCTCGAACGCCTGCCTGCGGCCACCGTGATCGCCGTCGACGCCGACCCGCTGCTGCTGGGGCTGGGCCGGGCCGCCTACCCGGGGCTGCGGTTCGTCTCGGCCGACCTGCGCACCGGCGGGTGGACCCAGGCGCTCGGCCTCGACCGTCCGGCCGACGCCGCCGTCAGCACCACCGCGCTGCACTGGATCTCGCCCGAGGAGCTTCAGGAGACGTACGCCGAGCTGGCCGGCGTGCTGCGCCCCGGCGGGATCCTGCTCAACGGCGACCACATGGACTCCTCCTCCCCCACCCTGGCCCGGCTGGAGCACGCCGTGCACCAGCGCGAGACCGACCGCGTCTTCGGCGACCGCCGGCCCGAGGACTGGCGCGCCTGGTGGGACGCCATCGCCGCCGACCCCGCCTTCGCCGACCTCAACCAGGAGCGCAGCACGGCCGGCGCATCCCATCACGGCTCGGAGTCCCACCTGGTCGAGCAGCACGTCGGCGCGCTGACCAAGGCCGGGTTCGGCGAGATCGGCACGTTGTGGCAGCGCGGGAACAACCGCCTGCTGTGCGCCGTGCGAAGCTGACCCGCGCCGCCATCCGGCGGGCGCAGGCGGGCGAGACGTGGTTTCCTGTAGGTCATGGACGAGTCGCAAGTCACCCGCTACCTGGACAGATTCGGAGCGTCCCGGCCGGTGCCGCCGGACGTCCACGGTCTGCGGGCCCTGCAGCTCGCGCACCTGCGGGCGGTGCCGTTCGAGAACCTGAGCATCCACCTCGGCGAGCCGATCTCCCTCGCTCCCGACGCCCTGTTCGACAAGCTCGTCACCCGCCGTCGCGGCGGCTTCTGTTACGAGCAGAACGGCCTGTTCGCCGCGCTGCTCACCGCGCTCGGCTACCGGGTGACCCTGCTCGCGGCGCGGGTGTTCGGCGGCGGCCGGCCGGGGCCGCTGTTCGACCACCTCGCGCTCCGCGTCGACCTGGACGAGCCCTGGCTGGTGGACGTCGGCTTCGGCGACTTCGCCGACGAGCCGCTGCGGATCGACGAGCGCGGCGAGCAGAAGGACGGCGCGGGGGTGTTCCAGATCGTCCCCGCTCCCGGGGAGCACGGCGATCTCGACGTGTCGCACAACGGCGAGCCCGCCTACCGGCTCACCGCGCGGCCGTACGAGCTGGCCGACTTCGTGCCGACCTGCTGGTGGCAGGCGACCTCGCCGGACTCGCACTTCACCAGGTCGCCGGTGTGCTCGATCCGCACGGCGGAGGGGCGTACCACGATCAGCGGGCGCAAGCTGATCGTCACCCGGCAGGGCGAGCGCGCCGAACGCATCCTGAACGAGAACGAGCTGCTTCCGGCGTACCGGGAGCACTTCGGCGTGACGCTCGACCGGGCCCCGGCGGCGGGAGCCTGACCCGGGGGACGTCACACCGGCTGGACTACGGTGGCCGATCATGGCCGACTACATCTCTCCCGTCTTCTACGACCTGCTCGCGGTGCACAGCCACGTACCGGGCGTGCGCGAGAAGTTGCCGTCCCTCCTGGCCGGGGTTCGCCGCAGCGTCCTGGAGGTGGGCGCCGGAACCGGCCTGATCACCACGTCCCTGGCCGAGTGGACGCCCGCCGAGATCTTCGCGCTGGAACCCTCGGCCACGATGCGGGCGATCCTGCTCTCCCGCCTGGCCGAACGGCCCGACCTGCTCGAACGGGTCACCGTGCTGCCCTGCGACGCCATGGGCCTCGCCCTCGACGAGCCGGTCGAGGCCATGCTGATGATCAACGTGTTGTACGCCCTGGAGCCCGGTTACCGCAGGCGGCTCTGGCCCGTCCTGGCCGACCGGCTGGAGCCCGGCGGGCTTCTCGTGCTCACCTGGCGCGACGGCGGTCCGCCGAAGCCGCGGCCCATGCGGCACCTGGACTCCCGGCGGGTGGGCCGCCACACGTACACGGTCTCGTCCGAGATCATCGAGTCGGACGACGAACGCGCCACGTGCCGCTACCTCTACCGGATCACCCGGGGCGACGAAGTGCTCAGCGAGGAAGAACTCGTCGGGCACGCCTACCGTCCCGCCTGGGAGGTCCTGCGGGACGAACTCGTGGGCGCGGGTTACGTCCGGGCCGCCGCCCCCGACGGCCTCCTGGCCTGGCGACGCGCCTGATCTCCCGGGTGGGCCTCAGTCGTCGCTCCAGACGTACCAGCGTCCGTCGAAGTGGCGGTAAGAACCCGGCGCGTCGATGTCGGGCTCACCGTTCGAGCTCCAGGCGAATCCGTAGCTGCCGAAGAATCCCGCGTCCTCGATCATGAACCCGACGGCTCCGCGGGAGCCTACCAGGTACTTGACGGGATAAAGCCCGATCCATCGCCGCTCCTCGGGCGGCGTCCCGTCTGACACCGTCTGCGCGAGGTGCTCAAGACTGCCCCGCGACAACTCGAACCGCACCCTGACCGGCGCACCGACGTAGACCAGTGCCCCTGCCAGAGCCGCGGCCAAGGGCGGCACGACCCAGAACCGCCAGTGACGGCGTAACTCGACCGCCCGGTCCCTCCGGAGCAGAGCGCCACCGAGCATGACAAGCCAAGGAACCCCGAACAACACCCAGCCGGCGCCGATGGCCATCAACCACATGAAATGCCAGCCGGGAACGCTGGTCGCATAAACCGTTCCCAGAGCCAGTACAACGGCAATCGCTCCCCATGCCCTGTCCCTCACACCCAAGGAATCCTCCGCACGTGACGAGAGCGGACGCGAGGGCCGCTCTTTTTCCATCCTCGAAATCACCAGTCGGCACCCGATCGTTACGAGATATCGTCCGTCCGCCCGACACCCCTCTCTTACTCTTTTCCCTGCTATATCCACGAAATGAAGGACACTGATGAAGCTTCTCTTCGCGGGCCTCGCGACCACGACCGCAGTCGTGTGCGCGGCAGCCTTGCCCGCTCAGGCCGCATCTCCGGCAACCGCGCAGGCCGCCCCCGCGGACGCGGTGAAAGCCCTGAAGGCCCAACTACTACCAGGCAAGGGCGTGAAGATCACCGAATTAAGCAGCATCACCCTCGATTTCACCGTCGACGGCCAGGCCATGCAGGTGGAGGTGAAGACCCGCACCACCGGCACGCTGGCGTTCGGAAAGGGCAAGGTGGCGGCAGCCGACCTCCGTGTCCGCATGTCGTCCCGCCAGAAGGAGTTCGAACCTCCCTACCGGGTCGTGGCCGAAGGCAGAAACGCCTACGTGACCAACCCCGGCATCGCCAAGGCGTTGCCCGCCGGCCGCTCCTGGATCGGCTCGCGGACCAGTGAGCGCGAGAACTCCATCCTCGACATGGGCGCCACCCCGGCCGACCTGAAGTTCATGCTGGATCACTCCTCCGAGGTGGCGCCCGGCGAATACCAGGGCACCTCCACCCTCGCCGCCTACCGGCACAACAAGGCAGCCGGTGAAGGCAGCGTCGAGTTCCACCTGTACTTCGACAAGAACAACCTGCTCACCCGCACAGTCGTCGACTCGACCCCGTCGTCGGACGAGGACGACTACGGTCAGATGGCCTTCCACACCGACACCAGCTTCTCGGGCTGGGGCGCCAAGGTGCAGATCACCGCACCGGCGGCCGGCAAGGTCATCAACGAGAAGAAGCTCACCCCGAAGACCCGCAGGGCCGTCATCAAGGCCGGATACCCGGAGCCCGGCCCCTTCTGACCACCTGGCACAGGGCCCGGCCCCTTCTGACCACCTGGCACAGGGCCCGGCGTCACCGGCCCGCCGCCCGCGCGCCGAGGCGGGGCTGCCGCCGCAGCCCCGCCGATCTGCTCCGCCAGGCCGGAGCCTCCAGTACGGCGATCCGTTCGCTCAGCCACTCGGTGACCTTCTCCGGACGAAGCCCGGCGACGAAGAGCCAGGGCCGGCCCATGAGAAAGGGACGCTGTTCGAGTTGCTCCGCGAGAGCCGACGGGGCGCAGACGGTGAGCTGAAATTGTTCCTCGCCCGGCTAATTGATGACCCCGCCCATGCCTGCGAACTCCTGTAAATGTATGTCGGCCCTCACGGGGGATCAGTTACCCAGCGCTCACCCGACGGTCGTTTCGGTGACATCTCCCGCGTTCATCGACGCGCCTTTCACGGCCCACGAACGGGAACTCACTTTTCGGCCCCGACGTCTGAGAAGAGGTGAGACGTTCCGCATATTCGAGGCTGCCGATTACCGCATTAGGGGCCCTGCTCACCGCCGGCACAGGCGGTTGCTCGACACATGTCTCGCAATCGGCGTCACGACCGGCTGCCCCTCCTCCGGTACCGGACTTGCCTGCGGCCGAGGACGTCTGGCCCGAGGCGTTCTTCTCGGTGCCACGCTGGTTCAGCGACACCCGCGACGTTCGTCCACTGGCGATGCTCAGCAGGCACGAGGTGCTGATGGCCGACCCGAACGAGCACCGGCCGGTCCTGGTGAACTACGACCGGCGGACCGGCAGGCACGAACTCTTGGGGACCATCCCCGAGAGCGCGGCACGCCATCACCGGATCGAGAACGTGACCGTCAGCGATTCGCAGATCGTGTGGATCGCCGCAGTCCGCCGTCCGGACCCGCACGAGCCCCGAGTTGCAACTGTGGACGATGCCGATCACCGGCGGTCACATCCGTTTCGTGGCCCTCGTCGCGCCCGACCCCGACCGGCCCGGGGGCCGGGACGGTCGGATGTACCGCCTGGAGATCGCGGGCGACCAGATCGTCTGGTGGACGACAGGGGAGGCTCCGTCCACCGCGTCCCCCTCACCGGCGGAACTCCGGCCCTGATGGGCTCCGGCCACGTCTCCACCTGGCCTTGGACGCACGACGGCAGGAACACCGTCACCAACCTCGTCACCGGCGAGAAACGCTCCGCCGAAAAGGTCGACGGCACCTCTTCCACGACAGGTTCGGGTTCTTCGATCCGCCGAAGGTCATCGGCGAGGGTTCCTCCATGTCCACAGCCCGTGTCGGGACGTTGGAGAACGGCAGCGTGATCTACGACCGCTGCGCCGACCGGTCCGCCGCGCTCCGGCCGAAAGCGGGCAAGCCTGCCAAAAGCGGGCAAGCCTGCCAAAAGCGGGCAAGCCAGGCCGAAGGTGAGTTGACCCGTTCAGGTCGGCGGTTCCCTCTCCGGCAGCCCGCTGTTGTTCTGGCGGGACGACGCCCGCAAGCGATACATGGTCATGGATCTGGCCGCCGTCCCCGGGCAGGGATGCTGACCGACGTTCGGCTCGCCTACGGACGCTTCCGCGCGACGCCCACCGCCGGCCGCCTCCCGACGACAGAGCCTTCCTGTCGGTGCCGACTGCCAGCATGACGGCATGTCCTTGCAACCCCCCGATGTCTCCTGGCTGCGCGGCGAATACGCCGAGGAGTGCTACAGCTTCATCTACGTGCGCGCCACGCCCGAACAGGTGATCGCGCGCCTCGGCGGCCGCTGGGAGGACTTCACCCCGGGCCCCTTCCTCGAAGACCCGGACCCCAGGGCCCCTGTCGGCGTCACCTCCCTCGGCGAATGGACGTTCATCTCCGAGCCCGACTGGCTCGGCACCTGCGAAGACCTGATCACCGAGCTGTCCACGGGCACCCGCCTCGTCTCCCAGGCAGCACTCGGCGTCAAGGGCCTCGACTACTTCTACTGGTGCGAGGACGGCGAGATCAGATTCGGCTGGGGCGGCGACGACGGCTTCCTGACGGAAACGCCCGCCGAACTCCTGGACACGATGGAGGAGATCGACAGGCTCTACCCGTCGCGTCCCCGGCTCTACGAAGGCCCCGCCTTCCTGCTCGTCGAGCACCTGACCGGCATCAGGACGACGGAGCACCTGCTGAAGAGCTCCACGTTCAGATGGGGCGTCCTCCCACCTGCGACCAAGTCCTGACGCCGGCACATCGAAGCCGAGTCGTCCCCATGGCGCCGCTTGTCGGTGGTCATGTGCCCACGTTTCCCCGCGAGGCGGGATGTTGTGCCACCATGATCGCCTTGTATGCGGCAAGGGAGGCTGTTTGGTCGTCTTCTCCTGTGCGTCGTGCGGCGCCGTGTTGACCGCGCGGGTGGCGCGGGTGGCGCTCCCCGACCACTCCGGCCAGAAGTACGGCCATGACCTGCTCCCCGGTCTGCTGGAGCCGGGAACATACGTCGTGGACCCTGGGGATGGCCGCGCAAGGGCTCCCTTGACGCCCGAACCGGAGGATCACGGCGTCCGGCAGATGATGTACTGCATCACGGGCCCTCCGGACAGGATCGGGATCGCGCCGGGCGACGTCCGCGGAACCGTCTTCATCCCGGACCGGTTGGGCGGCTGCTGTTGCGGCTGGGACGGCCAGTACGGCCCCAATCTGGCCTGCGCCAGGTGCGGCTGCCCGGTGGCGACCCGCGTCGACGACTGCGGGTTCTGGCAGGTGGTGTGGCTGGAACCGGACGCCGTGCGTCCCGTCGCCGTCGCCGGCCCCGTCCAACGCGTGATGGACTGGACGGAGCTGCCGAGCACGCCGCCCGTTGATCCGCTTGGTTTCTGGAGCCCCCAGTGGGAGGCCGCAATCGCGGTGGCCCTGGCACATTTGGTGGTGGTTTCGGGCGGCAGGCGGGTGTCCGTCCCTGAGGGGCTCGTCGCGGAGACGTTTCGCCGGACGATCGACAGCCTCCTCCCTCCCGGGCCGCCGGAACGACACCTCGTCCTGGCCGGCCCCGGCCTGTCCACCCCGATCACGGACCTCGCCCTGGTGCCGAAGCACCCCCAGACCGGTGAGGTATGGCCGTGCGACGCGGAAACGGTGGTGCCGCTCGCTGCGGACGTGTGGACGTACCTGGCCTTCGACGACGATCGACGGCTCATGCCCGCGGCGCGCGGGATGCCTGCCGCCGTCCGCCGCGACGACCCGCCCGCGCTGCTGCCACACACGCTGTTCCGTCCCGATGGGCGCGCATTCTTCAACGCACTGGAGCGCCTGACGGCGGTTCGGCAACCATGGCTGCGCCGCATCCACGACTCGATGAAGGACCGCCCGTACCTGGCCCCGTTCGCATAGACCTCCCCGCGTCAGCGCGGAGATCCGGTCCCGTCGACGGGGGCCTGACCAGAGCTCCGCAATCGCTTCGCCCCCCGTACGCACGGTTGTCCAGAACGTGGGTCGCGCGCCAGTTCAGAGCGGCCCGGCAGGGCTCCCGAAGGCCATCAAGACCTCACCATCGAGACCGGCTCCGACGTCCTCCTCGATCCAGTACCAGCCGTCAGTAGCACAAACCAATGCAGGACGGGTGGATCATCACCCCATGGCACGACCTCAGAGAGGCTCGGGCAGGTAAGGATAAATTCAAGGATGCGCCTTGCCGATCTCATGGGTCATGAACTCCCAGAACGGCCGATAGCGAACGACACCGGGATACCGGGTGGGTGTCCGGATGAGATCACGCCTTGAACCAGGCAGCGAAATGTCTCCTGCGAATTTGCGCCGCCTTCCAGAGCCCTGGTGCCCTCACTGAGCTGCTGCGGCGCGGCAGCAGCAGACGCGCTGGGCAAGCTCGCACCATCTAGCATTCCCCCTCTTATGGTCGCAAGCGCCAAGCATGACCGGTACTGGACACTTTGGAGTGTTGACTTGGAGGTGACCAGAAGTAAAGATCATTTGAATTGATCACTTATAGTGATCCATCTCCCAGGAGGTACGGATGAAACGCGGTTTAAGCATCGCCGCCACACTTGCAATGTCAGTGATCGGCATCCAGTCCGCTGCTGCGAATGCCGAGTCATTGGAAAGCGACCCGCTCGTCATCACGTCAGGCATTCAATCAGGCCAGCAATACCCGACCCTCGACAGACTCGCCAGAGAGGCTGAGCAGAAGGGGGTTTCGCTGAAGAGCGCACTTGACGCCTATGCATCACACGTGGTCGCCAGCAACCCGTCCGCCCAGGGCGCTATGCCGGACGGGCCGGTACCCGATCCAACGATCAAGGTGGATGGCATTCCCTTCGCCGAGCTGATCGACCTGAATCGCCTGGCCGACAGCAAGAAAATTTCCTTCAAAGAAGCGATCGATCGCTATGCATGGACTCCGAAAATCAACTCCATCGCTGCCCAACTACGCTCGGAGCTCTCCGACGATGTCGCCGATATAGCCATTGTCGATGAAGGGCGCGGCGTTCGGATCGGATTCAAGGGAGAGATTCCGAAGAGGGCCGCCGACATTGTCGGCAATCTGCCTGTCCAGGTAAAACTCTTCCCGAACCGAGGATTTTCAGAGAAGGAGCTCCAGGCGGTCAAGGATGCCGCCTACCAGCGGCTTCGCCAAACCGGCAAGGTAGCATCGGCCATCGCCAAGCACAATGCGGAGACCGGCGAGATCACCTTCGAACTATCCCTCAAGGACAAGGCGACCAACGCGACTATGCGCGCCCAGGCGGAATCCGCCCTACAGCCGCCGGCTCCCGTGAACGACCGCATCCATATCACCATCAAGGTGGTCGACAGGCCAAATATCACACTTAAGGACAAATACATTCGCGGCGGCGGCCTGCTTGATGGCTCCTCCTTCATCTGTACCAATGGATTCAACGTCATCAATTCATCGACCGGCGCCAAGGCCAGCCTGACCGCCCGGCACTGTGCTGACCTTGAGCAGTACTTCACCTATCGAAACCATCCGACCCAGGCGGACGACACCACCACACTGTCGCGCTGGTACAGATCCCAGAACTACGACATGGCCCGGTACGACAAGAGTTCAACCACGTCCATGACGCAGACGCGCACATTCTACTATGATTGGAATCTCGCGCGCTACGCTCATGACGTAGGGACGTCGCCGGTCATCGGACAGCCCGTCTGTAAATTCGGCAGGAATAGCGGGGCCTCCTGTGACAACATCACCGACACTAATGTCGACATCACCGACTGGATGGATGACGGCAAGCAGTATCGCGGCAACATCGAGACCGATGAGATAAGCGTCAAGGGTGACAGCGGCGGGCCGCTGTACTATGGAAACCGCGCCTGGGGGATCCTCTCCGCCGGCGGATGGCGATTCAGCACATGGACGGTCGACTACTGGGTGCCGACAGACCGCGTGAACGACGCGGATGGTCTCGGGACCAATTGGAGTGTATGGACGTGCCCCACCTGTTAAGGGTCGCCCTGTCCATCTTCTTCATCACCGGCTGCGCGAGTACGGGCGTTCGCGTCGAAGGGGATGATCCCTTCATCCTCGTCCATGGCTCCAGCGTGTCGATGAAGGCCGAGTTCTCCGGAGTGCTGACCTTCGACGCGAAGAGCCGCTGTCTCAGGCTGAGTCCCGCTTCCGGCACCGGGACAGAAGCGATGCCCATTTGGCCCAACGGTACTGAGCCTATTCGAGTCAAGGGGAAACGAGGGGTCACTGTGCCGGGCGTGGGAGTGATCGTGGAGGGCGACAGATTCCGAGCGGGAGGTGGCGGGTCCACCTGGCGCGCCAATCCGCCGCAAGGAGTCATCGTCCCCAAGGGCTGCTTGCCACCTGGGGCTGAAGGGACGGTATTCATCATCGGCGAGGTCGACGAGGTCCAGCCCTCGGCCACGAGGTAGACCTTCCTTAAGGCGTCGGTGACCAGCTCGCTCACCAGGGCGTTCTTGGCCTCCTCATCGTCCCAGGCGATCTCCGGCTTGCCTGGGACGATGTAGTCGTGGGCGTGGCAGTGTGCCGCAATAGGTGCGTTCGCGCCGCGAGCCTGGCGGGCTACCCGGCGGATCGCGGCAATCAGCTGGGTGATGGTGTCATGGCTGGCGACCGCATCCAGCTGGCCCCCGGCCCAGCTCCGCGCGTTCCTCGCCACCACACAAGAGCATCGCCTGTACGCCTTCTTGTACCTGGCCGCCTACACCGGCGCGCGACGCGGGAACTGCTCAACCTCCGCTGGACAGACGTCGACCTCGATATGCCGCAGATCCACATCACCGGCACCGCAGCAGTGATCGACCACCAGCGAGCCGAAGGCACCAAGAGCGGACGTTCCCGCGTGGCGTCTCTCGGCCTCGGCACGGTCAAGGTCCTCAAGGCCCACCGCGCCCGCCAGGACGAGGAACGCCCGCCTAGGCGAATCCTGGAAGGGCGGCGGCGCATACGTCTTCACCACCGGCTGGGGAGATCCGCTGTCCCTCGACACACCCAGTTCCTTGATGCCCAAGCTCATCAAGACCCACAACGAGCAGAATCCGAAGGCTCAACTCCCGCATGCCCGCCTGCACGACCTCCGCCACGTCCACGCCGCGCCCCTGCTCCTGGCCGGCGTCCCCGTCCACGTCGTGGCGGCGGTCCACGTCGTGGCGGGCCGCCTCGGCCACGCCGATCCCGCCATCACGCTCCGGGTCTACGCGCCCGTCATCACCAGCAAGCGGCGACTGCCGCAGACGTCTTCGCCGAAGCACTCAGAAGCACGGCCTTATGTCACGTACAGAGAGGGCTCTCCGTCTTCGGGAGGGCCTCTTTTCATTGTTCGATCCACTCAGCAAGGACCTCGGTGCAGATCACACGCCCATCGACATCGAGGTCCAAGTTGACCATCGCTTCATCCATCGTGACCGTCCTCGCGATCCCACCCTGAGCGATAGAACCTCGCAGGTTGACGTACGCAGCTCCGCCCTCAGGGGCGTAGGTCCATGTGCCTGAGCGCTCTTCCGAGGCCACGAGACCCCCCGTTAGCAAGAGTGTTAGCAAGATCGCGCTATTGTCCTGACAAACAAGGAAGCCCCTGACGGCATAACGCCTGTTCAGGGGCTTCCTGTTGCAGAGCCGACGAGGGGAATCGAACCCCTGACCTTCTGTTTACAAGACAGATGCTCTGCCGATTGAGCTACGTCGGCACGGCCTACCAGTGTAGACGCTAGCGGCGCCTGTGACGAGCGACCTCGTACAGTGCCACACCGGCGGCGACGCCCGCGTTGAGGGATTCCGCGGCGGCCTGCATGGGGATGCGGACGACCACGTCGCACTGCTCCCGGACCAACCGGCCGAGGCCCTTCCCCTCGGAGCCCACCACGACCACGAGCGGCTCGGCGAGGAGGTCGGCGTCGCCGATGTCGATCTTTCCGGCGCCGTCGAGGCCGATGATGAAGAGGCCGGCTTCGCGGTATTCGCGGAGGGCGGCCGTCAGGTTGGAGGCGCGGGCGACCCGCAGCGTGGCGAGCGTGCCGGCCGAGGTCTTCCAGGCGCCACCCGTCACCCCGGCCGAGCGGCGGGACGGGATGAGCAGGCCATGCGCGCCGAACGCGGTGGCGGAACGGGCGATGGCGCCCAGGTTGCGCGGGTCGGTGACCGAGTCGAGCGCCACGATCAACGGGACCTCGGCCGCGTCCTGGGCCAGTTCGACCAGCTCGGACGGATGCGCATAGTCGTAGGCGGGGATCTGGAGCGCGATGCCCTGGTGGACGACGCCCTCCGTCATCCGGTCGAGCTTGTCGCGGGTGACTTCGAGCAGCGCGATCCCGCGCTCTGCCGCGATCTTGATGGAGTCGCGTACGCGGTCGTCGCTCTCGACGCGCTGGGCCACGTAGAGGGCGTTGGCGGGCACCCCCGCCTGCAACGCCTCCAGCACCGGGTTACGGCCGCCGATGTATTCGGGGGCGTCCTCGGAACGCTTCTGCCGGGCCGGGCCGCTGCCTGGACGGCGCGTCTCGCCGCCGCGGTCCTCCCTGGCGATGCGCTCGGACCTGGCCTTGTCCTTGTACCAGTGGCGCATCTCGGCAGGCGGCGTCGCGCCCCTGCCCTCGAGCGACCGGCGCTTCTGGCCCCCGGTGCCCTTGGAGGGGCCCTTCTTCTTCGCGGGCCTGCCCGATGCCCTACCGCCTGCTGCCATGCCATCAAGGGTATCGGCCCGTCGACCCACCCGATCCCGCCGGGCAAGCCCCCATCCGATCCCGCCAAGACCAAGAAGGGCGGCGTCCGCACACTGACGTCCGCACATGACCGGCCGCGGCACACCCGGCGAGCCGCCTGCCCTCAGGGCGCACGTAGCGCCGCTCACCACCTCACCGAGCGTCTTGCGTCAGCACATCACCACAAATCGCCTCATCGGGCCGCACGCGAGATCGGGCCGCACGCGACGCCATGACCGCACACGACGCCGTGACCGCACATCGCGACGACCGCAGGCCCGCCCGCCTCTCCCAGCAGAGCCCCCAAACCGCCCCCGCACAGCCCCCCGCACAGTGCAAAAGGCGCCCACCTCGAACCGGCCCCAGACGACTCCGAAAGCGCCCACCCCAACCCCAAAGGCCGGTTATGGTCCTTGGCCATGACTGAGTCCGCCTACCTCCAAGCCACCCGAACGGCCTACGACACCGTCGCCCCCGGATACGCCGACCTGCTGAGGAACGAACTCGACACCAAGCCCCTGGACCGGGCCATGCTGGGAGCGTTCGCCGAGCTCGTGCAGGGCCCGGACGCCGGAGAGGTGGCCGACCTGGGCTGCGGACCGGGCCGCGTCACCGCCCACCTCCACGCCCTCGGAGTGAACGCCTTCGGCATCGACCTGTCGCCAGGGATGATCGACGTCGCCCGCCGGAGCCACCCCGGCCTCCGCTTCGAAGTGGGCTCGATGACCGCGCTGGACCTGGCGGACGCGTCCCTGGCCGGCGCCGTCGCGTGGTACTCCACCGTCCACACCCCGCCGGAGCTCCTGCCGACGGTGTTCGCCGAGATCCACCGGGTGCTGGCGCCGGGCGGCCACCTGCTGATCGCGTTCAAGGTCGGCGACGAACGCCGACACCTCAGCCAGGGCTACGGCCACATGCTGTCACTGGACGTCTACTGGACTCCCCCGGAGCACATCGCCGACCTCCTCGCCACGGCCGGACTGTCCCTGGACGCCCAGCTCATCCGCGAACCCGACGAGAGCGAAAGACCCCGCTCAGGCCGCCAAGCCTTCTTCCTGGCCCACAAACCAACCGACAAACCAACCGACAAACCAACCGACAAGCCGACCGACGAACCAACCAACAAACCGACCGCCAAGCCAACAGACAAGCCGGAAACCCCAAACTCCATCAGCCAGCCCCCCGAGCACGAGCCCCGAAAACACTGACGGAGGATGTCAGCGACCACCGAATAACGTGCCCGCCACCCAGCACTACCCCGACCATCCCCCAAGGAGCAGCCGCATGATCCTGGAGATCCGCACCTACCGCCTCAAACCCGGCACCCGCGCAGACTTCCTCCGGATCATGCACGAAGAAGCCCTCCCCCTCCTGGCGAAGGCCGGCATCGACGTCGTGAGCAGCGGCGCCTCCCTCGTGGACGAGGACGGCCACGAGGAGGCGTACCTCATCCGCGCGTTCCCCTCGAAACAGACCCGCGACGAGCACGAGGACGCCTTCTACACCAGCCCGGCATGGCACCAGGGCCCGCGTGCGGGCATGGTCTCGCGCATCGACGGCTACCACACGATCGTGATCGAGACCACCGACGCCGCCGTCGCGGCCCTCCGCGGCTGACGGCGGACGCGAAAGGCGCCCGCCGTCACTCAGGAGCGGCGGAAGGTCAGCGGGCCAGCTCCCAGCGCGCGCCGTGCGGCGTGTCCTCGACCGTGATGCCCGCCGCGGCGAGCTGGTCGCGGATCGCGTCGGCCGCCGCGTAGTCCTTACGGGCCCGCGCGGCCTTGCGCTGCTCCAGAGCCACCGCCACCAGCGCGTCGACCACCGGCGACAGGTCGGAGCCGCTCCCGCGCCACTGCGGCGAGCGAGGGTCGAGGCCGAGCACGTCGAGCATGTTCTGGGTCTCGGCGAGGAGGCGCGCGATGGCCTCCTTGTCGCCCCGCGACAGCGCCACGTTGCCCTCGCGCACCACCTCGTGCACCACGGCGAGCGCCTGCGGCGTGCCGAGGTCGTCGTCGAGCGCGTCGGCGAACGCCTGCGGAAGGGGCGCGTCGGCGTCGACGTCGTGGATCACCTCGGCGGCGCGGGTGACGAAGCCCTCGATCCGCTGGTAGGCCGCCGCCGCCTCAAACAGCGCTTCCTCGGAGTACTCGATCGAGGATCGGTAGTGCGGCGCGGCCAGGTAGTAGCGCAGCTCCACCGGACGCACCTTCTGCACCATCTCGGGGATCAGCAACGAGTTGCCGAGCGACTTGCTCATCTTCTCGGCGCCGATCTTGAGCATGCCGTTGTGCATCCAGTAGCGGGCGAAGCCGTCGCCGGCGGCCTGCGACTGGGCGATCTCGTTCTCGTGGTGAGGGAAGATCAGGTCGATGCCGCCGCCGTGGATGTCGAACGTCGGCCCGAGGTATTTGGTGGCCATCGCCGAGCACTCCAGGTGCCAGCCGGGACGCCCGAGCCCCCACGGCGTGGGCCAGGTCGGCTCGCCCGGCTTGGCGCCCTTCCACAGGGCGAAGTCGCGCGGGTCGCGCTTGAGCGACTCGTCGTCGGTGTCGGCCGCCCCCCGCATGTTCTCCAGCTTCTGGTTGGAGAGCTTGCCGTAGTGGTCGGCGTAGGACTGGACGCTGAAGTAGACGTCGCCGCCCGAGGCGTAGGCGTGGCCGCGCTCGATCAGCCGCTCCATCAGCGTGATCATCTCGGGCACGTGGCCGGTGGCCCGCGGCTCGACGGTGGGCGGCAGGCAGCCGAGCGTGTCGTAGGCCCAGGTGAAGGCCCGCTGGTTGCGCTCGGCGATCACGAACCAGGGCACGTCCTCCGCGGCCGACACCCTAATGATCTTGTCATCGATGTCGGTGACGTTGCGGCAGAACGTCACGTCGTATCCGGAACGCGTGAGCCAGCGCCTGAGCACGTCGAAGTTCACGCCTGAGCGGATGTGCCCGATGTGCGGAGGCGCCTGCACGGTGGCCCCACACAGGTAAATCGACGCCCGGCCGGCTTCGACCGGAACGAATTCACGGATGGCGCGCGTGCTGGTGTCGTAGATGTGCAGGCTCACGATGGCAAGGCTAACGCCTCGGGAGCTCTCGTAGGCCGATTACTCAGCCTCGTACCGTGACCTTGTCGGGACGGATCCGGATGATCAGGCGCTCGGTGCCCGGCTTGTCCTCCCACGGCTCGCCCGTGTACTTCTGGGCCAGCTCCTGGATCAACGCGCCCTCGGGGTCCTCCTCGATCGTCACCCGGCCGCGCACCTCCACGTAGCGGTAGGGGTTCTCCGGGTCGATGACCAGCAGACTCGTCCGCGGGTCGCGCGCGAAGTTGCGCGGCTTCACCCGCCCCCGGACGGTCGAGAACAGGACGTCGTCGCCGTCCGTGCGCACCCACACCACGGTCGACTGCGGTCCGCCGTCGGGGTTGAGGCTGGTCACCGTCGCATGATTCGGGGCATCCAGGAGTTCGCGCGCTTCTTCCGGCAGCTCGGGCATGTGTCTCCCTTGATCGGTCGTGATCCCCATTCTTCTGTAGTCTCGAAGGCGCCATGGACGTGACTCCCCCCTCTACGCTCCGTCGCCTGGGCATCGCCCTGGCCGGGCTCGCGGTGGCCGCTCTGACCGGAGCCGCCTGCGCGCTGTCCTTCGACGATCTGCGCGCGCTGGCCGTCACCGGCGAGGCGCGGCAGGACCTCGCCTTCCTCTATCCGGCCGCCTTCGACGCGCTGCTCGTGGTCGCGCTGCTCGGCGTGCTGCTGCTGCGCCCCGCGCGGCCGCTGGTGCGGGCGCAGGCCGCCACCGTGCTGGTGCTGCTCATCGTGGCCGCCGCGGCGGCCAACGTGGCGACCGCGCTGCGGTTCACCTTCGACGCGCGCCAGGTGGCCGTGGGCGTGGCCCTGGCGCCCTGGGTCATGCTGGCCGTGGCCCTGTGGCTCTGGCTGCTGCTGATCAAGCACGTCCAGGCTCACCGGGGCGCGGCGCGTGAGGAGGCGGACGACGACGACTTCGTGCCCTTCCACCCGGGCCGCGCGGCCGACACGCCGCCGCCGCTCGTGACCGAGGCGCCCCCGCCGGTGCTGGAGTCCACGCCGCTGGTGGGGCCCACGGCCGCGCCGGAGACGCCGCCGGTCCCGGCCCAGGTGCCCGAGTGGCAGGCCGTACCGCAAGATCCGGACCCCGAGCCCGTACGCGCCCCTGAGCCCGAACGAGCCCCCGACCCCGAACCGGAACCCGAGCCCGAGCCGGATCCGGAACCGGAGCCCGAGCCGGAGCCCGAGCCCGAACCCGAACCGTTGAGGCGGCCGGTCCGGTGGGGCGACCGGGTGAAGCCGACCGACGTCCTGGTCCACCCCCGCACCGACACCCGGGCCACCGACACGCGCGACGTCGACACCCAGCCCGTCCCCGTCATCGAGGACGACCGCCGGACCCGCCCCGCCGCCGACGAGCCCCGGACGCCCCAGAGCGACTCTGAGGCCACCGCGCCCCACCCGGTGATCCACGAGGACACCCAGGCCCCGTCCGGCCGCCTGCGCAGCACTCCGCGCCCGCCGGACCCCGAGGAATAGCGGGCCACGCCCCGAAGAAACGCGTGAAACACGAGAGGCCCGTCCGGGATGATCCCGGACGGGCCGTTTCGTGTGCGTCTATCTCGTCTACACCCCTGGCGCCCGCTAGACCCTGGAGCCGCGGCGTAGGCCGGCGACCAGGCCGACACCGACGATCGCCAGGACGACCTGCATCACGAGCTCGATCCAGTCGATGCCGGGGGTCGTCTCGACGCCGAGCACCTGGGCGATGAGGGTGCCCAGCAGGGCGGCGACGATGCCGACGACGATGGTGAGGATCCACCCGATGGCCTGCCTGCCAGGCAGCAGCAGGCGACCGATTGCGCCAATGACGGCGCCAATCACGATGGCGCCAAGGATGGACTGAATGGTCATGACACGAAACCTCCCCGTGAGAGTGAGCCGTTCACTCTCACGGGGAGCTTCGCTACCCGATCGCCGGCGATTATGCGCCGGCTTTACGAACGAGCAGGTCAGGTCGTGGTTCGGCCGGTGCGTCCACCGCGTCCTCCCCAGCCCATCCGCGTCACGAGGAGCACGCCGACCACAGCCAGGACGAGCTGGAGTATGTGTTCGAGCCAGTCGATGCCCTTGGTGTCGGCCCAGCCGAACGCCTGTGCGATCAGGGTGCCGATCAGGGCGGCCACGATGCCCACGATGAGCGTCAGGCCGATGGACATGTTCTGCCTGCCAGGCACTATCAGCCGGGCCAGCGCACCGACGATGGCGCCGATGACTACTGCGGAAACGATCGCGCCGATCATGTGTAGCTCCCCCCGAGACGTTCACATGTCTTAGATGGGGACATACCCGACACCTGGGGAAACTACCCCTTGAGGAAGGCGGCGGCCCGTACCGCGCCAGTGACGAACCGCCGCCCCCACAGTTGGCGGGTTCGGCGACGACCCGCCGGGACACCCTCACGCATCCCACACATAAGACGCTGAATGCCTAGGAAAGGTTGACCACGAGGGCCGTGGCGATGGCGGCGATCCCCTCGCCGCGCCCGGTGAGCCCGAGCCCGTCGGTGGTGGTGGCCGAGACGCTCACCGGCGCCCCCACGGCGCCGCCGAGCGCCAGCTCGGCCTCGGTACGCCGAGGAGCCATCTTGGGACGGTTGCCGATCACCTGAACGGCCACGTTGCCGATCTCGAAGCCCGCCGCGCGCACCTGGCGGGCGGTCTCCTCCAGCAGGGTGACCCCGGAAGCCCCGGCCCAGCGGGGATCGGACGTGCCGAACAGCCCGCCCAGGTCGCCCAGGCCGGCCGCGGACAGCAGCGCGTCGCAGGCGGCATGCGCAGCGACGTCGCCGTCGGAGTGGCCGTCGAGCCCGATCTCGGCCGGCCAGTGCAGGCCGGCGAGGCTGAGCTCACGCCCCGAGTCCGCCGAAGCGAACGGGTGGACGTCGACTCCGACGCCCACCCGTGGAAGATTCGTGTTCAGGAGTTGAGAACCTCGTCGAGCAGGGCCTCAGCCTTGTCCTCATTGGTCTTCTCGGCGAGCGCGAGCTCGCTGACGAGGATCTGACGAGCCTTCGCGAGCATGCGCTTCTCGCCCGCTGACAGGCCGCGCTCGCGGTCGCGACGCCACAGGTCGCGAACCACCTCCGCAACCTTGTTCACATCGCCGGAGGCGAGCTTCTCCAGATTGGCCTTGTAACGGCGCGACCAGTTGGTCGGCTCTTCCGTGTGCGGCATCCGAAGAACATCGAAAACCCGCTCAAGGCCTTCCTGGCCGACGACGTCGCGCACACCGACGAGTTCCGCGTTTTCTGCTGGCACCTGGACGGTAAGGTCGCCCTTGTCGACCTTGAGCACCAGGTAGGTCTTTTCCTCACCCTTGATGGATCGCTTCGTGATTGCTTCGATCCGAGCAGCCCCATGGTGGGGGTAGACGACAGTGTCGCCGACCTGGAAAGTCATGTGACAAGTACCCCTTCCGCTGTACTCCAGGGTACCACGCATCCACAGGCTCCCGGAACAGTGAAATCCTCATAACTGCAGGTCAAAGCCGCATATTGGGGCTTGACAAGTCCTCGACCGTATGAATCGCATTTCCGGACATAGCGAATGACCTGCAGGGGTGCGGATATGACCATGGATTCAGGTGGATATGGTAGGCGCTGCCCAACACCCCATGCGCCATACCGCGCAAGAGCAAGGAGAACCCGCACGTGACCAGCCGTCGCTGGATTGTCGTAGCCGCCGCGTTCTTGGCAGCCCCCGTGCTCGCGGGCTGCGGGGCAGGATTCGACGCCAACACCAACAAGCCGTACGCCCCGAACGAGGCGGTCGCACTCATCGACCAGGGTGCTTATGGCACGCGCGGCATTCACATCCCGCAGGCGTTCATCCTCGGCCCCGACTCCGGAGCCCAGCTCCCGTGGCGCGGTTCAGCCCCGATCTACCTGAACATCCTCAACACCGCGGGCGCCGCCGACACCCTCCAGGCCGTCTCCGCGGGCTCGGTCGGGTCCGTGAAGGTCGCCACGCCGATCCAGCTTCCCCCCAACCAGCTCGTCAACACCGGCAAGCCGCAGCCCCAGCTGATGCTGGAGAGCATCTCCACGAGCCTCAGAGGCGGCGAGAGCGTGCGTCTGGACCTCCAGTTCGCCAACGCCGGGACAGTGACCCTGAACGTCCCTGTGGTCACGCGCAGCCGTGAGTTCAAGGACTACCCCGCCGCCCCCAACGCCACCCCGGTCGCGACGCCCTCGGCGTCGCCCACCCCGACGGCCACCGAAGAGGCCCACTGACGGCATGAGAGAACCCTTGTTCTGGTACGAACCCACGTACCAGAACAAGGGTCGTTCACTCCTCGGCGGCGTCGAACTTGTAGCCCAGGCCGCGCACGGTGAGGATGCAGCGCGGGTTCGACGGGTCCGCCTCGATCTTGGCCCGCAGGCGCTTGACGTGGACGTCGAGCGTCTTGGTGTCGCCCACGTAGTCGGCGCCCCAGACGCGGTCGATGAGCTGGCCGCGGGTGAGCACCCGGCCGGCGTTGCGCAGCAGCACCTCCAGCAGCTCGAACTCCTTCAGCGGCAGCTGCACCTGCGCGCCGCGCACCGCGACGACGTGGCGGTCGACGTCCATGCGCACCGGGCCGACGGCCAGGACGGCCGTCTCCAGCTCCTCCACCACGTCGCCCTGACGGCGCAGCACCGCGCGGATGCGGGCCACCAGCTCCCGCGAGGAGAACGGCTTGGTCACGTAGTCGTCGGCGCCCAGCTCCAGGCCCACGACCTTGTCGATCTCGCTGTCCTTGGCGGTCAGCATGATGACCGGCACCTTCGAGCGCTGCCGCAGCGAGCGGCACACCTCGGTGCCCGGCAGGCCGGGCAGCATCAGGTCGAGCAGCACGAGGTCCGCGCCATTGCGGTCGAACGTGTCGAGCGCCTCGGGCCCGGTCGCCGCGACCGACACCTCGAAGCCCTCCTTGCGCAGCATGTAGGACAAGGCGTCGGAGAAGGACTCCTCATCCTCAACCACTAGAACTCTGGTCATTTTGCGGTCTCCAGGGGAATCGAGGGTGGTACTGCCACCGCCGTGCCGCCGAAGGCGGGCAGACGGAGGGTGAAGGTGGAGCCGGAGCCTTCCTTGCTCCAGACGGACACCTCGCCCGCGTGGGCCGCGGCGACGTGCTTGACGATGGCCAGGCCGAGCCCCGTGCCGCCGGTCGCCCGTGACCTGGCCGCGTCGACGCGGAAGAAGCGCTCGAAGATGCGCTCCAGAGACTCCTCGGGGATGCCGATGCCCTGGTCGCTGACGCTGATCTCGACGGAGTCGCCGGCCGGACGGACGCTGACCACGACCCGCGTGTGCTCGGGGCTGTAGGCGACGGCGTTGTCGATGAGGTTGCGCAGGGCGGTGACGAGCAGCTCGTCGTCGCCCCAGATGCGCAGGCCCTCGGTGCCGCCGGTGACCAGCGTGATGTCCTTGGCCACCGCCTTGGTGTTGCAGTGGTCGATGGCGTCGTGGACGGCCTCGTCGATGGCGACCTGGCCCGGGGTGGGGATGGGCTCGGCGCCCTGGATCCTGCTCAACGTGATCAGGTCCTGGACCAGGTAGGTGAGCCGGGCGGCCTCGTGCTGCATGCGCCCGGCGAAGCGGGTGACCGCCTCGGGGTCGTCGGCGGCGTCCTGGATGGTCTCGGCCAGCAGGCTCAGCGCGCCCACGGGGGTCTTCAGCTCGTGGCTGACGTTGGCGACGAAGTCGCGGCGCACCGCCTCGACCCTGCGCCGCTCGGTCTGGTCCTCGGCCAGCACCAGCACCTGGCCGTAGGAGCCGAGGGGGGCGACGCGGACGGCGAAGTTCGTCGTCTCCTGACCGAACTTGTGGCCGGCGACGTCGATCTCGCTCTCGCGGATCTCGCCGTCGCGGCGTACCTGTCTTGCCAGTGCGAGCAGCTCCGCGGCCATCAGCCTGTCGCCCTTGACCAGCCCGAACGCGCGCGCGGCCGAGCTGGCGCGCAGCACGCGGTCGTGCGCGTCGAGCACGACGGCGGACGAGGGGAGCACGGCGAGCACGGAGGCCACGCCCTGCGGCAGCGCCGCTCCGGTCTCGACGCCGTCGGCTGAATCGGTCCTCTTCGGAGCCTCGATCTGGTTCCGGTAGAACAGGACCGCCAGGGCTCCCACGACGAACCCGGCCAGGGCCGCGAAGCTCATGGCCATCTCACTCATGCCTCCGATGGTAGGTGGCGAAGCTCAAGGGACAGACCTCTCACCTGCGGATGAACGGCCCTTTCCTGGAAAGTTCATCTCGCAGTAGAGGTTCGTTCATCGAGTGGCACGTACGGTGACGACATGCGCGACGCGTACCATGAAGAACTTGATCTCCTGACGGGCAAGCTGGTCGAGATGACGAGGCTGGTCCGCTCGGCCATCTCCCGTGCCACCACGGCCCTCCTCGACGCCGACCTCCAGCTCGCCGAGAGCGTCATCTCCCGCGACCAGGAGGTGAACGCCCTCTTCGCCGACATCGAGACGTCGATCTTCGAGCTGATGGCCAGGCAGCAGCCGGTCGCGGTGGACCTGCGAATGGTCATCACGGCACTGCGCATGGGCACCGACCTCGAACGCATGGGCGACCTCGCCGTCCACGTGGCCAAGGTGGCCCGGCTGCGGCACCCCGACTCGGCGATTCCGCCCGAGACTCGCTCGACCATCGTGGAAATGGGGCAGATCGCCGAGAACCTGGTCACCAAGGCCGGGAGCTGCGTGGCCTCCAGGGACGTTGAGTCGGCCCTTGAGCTGGAGGAGGACGACGACGCGATGGACCGGCTGCACCGCCGGCTGTTCCGCAACATCCTGGCCAAGGACTGGCAGCACGGCGTGGAGCCGGCGATCGACATCACGCTGATCGGCCGGTACTACGAGCGGTACGCCGACCACGCGGTGCGAGTGGCGCGGGACGTCGTCTACCTGGTCACCGGCTCCCGTCCCAGCTGACGGCCTCCCGGAGGCGAGCTCTTCACCCGGACGCAGCGGGCGGCACCTGTCGGGGGGCCGCCCGCTTCGCACGTCCCCGGCCGGGAATGAGGCAATCCGGCGGGACGAACAGCGACAAGCAGCGACAGACGCCCGCCAAGCGCCCTGTCTCCTGGCCAAAAGCGGATGCGGTGACGTCTCCGCATGTGGCAGGCTCCGCCGGTGAATCGTGAACAGATCTCCCGACTCGCCCACGCGGACCATCCGATCGCGGCTCCGCTCGACGACGACTCGGTGAGCCGCCTTCTCGACCGCGCCCTCCCCCAGGGCGGCTCGCGCGTGCTCGACCTCGGCTGCGGCGGCGGGGAGTGGCTGCTGCGCGCGCTGAGCACGCGTCCCAAGCTGCAGGCGGAGGGCGTGGACATCGCCGAGGGCTCGCTGGCGCACGCCCGCGAGAGCGCGGAGGCGCTCGGCGTCCACGACCGGCTCGTCCTCCATCGTGCGGACGCCGCCGAGTTCACCTCGCCGCACGCGTTCGACCTGGTGATCAGCGTCGGGGCGACGCACGCGTTCGGCGGCCTGCCGCCCACGCTCGCGGCGGCGCGCGAGCACCTGGCCCCCGGCGGGCGCGTCCTGGTCGGCGACGGTTTCTGGGCCGGGGAGCCGTCCGCCGAGGCGGTGGAGATGCTGGGCGAGCTCACCGGCCTGCCGGCCCTGATGGACCGCGTCACCGCCGACGGCTGGACGCCGGTGCACGGCCACATCAGCACCCGTCAGGAGCTCGACGACTACGAATGGGCCTGGACGGGCTCGCTGGCGTCCTGGGCTCTGGACAACCCCGACCATCCGGACAGGTTCGAGGCCCTCACGACGGCCGACACCCACCGCGCCGAGTGGCTGCGCGTCTACCGGGACGTCTTCGGGTTCGTCACCCTCGTCCTGCGCCCGACGTCCGACTGACGGGCCGCGCCCGCGCCTCGGCCGACGTCAGGAGGCCGCCTGCCGGCTCCTGCACACATGCCGCCGCGCCAGCTCGGCCCAGACCGCGGCGGCACGGGCGTACGGGCCCCTGGCGGTCTCCTCATGGTCCCCGCGCTCGGTGACCCGCCGCACGAAGAACTGCGCCGCCTCGAAGCACAGGACGTACTCCTCGCAACAGGACGCTTCGACCACGCGTACGAGCCCGCGCGACACATGGGGCTCCCACGTCGGCACGTCAGACCGTCCCGCCCGGAACGCGGGCTTCCCCGGCGGACGGAAGGGGGCAGGAGCGCTCAGCTCTGGCAGAGGTGCTCACATCCCCGAAAGCATAGGCACCTCGCCCCAAGCCGGCCCACACATTTCAGTGTCCGGCATCAGTGACATGCCTTCCCCGCCGCCGACACCAAGCCCCGAGCCCTCGCACGGTCGTGCGAAGGCGCCTCGCGCGGCACGCCGGGCGCCGCGCGAAGCGCCCGAAGGGCTGTGGGGTCAGCGGCCCTGGTTGGCCACTGCTTCGATGGCGGCCTTGGCGGCCTCCGGGTCGAGGTAGCGCCCGCCGCGCACCTGCGGCTTGAAGTCGGCGTCCAGCTCGTACGCCAGCGGGATCCCCGTGGGGATGTTGAGCCCGGCGATGTCGTCGTCGCCGATGCCGTCGAGGTGCTTGACCAGGGCCCTCAGCGAGTTGCCGTGCGCGGTCACCAGGACCGTGCGCCCCGCGGCCAGGTCGGGGACGATCTCGTCGTACCAGTACGGGAGCATGCGGTCGACGACGTCCTTCAGGCACTCCGTGCGCGGCATGAGCTCCGGCGGCAGGAGGGCGTAACGGGGGTCGCCGGCCTGGGAGTACTCGTCGTCGTCGGCGATGGGCGGCGGCGGCACGTCGTACGAGCGGCGCCAGAGCATGAACTGCTCGTCGCCGAACTCCTCACGCGTCTGGGCCTTGTTCTTGCCCTGCAGGGCCCCGTAGTGGCGTTCGTTCAGCCGCCAGCTGCGCTTGACCGGGAGCCAGAGCAGGTCGGCCTCGCCCAGGGCGAGCTGGGCCGTCTGGATGGCCCGGGTCAGGAGGCTGGTGTGCAGGACGTCGGGCCGCAGACCGGCCTCCTGCAGGAGCCGGCCGCCGCGCCGGGCCTCGTCCTCGCCCTTGGCCGACAGGCTGACGTCCACCCAACCGGTGAACAGGCCCTTCGCGTTCCAGTCGCTCTCACCGTGCCGTAGCAGCACCAAAGTCGCCATGCGGCCAATCCTATGGCCGCCGCCCGGAGCGCCGGCAGGTCACTGCCCGGGGTCGGCGAATCGGGCGAAAGCCTGCAGGTTGGCCAGGGATTCGCCGCGTTTGGCACGCCACTCCCACTCCCGCCTGATGGAGGAGGCGAAGCCCAGCTCCAGCGCCCGGTCGAACCAGTCGTCGGCGTACGTCAGCACGCAGCCGAGCAGCCGGTCGACCTCCTCCTCGCTGACGGCGGCCAGCGGCACCCGGCCGACCAGGTAGACGTCGCCGACGGGGTCGAGGGAGAAGTGCACGCCGTACATGGCGCCGTTCTTGCCGAGGAGCCAGCGGTAGAACTCCTCGTGGTTCTCGTCCGGCTGGCGGCAGAAGAACGCCTCGACGTGCAGCACCCGCTCGCCGACGATCAGCCAGGTCATGGTGGCGAGCTTGTGCTGTCCGGGCAGCTTGACCAGGAACGCCCCGGGCCGCGGCTCGTCGTAGGAGACGTCCGCGGCCTTGAGCGCGGCTTCGACGACATCGCGCATGGGATACAGCTTAGGAGCGCGCGACGTGAGGCCGTCCAGCCGCTAGAAGTTGAGCGCCACGGGCACCTTGTGCAGGTTCGCGACGGCGCCCGCGTACACCTCCATGAGCCGGCCCGCCGTCGCCTGCCAGCCGAAGGCGGCCGCGTGCGTGCGCGCCCCCCGCGACAACTGCTCACGCCAGTCCGGCAGGGTGACCAGGCGGTGCAGGACGCGGGCCCATTCGTCCGGGTCGTGCCCGTCCACCAGCACGCCGGAGACCCCGTCGTGGACGGCGGTGCGCAGCCCGCCCACGGCCGCGGCGGCGACCGGCGTCCCGCAGGCCTGCGACTCCAGGGCCACGAGCCCGAACGACTCGCTGTAGGACGGCACGACCGTCACGTCCGCCGCCCGGTACCAGTCGGCCAGTTCCTCCTGCGGGGCCGGCGGCACGAGCCGGACGACGTCGGAGATGCCCAGCTCACCGGCCAGTTCGGTGAGGATGGACGGCCGGGCGAGCCCGTTGCCCGACGGCCCGCCGACGCAGGCGACGACCAGCCGGCCGCGCAGCGAGGGGTCGTCGATGAGCATGCGCGAGGCCGCGCGCAGCAGCACGTCGGGGGCCTTGAGTGGCTGGATGCGGCCGACGAACAGCAGCACGCGGGCGTCCTGCGGCAGGCCGAGCCGTTGCCGCGCGGCGCCCTGCGAGGCGGGCTGGAAGACGGTGAGGTTGACGCCGGGGTTCACGACGGCCACGCGCTGTGGGGCGGCGCCGTACAGGTCGATGAGCTCGCGGGCCTCGTCGGCGGTGTTGGCCACGAGACGGTCGGCGATCTCCACGACCTGTTCCTCGCCCACCACGCGGGCCTGCGGCTCCGGCTTGTCGTCCTGGGCGAGCAGCAGGTTCTTGACCTTGGCCATGGTGTGCATGGTGTGCACGAGCGGCACGCCCCAGCGCTCCTTGGCCAGCCAGCCGACCTGCCCGGACAGCCAGTAGTGGGAGTGGATGACGTCGTAGCGGCCGGGGTCGTACATGGCCTCGGTGCGCAGCACCTCGGACAGGAAGGCGCACAGCTGCCCGGGAAGGTCCGCGCGGTCCATCTCCTCGTACGGCCCTGCCGTCAGGTGACGTACCAGGACGCCTGGGGCGAGTTCGGCCACGGGTGGCTGGTCGCGGGCGGTGGCCCTGGTGAAGATCTCCACCTCCACGCCGAGTTGCGCCAGCCTCCTGGCCGACTCGACGATGTACACGTTCATCCCACCGGCGTCGCCCGTGCCGGGCTGGTCCAATGGCGATGTGTGCATGCTGATGGTCGCGACCCGGCTGACCCGTCGTCGCCTCACTCGACATCACCTCCAAGCGGAATACAACTATCCGAATTTTTTCGACATTCCCTGCCGCGGTTCGCACCGCGTCCGCCCTGGCAGGATGAGGGGCATGCAGAGAACGGCAGTGGTGACCGGCGCGAGCGGCGGGATCGGCGAGGCGACCGCGCGGCGGCTCGCCGCTGAAGGTTACGTGGTGGTGGCGGGCGCACGGCGCCGCGACCGGCTGGACAAGCTGGCCGCGGAGGTGCCCTCGATCAGGCCGGTGACGCTCGACGTGACCTCTCAGGAGTCGGTTGACGCGCTGGTGGGCTCGCTCGACCGCTGCGACGTGCTGGTCAACAACGCCGGTGGCGCGCTCGGCATGGAATCGGTCACTGACGGCCTTCTGGACGACTGGCAGCAGATGTACGACACGAACGTACTCGGCTCCCTACGCATGACCCAGGCGCTGATCCCCAAACTCGTGGAGTCGGGCGACGGCGTGCTGGTGATGCTGACCTCGACCGCCGCCCTGGTCTCCTACGAGGGCGGCGGCGGCTACTGCGCGGCCAAGCACGCCCAGTCCGCGATGGCCGAGACCCTCCGCCTGGAGCTGGTCGGGCAGCCGGTCCGGGTGGTCGAGATCGCGCCGGGCATGGTCAAAAGCGAGGGCTTCGCGGTCACCCGCTTCCGCGGCGACGAGACGGCCGCCGCCCGCGTGTACGAGGGCGTCCCCGACCCGCTGTCCGCCGACGACGTGGCCGACGCCATCGCCTGGTGCGTGACGCGCCCGTCGCACGTCAACATCGACCGCCTGGTGATCAGACCGCGCGCCCAGGCCGCCCAGCACAAGGTGCACCGCGTCAGCGGCGGTTGAGCCGGATGGCCAGACCGGTCGGCGCGATCACCCGTGGCACGACGTGGCACAACCGGCTGCGCCGGGTCGACCGCTGGACGGCCGCCGTGCACGGCCCGGCCCTGCGCGCCGCCGTCCGCCCGCTCGTCGTCGACCTCGGCTACGGCGCCTCGCACACGACCACGTTTGAGCTGTTCACCCGGCTGCGCGCGGTCGCGCCCGACGTCGAGGTGGTCGGCATCGAGATCGACCCGGCCAGGGTGGCCCTGGCCAAGCCGTACGAGCGGGAGGGGCTGAGCTTCGCGCTCGGCGGCTTCGAGCTGCCCGTCCCGCGCCCGCCGACGCTGGTCCGCGCCTTCAACGTGCTGCGCCAGTACGGCGAGGCGGAGGCGTGGCACTACTGGGACGTGCTGTGCGGCAAGCTGGCCCCCGGCGGCGTGCTGGTCGAGGGCACCTGCTCCGAGACCGGACGGCGGGCGGTCTGGGTGGGCCTGTCCCCCGACGGCCCGCGCACGCTGACGTTCTCCGCCCGGTTCGACGCCTTCGAGCGGCCTTCCGACCTGGCCGACCGGCTGCCGAAGACCCTCATCCACCGGAACGTGCCGGGTGAGCGCATCCATGCGTTCCTGCGTGACTTCGACCACGCGTGGGCGGTCAGCGCTCCTTACGGCGTGCACGGGCTGCGGCAGCGCTGGCTGGCGTCCGTGCGGCTGCTGGCCGGGCAGTGGCCGGTGGCGGTGCGCCCGCCGCTCGGCGGCCCGGCCCGCTGGCGGCTCGGCGAGCTGACGCTGCCCTGGTCGGCGGTGGACCCGCGCTGACGGGATCCGGGCCATCGGGAGAGCTGACGGGATCCGGGCTATCGGGAGAGCCGTGCGAGGAACACCTCGTAGGCGGCGGTGTCGAACAGCACGAACCTGACCTCCTCCACCGACGTCCCGGCCGCGCGCACGGCGGCGACGGCGATGCGGGCGGCGTCGTCGAGCGGCCAGCCGTAGACGCCCGTGGAGATCGCGGGGAAGGCCACCGTCCGCGCGCCCAGCTCGTCCGCCACCCGCAGCGACTCCTGGTGGCAGGAGGCCAGCAGCTCGGAGCGGTCCTGCGACCTGGAGTAGACCGGCCCGACCGTGTGGATCACCCAGCGGGCCGGCAGCAGCCCGGCGGTGGTGGCGACGGCCTTGCCGGTCGGCAGGCCCTTGCCGTAATGCCCGGCGCGCAGCCGCCTGCACTCCTCCAGGATCTCCGGCCCGCCGCGGCGGTGGATGGCTCCGTCGACGCCCCCGCCGCCGAGCAGCGAGGAGTTGGCCGCGTTCACGATCGCGTCGGCCCGCTGCTCGGTGATGTCGCCCTGCACCAACGTGACATTCATCTCACCGAGCCTGCCAGGCGGGGTTCCGGGCCGCCACTTGCCGCTCCCGGATGCCAGCTCGACGCTTTGTAGAGCTACCCTGAAGGGCGTGAAGGGTCTTGGCGAGCTTGAGCGCAGCATCATGGACATCCTCTGGGCGGAGCACAACCCGCTGACCGCCCGCGAGGTCGGCAGGCTCATTGCCGATCGCGACCTCGCCCCCACGACGGTGATGACCGTACTCGACCGCCTCACGCGCAAGGGCTTCCTGGAGCGCACCAGGGACGGCCGCGCGTGGCGTTACGAACCGGCCGCGAGCCGTGACGCCTACATCGCCGAGCTTATGCTTGAGGCGTTGGACCTGACGGGCGACCGATCGGCCGCCCTGACCCGCTTCGCCCAGGCCGTGTCGGGCCCGGAGGCGGAGATCCTGCGGAGAGCTCTCACGGAGCTGGAGGAAGAGTGATCACGGCAGCGGTGCTAGCGGCGCTCGCCACGGCGTGCGCGCTCGGCTCCTGGCGTTTCACGACGGCCCGGTGGACCTCCCGTGCCCCGAGGCTCGCCATCATCGTCTGGCAGTCCCTGGGCGTGGCTTGGGGCCTGGCCACCACCGGCGCCATGCTGGCCTACGCGGTCCTGCCCTACAACGTGGGCGTGCTGCCGGGGCTGATCGCCTTCGCCCGCGGCAGGACACCGGTCGAGGCCTGGGACCCGCTGCACGTCCTGGCCATGATCGCCGGTCTCACGTCGCTGGCGGTGCTGGTCGTGGTGCTGCTGACGGCCGGCGTGCAGGCGTTGCGCGCGCGGCGGCGGCATCGCGTGCTGCTCGCGCTGATCTCCCGCGACGATCCGGGCGTGCCGGGGGTGCGGGTGCTCGACCATCCCAGCGCGGCGGCGTACTGCGTGCCGGGGTTGCGCTCGCAGGTCGTGGTCAGCGCGGGCGCGCTTGAGCTGCTGTCGCCGGACGAGATGGCGGCCGTGCTGGCGCACGAGGCCGCCCACGTGCGCGAGCGGCACGATCTGGTGCTGCTGCCGTTCGCCGCGCTGCGCCGGGCGCTGCCCTGGTCGAAGGTGGTGGCCGACGCGCAGGCGCAGGTGGAGCTGCTGATCGAGATGGCCGCCGACGACCGCGCGCGCCGCTACTGCTCACCGCGCAGGCTCGCGACGGCGCTGCTCAGGTTCGGTACGGCCGGCGCCATGCCGACCCCGCAGGGCATGCTCGGCGTGCACGCGCACAACGTCATGGCCAGGGTGGACCGCCTGATCAAGCCAGGGCCGGAATTGTCAGCATTTGTCCGGTACGGCTACCTAGCCCTCTCTGTGAGCTTGCTCACCACCACCCCCTTCCTGTGGGTCTACCAGCTCTGACTGCTTGCAGGTGTTAGCCGTTCCGTTTGCAATTGCAAGCACGGGACGGCAGACTGTGGGTATGGCACTACCGAAGGTCGGCTCGATCGGCGAGTACATCCGCGAGCAACGGCAACAGGCGAAGATCTCGCTGCGCCAGCTCGCGCAGGCGGCAGGGGTCTCCAACCCCTACCTGAGCCAGATCGAGCGCGGGCTGCGCAAGCCGAGCGCGGAGATTCTCAACCAGATCGCCAAGGGTCTGCGGATCTCCTCGCAGGCGCTCTACGTGCAGGCCGGCCTCATCGAGGACCGGGAGCCGCCGAGCGACGTGATCACCGCGGTCAACGCCGACACGCTGCTCACCGAGCGGCAGCGCCAGGTGCTGATCGACATCTATGAATCGTTCCGCAAGGAGAACCGCACCGAGGGCGAGCAGACCTCCCAGAACGCCCGCCCTCAGCACGACTCCACCGCGGACGACGAGCCGCCGCTGCCCAAGGAGTATCTCGCCGCGCTTGAGCCCTACGCGGCCTCCCCCGGCAACGGGACCGTCACCCAGGAAACCAAGGAAGGTTAACCCATGACGCTTGCCACCGAGGTCAAGAAGCTCACCGACTCCAAGCCGTTCTACGCCTTCGCCGGCGCCGGCGACTTCGCCGTCGAGAAGCTGCGCGAGCTGCCCGAGCAGCTGCGTCAGCTCCAGTCCCGCCGCTCGGAGCTGGCCAGGGACCTGCCGGAGAAGACCCGCGCGTACGCCGACAAGGCCGAGGGCTTCGTCCGCGAGTTCCCGGACAAGGCCCGCGAGTACGCCGACCAGCTGAGCAACAAGGCCACCGAGGTCTACGAGGACTTTGCCACCCGTGGCCGCAAGGTCGTCAGCAAGACGACCGGCGAGGCCGCCCTTGAGCTGGAGGAGGTGTCGGAGGCCGCCGAGCCGCCCGTCGCCGAGCCCGTCAAGAAGACCACGCGCACGCCTCGGGCCAAGGCCTGAGTGAGCGAGCGGGCCCGCCTCTTCGGAGGCGGGCCCGTTCCTGTTCCGGTGCCCGCTTGTCGGGGACGCCTATTAGGCTGGGGCCGATTTCATCGCGGCGTTGGGTGGAGCCAGCAACATGAATATGATCAACGGCGTTTTCAACTTCCTTTTCCTGGTGCTCGCCGCCGTCATCTTCGGCATGTCGGTCTACTCGCTGGTGCACGCGGCGCGCGTGCCGACCAACGCGTTCGTCTCGGCGGGCAAGCTGCAGAAGAAGATCTGGGTGCTCATCCTCGCGCTGGCGACCCTGCTGTCCGGCGGCGGCGCGCTGGGCTACTTCAACGACTTCATGCTGATCGGCGGCTTCCGGTTCATCGGCCTCAACGGGCTCGGCCTGTTCTCCATCCTGGCCGTCATCGCCGCCACGATCTACATCGTCGACGTCAAGCCCGCGGTCAAGGGCATGGGCCGCGGCAACAGCGGCCCCTACGGCCCCTGGTAGGCCGGCCCCGTCCAGATCAGGCCAGCTCCGCCGCCAGCCACGCGGCGATGCGCTCGTGCCCGGCGAACGTGGGATGCACGCCGTCGGGCAGCACCGTCTCCGACGGCCTGCCGGTCACCCATTTCCGGCGCATCGGGTCGAGGAACGGCACGCCCGCGGCGTCGGCCACCTCCGCCAGGGCGTCGCGCACCCGGTAGGCCTTGGCCGGGGTGTCCTCCAGCCAGATCGGGCCGACCATGACGACCTTGGTGACCGGCCAGCGGCGGCGCACCTCGGCGAGCAGTGCGGCGGCGGCCGCGCGCACCTGCCCGGTGCTCCAGCGCTGGTCGTTGTGGCCGCCGGAGATGACCAGCACGTCGGGGGCCGGCCGCCAGGCCAGCTCCTCCTCGAACGACCGCCGGAACGTGCGGCCCACCTTGCCCTCGTTGAGAAAGCCGGTGCCGCCGGCGCCGGCGATGACCGGCTGCCAGCCGAGCAGCCGCGCCGACTCCGAGGCGTAGGTCCGCCAGGGCGGCACCGGGCCGGATCCGACGGTGAAGCTGTCGCCCACGAACATCATCACGGGAACCGCCGGACGGGCGGGAGGGACGGCCTCGGGCGCCCGCTGCGGCGGCGTCCGGGCCACCGCACTCGTACATGCTGAAATTCCAGCAAATATCCCTATTAGTGCGACGACCGGGGCGATTCTTCCTCGAAGCATCAGGCCACGCATAATCACCCCGGGGCACTAGGCTGCCGATATGACCGCCGACCTCCACGGACGCACGCAACGGCTCGAACTGTCCGACCAGAGCCTGCGGGATTTCGAAGCCGTCGTGCTGGACGCGACGCCTGAGGGGATCGTGCTGAGCAGGTCGGCATTCTATCCAGGCGGCGGCGGCCAGCCTGCCGATCACGGAGTTCTGGTCTGGCAGGGCGTGGAGACGCGCATCGTCGGGGTGCGCAAAGGCGACGATCTCTACCTGATCCCCGCCGAAGGCGACCCGATCCCGCCCGCCGGCACGGTGGTCGAGGCAGCGGTGGCCGACGCCCGGCGTTCGGCGCTCATGCGTACGCACTCGGGCCTGCACGTGTTGTGCGGCGTGGTGTTCAGGGACTACGGCTGCCTGGTCACCGGCGGCAACATGGACGAGCTGAGCGCCCGCATGGACTTCGACCTGCCCGAGGTGCCGCCCGGCTTCAAGGAGGCCGTCGAGGACGCGTGCAACGCCGAGATCGCCGCCGACCGCCGCATCGACGTGCGCGTGCTGCCGCGGCGGGAGGCGTTCGAGATCCCCGACATCATCCGCACGGCCAGCAACCTGGTGCCCGAGGCCGTCCAGGACGTGCGCGTCGTCGACATCGTGGGCCTCGACACGCAGGCCGACGGCGGCACCCACGTGGCCTCGACCAAGCAGATCGGCCGCATCAGGGTGGCCAAGATCGAGAGCAAGGGCCGCGGCTTCCGCCGGCTGCGCATCGCGATCTCCGACTAGCGCCCCTCGACCAGCCCGGCGAGCCCGTCGAGCAGCGCGTCGAGGCCGAAGGCGAACAGCCGGTCGAGGTCGAGGTCGAACTCGCCGCCCAGCTCCTCGATGACGCCGGTGAAGGCGGTCAGCCGCCCCGACTCCGCCAGCGCCTGGAGCTCCCCCTCCCGGCTGGTCATCCACTCGTCGGCGGTCAGCCCGGTCGCGGCCTGGGCCTGCTGCTCCATCTCGATGTTGGCGGCCAGGCCCTGGACGAAGCTGAACAGCAGGGTGTGCACGTGCATCTTGCTGATCGGATCGAGGGGCGAGCCCTCCAGCGTGCGCATGACCCACTCGGTGTGGGCGATCAGGCTGGCCGAGGGCAGCGGCCTGGTCAGTGAGGTGACCCTGGCCATCCACGGGTGGGTGCGGTAGCCCGCCCACTGCACCCGGGCGGCGGTCTCCAGCCTGGCCCGCCATCCGTCGGGCGGCGGGTCGGGCAGCGGGAACTCCCTGATCACGTGGTCGATCATGAGCATGACCAGGTCGTCCTTGCCGCCGACGTGCCGGTAGAGGGACATGGTGGCCACGCCGAGGCGGCCCGCGACGCCGCGCATGGTCAGCTCGGCGAGGCCGTCGGCGTCGGCGATCTCGACGGCCGCGGCCACGATGCGGTCGCGGGTCAGGTCGTCGCCGGACGGGACGGGGGCCCGCCGCGCCCTGCCGCCGCGGATCTCGGCCACGATCGTGCCGACGCGCGGCTCGGCGACCACCACGCCCTCCTGGGCCAGGACCGTGAGCGCCTTGGCGGCCGTGGCGAGCGCGACCTCCCAGTCGCGGGCGAGCTGCCTGGTGGAGGGCACCCGGTCGCCGGGGCGGAGCCGGCCGTCGGCGATGCGCCGCCTGATGTCCTCGACGATGCGCGCGTAGGGCGGAGCGGTCATCACAATCCTTTCTCTGTACTAGTACAGATCGTACCAGTGGACCCTTGTGAACTGCTGTATGTACGACGTACATTCAGTCTCGCGTACAACGTCAACAACAAGGAGCGCGTCATGAAGGTTCTGGTCTCGGGAGCGAGCGTCGGTGGGCCCGTCCTGGCTCACTGGCTGCGGCGGCGCGGCTTCGAGGTCACGCTGGTCGAGCGCGCGCCGCGCCCGCGCAGGGGCGGCCAGGCCGTCGACCTCCGCGGCGCCGCCCTGGTCGTGGCCGACCGTATGGGCATCCTGGAGCAGGTCAGGGCCGCGCGGACGACCATGCGCGGCATGTCCATGGTCGACGGCGACGGCAACGAGATCATGCGCAGCACCGAGGAGACGATCAGCGGCGGCCGGCTCGACAGCCCGGACGTCGAGATCGCCCGCGACGACCTCACCGCGATCCTCGGCGCCGTCACCGACGCCCCCTGCCGCTACGGCGACTCCATCGCCGCCCTCGCCCAGGACGACGACGGCGTGGACGTGACCTTCGACAGCGGCGTCCGGGAACGCTACGACTACGTGATCGGCGCCGACGGCCTGCACTCCAACGTCAGGCGTCTGGTGTTCGGCCCGGAGCAGCGCTTCCTGCGGCACCTCGGCATGTACGTCTCCATCTACACCGCCGACAACTTCCTCGGCCTGGATCACTGGCAGCTGTGGCACCGCGAGGGGGAGGCCGGGTTCGGCCTGTTCAGCGACCGGGAGCCGGCGGTGATGAAGGTGAACATGGGCTTCGCCGCGGGCCCGATCGACTACGACCACCGCGACGTCGAGCAGCAGAAGCGCCTGGTCCAGGAGCACTGCTCGGGGCTGCGCTGGGAGGCGCCCAAGCTGCTCGCGGCCATGTGGCAGGCCGACGACTTCTACTTCGACGCCATGGCCCAGGTGGAGATGGACCGCTGGTCGCAGGGCCGGGTCGCGCTGATCGGCGACGCCGCCCACTGCCCCTCGCCGCTGTCGGGGCAGGGCACCAGCCTGGCCCTGGTGGGGGCGTACGTGCTGGCCGAGGAGCTGGGCCAGGCCCCCGAGGGGGCGTTCGACCGCTATGAGCGGCGCATGCGGCCCTACGTCGCCCTGAACCAGGCTCTGGCCCTGGAGAACCCGGGCATGGCCGCCTCGCCCGAGAGCGTACGCCGGGCGGCCGACGCCATCACCCTGGATTGACACCCGCAACCGCTACGATGTCCCGCCATGACGGGTTTCAGACTCACATTGGCCGCCCTGGGAGCCACCGCTCTGACGTTGCTGGCCACCCCCGCCTCGGCGGAGGCCGGGATCACGGACCAGGTGACGATGACGCTCGCCAAGGACGGCACTCTCCACGTGGTCGAGAAGATCACCGGGGCGTCCGGCGGCCTCAAGCGCACCCTGCTCACCAAGACCCGCTACGACGACGACAACGACCGCGTCTACCGGGTCACCAACGTCAAGGGCGGCAAGCTCGACGGCGACGTCCTGACCGTGACCGGCCAGACCGTCGAGTACGACGTCAAGGGCGCGGTGACCACCTCCGGCGGGGTCGAGGAGCTGCGCTGGTTCGCCGTCAGCGGCTGGAGCGTCCCCGTCACCAAGGCGACCGTCCAGGTCAGCGGGCCCGGCCAGGTGCAGAACCTGTCGTGCTTCGCCGGCGACCTGACCTCGGCGATCGGCTGCACCTCGGCCTCGATGGACCACACCGCCACCCGGGCCGACTTCGAGCAGGACAACCTCGCGGCAGGCCAGGCCCTGACGGTGGTCGTCGGCTATCTCAAGGGCTCCAGCTCCGGGGCGCCCATCCTGGAGCGCCGCTTCTCGCTGGCCTCGGCGTTCACCCTCGACCTGGTCACCGGCGGCGCGCTGGCCGCCCTGCTGGTGCTGCTGCTCGGCGGCGTCGGCCTGCTCTACTGGACGCGCGGCCGGGACGCCCGGGTCGCGGGCCACGAGAAGGGCGGGGTCGATCCCATCCAGAACGGGCACTTCACCCCGCCGGACGGCGTGCGTCCCGGCCAGATCGGCACGCTGGTGGACGAGCAGGCCGACGTGATCGACGTGACCGCCACCATCGTCGACCTGGCCGTCCGCGGCTACCTGCGGATCGACGAGCAGCCCCGCCAGACCTACGACGCCCCCGACTGGCTGCTGGTCAGGCTGCCGAACGCGCCGGTCAACTCGCTGCTGACGTACGAGCGCGCCCTGTACGACGCGGTCTTCGACGGCCGCGACGCGGTGCTGCTCTCCCAGCTGTCCGGCTCGTTCGCCGGCCATCTGGGCAAGGTGCGCGACGCGCTCTACAGCGACGTGGTCGAGCAGGGCTGGTTCGCCCGCCGTCCCGACACCGAGCGCACCCGGTGGACGACGATCGGCGTCGTGCTGATCGGCGTGGGCCTGCTGGCCACGGTCGGGCTGGCCTGGTTCACCACGTACGGGCTGCTGGGGCTGGCCCTGGTCATCGCGGGCGGCGCGCTGGCCGCCGGCGGCCAGTACATGCCGGCCAAGACCGCCAAGGGCTCGGCCGCGCTCGCGCACACGATGGGCTTCCGCGAGTACCTGTTCTCCGGCGACCTCGGCGAGGTGCCCGAGCAGCACCGGGTGGAGCTGTTCTCGCGCTACCTGCCGTACGCGGTGATCTTCGACGGGGTCGAGCACTGGTCGCGGGTGGTGGCCTCGGTGACCGGCAACGGCCACCAGGCCGACAACCTCTACTGGTACCACGGGCCGGCGGAGTGGGACCTGTCCAAGTTCGCCGGGTCGATGCGCACGTTCACCACGACGACCTCGGGGGCCATCTCCGCCAGCCGCCAGTTCCGCACCCTGTAGACACTCCGCGCGGCGGCGGCTCTCGCCCCTCTAGCGGATCCGCAGCTCGCCGACCGGCCGGCCGCCGCCCAGCAGCGCCGGCCTGGCCAGCTCGGCCAGCTCGGGCGCGTCCAGGCCGAGCGAGCGCAGGGCCGCCACGGTGACGGGCACGCGGGCCCGCGACGAGCCGTCCTCGATCTTGATCGTGCCGGCTCGGCCGTCCTCGAACGCGAACGCGTCGAACGCCTCCGCGCCCGCCTTCAGCATCAGCCCGGGGATCGCCCGCATGAGCTTGGCCTCGGGCCGGTCGGTGCCGGAGGTCCATTCGGGGTGGGCGCGCATGGCGTCGAAGATGCGCCGCTCGAACGAGCCCTCCGCGGCCAGCGGGAAGGCCCGGAACGCCTTGGTCACGCCGAGCATCGAGACGAAGAACAGCGGCGCGCCGCAGCCGTCCACGCCGGAGGCGGCCACCCGCTCGCCGGTCAGGTCCTCGACCGTCGCGCGGATCGCGCGCTGGAGCGGGTGCGCGGGCTCCAGATAGGTGGTGAGCGGCCAGTCGTTGAGCACGCAGGTGGCCAGCATGGCGGCGTGCTTGCCGGAGCAGTTCATGTAGACCCGGCCGAACTCGGTCGAGGTGCGCTCGAACGGGTGGTCCTCCGGACACAGCAGGGCGGACTCGTCCAGGCCCGCTCCGGCCAGGATGTTCCGTACGCCGTCCACGTGGAACGCCTCACCGGAGTGCGAGGCGCAGGCCAGGGCCAGCAGCTCACCCTCCAGCTGGAGGCCGTTGCGCATCATGCCGAGCGCCTGCAGCGGCTTCATCGACGATCGCGGCGAGGCCGGCACGTGCACCGCTCCCCGCGTCTCCACCGGGACGCCCTGCGCGTCCACGGTGAGCATGCGGGCCAGATGAGTGGACTCCACGAACCCCGACCGGACAACCTCGACAACAAGCGACATTACGCGCCCCCTTTCGGCACGAGTCTACGAACAGTTCTTTCTGCGCCAGAATGGGATGCCATGCGAGCAGTCATACAACGAGTGAGCTCGGCCTCCGTCGAGGTCGAGGGGCAGACAGTCGGCGCCATCGACGAGCCGGGGCTGCTCGTCCTGGTCGGCGTGACGCACACCGACACCCGCGCCGAAGCCGCCAAGCTCGCCGCCAAGCTGTGGGGCCTGCGCGTGCTGCACGGCGAGAAGTCGTGCTCCGACGTCTCCGCCCCGCTCCTGGTGATCAGCCAGTTCACCCTCTACGGCGACGCGCGCAAGGGCCGGCGCCCCACCTGGCAGGCCGCGGCCCCGGGGCCGGTCGCCGAGCCGCTGGTGGAGGCCGTGGTCGAGGAGCTGAGGGCGCTCGGCGCCCACGTGGAGACCGGCCGCTTCGGCGCCGACATGAAGGTCTCGCTGGTCAACGACGGGCCGATCACGCTCGTCCTCGACATCGACGCCTAGCGGGGTCAGCGGATCCGGCGGCGCAGCGAGGGGTCGATGCTGACGTTGCGACCGGCGTCCGGCGACACGACGACCTCCTGGGCGGCGGCCACGCCACCGGCCAGCAGCGGCGCGTCGACCGGGACCGTGCGCTTGACCACGGCCAGCGCGATCGGGCCCAGCTCGTGGTGGCGGGCGGCCGAGCCGACGACGCCGATCTCCTGGCTCTCGAAGATCACCGGGTCGCCGTGCGCGGGCAGGGTGTCGACGCTGCCGTCGAGGTGCAGGAACACCAGGCGGCGCGGCGGGTGGCCCAGGTTGTGGACGCGCGCGACCGTCTCCTGGCCGCGGTAGCAGCCCTTGCTCAGGTGGACGGCCGAGCCGATCCAGCCCACCTCGTGGGGGATCGTCTTGTGGTCGGTCTCGAAGCCGAGCCGCGGCCGGTGGGCCTCGATGCGCAACGCCTCGTACGCCCACAGCCCCGCCAGGGGCCGGCCCAGATGATCGGCCAGCTCGGCCCGCGGCACCAGGAAGTCTTCGGCGGCCGTGGAGAGCACCGCCAGGTCGTCGGCCCGCGACACCTCCACGCGCAGCATGAACCGCATGCGGTCGAGATAGTCGACCAGGCTCTGCGCCGTGCCGGGCTCGACGTGCGCCAGCACGCTCTCGCCGTCGTCGACCAGCGTGAGGTGGTGCAGGACGCGGCCCTGGAGGTCGAGGTCGAGCGTCTGGGTCCACTGGCCGGGCGTCAGCGTGTCGAGCTTCTGCGAGGTCAGGTCGTTGAGCCATTTCAGCCGGTCGGCGCCGGAGATGCGGACCACCTCGCGGTTGCTGCGGTCGACGACCGCCTCACCCTTGGCCAGCGCGCGCTGCTCGGCGAACAGGTCGCCATAGTGCGCGGCTACGTCGGCGTCCGGCCCGTCGGCCGCGACGGCGCCGGGGAGATCGAGCAGAGGGCTACGCATGCATCCAAGGCTATCCGCCCCCGCGACGACGCCCGACGCCGGTGCCCGACGCCGGTGCCGCGGGTCAGCGGCAGTTGCGGCAGCGGCCGAACACCGTGAGGTGATGGACGTCGGCCGCGAACCCCAGCTCCTCGTCGAGCCCCTTCACCAGCCCCTCGGCCAGCTCGGGACGCACCTCGAAGACCTCGTCGCAACCCCGGCACACCAGGTGGACGTGGTCGGCCTCGGCCGCCAGGTGGTAGGTCGGCGCGCCGTGACCGAGGTGGGTGTGGGTGACCATGCCGAGCTCTTCGAGCAGTTCGAGCGTGCGGTAGACGGTGGAGATGTTGACCCCGCGCGCCGTCTCGCGCACCTTGGTGCAGATCTCCTCGGGCGTCGCGTGCTCCAGATCCTTGACCGCTTCGAGCACGAGCTGCCGCTGCGGGGTGACCCGGTAGCCCTTGGCGCGGAGTTCCTCGTGCCACTGCGTCTCGGTCATGCCCCCGAGTGTAAAGCGCACGATCGCCTGTTCGCGGCCGTCCGATAATTACTTGCCCCCGGCATTCGCGACCGCATAGCTTCGTGAGTACGCGGAAAGGAGGTGGTCCGAATAATGGTTAGTCATAGTCGGGCTAGCGAGGTGGTTGTCCGCTAGCGCTGCGGACTGTTGTCTCGTGTCGCAAGCGAATCCGAGGCAACCACCGGGGCCCCTGGCAGCCGGAGGGCGGGATGACGCATCCCGTCCATTGGTCCATCCGGCCCGTCTGCTCGGCAGGCGGAGTGTTGCCCGGGGCCCTTCTTGTTTCTTCCCTCAGTGTTCCCCGTGGGGTTCGATCCCCAGTTCGGCGCAGGCCGCCCGGTAGAGGCGCACGACCGCCTTGCGCACCTGGGCGCGCTCGGTCAGCGTCTCGCCCCACGGCACGCGCACCCGCTCGCCGCCGTCGACCGTGAACTCCATGGCCTCGGCGTCGACGTCGCTGGTCACCGCCGAGGTGGCCTGCGGCCGGCCGCCGAGCCCGCGCACGATGACCAGGGCGTCGCCGGTGTGGTCGTCGTTCATGTGCCGCTTGATCGCCTCGACGGCGTCGGGGGTGAAGGGCGAGGTCATGCTCAGGACACCTTCTTCAGCTCGGCCGACATGTGGTCGGTGAGCGGGTGGCCGACGGCGGCCATCTCATAGGCCCACATCAGGTTGCCGTTGACCAGGCCGTAGAGGCGGTGGCCCGCGGTGTACTCCTTGGCCGTGGAGGTGCGGGCCACGACGTCGGTGCGCAGCTCGATCTTGTGGAAGACCACCTCGCCGATGTAGATCTCGACGATGCCGGTCGGGTGCGCGAGCACCACCTCGATCTGCCGGTCGGGCTGCGGACGCCAGTAGCCGGACTCGGTGGCCAGCGGCCTGACCCGGTTGCCGTCGTTGTCGAGCAGCCAGGTGCGGCTGACGTAGGTCAGGAACGGCTTGCCGTTGTGGCCGAACTCGATCTCCTGGCCGAAGTTGAAGCTCTCGATCGTCGGATAGCCGCCCACGCCGGCGCCCTCCCAGCGGCCGAGCAGGAACGCGATCTGCTCCAGAGCGGGGTGCACCTCAGGTTCTTCCATGCTCACCAAGCCTAGCGCCGGTGGCTAACCTTCTGGATCGGGGAGACGTTTCGCCGGGGGGAGCCGCGATGCTGGATGCCTGGGCCGTGCCGCCGCACGTCGACGTGCTGTTCGTGGGCGCCCATCCGGACGACGAGTACCAGTCGTTGTCCACGTTCGGGCAGTGGCGCGAACGCCTGGGGCTGACCACCGGGGTCGTGACGGTCACCCGCGGCGAGGGCGGCGGCAACGCCGCCGGGCCGGAGAAGGGCGCGGCGCTCGGCCGGATCAGGGAGGCCGAGGAGCGCGAGGCGGTCGCGCACGCGGGCATCCGCGACGTCTTCTACCTGGACAGACCGGACTTCTGGTACACACTGTCGGCACCCCTGACCGCCCGCGCGTGGGGGCCCGGCACCCTCCGGCGGCTGGTCGAGACGATCAGGGCGACCAGGCCCTCGACCGTGGTGACGATGGACCCGCGGCCCTTCAACCAGCACGGCGGGCACCAGCTCGCCGCCCGGCTGGCCGTCGAGGCGTTCCGGCTGGCCGCCGACCCCGCCGCGTTCCCCGGGACGGGCGCGCCCTGGCGGGCCACCCGGCTGCTGACCCAGAACTGGGGGCTGCGCGGCCCCGTGGGCCCCGGCTGCGCGACGGCCGCCCTGCGCGACCCGGCCACCGGGCTGCCGCAGCTCGGCGTCTGGGCGGGCGCCTGGTCGCCGCGCCACCGCGCCACGTGGGCCCAGCGGGAGCGCGACGCCGAGCGGGCGTACCGCACGCAGGGGTTCGCCACGCGGCCGGCGAAGGTGGCCGGACCGTTCGGGTGCGACTGGTTCTCGGTCGTCTTCGACGGCGGGCGGCCGGTGCCGGCTCCCGTCGTCGAGCAGGCGGGCCTGCGTCCTCTGTACGCCGAGTTCCGCGACTGGGCGCGCGCGACCGGCCTGCCCTGGCTGGCCAACCGGGCGCAGCCGGACTACCCCGAGCCGCCCGCCACCACGCTCCCGGTCGCCGGGCGCGCACCCGTGCTCGACGGCGTCGCCTCCCCCGGCGAATACGCGGGCCCCACCCTGCCCCTCGCCCACTGGGAGGGCGAGCGCTGCGCGGCGGCCGACTGCGCCGCGACCGCCCGGCTGACCCGCCACGGCGCCGACCTCTACGTCCAGGTCGAGGTCACCGACGAGGCGCGCGGCGCGGCCCTCGACGAGTGCGAGCGCCACTGGCGCACCGACGCGGTCGAGATCGCCCTCGACCCGCGCGGCGACTCCGACGACACCTCGACCACGTTCAAGCTGGGCGTCCTGCCCTACACCGCCGAGGGCGGCCCGTGCGCGGCCCGCGACGCCGACGCCCGCCAGGGCCCCGCCCCGCAGGTGGGCGTGGCGTCCGCGGCCCACGACGGCGGGTACGGCGTCGAGGTGCGCATCCCGTTCGCGCTGCTGCCCGCCCCGCCCACCGCGCTGAGAGCGAACGTGCTCGTCTACGACTCCGACACCGGGGACAGGACCGGCCAGACGCGCCTGGCCTGGTCGCCGTTCGGCAGCGCCCAGGCCGATCCGTACGTGTGGGGCCGCGTCGGTCGGGGTTAGGGTGACGCCATGGCACGATCTTTGGTGATCAAGGTGACCGCGGGGGCGGACGCCCCTGAGCGGTGCAACCAGGCATTCACGGTGGCGGCGGCCGCGCTCGCGAGCGGCGTGCCGGTCTCCCTCTGGCTGACCGGCGAGTCGTCGTGGTTCGCCCTCCCGGGGCGGGCCAAGGAGTTCTCCCTGCCCCACGCGGCGCCGCTGGCGGACCTGCTGGAGGCCGTCCTGGCGGCCGGCCGGGTGACCCTGTGCACGCAGTGCGCCGCCCGCCGCGACATCACGGTCGACGACGTGATCGAGGGCGTGCGCATCGCCGGCGCGCCCGCGTTCGTGGAGGAGGCGGTCAGCGAGGGCGCCCAGGCCCTGGTCTACTAGGCCGTCAGCCGGACAGGACGGTGCTCAGCCGCTCCTGGCGCAGGGCCTCGTAGCGGGAGTCGTCGAGGGGCGTCAGGTCGCCCACGCGCCACGACAGCAGCAGGTCGGCCAGGGCCGGGTTGCGCGCCAGGGCCGGGCCGTGCAGGTACGTGCCCACCACGTGGCCCGCGTAGCAGCCCTCGAAGCCGTCGCCGTTGCCGACCCCGGCGACCGTCTTGGACAACGGCCGCACGCCCGGCCCGAGGTGCGTGACGCCCATGTGGTTCTCGAAACCGGTCAGCGTGGGCAGGTTGAGGGCGGCGTCGACCTCCGCGACCAGCTCGCCCACGGCCCGCGCGGGGCCGCGCGAGCTGGCGATGTCGAGCAGGCCGATGCCGTCGACCGGCTGGCCCTCCTCGCCGCCGAACGTGCTGCCCATGATCTGGTAGCCGGCGCACACGGCCAGCATCGCCGCGCCCCGGGCGATGGCCCGCTGGAGGCCGCCGTCGCGGCGCAGGCGCTGGGCGGCCAGGATCTGCGGACGGTCTTCGCCGCCGCCGATCAGGTAGATGTCGCCGGTCTCCGGCACGGGGTCGGCCGAGCGGACGTAGACGGTCTCGACCTCGATGCCCCGGCGCTGCGCACGCTGCTCCAGGACGAGCACGTTGCCCTGGTCGCCGTAGGTGCTCAGCAGGTCGGGGTAGATCCAGACGATGCTGAGGGCGCTGTCAGACGGCACGTCCGAACTCCGATCGGATCTGCTGGAAGGCGGTGTAGTTGGCGATCACGTCGACCCGGCCGGGCGGCTGCATGGCCAGCGCCTCGGAGAACGAGCTGCACAACGTGAACGGCACGTCGGCCACGTCGAGCCGGAGCGCCAGGTCGAGCCGCCGCTCACCGGTGACGAAGACCGGACGGCCGCGCAGGATGCGGTAGTCGACGTCCCACAACCACGAGGTGTCGCGGCCGTCGGGGCCCTGCGCGTTGACCGAGAGGATGATCGGCAGTTGCGGGTCGGCGACGTCGAAGGCCTCCAGCCAGCCAGCCGGGTTCTTGGCCAGCAGCAGCCGCGCGTGGCGGCCCTCACGCTCGACCGTGGTGTAGCGGCCGGCCACCGAGGTGACCTCGCGCAGCCGGGGCAGCGCCCGGTCGACGGGCAGCCCGAACGCCTCGGCCACGGCCAGCGCCATCACCGCGTTGGAGCGGTTGGCCAGGCCGGGGAGCTGGATGTCGAGCATCCAGCGCTGCCCGCGCGGGTCGATGGCGACGTCGTCGTCGAGCACCCACTGCGGCTCTGGACGGTGGAAGGTGCACTCACGGCAGGACCAGTCGGCGTCTTTGCGGTCGAGGGGGCCGCCGCACTCGGGGCAGCACCAGGAGTCCTCCTTCCAGCGCTGGCCGCCGGCGACCCAGGTGACCTTGGCGGCGGTGGAGGCCCCCCAGGTGACGAGGGGGTCGTCGCAGTTGGCGATGACGTGGGTGGGCCTGCCCGACAGCGCCCTGCGCCACTTCTGCGCGAGCAGCCAGATCTCGGCCGCGCGGTCCATCTGGTCGCGGCTGAGGTTCATCAGGCAGACGACGCCGGCGCCGGTGGTGTCGAGCACCTCCGGCAGGTACTTCTCGTCGACCTCCAGCACGCCGTAGGGGGCGCCCTTGTGCTGGGAGAGCGCCGAGACGTGCCCGGCCGGCATGTTGGCGCCGAAGGCGTTGGTGGCGACCTCGCCCATCTCCAGCAGCGCGGAGGTGATCAACCTGGTCGTGGTGGTCTTGCCGTTGGTGGCGCTGACCAGGGCCAGCTTGCGGTCGCGGGCCAGCTTGCGCAGGAGGTCGGGTTCGAGCATCAGGCCCACCCTGCCGCCGATCACCGAGCCGTCACCGCGCCCGGTCATCCGCGAGAGCGTGGCAGCGCTGCGTCCCAGGGCGCTGGCGAGCTGAGCCCGCAGAGGAAGCTGGGTCATGCACATGGATCCTAGTCGCCGTTGAGTCCTACTCTGGAGTTGCACACGAAAACGCGGCCCGGTTGGTAGCCCGGGCGAAGCATCACGTATCCGCCCTTACCAGGGATGTCCGGTGTGCCGGAGGCGGCCTGTCCAGGTCGCTTTCCCGGCATGTCTGGTGAAGGGCGGAGAAGATGGTCACGTTGTCGGTCTATTTGGACGGCCCGTTCTGGGTCGGGGTGCTGGAGGTCGCCGAGGGCGGGCGGCTGCGGGCGACCCGGTTCACCCTCGGGTCCGAGCCCACCGATCCCGAGCTGCACGCGTTCCTGATGCGCCACGGCGTTTCGCTGCTGGAGCAGGCCCATGCCGCGCCCGCCGTGGCCGGCGGGGAGCGGGCGCGGCGGGTCAACCCCAAGCGGGCGGCCAAGCTGGCGGCGCGGGCCGCCGCCCAGGTGTCCGTACGGGGCACGGCCGCGCAGGAGGCGATGCGGCTGGAGCTGGAGAGCCGCAAGCGGCAGGCCGCGCAGGGACGGCGGGAACGGCGGCGCGAGCTGGCCGAGCACAAGCGCGAGGTGGCCCGCCGCAAGCGCCTCGAACGCCGCCGCGACCGCTGACCCGTCCCCCGGGCGGTCGTCAGGCCGAGGGGGCGTCGACGAAGGCGATCTCCGGGGCGCCCCCGTGGTCGAACGGCAGGACGAACCGCTGCGGCCACGACAGCACCCCCTCCAGCCAGCCCGCGCCCATCGTCTGGCCGACGTGCCTGATCCTGGCCGACGCCTCGATGCCGATCGCCACGTTGGTGATGTCGCGCTGCACGCTCTCGTTCTCGTCGTCGCCCAGGATGACCCGCCAGGCCAGGGCCCGGTTGTGGTCCACCTCCATGGACAGCGGGTGGTGGCGCAGGGCCTTGGCGCGGTGGCCGAGCAGCTCGGCGTGCACCAGGTCGGCCGTGCCGTTGCCGTTGGACTGGCGGAACAGGGCGTACTCCATGGGCGGGGCGGGGCTGCGCAGGTTGGGGGCGGGCTGGCCGTACGGGAAGAGCCGGTCGACCTCGTGCAGCCAGCGCACCTGCGGGATCACCCACGACGCGCCCGGACGGTCGCCGCCCGGCTCGGCCCCCGACAGCAGCCGCGCGGCGACCTCGGCGGCCTTCTCGGTGAGCAGCGCCGGGTCGAACCAGCTCCGCAACGACCAGGCCCGCCGCTGGACGGCGCGTTCGACCAGCGTGGCGAGCAGGCACTCGCGGCGGCGGGCGGGCAGCTCGCCCCAGGCGGCCGACAGGGCGCGCGGCACGCCGGGCAGGGGCCGGTTGCTGACGAAGGCGAGCACGACCGTGTCGCACCAGATGCGCAGCCACGCCCAGTCGGGCCCGTCGGCGAGCACGTCGGCCTCTCTGAGCTCCACCAGGGTGCACGCCTGGCCGGTGCGGCACTGCGCCCCGCACGCGGCCGACCTGCGTCCGCGGATGGGCGGCTGGGGGCCCGGCAGCGGCTTCTCCCGCGACTCGCCCAGCGGGACGCGCACCCGCAGCGGCCGGTCCATGCCGTCGGCGAAGACCGCGGCCGAGCCCGGCTGGAGCGAGACGACGTGCCTGGACTGCTCGTCGCTGAGGTTCATGGCCGCGCCGACGAGCTTCCTGTCGTCCTCGGCGGGCAGCCGGTGGACGACCTTCAGCGCGGTGTTCTTCACGACGTCGGAGACGAGCTTGGTCGGGATCTGCTCGGCCACCACGATGCCCTCGCCGTACGCCCTGATCTCGGCGAGCAGGCCGGCCAGCAGCTCCACGGCGTGCGTGGAGGCCCGGCCGTGGCCGCGGTCGCGCAGCAGCCGGTGGGCCTCCTCGATCACGATGACGTGCCGCAGCCCGGCCGACTTCTCCTTCCTGGCCCGCATGCGCAGGTGCTCGACGATCCGGATGATCAGCGTGCCCATGAGGAACGCCTTGTCCTCGTCGTTGGCGACGTCCTCGATGGCCAGGACGACGTTGCGCTCCAGCAGGCCGCCGATGTCGGCCGGGTGGCCGCCCTCGAAGAAGCGCCCGGCCGAGCCGACCCGCAACGACCGCAGCCTGAGCGAGATGAAGCCCTCGACGTCGGCCTGGACCTCGCGGCCGTAGCCGATCTCCTTGATGACGTCCATGGCGTGCTGCTGGAGCTGTTCGAGCGTCGGCACGCTGGGCGGGACGTTCGAGCCGGGCACGGCGCCGCCGGTCACGACGTCCCAGCCGGTGGCCTCGTAGACCCGTTGCAGGGACAGCGACATGATCTGCGGGAACGGCTCCTCGGCGTCGAAGGCGGCCATGAACAGCGCCCTGATCATGTCGATGTGCGCCTGGACGGGGTAGCCGGGCTCGGGTTCGAGCGGATTGACGCTGAGCGGCACTCCCTCGGGGGCCGACGGGTTGATCACCGTCACCGGGTCGGCGATGCGGCCGGCCATGGCCGCGTACTCGGACTTGGCCGGCTCGATGGCCAGCCACGGGATGCGCGCCTCGCTGAGCTGCTCCAGCAGGTGCCGGACGGTCTGGGACTTGCCCGAGCCGGTCGCGCCGGTGACGAAGGCGTGCCTGTTGAGCGTGGCCAGGGGCACCCGGAAGCTGCCCACGCCTCTGTCCTGGCCGTCGAGGATCTCGCCCAGCTCCAGCTCGCCGCCGTCGGCCTCGGACGTCACGTCGAAGAAGCCGGAGTCGAGCACGCGTACGCCGGGCACCTCGCGCCTGGGCAGCCCGGCCAGCGCGGCCAGCGCACCGGCGGTGGCCGCGAAGGGCGCGGCGGCGCCGTCGGCCGGGTCCTGCATGGTGATGGCCAGGGCCTCCGACAGCGCGTAGACCGCGCCGTGCGCGCTGCGCAGCCGGTACGGGTGGTGGCTCATCTCGACAGACCCGACGAGCACGGGCGCGATCTGCCGCAGTTCCTCGGCGGTGGCCCCGCCGGCCAGCACGCGCACGTTCCACAGGCCGGCCTCGCGGAAGGCGTCGAGCTCCTGCATGCGGCGCTCGGCCCGTTCGGCGTCGAACCGGGAACGCTCGGAGGCGTCGCCGTACTGCCGCAGGACGTTGAGCTGGGTGCGCAGGTGCGCCACCTCGGCGTCGAGCAGGTCGGTCGGCTCGGCCACCACCAGCCAGGCGAACGGCCGCGACATGAGCGTGACCAGCGTCGACTCGAACAACGTGGGCCGCTTCAGCTCGTCGGGGTCGGACCCGGCGAACTCGCGCCCCCGCCCGCCCAGCGGCGGCGCCTGGCGGCCGGGGCACGGCGTCCAGACCAGGTCGGCGAGGTCGGCCAGGTACTCCTCGTCCAGCTCGACGCCCCGCGCGCCGCCCGGGAACAGCAGCGGCTGGGGCCCGGTCGGCAGGCCGGGCACGTCGGTCGCCCTGCGCGGCTGGCGCGGCGGCGAGAGCGGGCCGGCGTTGGTGATCAGTTCGAGCGGCGCCCCGGAACCCCGCGACAGCCACCCGATGACGAACGGCCGGTCACGCTGCGCCGCCGACAACACGGCGGGCAGCACGGTGACGAAATCCCATTCCGCCGACGAGCTTCGCGAGGGTGCGGCGATCGACTGGATCCGATACCAGGGCCCGCTCAGCGAGACACTCGGCTGCATCTTCAATTCCCCCACAGTCGGTTCTCAGTAAAATCCCGCTGATCGTCAGCTCCTCACCACGCCCTTGACCAGGTCATTGCCTGCCCTTGCGCCAGTCAAGGCGTGGCGGTGGTGGCCCGAGGTTGGGTGGCGGCTCCTCGCCCTCGTCCTTGGCCTCCAGGGCCAGCACGGCCTCGCGCACCTCCTCCAGGTCGCCGAGCGTCGTCTTGGGGAAGGTGAGGATGGCCGGGTTGGCGTCGGCCAGCCGCACCCGCCTGCCCTCGGCGGTCGCGTCGGTGACGATCACGGACGTCGTGGGGAGCTGCTGGAGCTGGTGCGGCTCGACCAGGAACTCGCGCGACCGGTGGAGCACGCGCTCGGTCTCGGAGATCTTGTCGGCCGTCCGGCCCCACTCGGTGGACTCGGTGATGTCCTCGACCAGGTCGGCGTGGCCGTCGCCGCGGTCGTGGCGGGCGTCGTCCACCTGGGAGATGGTGGAGGTGTAGCCGCCGTCGAGGCCCGGCAGGGCGTCGCTGATCGTCTCGGTGAGCTGGGCCAGCTCCAGCCGGTGCTCGGTGCCGACGTGCTCGCTGGCGACCCGGGCGTCCTCGGCGTTGCCGAGGCGCATGAACGCCACGGCCGCGTGGCCGCGCCCCAGCCGCTCCTTCACGGTGGGGGTCAGGCTCCGGTACGTCAGCACCAGCCCGGTACGCGAGGTCTCGCACGCGTCCATGAGCCGGTCGAGCACGTCGCCGCGGAGCTTGTCGGCGCCGGCCACGATGATCGTGTGGTACCAGGGCCGGTCGGAGGCGGGCGACTGGCGCAGGATGTGGGTGAGCGCGGTGGCCACGTACGTGCCGAGCACCCGGTTGCCGAACACGCCGGCCTGCCGGTCCATGCTCACCACGCGCAGCCGGGCGGGCGGCAGCCGCACCGCCTGGGTGCCGAGCGTCTCCAGCTTGCGCAGCTGCGACTCAAGGGCCCAGGCGCGCTCGATCACCACCCGGTCGCTCACGCCGCGGCCGAACAGCGTGCCGATGCGTTCGAGCTGGGTCGCGGTGATCAGGCCGAAGCGCAGGTCGTCCCGCGGGTCGCCGACCTGCGCCAGGGCCCGCAGGGCGGCGGTCACCTGGCTGATGGTGGCGTTCTCGCCGAGCACTTCGAGCACCCGTTCCAGGATGGCGTTGTCGAAGCTGAGGTCGCGGGTGGTGCGGTGCTCCTCGCTCACGCTCACCACGTGGGCCAGCACGTCGGCGAACGCCTCCGGCTTGAGCGTGGCCCCGAGGTCGAGCTTCGGCAGGTCGACCGGCAGCACCCAGACCAGCGGGTCGTCGCCGCCCTTGCGGGCCAGCTCGATCAGGTCTTTGGCGATCGCGCCCTCCGACAGGTCGAGCACGGTCAGGTGGCCGCCGCTGTAGAGCCGGGTGGCGCCGAGCAGCGTGATCAGCGCGGACCAGCCGGGCAGCGTGCCGCCGGCCACGTCGATGCGGTCGATCTCGTCGGGGACGGCGACGGCGTACCAGGTGAGCTGGCGTTCGTGGCGCTCCTTCGACTCCTGCCAGTCGCGGTAGCGCCGGGCGTGCTCCTCCTGGGCGCGGAACAGCTCCTTGTCACGTTCCTGACGTTGCCGGTCGTCCCTGGCCTGCTGTTCGAGCACTCGGTAGCGGACCGCCCGGTCGCCCTGGAGCAGGGCGTAGGTGCAGATGCCCGCCACGCCGCCGGCCGCGACCAGCCCGAGGAGCGCGAACGACCATCCCAGGTAGCCGCTGACCGCGGCCACGAGGATCAGCGCGGACATGGTCAGGCTGATGGCCCGGATGACGCGTACGGGCCGGTTGAGCATGTCCTCCTGGAGCCGCTCGCGGCGCAGCGCCTCGGCCGCCGCCCGGCCGGACGACTCCGCGTCCGGCGCCGGCTCCTTCTCGGGCGAGGGACGCTTGGGCGGCGGCCCCGGGTCGGGATGCAGCAGGATGTACTGCCACCCCAGGTAGATGCGGTCCGCCTGGAGCTGGGCATGCTCGGGATGCACGTCCGCCACGTGACCCTCCGGCCGCGATATGTCGTTAGTTGCAGGGGCCAGCCCTTTTCCGCTCCGTGACAGCGTATGAGCTTCCACCCCCGTAGCGGCAGGGTTCGCGGCAATTCCCCCCGCCAGAAGGGACCATTGCGGCAGATGGGGCAACCGTGACCTATTACCATCCATACCCATGACGGAACCCTCCGGCGACAGCACGAGGCCGAGACGCCCGGTGGCGGTGCCCATCGCGGCTCTCGTGGCGGTCACGGCCGTCGGCATCACGGCCTTGCTGGGCGGGCTGAACGAGGCCCCCGACAAGGGCCCCGACCTGCTCGGTCAGGGCGCGACGCTCGACCAGGGCCGTTACTCCACGCGCTTCGTCGAGTCGCGGGTCAAGGTCGAGCGGGCCAAGACGCAGTTCGACGAGGACAAGCGGTTCGTGGAGCTGGTCTTCGAGGTCACCAACAAGGGGGACGAGACCTCCAGTGTCGGCCTGCCCCCCGACCCCGCGCAGCCGGACAAGGCGTGGCTCGGCTCGTCCTTCGCCGACTCGCTGGTCGCCATCAGCCCCAGGTTCTCCAAGGAGTCGGGGCCCTTCGTCTACGCCCTGGACAAGGGCGACGAGACCCGGCAGCTCCACCCCGGCGTGACCAGCCAGGTCCTCGTCCGGTACCGGCTCGGCGCGACCGAACGGCCGCCGGACAAGATCACGTTTGACGTGGCCGCCTTCGAGTACGTCCCCGGCTTCCAGGACGAGCGGCTGCAGTGGCAGATGGTCGCCAAGGAGAAGGACGACAAGTTCTACCCCGAGGTGAAGGCCCGCGTGACGCTGCCGGTCAAGGCGGGTGAGGGCGCATGACCGCCACCCAGCCGCGTTCCTCCGCCGTCCCCGAGCGCCCCGAGCGGCCCGGCCGCCGCGCCGGACGCGGGCCTGGCGGCGGTTCCAAAGTGCTCAACGCCTGCGCCGGGCTGCTGCTGGCGGCCGCCGCCGTCGGGCTGCAGACGTTCCACCTGACCGCCAACGAGGCGAGCGCCAGGGTGACCTACACGGGCGCCAAGGGCGAGGACGTGGACGCCAGGCGGTTCACCGTCCGGCTCGACTCGTTCCTGGCCGCCAAGACGATCCAGAACAGCGACGAGACCATCACGACGGACAACCTGTTCCTCGTCGTCAACGCCTCGGCCAGGTCGAGCCTCAAGCCGTACCATCTGGGGCAGCCGCAGCTGCTGACCGCGGACGGCAAGAAGTTCACGGCCACCGACCGCGTGGCGAGCACTCTGACGCTGGCGAACACGTGGGTCCAGCCCGACATCTGGGTCAGCGGGCGGTTCTTCTTCGAGGTTCCTTCATCGGCGCTGCCGGGGGCGCGGGTGGTCTTCGGGCTGCCGGCCGAGATGCTGGTGGAGCCGTTCCAGCCGGAGGTCGAGATCGACCTCGGGCTCGACGAGGAGGCCGCGCGCAAGCTCGCGGCCTCGCCGCAGGCCGTCTACTCCACCGTCAAGAAGTGATCGCACTGTGAGCACGAACGAGCGCGACTGGTTCGCCCCCAGGAACGACCACCACTCCGAGGACCCCGCCCCGGCCCCCTCGGCCTTCCCGCCTCCCCCGGCGCCCGCGACCCCGCCGGGGGCTCCGGCCTTCCCCCCGCCCGCGGCGGAGCCGCCGCCGTCCCAGCCGCCCGCGGCGGGGCCGACGCCGCCTGCGCCGCAGACGCCGCTGCCCGCCCGGCCCCGACGCCGCCGTACGGGCTCGCCGCGCGACCGCGCCACCCCGCCGCCGACCCGTCCCACGCCGCCTCCCGGCTACGGCCCCGCCCCCTCGGGCCCCGTTCCCTCCGGCCACGCGGCTCCCCCGGCCGGCCCCGCCGGGGCGCCTCCCGGTCACGACGCGCGGTCTCCCGGCCGTGGCGGCGCGCAACAGCCCGGCCCTGGGCTGCCCGGCGGGCCCGGGCGGGGGCGGTTCGTGCATCCGGACCAGCAGGTGTGGCCGCCGGCCCCCCGCGAGTCCTCAGGAGGCAGCACCCAGCCGTTGCCCGCCATCCGGCCCGGCATGGCCATGCCGTCCCCCCAGCGCCCCCCGGCCGCGGCCGCCGTACCGCCCGTCGAGCAGCCGCCGGCGGCCCCGCGGGACGCCCGGCCGCCCAGGCGCGGCCGGCTGATCCTGGTCGCCGTGGGCGCCGCCGTGGCCTCCGTCCTCGCCATGGGCCTCAACACCTACGACGGCTACCGCTTCTACGACACGACCATCACCGACGGCATCAAGATCAACGAGGTCGCCGTCGCCCCCGGCCAGTCGGGGAAGGTCCACGACATCGAGTGGCGGGCCGCCCTGAAGGCCGTCCAGGCCCCCGAGGGCAGCAAGCACGGCCCCGAGGTCACCTGGCTGAAGGTGGACATCACCCAGAAGCTCCTCGACGAGTCCAGCGCCACCATGACCGCCCCACCGGACAGGGCCAAGCTGGAGGACCGCGCCGGCCGGACCTGGACGGTGGAGTTCACCCCGGGCGACCGTCCGACGGACCGGCTGGAGCTGGGCAAGGAGTACAGGTTCGAGGGCATGGCGATCGTCCCGGCGCCGGTCGCGGACGAGGTCGAGCTCTCCTTCAGGGTGAGCGACTACCGCTCCGACACCCCGACGGCGGACTACTTCAAACGGGAGAAGGCCGGCAAGCCGGAGGCGGACGTGCTGCGGTTCACACGTCGCTGAGCGGCTCGCCCTTGAGCCGGGCCCGCGTGGCGGCCAGATCGTACGTGGCCGCCAGCAGCGCCATGGTGAGCACGGTCACGACCAGCCCGCGCACGAACGTCACGGGCCCCTGCTTGTACGCCCACACCCACTCGGCCTGCGAGCCGACGAGCGTCACCACGGCGCGCTCGGCGTACTCGGCGCCCACGGTGAGGGCGACGTAGCTCAGGCACATCATGCCGAACAGCGGCGCGCCGCCCTTGGCGATCATCCGCAGCGAGTTGGCCAGCGGCAGCCAGCGGTCCCGGAAGCCGCCGGTCAGCTGGTCGAACGACCTCTTGGTGAGGTCGTGGCTGTCCTCCAGCCGGTCCACGCCCCGTTCGAACCGGGTGCCCTTGACCAGGCTGCGGGTCTCGTCGGAGTAGGCGCCGAACACCAGCATCGCCACGGTCAGCCAGGCCAGCGGGACGGCGACGCCGCCGATGAAGAACGGCCAGAAGTCGCTCACCGCGTCCGTGACCGTCTTCCACAGCGGCACGCTCTTCTCCGCCTGCTCCAGCAGGTCGTTGGTGCCGGCGACCACGTTGCGGTGCTCCACCCAGTCCGAGCGCAGCCCGGCGATGGCGACGGTGGCGTTCAGGCCGTAAAAGACGAAGGCGAACTCGGAGAAGGCGGCGCCGAAGCCGTACAGCTTGCCCTTGCCCTGCTCCACGAGCTTGGCGAACAGCCACTTCAGGCCGAACAGCACGACCATCGCGCCCAGCGAGACCCGCCAGTCGAGGTCGGTGAGGCCCTTGCCGACGTGGGTCTCCTCGCCGAACCAGGCCGCCGACTGCATGTCGTAGAAGTGGTGGTTCAGGTCCATCTGCTGGAGGGCGCGGGCGTCCTCCACGTGCCAGCCCCACGACAGGTAGAGCACCGCGAAGGCGGGGGCCACCCGGTCCAGCACCCGGAAGAAGCGCTCGTCCTCGACGCCCTCCTCCCGCCTCGCGCGCATCTCCCACAGCGCGCCGCGCAGGGTGTAGAGCATGCCCGTGGTGACCGTCATCGCCGCGAGGACGATCAGGGTCAGGAAGGTGACCGTGCCCACCAGCCGGAGCTGTCGCAGGTCGCCGTAGGCGAGCTCGGTGGCGGCGTACAGCAGGACGAAGCGCACGACCTGGCCCGCCGCGTACCAGAGGATCAGCGGCAGCGCGCAGCTCCCCGCGAGGCGCAGCGCGTGCAGGGGCAGCGAGTACGGCGACGGCATCCGCTGAGCCGGCGTAGGCCCAGGTCGGGGCGGCGCCATCACACCTGTCGATCCGGACATCTGCTGAATCGTAGCGGTCTGTCCCTTACGCCGCAGCCGCAACCCGTGGAGAGCCTGTGGCCGGCGTGTTTCCAGGCCACTCCTGAGCAGTGGCAAATCCGGGAAACGACGATTCGGCCCCCGAGAGACGGTCACACCGGACGAGCCTTGCGGCACGATGGCGTCATGGAGCCGCTGCCCGCGTTCGACCAGGACCCCGCCGTCGTCGGTGACCGGCTGCGACGGCTGCGCCAGGCGCGCGGAGTCTCGCTGTCCGAGCTCGCCAAGCGGGCGGGCATCGGGAAGGCCACGCTGTCCGGCGTCGAGACCGGCACCCGCAACCCCACGCTGGAGACGCTCTGGGCGATCACCGCGCAGCTCGGCGTGCCCATCGGGGCGATACTCGACTCGCCGCCCGAGCCGCAGACCATGCGCGGCGCCGCCATCGAGGCCGACCTGCTGGAGGTCTTCGAGGACGACAGCGTCACCTACGAGCTCTACCGCGTCCGCGTGCCCCCGGGCGTCACCCAGACCTCGCCCGCCCACCACAAGGGGGTGAGCGAGCACGTCACGGTCTTCACCGGCACGCTCAGCGCCGGCCCGATCCACGAGCCGCTCACGGCCGGGCCGGGCGACCACATCTCCTGGCTCTCCGACGTCCCCCACGGCTACCGCGCGCACGGCCCCGACGTCGTGCGCGCCACCCTCCTGATGCGCTACCCGACCAAGCCCTCCGCCTGAGCGGGCCGGCAGGTGCGGCACGGCCGGTAGCCGGCCGCCCTGGCCTGGGCGACGCTGCGGAAGCCGTGCCGGTGCGCGGGGGTGATCCGGCGGGCGTTGTGGCAGGTCGGGAAGCACACCACGCCGGTGGTGTCGCTGGCCAGGTAGAACACCTGCTCCCCGGCCAGCGCGCGCACCCGGTCCAGGTCGACGCCCTCGGCCAGCAGCAGCCGTTCCTTGGCCGCCCGGCCGAACACGTAGTCGCCGCTCACGCCGTCGGACCTGACGACCCGGTGGCACGGCACGAGCAGCGGCACCGGGTTGGCGCCGAGCGCCGTCCCCACCGCGCGTACGGCCCGCGGCCGCCCGATCTGCCCGGCCACCCACGAGTACGGCCTGACCTCGCCCCTCGGGATCGTCCTGACCGCGTCGAGCACGTCACGCTGGAAGCCGCTGACGCCGCGCAGGTCCAGCGGCACCTTGCCGAGACGGCCGGTGCGCAGCGCGGGCACCAGCCCCGCGGGCGGCCGGTCGGCGGCCAGCAGCGGCCGGCCGAACCGTTTCCTGAACGAGGCGGCGAAGTCGTCGCCGGCGTGCACGTACGCCACGCCCTGGTCGGTGAAGGCCACCCGCAGCTCGCCGATCGGCGCGGGCACGCTCACCCAGCGGGCGGCGATCCGGTCGAGCAGCCCGGCGGGGGCGTCGGTGGCCAGCGCGGCCAGCCCGGCCAGCAGTGAATCGTCGTTCATCGGGCACCTCCCAGTTCGCGCAGCCGCCGCAGCCCTCGCGACACGTGCGACTTGACCGTGCCCTGCGGAATCCTGAGCACGGTGGCGATCTCGCTGACCGGCAGGTCGACGACGTGCCTGAGCACCACGGCGGCCCGCTGTTCCGCGGGCAGCAGACCGAGCAGCTCCGACAGCTCGTCGCCGGTCTCCCTGCGGGCCGCGGCCTCCTCGACGTCCTGGGCGGGGTCCGGCTCGTCCACGGGCTCGTCACGCAGGTCGGGTGGCGGTTTGCGGGATTTGGCCCTGGCGCAGTTGCGCCAGATGTTCATGAGGATCGTCATCAGCCAGGCCCGCGGCTGCAGCGCGGCCACGCGGTCGGGCCCGTAGCCCGCCAGTGCCCGGTACGCCCGCAGGAACGCCTCGGCGGTGAGGTCCTCGGCGTCGGCCCAGCGCCCGCTCAGCCGCAGCGCGGTCGAGAAGACCAGGCCGCGGTGGGCGGCGTACAGCTCGGCGAAGCCCTCGTCGAGGTCGTCGAGGAGCGCCTTGCGCACCGGGTCGAGACAGTCGGTTCCACTCACGCCCTCTACAACACCGCCGCGCCGGGTTTCGTTGCGCTCGCCCGGAACGGGAACGGGGCCCGTGTCCGGTGTGGACACGGGCCCCGTCTCGGCGCTGTCTGGGCTCAGACGGCGACCGCGAGCTGGGAGACCTCACCCAGCCGGGCCTCCACCTGAACGTCGCGGGTGACGCCGCCGCCCGCGATGATGCGGACGGTCCAGTCGCCGGGCGCGGCGAAGAAGCGGAAGACGCCGTCGTCGGAGACGACGACCTCACCGGTGAACTCGCCGGAGTGGTCGAGCAGCCGCGCGTAGGCGGTGGTGGCGCCCGTCACCACGCCCTGGATGACGGCCTGGTTGGACAGATCGATCCCGGCCGGCAGCGCGATGGTCTGCTCCGGCGCTCCGCAACCCTGTGCAGTGGTCATCAGCGGGCCTCCCCCAGCTCGATCGGCACGCCCACGAGCGAGCCGTATTCCGTCCACGAACCGTCGTAGTTCTTCACGTTGCCCTGGTCGAGGAGCTCGTGCAGCACGAACCAGGTGTGCGCCGAGCGCTCGCCGATGCGGCAGTAGGCGATGGTGTCCTTGCCGAAGTCGACGCCGGCCTCACCGTAGAGGGCGCGCAGCGCGTCGTCGGACTTGAAGGTGCCGTCGTCGTTCGCGGCCTTGGACCACGGGATGTTGCGGGCGGTGGGCACGTGGCCGCCGCGCTGAGCCTGCTCCTGCGGGAGGTGGGCCGGGGCGAGCAGCTTGCCGGTGAACTCGTCGGGCGAGCGCACGTCGACCAGGTTGAGCTTGCCGATCGCGGAGACCACGTCGTCGCGGAAGGCGCGGATCGCGGTGTCCTGCTCCTGGGCGACGTACTGGGTCTTGGCGCGCTCGGGCACGTCGCGGACCAGCTCGCGGGAGTCGAGCTCCCACTTCTTGCGCCCGCCGTCGAGCAGCTTGACGTCCTGGTGGCCGTAGAGCTTGAAGTACCAGTACGCGTAGGCCGCGAACCAGTTGTTGTTGCCGCCGTAGAGCACGACGGTGTCATCGTTGGAAATGCCGCGGTCCGACAGCAGGGCCTCGAAACCGGTCTTGTCCACGAAGTCGCGGCGGACCGGGTCCTGCAGGTCCTGCCGCCAGTCGACCTTCACGGCGCCACGGATGTGGCCCTTGTCATAGGCGCTGACGTCTTCGTCGACCTCGACGAGTACGACGTTGGGGGTGTCGAGGTTGGCCTCGACCCAGTCGGCGTCCACCAGGGCGGCGGAGCGGCTCATTGGGAAACCTCCATTTTGGCGGCGGGCAGTAGACGGCGGGTGAGCAGGTACGTTTCGCAGCCGAGGCAGAATCCGAAGGCTGCGTTGAGGAAGGCGGCGAGGAGAGCCGCGGCCGTGGCCCCGAGGGCCAGCGGTGTGATCCCGATGACGAACCCGGCCAGCCCCGCGACCGCGAAGAGCAGCCCCACCCCCTGCGCGAACCGCGGCGGGCGGGCGTCTTCGGTCTCCTTCGGAGCGCTCCTGACGAGCGCCTTGAAGAGCATCGTGTACGGCGAGCGGCGCGCGACTCCCAGCGCGAAGACCACCGCCTGGACGGCGAGCAGCCACGCGCTCCCCGTCACGAGGACGAGAGCGAGGACCAAGGTGGTGACGGCCGCGCCGAAGCGCAGCGCTCTGGGATCAGCACGCATCGCAGGATGCTCCTGAAGGGGTCGGATGGGGCGGACCAGATGTCCGCGGTGACCGTCCTCAGGCAGCGCGACAGAGCGCGGTGGCGACGCGGCAGAAATCAACCGCGCGCCGCTTCGTGAGCAGCTCTGTCGACGGGTTCATAGCGACGACCCTACTCGTCGTCTCGCCATCTGTCACATCTCGTCCGAGTTCTGAGACAGTTCGTGAGACGGCCGTGACTCCCCGGAGGGGATCGCGACCGCCAGCGCGGCCAGCACGTCGGCCTTCCGTGGCTGGCCAGAGGCCTTTTTGACCACGTTGCCTGACGGATCCAGCACAAACACGGTGGGCGTGCGCATGACGTCGAACCGCCGCACCAGATCGAGCCGGGACTCGGCGTCGATCTCCACGTGCGCCACCCCGGGCACGAGCGCGCTCACTTCGGCCAGCACCCGCCTGGTCGCCCGGCAGGGCTGGCAGAACGCGGTCGAGAACTGCACCAGCGTGGCCCGCTCGCCCATGGCGGCGCCCAGCATGTCCGCGGTCAGCCGTTCCCCGGCCGCCGCGCGCACCCGTCCGTCGCGGCGCAGACGTACCACCCCGATCACCGTGCCGAGCGCCAGCGTCGCCAGCGCGATCCACAGACCCGTCACCTCAGGTGCCAACCACGGGCGGCCGCGATTACTTCCTGGCCGGGCCGGCGACGTCCACCAGGACGCGTCCCCGCCGGTCGACGACCTCGAAGCGGTCGATGCGCCGCATGAGCACCGGCGTCGCCATCTGGAAGACGGTCTCCTCGCGGTAGCTCTCGCGGCTGACGGTCCAGCTCCCGACGACCTCGCGCCGCCCCCTGTCGTCGTAGACGGCCAGGCTGCAGACGGTGCCGACCGGCACGTTCCGCACGGTCACCAGCAGCTCGGTGCGCCCGTCGCCGGGCAGGGCGTAGACCGTGGCGTAGTAGTCCTTGGCCCGGTTCTCGCCCTTGAACGCCCGGCCGTCGGCGGTGGTGCTCAGGGCCGTCGTGGGCATCGTGCTCGGCGTCGGCAGGGCCTTCCTGAGCTGGGCGTCGGGCGCGGCGTCGCTGGCGACGAAGCCCTCGGTCTCCGGCGACTTCGCGGCCGCCGAGGACTGGGGGGCGGCCGCGGGGGCGGCCGCGGTCCGCTGCGTGACGTCCTGCCGGGTGACGGTCCAGACCGTGCCGCCGACGGCGATCACCGCGACGGAGGCGGCCACGGCCAGCATGAGCCGGCCGCGCCGGTGACGCCGGGCGCGGGCGTTGAGCAGCCGGTCGAGCACCTGGCGCGGCGGGCTGGCCACCAGCTCGACGTCGTGCTCGGACACCTTGCCGAGGAAGGCGACGACGCCTTCGAGTTCGAGCAGCTCGGCGCCGCAGGTCTCGCAGGTGGCCAGGTGGTTGTCGATCTCCAGCGCCTCGTCGGGTTCGAGCGCGCCCAAGGCGTGCGCGCCCATGGCGATGCGCACTTCTTCGCAGGTCGTCACGGCGCCAGCCCCCGCTCTTCGAGCGCCAGCTTGAGCGCGCGCAGCGCGTAGTAGGTGCGCGACTTGACCGTGCCCGGCGGTATGCCCAGCGTCGCCGACGCCTCCTTCACCGATCGCCCCCGGTAGTAGACCTCCAGCAGCACCTCGCGGTGCTCGGGCCGCAGCGCGGCCAGCGCCTCGGCCACGGCCCACGACTCGACCGCCCGTTCCAGCTCGTCGTCGGCCGGCAGGACCGCGAGGGCCTCGTCGCCGGTCTCCTGCGGCCGGGCCTTCTTGGCGCGGTGCTGGTCGACCACGAGGTTACGCGCCACCGTGAACAGCCAGGCCCGGATGGGACGGCCGGAGAGCGCGTCGGGGTGCCGCCAGGCCCGCAGCAGCGTCTCCTGCACCACGTCCTCCGCACGTCCGGAATCACCGGTGAGTCGCAGCACGTACCCGTAGAGTGGCCCGGCGTGCTCGTCGAAGAGGGTGCGTACGAGCTCCTCGTCCGCGGTGCCTGCTGCGCTCACGCCCTCATCACGTACGGGGGGCCGCAGCGGTTCAGGCTCATCCACGGATCGGCACGTCAGACGCTTCGGCCGAGAACTCCAATCCGTCGGCCACGCTCTTGACCCCGGTGATCTTCACGTCGAAGGGCAGGCCGCCCTTGAACGGGATCGTGTAGGTGACGAAGTGGGCGAGTTGGTCGGGCACGCCCTGGATCTTCTCCGCCTGGAGCCTGATGGCGCCGTCGGCCACGTCGACCCGCATCTCCGCGGTGAACTGCACCTTCTGCACCCCCACCGTCACCTCTCCCGACGCCACGAGCCGTCGCCCGTTGCCGCTGATCTTGATGCCCCGGGGCGCGTGCTTGTCGATCGTGGCCCGGGTGAGCACGCCGCTCACGGTGACCCGCCCGGCCCGGACGTCGGCACGGTTCTGCAGCACGTCGGACAGCGGGGCGGTCACGTCGTAGGCGACGCCGCGCAGGTTCTTCACCGGCACGCCTCCGTAGGTGAGGGTGCCGAGATCGAACCGTACCTCGGGATAGTGCCCCGAGACGGCCTGAGTGAGAAACGGGATGCCCTCGATCGTCACCTTGGGGGCGCCGCTGAGGTCGGTGGCGGCGGCGATCCGGTTGGACAGGTCACGCTCCACCCCGGCCACCGCGACGCGGTCGACGACGACGAAGAGGACGGCCAGGACGATCAGAAAGATGATCAGCTTGCGCATGGGGCTCCCTGTCGTCGGCGGGGGTTTCGAGCCTATCGATCCGGCGGTCTCCTTCCCCGCCGGAGCCGTGGATCACCCGCCGGCGAAGGGCGGCAGCACCTCCACCGTGACGCCCTCGCCGAGCACCACCGTGTCGTGGGCGCGCCGGCCCACGGGGGCTCCGTCGACGAGGAACGACGAACGGCCGACCACCCGGGCGAGCTCGGCCCGGTCCTGTGTGATTTTGGTCATCAGTTCGTCAAGAGTCGCCGCTTCGAACGACTCTTCCGCGACTCCGGCGGCCTCCTTGGCCGCCGCCCAATAACGTACTTTTCCTGTGGCCATGCGTTGCCTCACAATCGCCTTCGCTCTATTGTGCGACGCCCTTAACACGCTTGTTTCAAAGGGCCCGCTGTTCACCTGGTGGACGCGCAATGGACGCGACTAAGCCGTGGGATATCCTCGCGTACAGGACCTGGGCGACGTCGCCTCCGGGTCCTTGTGTGTTAGAGGAGGCCGTGATGAGCAACCTGCTGCTGCTGACCAACGCCCTCGAGCCGTCCTCCGAGGTGCTGCCGGCGCTGGGGTTGCTGCTCCACTCCGTGCGGGTCTCGCCGGCCGAGGCGTCGGCGCTCATCGACACGCCGCCCGCCGACGCCGTCGTGGTCGACGCGCGCAAGGAGCTCGTGCAGGCCAAGAGCCTGTGCCGGTTGATCCGCACCACGGGCATCGACTGCCCGCTGCTGGTGGTGGTGACCGAGGGCGGCCTGGCCGCGATGACCGCCGAGTGGGGGGTCGACGACGTGCTGCTGGAGACCGCCGGCCCCGCCGAGGTGGAGGCGCGGCTGCGCATGGCGACCGGGCGCAGGTCGCAGACCGCCGCCGAGGACGTCCCCGACGAGATCCGCAGCGGCGACCTGTCGATCGACGAGGCCACCTACACCGCGCGGCTGCGGGGGAACGTGCTCGACCTGACGTTCAAGGAGTTCGAGCTGCTGAAGTACCTGGCCCAGCATCCCGGCCGGGTCTTCACCCGCGCCCAGCTCCTGCAGGAGGTCTGGGGCTACGACTACTTCGGCGGCACCAGGACGGTCGACGTGCACGTCCGGCGGCTGCGCGCCAAGCTCGGCACCGAGAACGAGTCGCTGATCGGGACCGTCCGCAACGTCGGCTACCGGTTCGTGCCCGACCGGAGCGATTCGGCGCACGTGTGATCCGTTGACCCGTGTTCGCCTGATGTGACACTTTGTCGTTGGGACTGTTTCCAACCTGTCATGTCGAGGACACCGCCGTCCCCAGATCGGTGGTGGCATGGGTCTGTTCAGGTCACTCGTGGACGAGGGCGCGAGCCTCCGTCTCTTCCGCCGCGGCGAGCTGATCTGCTCGCCGGTCCGGCCGGTCAACCGCGTCCACCTGATCGACCACGGGTACGCCCGCGAGCACGTCCCCGGCGGCGACCGGGAGGTCGTGCACGACCTGCGCGGCCCCGGCGACCTGGTGGGCGAGCTGGCCTTCTGGAGCCCGGGCGAGCGCGTCAAGGTGGACGCCCTGACCGAGGTCCGGGCCTGGCCCATCGACCTGCGGCGGTTACGCGAGCACGCCTCGGCGGTCCCGGCCGTGGCGACCGCGCTCGTCCAGGAGCTGTTCGCCAGGAACCTGGCGGCCCGCAGGCACGAGGCGCTGGCCCGGGCGCCGGTCGCGGCCCGGCTGGCCGTGTGGCTGCTGCACCTGGACGAGCGGTACGAGCTGGCCTCCCCCGCCGCGCCGCCGCTGTCCGTGGAGACGCTGGCCGACCTCGTGGGCAGCGCGCCCGACGTCGTGCAGCGGCAGCTCACGCAGTGGGTCAGGCGCGGCTGGCTGGCGCGGCTGGGGTACCGGAGGCTGCGGATCGCCGACCCGGTGGCGCTGCGCGAGGCCGCGGGGGCCTGGGAGCACCTGTCCGAGCCGTGGCGCGGCCGGGTGACGCCGTTCCTGACGCGACCGGGCGCGCAGGCCGGGCCGCTGCCGGTCGGCGAGCTGCCGAAGCCGCGCCAGCTGCCCGCCGACGCGTCCGACTTCACCGGCCGCCAGCAGAGCCTCGACCTGCTCACGGCCTGGCTGGACCGGCCGCGGCGGACGAACACCATGGTCGTGCAGGGCCTGACCGGCGTGGGCAAGACCGCGCTGGTGACGCACTGGGGCCACCTGCACGCCGACCGGTTCCCCGACGGCCAGATCATGATCGACCTGCGCGGCCACTCGCCGACCCAGCCGCCGATGAGCTCGGCCGAGGCGCTCGGGCAGATCCTGCGCTCGCTCGGCGTCGGCGAGCACATGCCGGCCTCCGACGAGGCCGAGCTGATGCTGCTCTATCGCAGCAGGATCGCCGGGCGCAGGCTGCTGCTCGTCCTGGACAACGCGGCCGACCCGGCCCAGGTGCGGGCGCTGCTGCCGGGCGGCAAGGACTGCGTGGTGCTGGTGACCAGCAGGACGCGGATGGCCCCGCTGCGCGCCACCGGGCACGCCGACCTCATGGACCTGTCGGTGCTCGACCCGGGCAACGCGGTGGCGCTGCTGGTGTCGGTGCTCGGCGAGGGCTCGCCGCGGGCCGCCGACCGGGACGCGCTGGCCGAGCTGGCCCGGGTGTGCTCGTACCATCCGTACGCGTTGCGGATCTCGGCGGCCAAGCTGGCCGAGGACCCGGGGCTGAGCGTGCGGGCGCGGGCGGCGGAGCTGCGTACGCCGGACCGGCCGCTGGCCGGGGACCCGGAGGAGGCGTTCAGGTCGGCGCTGGACCTGGCGTACGAGTCGCTGAGCCCCGCGCAGCGGCGGGCCTTCCGGCACGTCGGGCTGCTTCCCGGGCGGGACTTCGCGCCGGAGGTGCTGGCGGCGGCGCTGGGCGTGCCGGTGGGCGAGGCGGTGGCGGCGGTGGAGGGGCTGCACCGGGCGTACCTGGTCGAGCCGCTGCCGGGGTCGCGGTACCGGGTGCACGACCTGGTCAAGTGGCAGGCCAGGGAGCTGGGCCGGCACGCGGAGGCGGGGGTGCGCGAGGCCAGGGTGCGGCTGCTCGACCACTACCTGGCGGTCGCGACCGGTCCGGACACGCCGCGCGAGTGGTTCGAGGCCGAGCGGCGGTCGCTGGTCTCGGCGGTGCGGCTGGCCGAGGAGAGCGGGGCGTACGGGATGGCCTGGCAGCTCGCCGAGGCGGTGTTCGAGCCGTTCAGGCGCCTGCGGTACTACGAGAACAACCTGGAGGTGCAGCAGGCCGGGCTGACCTCGGCCATCCAGGTGGGCGACCGGCGGGCCGTCGCGCTCATGCGCAGCCACCTCGGCTCGATCCACCGCGACATCGGGCCGTCCACGCTGGCGGCCAGGTTCATCGGCGAGGCGCTGGCCGACTTCACCTCGCTGGGCGACCGCGCGGGGCTGGCCCGCGCGCTCAACGACCTGGCCGAGGTGCACGGCATCGCGGGCAACAGGGACGAGGCGTTGCGCCGCGCGGGTGAGGCGCTGGAGGTGCACCGGGAGATCGGAGACCTGTCCGGCGTGGCGAAGTGCCTGCACACGCTCGCCCGGCTGCACCTGTCGCAGGAGCGCAACGATCTGGCGCTCCAGTACGCCGGCCAGGCGCGGCGCGTACGGGAGGAGCTGGGCGACCGCAGGGGCGCCGCGCAGAGCCTGATCATCTCGGCCCGGGTGCGGCGGAGCCTGGGCGAGCCCGACGCGGCGCTGTCGGAGGGCCTGGAGGCGCTGTCGATCTGCCACGAGCTGGGCGACGAGCACGCCGAGGCCGAGACGCTGCTCTGCCTGGCCGAGATCTACGACCAGCTCGGGCTGCAGCAGGACGCCCGCCGCGACGCCGAACGCGCCCTGTCCGGGTACACGGCCACCGGTGACCAGCACGGGTGCGGGCGGGCGCTGTGCGCGCTGGGCCGCATCGCGCGCAACGGCTCGCGCTACGACGAGGCGCTGGCCTGCTACGAGCAGGCGCTCGCGGTGCAGGTCGAGCTCCACCACGAGCAGGGCAAGGCCGAGACGCTCGGCGACATCGGGGTGGTGCACTGGCGGCTGTCGGACTACCTGCGCGCCGACGACTACCTCAACCAGGCGCTCGTCATCAGCCGGGTGATCCGCGACGAGCCCGTCGAGGCCCGCATGCTCAACCGGCTGGCCCGGGTGCGCCGCCGCCAGGGCCTGCCCCAGGTGGCCTTCGTGTACGCGCTGGAGGCGCTGGACCTGGTCCAGGGGCTGGGCAACCGGCGAGCCGAGGCCGACGTGCAGGAGACGCTGACCTACACGTACCTGTCGCTCGGGCGGCACGAGCCGGCGGTGCGGGCGGCGCGGGCCTCGCTGGCGATCCGGGAGGAGACGGGCGACAGCAGGGCCAGCGCGCTGCTGTCGATCGCGCACGCGCTCCACGCGGCGGGCGAGCCCGCGGCGGCCCTGGAGTACGCCGTGGAGACCGTCGAGCTGCAGCACGTGACCGGCACCAGGGATCGGTGGGGGGCGGCGCTCACGACGCTGGCCATGGTGCTGCTCGACCTGGACCGGGCCGAGGAGGCGCTGGTCCACGCCAAACAGGCCAGAGACGTGCACCTGGAGTGCGGGACGCGGCGCGACCTGGGATGCGCGCTGAGGGCGCTCGGCCTGATCACCGCCAGGCTCGGGGACCGCGAGGCGGCGGTGGCCCATCTGGCCGAGGCGGTGCGCACGCTGGACGAGGTGGGGGACGTCTTCGAGGGCCGGCGGGCGGCGCAGGAGCTGCGGGAGCTCTCCTGAAAGACCGCTAAAAGTCGGGAAATCTCGGAAGTGAGGTCGCAGATCTTCTCCGCGCCTTCTCGTTAGCTGGTGCCACCAGCGACGACACGGAGGTGATCCGGATGCTCAAGCACCAGATGCGTCGAGACCTGCAGTCACTCAAGCGACAGGCGCGCAGGGATCGGCGGGTCACGCTCGGCCTGCTGGCCGGGGTGCTGGCGGCCTGGACCCGTCAGCTCTCGCCGGGTGACCCGCCGGCGGGGCCGGGGGTGCTGCTCGCCCTGTCCGTCGGGCTGCTGACCGCGTCGGGGGCGGCCTGGCTGATGGCGGCCTGCTTCGCGGTACGGGCGGTCAGGCCGCGGTCCGAACCGGTGGAGGTGCTGGTCTGGGTGGCGCGGGTGAGCAGGAGCAAGGAGTGGGCGTTCTGCTCGCTGGCCGCGTACGTGGCCTGGCACCTGCTCCAGTTCGTCTCCGCGCTGCTCCTGGCCTGAACGGGGGCGCGGCGGGCCGTCACCTTCGCGGTGGCGTCCCGCCGTCTTCGCGGTGGCGTCGTCGGTCAGGACCACGCCCTTGATCGAGGCGTGCATGAAATACCAGCCGGTCTCCGCGTCGATCACGAAGGGATCATGACACGGTCCGCGGACCCGCGGGCGGAACCCGGGGGAAGGCGGATCGATGCGGGCCGGTGCCGGTGCCGAGGTCAGGGGAAGGCGGACCGGTGGGGGCCGGTGTCGGGGTCGAACTCGTGGCGGATCCTGGCGCAGTCGTCGAGCAGGGCGCCGTACAGGGGCCACAGGGGGCCCTTGGGCGGGGAGCCGGCCAGCTCGGCGGCCAGGTGGCGCTGCTGGTGCTCGCCCTCGCGCAGGGCCGCGCACAGGTTCGCCATGTCCCTGGACGCGGCCTTGCCCACCTGGATCAGGCCGAAGTCGCGGAAGATGCGCGACAGCGCGCGCAGCTCGCCGGCCAGAGGCTCGGGCAGGTCGGCGGCCTTCTCGCCGGGCAGGCCGCGGGCACCGGCGACCAGGTCCACCAGCCCGCGCGCGATGCTCCTGAGCTGGTGCCCGGCGTGGTCGAGGCAGGTCGCGGCCTCGGCCGACTGGCGCAGCCGCCGGTCGTAGCGGCGGCGCCGGCGGAAGGTCAGGCGCACGGACTCGGCCGCCTGGTCGGCGGTGTCCTTGGTCTCCTCCAGGCGCTGGGACAGCTCGCGGGCGCGGTCGAGCCAGTCGCGGGCCATGTCCTCCGTCCAGTGGCCGCTCAGGCCGTCGGCCATGTCCTGGGCCAGGTCGGCCAGCTCGGCCGACATGTCGCACAACTCCCTGGCGGCGTGCTCGACGAAGCGCGGGGGCAGGATGAGCAGGTTCGCCGCGATGCCGATGGCCGCGCCGAGCAGGACGTCGGCCAGGCGCGCGAAGCCGTACGTGCGGCCGAGCGAGAGCACCAGCAGGGCGGTGATCGGGATCTGCACGTTCTGGGCCGGCAGGTTGAGCAGCCGGGTCAGCACGAGCCCGGCGGCCACCAGCAGGCCCAGCGTCAGCGCGTTGACGCCCATCAGCCAGATCAGCCCCGACGCCGCCGCCACCCCGACCACGACCGCCCCGACCTGCTGGAACCCGCGGACGACCGTGCTGTAGGCGGTGGCCGAGACCGTGAGCAGCACCCCGATCGGCACCAGCACGGGCAGCGGCACCTTCAGCGCGAACGTGGCGAGCCACCACCCGAACACGCAGGCCAGCGTCACCTTGACTGTCTGGGCGAACGCCTCCCGCTCGGCCCCCAGCCACTCCCGGAACCCCTGGGCGCGCAGGCGCGCGAGCCCGGCCGCCGCGCCCGAGAAGATCCGCCCGAGCGGCGCGCCGGCGCTCTGCTGCTTGCGCCCCGGCTCCTTGTCCATACTCCCAGGTCAATGCCCATTCGAGCGGTGGATAGAGGTCGCCGTGCCTGGGTAGCGGCAAGGTTGTGGCGCAGCGGGGCAGCGCGCCCGTCGGAGGTGAAGCATGACCGGCGACCTGGTCGTCCCTGACGCCGCCCGGGGGGTGGTGGTGTTCGCGCACGGCAGCGGCAGCGGCCGGCTCAGCCCGCGCAACCGGTACGTGGCCGAGGTGCTGAACAAGGCCGGCCTGGGGACGCTGCTGTTCGACCTGCTCACGCCCGAGGAGGAGGCCGACCGGGCCAACGTGTTCGACATCGCGCTGCTGGCCGGACGGCTGCTGGAGCGTACGGAGGAGCTGCGCGGGCACGAGGAGGCCGCGGGGCTGCCGATCGGCTACTTCGGCGCGAGCACGGGCGCGGCGGCGGCGCTGTGGGCGGCGGCCGAGCCGGACAACCGGATCGCGGCGATCGTCTCCCGCGGCGGGCGGCCCGACCTGGCCGGGAAGCGGCTGGCCGCGGTGCGCGCGCCCACGCTGCTCATCGTCGGCGGACGGGACCCGATCGTGATCGACCTGAACGAGGAGGCGCAGCGGCACCTGAGCGCCGAGCACCGCCTGACCGTCGTGCCCGGCGCCACCCACCTGTTCGAGGAGCCGGGCGCGCTGGAGAGCGTCGCCGGACACGCCCGCGACTGGTTCACCACGTACTTCAACGCGCCGTGACCGGTGCGGCTTTCAACGGCCCGTGATGGGTGCGGCCTTCAACGGCCTGTGATGGGTGCGGTTTTCAAAGGCCCGTGATGGGTGCGGCGCCCTTCGCCTCGGCGAGCAGGTGCGCGTAGACCTCGGGGTCGGTGGTCTCGCAGCCCAGGCGGTGGCCGGTCAGCTCGCCGTGGTCGTCGCTCGACCCGGTCACTTCGAGGCCGAGCCCGGCGGCGAGGCGGCGCAGGCGGGCGCGGGCCTCGTCGTCTTGGTCGAGGTGGTCGGCCTCCACGCCGAAGAGCCCGGCCGCGGCCAGCTCGGCGATCCACTCGTCGGGCACCGCCTCGCCGCGCCGGACCGCCTTCGGATGGGCCAGCACGGGCACCCCGCCGGCCGACCGCACCAGGCGCACCGCGCGTACGGGGTCGAGGGCGTAGCGGGTGACGTGCGCGCGACCGCCCGTGCCGATCCACTCGGGCGTGAACGCCTCCTCCGGCGCGGCCACGGCCCCCGCGGCGACCATGGCGCGGGCGATGTGCGGCCGTCCGACCGGGCTGTCGCCGGCCACCGCGGCCACCTGCTCCCAGGTGATCGGCACGCCGAGCTCGACCAGCCGCTCGACGGTCAGCCTGCCGCGTTCCTCGCGGGCCCGGCGGATGCGTTCGCACTCGGCCAGCAGCTCGGGGTCGGCGGGGTCGAAGAGGTAGGCGAGCAGGTGGATGCTCTGCCCGGCCCGCCGGCACGACAGCTCCATGCCCGGCACCAGCGTCAGGCCCTCGGGCAGCGCCTCGACGGCCGCGCGGTGCCCGGCGACGGTGTCGTGGTCGGTCAGCGCGAGCACGTCGAGGCCGCGCTCGCGGGCGCGGCGCACCACGTCGGCCGGCGGCTGCGTGCCGTCGGAGGCGGTGCTGTGGCTGTGCAGGTCGATGCGCATCGCTCGATGGTAGGCGGTCACACCTGCACGGTCGCGAGGATGCGGCCGTCCAGGGTCTCGATGGTGAAGTGGTTGAGGTCGTCCTGGGTCAGGCTGGTGCCGCCGTGCAGCAGCAGGGGGTCGGGGGCGCCCGGGACGCCGTACCCCTTGTCGGGCACGCCCCAGCTCGCCACGGTCTCCGAACGGCCGTCGTCGCCGAAGGCCACCAGCCGGCACTTCAGCGGCCCCTTGACGCCCTTGAGCTCCAGCGCCACGTGGGTGCCCCAGCCCTTGTCCTCGACGCCCACCACGCCGGACACGCCGGTCGCGGGGTCGTTGACCGGGTAGGTGCGGCCGGTCATGAGCAGGGCGCGGGCTGGGCTGTGCACGCTGTCGGGGTTGGGGCCGGAGGTCGCCGCGTTGACGGCGAGGAAGACGCCGGTCGCGACGAGGAAGCACGCGGCGGCCGACATGAGCCCCCGGTGGAGGGTGCGGCGGCGGCGCTCCACGGCGGCCCGGCGCACCAGCAGCGACTCGACCGGGGAGTCCAGTTCTGCATCGACCGGTCCGGCGCGCAGGTCGTCGGGATCGACGTCGCGCATCAGCTCCCCCATGGCCGCGAACGCGCCGACCTCGCCGGCGCAGCTCGGGCAGCCGTGCAGGTGGCGTTCGAAGGCGTTGCGCTCGTCGTCGTCCAGCAGGCCCAGCGCGTACGCCGCCACGTCCTCGTGGTGCACTTCGTTCACGGGAGCCCCACCCCCCTTTCCTCCAATGCGATGCGTAACGCCCGCATCGCGTAGTACACGCGGGACTTCACCGTGCCCACGGGCACGCCGATCGTCTCCGCGGCCTCCTGCAGTGTGCGATCGCGCAGGAAGGTCTCCGTGAGCACCTGGCGGTGCGCCGGCGACAACGAGAGCATGGCGTCGGTCACCACGATCTCGCGCAGCAGGCGGTCGTCCTCGGCGGCCACGGCGTTCGCCCGTTCCGGGACCTCCTCCACGGTGTCGAGGGGACGCGTGCCGGCCCGCCGCCGGTCGTCGATCACGACCCGGCGGGCCACGGTGGCCAGCCAGGGCATCAACGAGCCGTTGTCGGTCCGCAGGTCCCCCAGGTTGCGCCAGGCGCGTACCAGCGTCTCCTGGACGACGTCCTCCGCCCAGCGCCGGTCGCCGCCCGTCAGCCGCACGGCGAAGGCCATCAGCGGGGACCCGTATTCGCGGTACAGGGCCCGCACCATGGCCTCGTCGGTCACACGATGATTCACGCGGCGACTCCTCGCGCTGCGTACATCATGAAATGTCGCCCGGATAACTACTGATATTGAATTATTGCCCTAGCACGGGCGAGGAACAAGATACGGGATTTGCATCAATCCCCCCGCCTGTTGATTCATCGATAAAAAGCTGATCATTCCCCCGATGACGCACGCCCGTGCCGACCCGCCGCTCGCGGCCGTACCTCCGAACGCGCCGGCTCGTGCGGACCGGCCCAGGCCTCGGCCTCGCGCAGCAGGTCGCGCACCGAGGCGTGCCGGGCGGAGGCCGCGTGCCCGAGCAGGACGCGCACCAGCTCGATCGCCGTCGGCCGGGCGGCCGGGTCCGGCCGGCGGCACCGCTCGACCAGTCCGCGCAGCGGGGCCGGCAGCCGGCCGGGGTCGTCGCCGCCCCCGGTGTGCCCGGCGGCGGCGAAGACGATCACGTCGGCCCACTCGCGCACGTCGGCCGGCGGGAGGTCGCTGCTCCGCGGGCCCGGCGCGAACGACGTCTCGCCGAGCGGCCCGACCAGCACGTTGTGCGGCCCGAGCCGCAGCCCCGCGATCCCGGTCAGATGCAGCCTGGCCATGGTGGCGGCCGTGCCCAGCGCGAGCCGGTGCAGCGCCTCCCCCTCGTACGGCCCCGCCGCCGCGACCACGTCGGCCAGCGGCTCACCCATGCCCAGGTAGTCGCGCGGCCGAAGGGCCAGCCCGCCACCCCATCCCTGACTGTCCATCGCCGTCCTCCGGCTCGGTGCTCGTCGTCAGGGTGTACGCCGTCCCGCGCGGGCCGGGTTCAACGGCTCCCATGCGGAAAACTCATGGAACGGCCGTGAAGAACTCGTAGCTGTGACCGTTCGGGTCGCGCACGTAGACGCCCCTGCCGCCGCCCAGGTCGCTGGTCCGCCCGTCGCATTCGACGACGTGGGCGCCTGACATTTCGGTCGCGAATTTAGATGAGATCAGCTCATGTTCGGTCTTGCCGGGACCCTTCCGGCGGTGGATGCTTGCGGCGACCCCGGTACCGCAGCCTGGGAGGTGGTCCCGTGTTCCACCGTCTCATCCGCCGGGCGGCCGCAGCCGTCCTTCTCCTGACCGGCGCGCTGGTCGCGCCGTCCGTCCCGACCGCCGCCGCGCACGCCGCCGCCGCCGTGAGCGGCTTCGTGGACGGCCACAGCCACCTGTTCTCGTACGAGACGTTCGGCGGCATGCTCATGTGCGGCAAGCCGTTCGACCCCGACGGCATCGAGCACGCGCTGACCGACTGCCCCGACCACTACCCGAACGGCGAGCTGGCCTGGTACGAGAACTTCACCAGGACCGGCAAGCCCACCGGCACCCACGACCCGGTGGGCTGGCCCACCTTCCGCGACTGGCCGGCCAACGACTCGCTGACCCACCAGCAGGCGTACTACACCTGGGTCGAGCGCGCCTGGCGCGGCGGGCTGCGGGTGCTGGTCAACGACCTGGTGGCCAACCGGCAGCTGTGCGCGATCTACCCACTGAAGAAGTACTCCTGCGACGAGATGACGTCCATCCGCCTGCAGGCCCAGCGGGCCCGCGAGCTGCAGGACCACATCGACGCCGAGTCGGGCGGCCCCGGGCGCGGCTGGTTCCGCCTCGTGAACGACCCCGCCGAGGCCAGGAGCGTGGCCGCGGCCGGCAAGCTGGCCGTCGTCCTCGGGATCGAGACGTCGGAGCCGTTCGGCTGCCGGCAGATCCTCGGCATCCCGCAGTGCACGAAGTCCCAGATCGACCGGGGCCTGGACGAGATGTACGCGCTCGGCGTGCGCAGCATGTTCGTCTGCCACAAGTACGACAACGCGCTGTGCGGCGTGCGCTTCGACTCCGGCACCCAGGGCGCGATCGTCAACGTCGGCAACCTGCTGTCCACCGGCTCGTTCTGGCAGGCCCGCACCTGCACCGGCCCCGAGCACGACAACACCATCGACCCGGCCGGCGTGCTGCCCGACCAGATCGCGCGGCTGCTGCCGCCGGGCGTCTCGCTGCCGCTGTACCCGCCGGCGCCCCACTGCAACACCCGGGGGCTGACCTCGCTCGGCACGTACATGGTCCAGGGCCTGATCCGGCGCGGCATGATGGTGGAGATCGACCACATGAGCGTGAAGGCCGCGGCCCAGACGCTCGGCCTGCTGGAGGCGGCCCGCTACCCCGGCGTGATCTCCTCCCACAGCTGGGCCGACCCGGGCTTCTTCAGCCGGATCTACGCCCTTGGCGGCATGATCACCCAGTACGGCCACAACTCCCCGGACTTCGTCGCGGAGTGGCGGCGCACCGCACCGCTGCGGCAGCAGTACAACGTCCCCGGATACGGCTACGGCCTGGACGTCAACGGCATGGGCCGCCTGCCCGCCCCGCGCGCGGGCAACGCCGCGAACCCGGTGACGTACCCGTTCACGTCCTTCGACGGGAGCGTTCGCCTCGACCGCCAGCGCACCGGGCAGCGGGTCTGGGACGTCAACGTCGACGGCGTGGCCAACTACGGCCTGGTCCCCGACTGGATCGAGGACATGCGCCTGCTCGCCGGTCAGGACATCGTCCGTGACCTGGCGAGCGGCGCGGAATCGTACCTGCGGACCTGGGAGGCGACCGCCGCGCGGCGACTGCCCTGAGGCCGGCGTCCCCGTCGTTCACGCGACCGGCTGGACGGACCGCGAGGTCCGCCGGCCGGTGGCGAGGTTGAGCAGCAGCGAGGCCGCGGTCAGCGCCACGCCGAACCACACGACGCTGGTCACGCCGACGTTGTCGGCGAACAGCCCGCCGAAGAGCGCGCCGAGCGCGATGGAGGTGTTGTACGCCATCGTGTTGAGCGACATGGCCGCCTCGAAGGTCTCCGGCGCGGCGGCGAGCGTCATGTTGACCTGGGCGAGCTGCACCACCCCGAACGACAACCCCCAGACGACCAGCGCCACGATCGCCCCCGTGGCGCTGCCGCCGAGCGCGAGCAGCAGCAGCATGGCCGTCACGAGCCCCGCGGCGCCGACGACGAAGCTGCCCCGCAGGCTGCGGCTCACGGTGTGCCCGGCGACGAAGTTGCCGATCGCGCCGGCGACCCCGAACACCATCAGCACCCCGGTCACCAGCAGCGGCGAAGCGCCCGCGTTGGCCTCCAGGAAGGGCCGGACGAAGGTGTAGGCCCCGAAGTGGCCGAGCACGAACAGCACCACCGTGAACAGCACCATGCGCAGCGGCACGTTCCGCAGCGGGAGCCCGAACACCTCGCGGACCGAGACGGCGTTCGCCGACGGCAGCGACGGGATCGCGGAGGCGACCGCCAGGAACACCAGCCCGCTCAGCCCGCTCCAGATGAGGAACGTGGTGCGCCAGTCGGTGAGGCTCTCCAGGAAGGTGCCGAGCGGGATGCCGACCACGGTAGCGACCGAGATGCCGGACATCACGATGGCCGCGGCCCGGTTGGCGTGCCGTTCCTCGACCAGCCGCATCGCCATGCTCACGCCGATGGCCCAGAACACGCCGCTGGCGAAGCCCAGCAGCAGCCGCGTCGACAAGATCACCGTGTAGCTCGGCGCGATGCCGGTCACCAGGTTGCCCACGGCCAGCACCGCCAGCAGGACCGACAACAGCACCCGCCGGTTGACCCGCCGCGACCACGCCACGATGAACGGCACCCCCAGCCCGGCCGACACGCCCTGCAACGTCACCATCAACCCGGCCGCGCCCACGGAGATGCCCAGATCCTCGCTGAGCGGGGTCAGCAGCCCCACCGGCATCAACTCGGTCGTGAGGAAGACGAAAAGGCTGGCCGTGATCGCGGCGACCCCCGCCCACGCCCGGAAGGCGGAGCGCGTCGCCTGCGGAGAAAGAGTTTGCGTCATGCGCCCAGCCTGCCGACACTCCATCGATGAGTCCAACACATAGTTTTCATCACGTTCGATCGTCTGACACGATTGATCCATGGAGCTTCAACAGCTGCGGTACGTCCTCGCCGTCGCCGAGACCAGCAACTTCACCCGGGCCGCCGAGCGCTGCCGGGTCGTGCAGTCGGCGCTCAGCCACCAGATCGCCGCCCTGGAGCGGGAGCTGGGCGCCCGGCTGTTCGAGCGCACCAGCCGCCGCGTGCGGCTGACCGCGGCCGGGGAGGCGTTCCTGCCCGCGGCCCGCGACTGCCTGGAGGCCGCCGACCGGGTGCGGACCGACGTCGCGGCGGCCAGCGGCGAGATCCGCGGGCGGCTCGCCGTCGGCTCGATCCCCACGGTCTCCGCCGTGGACCTGCCGGTCGTGCTGAAGGAGTTCCGCCGCCGGCACCCGCGGGTGCGCATCACGCTGGTCTCCGCGGGCAGCGAAGACCTGATCGAACGCGTCCGGCGCGGCGAGACGGACGTCGCCTTCCTCGGCCTGCCGACCCGCGCGGAGCCGAAGGCCGTGCAGAGCCGCCCGCTGGCCCGGGGCGAGCTGGTCGCCGTCGTCGCCCCGGACCACCCCCTCGCGGGCGGCGAGAGCGACCTGCGCGGCCTCGCCGACGAGCCGTTCATCGACTTCCGCGCCGGTCACGCCGGGCGCATCCAGTCGGACGTGGCGTTCGCGGCGGCCGGCGTCCACCGCGAGGTCGCCTTCGAGGTCACCTCCGCCGAGTTCATGGTCGACCTGGTCCGGCACGGCCTCGGCGTGGGCCTGCTCCCCGCCGCCTACGCCCCCCGCTTCCCGAACCTCGGCCTCGTCCGCCTCCGCGACGCCCCGGCCCGGGTGGAGCACCTGATCTGGGGCGCCCACCCGTCCGCGGCGGCCACGGCGTTCCTCGGCCTGATCGGCCCGTCGTCCGGCGGCGGGAGCGGGGTCAGCCGCGCAGCAGCGGCTGGCCCGGGAGCTTGACCTTGGTCTTCATCAGGCTGGGCGCGCCGTTGCCGCCGATGTTGACGAAGTAGAGCGCCTTGCCGTCGAAGGCCAGGCTGGCGGGGCTGTCCAGCTTGTCGGCCAGCACCTCCACGCCGCCGCCGGTGCGGACGATGCTGAGGGTGTTGCCCGTGTAGCTCGGCACGTAGAGCTGCCCGCGCACGTCGAAGGCCACGCCGTCGGCCCCGGCCAGCTTGGCGTCCTTGACGTACACGGTCGGCACGCCCGCCTTGCCGCCCTTGCCGTACGGGACGCGGACGATCTGTCCTTCGTCGGACACGGCCACGTAGAACGCGCCCGAACGCCAGGCGATGCCGTTCGCCCCGGTGCCGTCCGAGCCGACGAACAGGGACGACTTGGCCCAGACCGCCGCCTTGCCGTCGGTCACGCGGTAGACGACGCTGTTCGTGGTGTCGGTGACGTAGAGCGCGTGGTCGGGCCCGAAGGCCAGGCCGTTGGCGAAGCCGATCGGCAGCGCGGCGTAGAGCTTGGCCTCGCCGTAGGAGGTGATCCGCCAGATGCCGTTGGTGGCGGCCTCACCGGAGTTGAGCGCGGCGTAGACGTTGCCCTGGCGGTCGGTGGCCAGGCCGTTCAGCTTGCCCTCGCCGATGGGCAGGGCGGCCAGCAGGCTGTCGGTGCCGGTGCTGTCGACCTTCCTGATCTCGCCCTTGGTCAGCAGGCCGACGTAGATCGTGCCGTCCGGGGCGACGGTGACGCCCTCGGTGAGGTCGCTGTACGGCTGCACGACGATCGGGCGCAGTGCGGCGGCCTGGGCCGGCGTGGCGACCAGCGTCAGCAGCGCGGCGGTGGAGAGGAAGAGGGGGATGCGCTTCATGGCTGTGATCCTGACGCCGCAAGATCGCCATGACGTCACCGCCACTTCCGCGAATCATCATGTGATCGGCACACCATGCGCGCCGGGGCTCTCCTCGCTCCCCTGATGGTCGGTGAGGTCGCGCAGGCGCCGGATCGGCGAGGCCAGCAGGACCAGCGGCACGCAGACGGCCGCGACGACGAAGATCAACAGGGTCGCCCGCGCGCCGAGCAGCCCGGCGATCACCCCCGCGACCAGCCCGCCGACCGGGATCGCGCCCCAGGAGACGAAGCGGACCGTGGCCATCACCCGGGACAGCAGCTCGGGCGGGCTGGCGAGCTGCCGGTACGTCCGGGTCACCACGCTGAGCACCACGACCCCGGCGGCGAACACCACGTTGCCGACGGCGAACGCGGCGAAGCCCGGCCAGCCGTCGCCGAGCGGGATGACCAGCGCCCCGGCCACCACGACGAAGCCCGCGCCGACCAGCGTCCGGGCGGTGCCGAACCGGGCCGTGAGCCGGCTGGTCGTCGCCGCGCCGATCAGCGTGCCGACGCCCTCCACCGCCAGCAGCAGGCCGACGAGGCCGGGCTCGGCGTGCAGCTCGCGTACCAGGTAGAGCGCGTAGAGCGCGTGCTGCGCCCCGCAGACCGTGTTCACCGCGGTGGCGGCCCACATGCACGGACCCATGACCGGGTGACGCACGACGAACCGCCGGCCTTCGCGGATCATCTCGCGCATCGGCGGCCAGCGGTCGGGGGTCTCGGGACGGCGTTCGGGCAGGGTCCGCAGCAGCAGGGCCGAGACGAGGTAGCTGACGGCGTCCACGAGCAGGGTGGGCACCGCCCCGAGCACCTGGACGACGAGCCCCCCGACCGACGGCCCGCCGAGCTGGGTGGTGGCGTGGGTGCCGGAGGTCAGGCTGTTGCGGGACTGCAACTGCTCCTTGCTCACGATCGACGGCAGGAAGGTCGCGTTGGCGACGTCGAAGAGCACGTTCGCGAAGCTGGTCACCAGGGCCACGATCACCAGCTGGGCGATGGTCAGCTCGTCCAGCCACCAGGCCACCGGGATGGACACGATGGCCGCCGCGCGCGCCAGGTCGGCGGCGACCTGCACCGTCCGCATCGGAAGCCGCTGCACGATCACCCCGGCGGGCAGGCCGATCACGATCCAGGCGACGTAGGCGGCGGCGGCGATCACGCCCATCTCGAACGCGGAGGCGTCGAGCACGGTCAGGGCGGTCAGCGGTAACGCCACCGCGCCGACCGCCGAGCCGACCGCGCTGGTCGTGCCGGCCGTCCACCACCGCCAGAAGACGGCCGCGCCACCTCCGCCGTCGATCCCCATCCCGCACCTCCGGCAAGTAAGTTCCAGAATGGAACGCACTATACTGGAGACCGTGAAGCGCGCCGATCTCCCCGACTCCGACTGCGGCATCGCGCAAGCCCTCGGCGTGATCGGCGACTGGTGGACGTTCCTGGTCGTACGCGACATCGCGGGCGGCACCACCCGCTTCGACGGCCTGCAGCGCGAGCTCGGCGTCAGCCGCCGGGCCCTGGCCGAACGCCTGGCCAAGCTGGTCGAACACGGCGTGCTCGAACGGCGGCCCTACTCCACCCGCCCGCCGCGCCACGACTACGTGCTGACGGCGAAGGGCGAAGGTCTGCTGCCGGCGCTCGTCGCCCTCCAGGACTGGGGCGTGCGGCACGTGATGGGCGACGGCGCCCTGACCGCCACCAGCCAGAACGGCTCCGCCGAGAGCCGTCGCGTGCACGAGCTGGTCGGCCGGAAGATCCCCGGCGTCCTGCTGGAACGCCACGACGGCGAGCCGGTCGCGCCCAGCGCGCCGGGCGTCTGGACGGTGCTCTACTTCTTCCCCGGCGCGTTCGCCCCGGACGCCCAGGACTACCCGCCCGGCTGGGCCGACATCCCCGGCACGAAGGGCTGCACCCTGGAGGCTCTCACCTACGCGTCACGGTTCGCCGACTTCGAGGCGGCGGGCGCCACGATCCGCGGCGTGAGCACCCAGCGCCCCGACCAGCTGGCCGCGTTCGTCACGCACGCGAAACTCCCCTTTCCCCTGCTGTCCGACCAGAACGACAGGCTCGCCGCCGGGTTGCTGCTGCCGACCTTCCGGACGGCCGGCGTCGACCGATTCAAGCGCCTCACCCTGCTGGTCGACCCCGACGCGGTCGTCCGGGCCGTGCAGTTCCCGATCACCGATCCGGCCGGTTCGGTGGACGAGATGCTCGCCCTCGTCCGCGACCGCTGACCGTCGGCCTACGGCAGGATGGCGCCATGCTGGAGATCGACTTCCTGACCGAACCCGACCGCGCCCGCTGGGAAGTGCTGGCCCGCGGACAGGACGCCTACTTCGACACCGAACGCGACGACGACGCCTACGAACGGACCTGGCGGCGCCTGATCGACGACGAGCAGACCCGCGGGATCACCGCCCGCCTGGACGGCCACATGGTGGGCATCGCGCACTACCTGTTCCACGCCAGCGTCTGGTACGCCGGGAGGTGCTACATGGCGGACCTGTTCGTGGATGCCGAGTTCCGGCGGCGGGGCATCGCGACGGCGGTGATCGAGTGGGTGGCCCGCGACGCCAAGGACCACGGCTACCCCAGCCTCTACTGGAACACCCTCGAAGACGCCCAGGCCCGTGCCCTTTACGACAAGATCGGCAGATTCCACGAGGGCCTCATCCTCTACACCTACCGCCGCGACACCGCCCGGTAGGGGCCGTCAGCCGCCGCCGTACAGCGTTGTGAGCTGCGCGGCCAGCTTCGTCAGCTCCTGCTGGACGGACTCCGGGCCCTCCACGACGACGAGGTCGCCCCAGCCCGCGAGCTGGCGGGCGATGTCCAGCGCGGTCGGCGCGGTGAGCGTGACGCGCACCCGCTCCCCGTGGGAGATCACCTCGCAGTGGCGGCCGAAGCGGTCGCGCAGGACGCGCAGGTAGCGGGGCTCGATGGTCGCGGTGGCCGTGGTCGTCGCGCGGCGGGCCTCCATCGCGGTGACGACCTCGTCCCAGGCCGTCGCGAGGTCGAAGTCCGCCGGGCGTTCGGCCGGCTCGTCGGTGACCTCGGCGTCGGTGACCCGGTCGACGCGGAAGGTCCGCTGCCCGTCGGGGGTGCCGGCGATCAGGTACCAGGTGTCGTCCTTGTCGACGAGGCCGTACGGCGCGACGACGCGCTCCCGTCCTGAGTAGGTGAGGCGGACCTTCCGGCGCCGGACCACCGCGTCCTCCAGCAGGTTGACGAGCGCGGGCCGGGCACGGCGGTGCTCGCCCCAGCGGGCCGGATCGACCACGACGGCGTCCGCCGCCGCCTCGGCCTCCTGCCGGAACGTCGAGGGCAGGGCGCGTACGAGCTTGCGCAGCGCCGCCTTGGCCTCGGGCGCGATCGCCGCGGCCGGGCCGAGCAGCAGGAACAGCGCCCTGGCCTCGGAGGCCTTGAGCCCGGACAGGTCGGTGCGGGCGCCGCCGAGCAGGGCCCATCCGCCGCCGCGCCCGGCCTGCGGGTAGACGGGGATGCCCGCCGCCGACAGGGCCTCCAGGTCACGGCGCGCCGTGGCGACCGAGACCTCCATCTCGGCGGCGATGTCCGCCGCCGTCACCCGTCCGCGCGACTGCATCAGCAGCAGGACGGCCACCAGTCGATCCGCTCTCATGTCTTCGACGATGCCAGAAAAAGTGCTCATTCGATGAGCACTTTGCCTGGCAGCATCGATCTCACAAGCCACCGCACGAAAGGCGCGAGGACATGCTCCGCGGACTCACCACCATCAGCTTCTACGCCCACGACGTCGCCGCCGCCCGCGACTGGTACGCCGACCTCCTCGGCATCCCCGCCTACTTCCAGCGCCCCGAACAGGGCGACCCCGTCTACGTGGAGTTCCGCGTCGGCGACTACCAGCACGAACTCGGCATCATCGACGCCCGCTTCGCCCCGCAGAGCTGGAGCACCGAAGACGGCGGCGCCATCGTCTACTGGGCCGTCGACGACCTGGAAGCCACCTGGGACCGGCTGCTGGAGATGGGCGCCACCCCCTACGACGAGCCCACCGAACGCGGCCCCGGCTTCACCACCGCCTCGGTCCGCGACCCCTTCGGCAACATCCTCGGCATCATGATCAACCACCACTACCTCAACGTCCTCACGAGCCGGAAGGGCTGACCACGATGACCGACGACGCCCTGCGCCTGGACGACGCCGCCGCCTGGAAGTCCTGGCTCGCCGAGCACCACGAGACGGCCGCCGACGTCTGGCTGCTGATCGCCAAGAAGAACAGCGCCGCGACCACCGTCACCCTCGACGAGGCCCTGGACGAAGCCCTGTGCCACGGCTGGATCGACAGCCACCGCAGGGCCTTCGACGGCGACCACTACCTCCAGCGCTACTCGCCGCGCGCCCGCCGGAGCCCCTGGTCCCGCATCAACGTCGCCAAGGCCGAGGCGCTGACGGCCGCCGGCCGGATGCGCCCGGCGGGCCACGCCGCGATCGAGGCCGCCAAGACCACCGGCCGCTGGCCCGCCTGACGCCTTCCCGCTCGGCAGGGACGCTCCGGCCCCTCGTGACCTGCGCCTTTCACGGGGCTCGAAGCCGTGTCAGAACGATGTCAGGGCCGTGTCGGGTCGCCCGGCCACGATTGCCGGCATGGACACAGCAACGCGGCCCCCGGCCGGCGCCCACCCGACAGGCTTCGTCGCGAAGCTCCTCGCGGACCGTCACTCCGTCCCGCTCTCCATCGCACTGCACCTGGTGCCCGGCGCGGCCATCGTGGCCGTGTACGCGTTCGTCGCCGCCCCGCTGGTGCGGGCCATGGGCGCGCCGATCTTCGCGGCCTGGGCCATGGCCCTCGCGATCGTGCTCTTCCCGCTCCAGCTGTTCCTGCTGTGGCTGGGCAGGAAGCAGACCGGCCGCTTCACGCTGAAGGGCGTCGTCCGCTACCGCGACAAGCCGCTCACGCGCCGCAAGGTCATGTGGCTCGGGGGCGCGTGCCTGGTGTGGATGACCGTCGTCTCGCTCGCGCTGACCCCGCTGGACAACCTCGTCTACGACTGGTTCTTCACCTGGGTGGACTACCAGGGCGCCGGCCCCGACGGCACCACCTACCTCCAGGGCTACCCGCAGGCGGTCGTGCTCACCACGCTGCTCGTCTGCGGGCCGTTCACCGGCTTCACCCTGCCGCTGATCGAGGAGTACTACTTCCGCGGCTTCCTGCTGCCCCGCCTGCCGCAGCTCGGCAAGTGGGCCCCGATCTTCAACACCCTCCTGTTCTCCGTGTACCACTTCTGGGCCCCCTGGACGGTCCTGTCGAAGCTCGTCTTCCTCTACCCCGGCGTCTGGCTGGCCTGGAAGAAGCAGGACATCCGCATCTCGATCACCATGCACCCCGGCACGACGCTCCTGATGACCGTCGTCGGCATCGTCGCCCTCGCCTCCGGCGCCGCCTCGATGTGAGCCGCCCCCTTCCCCGGAACGACGAAGGCCACGACCCCGCAGCGTTGTGCGGGGCCGTGGCCGTACGGTTTTCCCTGCCGGACGAACACGCCGGCCCCCCCGTCGGTCCGGTTGCGGACGAAGGCGGCGCTCGACGAGCGGCTACTCGGGGCGCAGCAGCTGCTCGCGCCTGGTCAGCAGCCGCGACTGCTCGGCCAGCAGCTGGCCGCGCCGCCCCTTCAGATGCGCCCTGGTCTCGCGCACCCACTGCGCCAGCCGCTGCACCTCGGCCCTGGTCTTCTCGATGCGCTGATGCTTGAGCACGTCGCTGATGACGTTGTCGAAGAAGGCGTCCACGAACCATCGCGTGTCCACCTTGGGCATCACCGGCCGGGACGCGATCCCGGTGTCGGCCAGCTCGCGGGAGAAGACGTCCAGAGCCCGCTGGGCGTGCCAGGCGGCCTTGTCGGCGCTGGTCAGCCTGTCGTGCTCGAAGGCGTCGGCGATCAGGCCGCCGCCGAACACGTCGAAGGTGGAGGCCGTCCTGGCGGAGTCGAGCAGGCGCAGCACGACGGCCAGTGCCTCGTGCGCGCCCTGCCCCGCCTGCTGGGCCTCGTCGCACTCACGCACCTCGGCGCTCAGCCGGTCGAGCGCGGCGCCGAGGTCGGCCAGCTCCCGCGCCCGCGGATCGCCGCTCCGGACGATCTGCTGCTCCTTCTCGACCAGCAGTCGCGCGTACTCGCGGGAGGCGGGGTCGAGCACGGCCAGCTCGGCGTCGGCCGCCGCCACGTCGGCTTCGAGCTGGGCGAGCCGGGCGCGGTGACCGTCCACGCGTTCCCTGGCCACCACCACCTCGGCGCGCTCGCGTGCCAGCCGCTCCTCCCGGTTGCCCAGCAGGCGGGACAGGACGGCGGACAGGCCGCCCTCCAGCCGGGCGACGTCGCGCTCCTCGTCGGCCAGCTCGGACTCCAGGCCCTGGAGGGTGTCGCGGACGTCCGCGATCTGCTGCGCGGCGTTCCCGCGCAGCCGCCGGACGTGTTCGGCGCGGTGCATCCTGGCGGACGCCTCGCGCAGCCGTTCGTCAAGTTCCGGGGAGGGGGTCACGCAATGAACGACGAACAGCCCGGACCAGACGTTCCTCCGGCCGTGCGGAGAGTGCTCATTCGATGAGCACTCTGCCGGGAAGCATCGATCTCACCAGCTACCTGAACGTCCTCGCCAGCCGGACCGCCTGAGACCGGCTTGACCTTGACGCGGCGTCAAACTGTTCAATGAGGGCATGCGGATCGGCGAGTTGGCCGCGCTGGTCGGGGTTTCCACCCGTACCGTGCGCTACTACCACCACCTGGGAATCCTGCCCGAGCCTGAACGTCTTCCCAACGGCTACCGGGAGTACCGGCTGCGCGACGCCGTACGGCTGGCGCGGGTGCGGCATCTGGCCGGGCTCGGGTTGTCGCTGGAGGAGTTGCGGGACGCGCTGGCCGACGACCGTGGCGTGGACTTCCGGGAGGCGTTGCAGGAGCTGGACGCCGACCTGGCCAGGCAGCAGGAGGCCATCGCGGCGCGGCGGGCCCGGCTGGCGGCGTTGCTCGCGCAGCCCGGCCTGAGCCCGGAGTCGATGATGTCCCCCGACGCGGCGGCCGTGCTGCGTGACCTGGGCGGCGGCGGGTCGGCCTTCGGGGCGTTGGACCACGAGCTGCTGACCCTGGCCACCATGTTGTCCGACGAGGAGGGCCAGGCGGGCCTGGCCGAGCTGATGCGCCCGATGACCGAGCCGGGCGCGCTCGCCGCCGGGCACGAGCTGTACCGGCGGCTGGACGAGCTGGCGGACGCGCAGGCCGGGGACGAGCGGATCGGGCCGCTCGCCGCGGACATGGCCGCCCACATACCGGACGAGCTGGCCGGGATGGTGCCCTCCGGCCCGGGGGCCGACCTGTCCTGGATGGAGACGATGGTCGGCGAGTTGTCGCCCGCGCAGGCGGAGGTGCTCCGGCTGCTGTTCACCACACTCACGGAGACCGACGCCAAGGAGAAGACGTGATGATAAGCGTGGTGCGCGCGGTCCTCAGGTTCGAGCTGGCGGGGCTGACCAGCGTGGCCCTGTGGGCGGCCCGGCGGCGGCACGGCGTCCCGGCGGGGGCGACCGCCGTGTCGTACGCCAAGGAGCAGACGTTCACCCTGGGCCTGTTCATGTTCGCGATGGTCGTCGAGACGGCGGTCGTGGACCTGCTGCTGGTGGTGAACGACGTGCCGGCGGCGATCCGCGTGCCGGTGCTGGTGGGTGACCTGTACAGCCTGCTGTTCGTGGTCTTCATGGCCGCCGCCTCCGTCACCAGGCCGCACGTGGTCACCGAGGACGAGCTGCGCGTCCGGTACGCCGCCTACTTCGACCTGCGCGTGCCGCGCGACCTCATCGCCTCCGTCCGGACCGTCCAGAACTACAACGAGGCGGGGCTGATCAGCGTGGACGGCGGCCGGCTGGGCGTCGCGGTCGCGTCCAGGACGAACGTGACGGTGGAGCTGACCGGGCCGGTCGTCGCGGTGCGGCCGCTCGGCGGGCGGGCCGAGGTCACCTCGATCCGCTTCTTCGCCGACGACCCCGCCGCCGCGGTCGCCGCCCTGCGCTCCCCGAGCCGTACACGCTGAGGGATCCCGGGCGGGCGGCGACCCGCCCGGGATCGCCTGCTCAGCGTGCCGACTGCGAAGTGAGCGCGGTCTTCGCGGCGGCGGCGGTCCGCGGCGGGATGCCGTTCAGGTTGAAGGCGAACCTGGCCGTGGAGTCGGCCACGGCGTCGGCGTCCACGTCGAGCGCGGTCGCGTTGATGTTGGCGATCGTGTCGCACGCCTGGTGGTAGCAGGAGTCGTAGGGCTGGCCTGCGACGCCGCCGAACAGCGCGGCCTCCTCCGCCGTCTTGATGCCCTCGGCGCCGGTGAAGATGCCGCCCGCGGGGATGCCGACCGCGATGAACGGCCCGTAGTCGGAGCGTCCGTCGAAGTCGGTGCCCACGGTGGGCAGGTGGCGGGAGGCGTAGAAGTCGGCGAGCTGCCGCTCGATCTGCGCCGATCCGGGCGGACCGGCCGGCGAGCCCTGGCCGTCGGAGTCGTCGCCGTCGTACAGCTTGTACGCGTAGTTGGGCGAGGCGACCATGTCGAAGTTCAGGTATACCCTGATCCGGTCGCGCTGGGCCTGGGACAGCTTCTCGACGTACTGGTCGGAGCCGAGCAGGCCGATCTCCTCGGCGGCCCAGAACGCGAAGCGCACCTTGTTCTTGACCGGGAAGAGCGCCATCTCCTCGGCCACTTCGAGGATGGTCGCGCTGCCCGAGCCGTTGTCGTTGACGCCGGGGCCGACGGTCACGCTGTCGAGGTGCCCGCCGACCATGACGACGTTGCGCGGGTCGCCGAACCGGGACTCGGCGATCACGTTGTCGTTGGTGCCCAGGACGAGGTTGGCGTCGACCTTGAGCCGCACGGTCGGCGAGCCGGTGGCCAGCTCGTTGCCGACGGCGAAGTCGGCGAAGACCATGGGCACGTTCGCCCGCCACTCGCCGATGTCCAGCGGGAACGCGTCGGTCCGGCCCGGCTGGCCCTCGTTGAACACGATGATCCCGGACGCGCCGGCCCGGCCCGCGTTGCGGATCTTCTGGGCGAACGCGCAGGTGCCGCGCTGGATGAGCGCGATGCGCCCGGCGACGAACCCGGCGAAGTCCGACTCCTCGCAGCCGCTGGTCGAGGTGGGCGTCGGGGTCGGGGGCAGGGTCAGGTCCACGCCCTGGACCTGCGCGGTCACGTCCCCGGCGGGTGAGGGCTGGAAGGAGTAGAAGTCCTCGTTCGGCACGTACGACTTGGCGTCCGGCGCGGTCCGGTTGAGCGTGGGCGGGCTGTTCTCGGTCCAGCTCTCGACGAAGTTGATCGGCTGGAACGTGACCTTGTAACCGGCCTTGCGCAGCTTGCCCGCCACGTAGTCGCGGGAGGCGTTGTAGCCGGGTGTGCCGGCGGCGCGGGTGCCGCCGTTGGCGTTGGCGATGGATTGGAGTGCTTCCAGGTGCTTCTTCACGTTCTCGCCCTTGACCTGCTTCACCAGCAGCTTGGCGAAGACGTCGTCGAGCGGGCCCGCGCTCGCCGGGACCGCCATGGCGACGGGTAAGGCGAGAGCGGCGACCAAAGCGATGATGATTCTGCGCATGCAGGCTCCCCTAGGAGTGAGATGCGGAGAAATCCCCCGAGCCGCAATGATTCGCAAGGTAGCCCGTCGAAGCAGCCCTGAGAAGGTCTACCGGCCTACGCCAATGCGTCAATATCCGGACACTACGATGACTCGGCACGCCGGGCGCGGGCGCGACGCTTGCCCTCGTGCATCGCCTGGACGCGGGCCACCGGGATGGTGTGCCCCTCCGTGACCAGGTCGGCGGGCAGCTCGCGCGGCTCCGGCATGAGCTCGGCCCACGGGTCGCGCCCGCCGAGCAGCCCGGCCGCGTTGTGGATGGTGAAGTCGGCGGGCACGACCTGGTCGAGCTCGTCCCAGGGGACGGGGAACGAGACCGGCACGCCCGGCCGCACCCGCGGGCTGTAGGCCGACACGACAGTCGCGCCGCCGGCCCTGGTGGAGTCGATGAACACCTTGCCCGCGCGGTCGTCCCTGATGAAGGCCGTCGTGGCCAGCGCCGGGTCGAGCCGCTCGGCGCGGGCGGCCAGGGCCCGGGTGGCCGCGGCCAGGTCGTCCATGGCGGTGCCCGGCGGGACGGGGACGAACACGTGCACGCCCTTGGCGCCGCTGGTCTTGACCGCGCCCGCCAGCCCGGCGTCGGCGAGCGCCTGGCGGACGAGGTGGGCGGCCCGTACGGCGAGCGGGAAGGAGTCGTCGCCCTCGGGCGGGTCGAGGTCGAGGATCATGTGCGTGGGCCGGCCGTCCAGGAACAGCGCCGGGTGGTACTCGACGGCCCGCTGGTTGGCGAACCAGAGCAGGGTGCGCCGGTCGTCGCACAGCGCGTACGACACCTGCCTGCGGGACGCCTCGGCCCACACACTGACCGTCCTGATCCAGGAAGGGGCGTATTTGGGCAGGTTCTTCTGCATGAAGGGTTCCTGGCCCGGCCGTACCCGCAGCACCGACAGCGCGCGCCCGCGCAGCGCCGGGACGATGCGGTCGGCGACCGCGTCGAGGTAGTCGACCAGGTCGCGCTTGGTGGCGCCGGACCCGTCGAACAGCGGCTGGTCGAGGTTGGTCAGGGCGACGTCATCGGCGGTCACCCGCCCCACGATGCCCACTGGCCCGCGCCCGGGTCAACCACGGCCGGACCGGGCGAGTTCCCGCGAGGAGCCGATCTCCTCCCGCAGCCGGGCGACCACGCGGCCGGTGTCCGAGTCCGGGTCGGCCGTGTACATGACGATCGCCAGGTCGGGCTGGCCCGGCACGGCCAGGGTCTCGTACCCGAACTCCAGCTCGCCCAGCTCGGGGTGGCGCAGGCGCTTGGTCCCGTACGTCTTCTCGGCGACCCCGTGCTCGGCCCACAGGCGGACGAAGTCGGGGTCGGCCGACAGCTCGGCGACCAGCTCGGCCAGCAGCGGGTCCTCCGGGTGACGGCCGGCGTACAGCCGCAGGTACGCGACCGTGTCGGCGGCCACCTCGGCCCAGTCGGGGTAGAGGGTGCGCGTGTGCGGCGCCAGGAACACCTGGAGGAGCTGGTTGCGCCGGCCGTCCGGGACGCCGGCGAAGCCGCTGACGCGGTCGGCCAGCGCGTTCCAGGCCAGCACGTCCATCCGGGGCCCGAGGACGAACGCGGGCATGCCGTCGGCCAGGTCGAGCAGCCTGCTCAGTCCGGGCCGCAGGACGGGCCGGCGCACGTGCCTGGCCGGTCGGATCAGGTCGCGCAGGTGGGCGCGTTCGGTGTCGTCCATGCGCAGGACCCGGGCGACGGCGTCGAGCACGGCGTCGGAGACGTTCTGGACGCGTTCCTGCTCCAGGCGGATGTAGTAGTCGACGCTCACGCCGGCGAGCAGCGCGACCTCCTCGCGCCGCAGGCCGCTGACCCGCCGCCGCCCCGACGTGGGCAGCCCGGCGTCCGCCGGATGGATCCGGGCCCGACGAGAACGGAGAAACTGCCCCAAATCACCTTCCACCGCTTCAGGGTAGTACCGCCGTTACCAGGAAAAGCCGTGCGCTGGGTAAGTCCGTGCGGCTCGGCCAGGGTGAGAGCCATGACGAACTACGAGAACCTCTCGGGCCGCATCGCCGTCGTGACCGGAGCCGCCAGCGGCATGGGCGAGGCCACGGCCCGCCTGCTGGCCGCCAACGGCGCCAAGGTGGCCCTGCTCGCCCGCCGCGCCGACCGGCTGGCCGAGCTGGCCGCCAAGATCGACGCCGACGGCGGCACCGCGCTGCCCGTCACCGTGGACGTCACCGACGACGCGAGCGTGGCCGCCGCCGTGGAGGTCGTCCACACCGGGCTGGGCCGGGCCGACCTGGTCGTCAACGCGGCCGGCGTGATGCTGCCCAACCCCGTCCAGGACGGCCGCCTCGACGAGTGGACGCGCATGCTGGACACCAACGTCGCCGGCGTGCTCCGCGTCACCGGCGCCTTCGCCGCCGACCTGCTGGCCGCCGCCGACGCCGGACGGACGGCCGACCTGGTCAACATCTCCTCGATCGGCGCGCACGTCACGTTCCCCAACTACGCGGTCTACGGCGCGACCAAGGCGGCGCTGACCCACCTGTCGGCCTCGCTGCGCCCGGAGTTCGGCCCGCGGGGCGTGCGCGTGACCAACCTCGAACCCGGCCTGACCGCGACCGAGCTCGGCGACCACATCGACAACGCCGAGCTGGGCGCGCAGCTCGCCAGGATGTTCGAGGCGTTCACCCCGCTGACCGCCGACGAGATCGCCGACCTCATCGGCTACACGGTCAGCCGGGCCCGGCACGTCAACCTGCGCCAGGTGGTCGTGCTGCCGACCGCCCAGGCGTAGGCGGGAAGCCCGCGCGCGTCCGGCGTGTTGACGCCTGCATGGACGATCGTTTCGCGGATCAGCGCGTGATCAGGCAGCTGCTGCACGAGGCCGGGACGTGGGTGTTCGTGGGGCTCGGCGACGACCCGCAGCGCACGGCCTACGACCAGGCCCAGCGCATCCAGGCGCGGGGCAAGAAGATCATCCCGGTCCATCCGGCGGGCCGGCCGGTCCTGGGCGAGCCGGGCTACACGTCGCTGGCCGAGGTGCCGGTCAAGCCCGACGTGGTGGCGGTCTACCGGCGTTCGGAGTTCGCCGGCCAGGTCGTGGACGAGGCCATCGCGGCCGGCGCGAAAGCGGTGTGGCTGCCCATCGGCGTGATCGACGAGGCGGCCGCCCAGCGCGCCCTCGACGCCGGGCTCGACGTCGTCATGGACCGCTGCCCCGCGGTGGAATGGGCGTTGCGCCGCAACCCCTGATCGCGAGGTACGGTGCGGTGAGGGAGGGCGGATCCATGGAAGACGACCACATCACCACGATCGGCACATGCTTCGCGTGCAAGCGCACGTTCCCTTACACCACCGCGAACGTCACCATGATCACCATCGACCCGGAGACCGGCCTGCCTCCGGACCGGACGGTGCTCGGCACCCAGCGTGAGCCGGCCCCGGAGGCCCTGGCCCGGTCGGTGCCCGAGCCCGTCTGCCCCGACTGCCTGACCAGGGCACGCGAGTTCAAGGAGCGCATGAGCTCCCCCGCGCCGTTCGAGACCTGGCGCCGGCCCGGCCCGAACTGACCTCAGCCGGCCGGCGGCCGGGCGCTCCCGGCGCACAGCTCCTGGTAGGCCAGCGCCAGCAGGGTCACCACCGCCGTGCCCGCGGCGGGCCCCACGACGAGCGCCGCCGACAGCTCGCCCGCGTGCCAGCCCGCCGCCGTGATCGCCGCCGACGTCAGCACCGTGACGCCGAACGTCGCCGCCCACAGCGGCAGCAGCCGCAGGTAGGCGAACACCAGCGGGAACGCCGCCCACACGAACGGCGCCGCCGCCACCGCGAGCACGGCCCAGCACGCGGTCACCAGCCCCAGCCACACCCGCCCGAGCATCGGCCGCGGCGGGCCGCCCTGGATCACCTGACCCACGCCGTAGAGCAGCCCGAGCAGCACGCCACCGGCGGCCTCGGCGGACCGCTCCTCGCCCAGCACGGCCACCACCGCGCTCGCCAGCGACGCCCAGAAGGCGCCGTGGACGGACCATCTGAGCAACCGCAATACGGAAGACATCCACGGAAAGTCCATAACTGTTCACCAACAGTAACGGAAGCTTCCCGGTGCTGAGAAGGTCAGCGGCGGCGCAGGGTGAGCACGAAGTACAACACCCCGGCCAGCAGCAGCGCGATGACCACGCCGATGTTGGCCGCCCCGAACGTGCTGTTCCGCAGCTCGTCGCTCATCAGGAACCCGACGACCGCCGCGATGTGCTCGTCCGCGGACGTGATCAGGCCGACGCCCACGACCGAGGCGACCACCAGGGAGACCAGCCCGGCCGGGTTGAGGGCGGGCGCGCCGGGACGCAGCAGGCGCTCGTCGTAGGCGCGGCCGCCGTCCCGCAGCCGCCACATGTCCACCAGGAAGATCGCCACCCAGGCGGCCATCACCACGCCGATGATCGCCAGGAACGCCTGGAAGGTGCCGAAGAAGTTGTCGGAGACGAACAGCAGGTAGTAGCCGCCGAGCACCATGAGGAGCCCGTCGATCAGCACCGCCAGGTGCCGTCTGACCGGCACGCCGAGCGCCAGCATCGACAACCCCGACGAGTAGATGTCCATGATGGCCCCGGCCAGGAAGCCGCCGATCGCGGTCAGCAGGTACGGCAGCAGGAACCAGGTCGGCAACGCCGCCGCCAGCGCGCCCACCGGGTCGCCGCCCGCCGCCTCGGCCAGCTTCGGGTCGCCGCCCGCCAGCAGCACGCCGAACACCAGCAGCACCATCGGCGGCAGCGCGCCGCCCAGCGTCGTCCACAGGGCCACCGACCTGGGCCGGGAGCCGGCGGGCAGGTAACGGGAGTAGTCGGCGCCGCAGTTGACCCAGCCGAGGCCGAGCAGGGTCATGGAGAGGATGACGCCGCCCACCCAGCCGCCGGGGCCCGCCGTCGTCTCCAGCGAGCCGCCCAGCTTGGGCAGCATGAGGATCAGGTAGACGACGGTCAGCACGACGAACGCGTACGTCAGGTAACGCTGGACGACCATGATCATGGCGTGGCCGTACACGCCGACGGCGATCACGACCAGCGCCGCGACGGCGAAGCAGCCGGCGGTGGCGGTCGTCTCGGGGATCCCGGGGGCCACGCGGCGCAGGATGGCGGCCCCGCTCTGCGCGGAGAGCGTGACGAGCACGATCTCCCAGCCCACGTTCGACACGTACGACAACGCCGCGGGCAGCTTGTTGCCCTGGTACCCGAAGGGCGCCCGGCCCAGCGTCATCGTCGGCACGCCGGACCGGCTGCCCGCGACGGCGACCAGGCCGACCAGCAGGAACGACAACGCGTACCCGACCGCGCCGGTCACGACGGCGGGGACGACGCCGAGGCCGAGCCCGACGACGTACACGCCGAACGCCACCCCGAACAGGGACAGGTTCGCCCCCGCCCAGGGCCAGAACAGGTCGGACGGTCTTCCCCGCCGCTCGCTGTCGGGGACGGCGTTGATGCCGTTCCGCTCCACGGCCATCGTGTCCATGATCACTTGCTCCTTCGCGGGGGCCCGGCAAAGAAATCATTGTCCGCCTAGGACGATATTTCCCAGCCTGGGGGGAATCATGATCGCTGCCGCTGTTCCGCAGAGAGGTCGCGATGCAGGCACCCGGTTCCGACACGCGCAGGCGGGCACTGGGCGTGTGCCTGGTCGCGGCGTTCATGTCGGGCCTGGACGTGAGCATCGTCAACGTCGCCCTGCCCTCCATCCGCGCGGGCCTGCACGCCTCGGACGACGGCCTGCAGTGGACGCTGTCCGGCTACGCGCTCACGTTCGGCCTGCTGCTGGTCCCGGCCGGGCGGATGGGCGACGCCAGGAGCCGCAGGACGCTGTTCATGTGGGGCGTGGTGCTGTTCACGGCGGCCAGCGCGGCCTGCGGCTTCGCCTGGAGCATGCCGGTGCTGATCGCGGCCCGGCTCGTGCAGGGCATGGCGGCCGGGATGCTGAACCCGCAGGTGTCCGGCCTGATCCAGCAGATGTTCCTGGGCCACGAACGCGGCCGGGCCTTCGGCGCGCTCGGCGCGACCATCGGCGTGGCCACCGCCGCCGGGCCGCTGATCGGCGGCGCGCTGGTCACCGGGTTCGGGGCCGCGCAGGGCTGGCGGTGGGTGTTCCTGGTGAACCTGCCCATCGGGATCGCGCTGCTGCCGCTGGCCTGGAAGTGGCTGCCCGAGCCCGCCCCCGGGCCGGTGCGCACCGGGCGGCGGGAGAGCATGGACCCGGTCGGCGTGCTGCTGCTCGGCGTGGGCGTGGCGACGCTGCTGCTGCCGTTCATCCAGCAGCACCAGTGGAAGGGCGAGGCCAAGTGGCTGCTCGTGCCGGCCGCGCTGCTCGTGCTGGCCGGGTTCGTGCTCTGGGAACGGCTGTACCGCAGGGAGCCGCTGGTGGACCTGTCGCTGTTCGCCAGGCGGTCCTACAGCCTCGGGTCGGCCATCGCCCTGTTCTACTTCGCCGGGTTCACCGGGATCTTCTTCGCCTTCACCCTGTACCTGCAGAGCGGCGAGGGCTACAGCGCGCTGCTGGCCGGGTTGTCGATCACGCCGTTCGCGCTGGGGTCGGCCGGGTCGTCGGTGGTGGGCGGCAGGCTCGTGGGCCGGGCGGGCAGGAAGCTGGTCGCGGTGGGGCTCGGGACGGTGATCGCGGGCCTGCTGGCGACCATGGTGGCGACGCTGCTGGTGCCGGGGGCCGGCGTGGGCGCGGCGACCGCGCTGCCGCTGCTGGTCGCGGGCATCGGCAGCGGCCTGGTGATCTCGCCCAACCAGGCGATCACGTTGTCGGAGGTGCCGCCCGCGGGCGGCGGCAGCGCCGCCGGGGTGCTGCAGACCGGGCAGCGGCTCGGGTCGGCGATCGGCATCGCGGCGGCGGGCTCGGCGTTCTTCGGCTCGCTGCCGCAGGGCTGGCCGACGGCCTTCCGGCACGGCCTGTGGGTGGTGCTGGGGTTCGTGGTCATGGCGCTGGCCGCCGCCCTCTACGACCTCTTCCGCTCCCGCGCCGCCCACTGACCGGGCTGCTGCCGGGCGGTTACAGGTCGGCGGGGTCCGGATCGTCCTCGTCGCCGTACTCGGCGGGGGTGAGCGGGCCGCGGGTCCTCGCCGGCTCGCGGTCGGGGACGCGGACCCGCCGGACGGGCTCGGGCTCCCCCGGCACCCGGACGGTCAGCCCGGGGGCGAGCATCTCGACGCCGGCCTGCTCGGGAGTGCGCCGGGCCCGCCAGGACGCCGCCAGGGCCAGGGCGAGCAGCAGCTCCGCGGCGCCCCCGCCGTAGAACATGATCTCCGCCGCGCCCGTGAGCTGGTCGGACGGCACCGGCAGGTCCAGCCATCCGGCGTACATGACCCAGGACAGGCCCGCGTGCACGGCGACCGCCACCCCGACCACGGCCAGCCGCACCGGCACCGGCGGGCGGCGCGGCGCGGGGTCGGGCCCGGCGACGACCCAGGCGAACAGGTAACCGGTCAGCAGGAGGTACGCGTGCACCGGCGGCGCGGGGACGAGCCCGTACAGGGGCGTGCAGGACAGGGCCGCCATGCCGCCGGCGCTGAGCGCCAGCGCGGTCCACGGGTTGACCGGCAGGTGGACGGCGGGCCCGCGGAGCGCCAGGGTCAGGCGGCGGGCCTGCGCGACCGGCAGCGAGCGCAGCAGCAGCGTCACCGGCGCGCCCAGGGCCAGGAACAGGGGCGCCGCGATGCCGATCAGCAGGTGCTGGAGCACGTGGCCGCGGAAGTCGGTCGCGGCCAGCGCGGCGACGGGGTCGGTGAGCGCCACGGTCACCAGCGCGCAGCCGCCCGCGAAGCTCGCGGTACGCCACCGGCTCCACGTCGTCCGCCCGGCCAGCACCACGTACGTCACCAGCACGACGAGCGCCGGCGCGGCCCAGAACCCGCTCAGGTGGTGATGATGCGGCACAGATCGATCACCTCGCCCATGTGTCGCGGCAGCCGCCCGGCGAGGACCGGCGGCCTGCCCGTGGCGCCTCCCACGTGATCCACTATTCGAGCGCCACGCCGGGCCGCCCCGGCGGGACACCCCTCTTTGCGGGCCGCTTGCCGAATCTCGATCCGGACTTTTCCCCGTTCAGGTCTCCATGGGTAGGTCTCAGGGGATGGCGAAAAGGCTCTTTCCCCGCTCGATCCGCGGGCGCCTGACCACGCTCGCGACATTGGTGGCGGCAGTGGTCCTGGCCGTCACGGGCGCGCTCGCCCTCACCCTCGGGCCGGACAACCTGCACGGGCTGGTGGAGACCCGGGTGGAGCTGGCCGTCCGCAGGGTGGCCAGCGAGGCCCGCGCCGGGCAGCTGCCCGCGTCGCTGGAGGCCCCGGCCCGGGTGCAGCTCCTGCAGGTGGTCGACGCCGACGGACGCGTGCTGGCCACCAGCCCCGGCCTGCACCACGGCCAGCGGCTGTCCGGCATGCGGGTGGACAAGCCGGAGACCCTCTACAGCGCCGAAAGCACGCTCACCGGCCTCAGGGACGAGAAGGAGGCCCAGTACCTGATCATGGCGATGAAGGTGCGCACCCCCGACGGCCGGCTCGTCACGGTGTACGGCGCCTCCTCGCTCAGCGACGTCAACCGGGCGCTGTCCTGGCTGAACGCCATGGTGTTCCTCGGCACGCCCATCGCCCTGGTGCTCGTCGCCGGCATCACCTGGGTCGTGGTCGCCTCCGCGCTGCGCCCGGTCGAGCGCATCCGCGCCGAGCTCGCCGAGATCACCGGCCGCGACCTGAGCCGGCGCGTGCCCGTCCCCGACACCGGTGACGAGATCACCTACCTGGCCGCCACCACCAACCACACCCTCGACCGTCTCGAACGCTCGGCCGAGACCCAGCGCCGCTTCGTCGCCGACGCCTCCCACGAGCTGCGCAGCCCCATCTCCGCCCTGCGCACCCAGCTGGAGGTCGCCAACGCCTACCCCGACGAGACCGACTGGCCCGCCACCGGCGCCCGCGCCCTGGCCGCCGCCGAACGCCTCACCGGGATCATCGACGAGCTGCTCCTGCTGGCCCGCCTGGACGCCGGCGCCATCCCCGACCGCCGCGTCGTCGACATGTGCCGCCTGGCCGAGGAGCAGGTGCGCCGCCGCGAGGGCGGCAAGATCCCCATCGTCGTGGACGTGTGCGCCCACGCGCCCGTCCTCGGCTCGCCCGTCCAGCTCGACCGGCTGCTGACGAACCTGCTGGACAACGCCACCCGGCACGCCGCGCACCGGATCGACCTCAAGGTGTCGGTGGAGGGCGACCACGTCTACGTCTCGGTCACCGACGACGGCGACGGCATCCCGCCCGCCGACCGCGAGCGCGTCTTCGAACGCTTCACCCGGCTGGAGGACGCCCGCCGGAAGGAGAAGGGCGGCAGCGGGCTCGGCCTGCCGCTGTCCCGCGAGATCTGCGCCTCGCACGGCGGCACACTGAAGGTCGCCGACCACGAGCCGGGCGCCCGCCTGGTGGCCTGCCTGCCGCTGTACCGCGAACAGGAACGCCCCGCCGACTCACCGCACCGGTCCTGACGTCCGGCTCACCGCACCGCGTCCTGACGTCCGGCTCACCGCACCGCGTCCTGGCGTCCGGCTCACCGCACCGCGTCCTGGCGTCCGGACGCACGCCGTCGCGCTCTGTCCGGACGCACGCCGTCGCCGTTCTGTCTGGAAGGGCCGGAGGGCCCGCACGGCGGGACCTCCGGCCCGGAGATCACTTGATCATCGTGATGCGGTCGGCCGCCGACGGGCTGATCGGCGAGTGCGCGGTCAGGTACGCCGTGAACGCGTCGAGGTCGACCGGTCCGCTCCACGTGTCCGTGCTCTGCGTGAACACCGAGAAGCCGTCACCGCCGCCCATCAGGAAGTTGTTCGCGGCGATCTTGATCGACTGCGCGTCCGTGACGGGGGCGCCGTTGAGCTTGATGTCCGACACGCGCGACCCCACCGGCTTGGTGGTGTCGAAGGTGTAGGTCAGCGACGACGACACCTGGAGCAGCCGGTGGTTGATCGCGCCCGTCGCCGGGTTGGGCGTCCAGACCTGCTGCTCCAGCAGCGCCTTGAGCTGCGCGCCCGTGTAGGTGCGCACCTGCACGATGTTGCTGAACGGCTGGACGGCGAACGCCTCGCCGTAGGTGACGACGCCGTCGCCCTCGGCCCCCGACTGCGCGTACGTCAGCGAGGTGCGGATGCCGCCCGGGTTCATCAGCGCGATCTCGGCGCCCGCCGGCTTGGCCGCCTCCAGCTGGGAGTCGGCGATGAGGTCGCCGAGCGGCGTCTCCGGCCTGGTGGTCGCGGCCGAGGTGTTGGTGACGACGTTGGTGATGTCACCGGTGATCGAGCCGATCTTGCGGTTGGCCACTTCGGCGCTGCGCGTCCGCCATGTCTGGACCTGCGCCTCGACCTGCGGGTCCGGGGTGACCGTACGGGCGACGACCTTGTTGTCCGCGGTGACCGAGGAGCGGACCACGTCCCGGGTGCGCTTGTCGACCCGCAGGTCGATCTGGGTCAGCACGCGGCCGAACGACGAGCCCTGCGTATAGTAGCGGTCCTGGCCCGCCGGGTCCTTGGTCTTGCAGATGTAGGCCTGGTGCGAGTGGCCGCTGATGACCAGGTCGATCTGCGGGTTCAGCTCCCTGGCGATGCGCGAGCCGGCGTTGGCGGTGTTCGCCGAGCACGCGTCCGGGCTCTGGTTCGGGGTGGTCGAGTCGCCCTCGTGCATCAGGACGACCTGCGCCTTGACGCCCTTGCGCGCCAGGTAGGCCGAGGCCCGGTTCGCCGCGGCGACCTCCTCGGTGAACTGCAGGCCCTTGATGCCCTCGGCGGTGACGATGGTCGGCGTGGTCGCCGTCACCAGGCCGATGAAGCCCACCTGCACGCCGTTGATCTTCTTGACGTAGAACGGCGGCAGGGCGTACTGGCCGGAGCCCTCCTTGAGGACGTTGGCGGCGAGGAAGTCGAAGTCCGTGCCCTTCCACTGGCCGGCGGGCGAACAGCCGTCCACCGGGTGGCAGCCGCCGTTCATGAGGCGCTGCAGCTCGGCGTACCCCTCGTCGAACTCGTGGTTGCCGGCTGCGGTGGCGTTGAGGCCGAGCGAGCCGAGCACCTCCAGGGTGGGCTCGTCGTGGTAGGCGGCCGAGATCAGCGGGGACGCGCCGATCAGGTCGCCCGCCGCCACGAGCAGCGTGTTCTCGGTACGCGCCTGCTTGACGTACGTCGCCAGGTACGACGCGCCGCCGGCGATCGAGTACTTGCCGCCGGGCAGCCCGGTCAGCGAGCCGTCGGCGTCGACGAGGGGGCCGTCCGGGTCGAGGATGCGGCTGGAGGAGCCCGACGGCGGTTCGAGGTTGCCGTGCAAATCGTTGATGCTCAGCAGGCGGACCGGGACGGTCGGCCCGCCGTGGCCGGTTCCGCGACCGGCCGAGCCGCTGGTCGCGGCGACCGCGGGCGCCATGGCCAGGGCGATCCCGGCCGCGGTGGCGGCGCCGGCCGTGCACAGCCGGAGGAGGGTGCGTGACGTCATGAGAGGGACGTTACGACGTCTCCCTATGCAACGAATGTCGCAAAGGTAACGATTGACCGGGGCAGCCCATGGCATTGTTCGCCATTGGTACGCCTAGAGTTCCTTATGTGGGTGCACATGTGAAGATCTGCGAACGGCTCGACGACGACGAGGTCTCCCAGGTTCTCCGCATCGTCGAGGCGGCGACCGAGACGGACGGGGTCCGCCCGCTCAACGAGCACGTGATGCTCCATCTCCGGTACGGCGGCGACCCCCGTGCCCGCTCATTGCTGCTGCACGCCGACGACGGCGCGCCCGCGGGCTACGCGCACGTCGACCCGACCGACGAGGTCGAGGGGCCGAGCGCGGAGCTGGTCATCCATCCCGCCTACCGGCGACAAGGCCACGGGACGCGGCTGCTGCGGGCCGTGCTGGAGCTGACCGGCGGCAGGGTGCGGCTGTGGGCGCACGGCGACCACGCCGGCGCCGGGGCGCTGGCCGCGTCGTTCGGCTTCGACCGGGTGCGCTCGCTGTGGCAGATGCGCCGCTCGCTGTTCGCCCCGCTGCCGCCCTACACGCTTCCGGAAGGTGTGGAGCTGCGCACGTTCGTCCCGGGCCAGGACGAGGAGGCGTGGCTCAAGGTGAACTCCGCCGCCTTCGCCCACCACCCCGAGCAGGGCGCCTGGACGCTCGACGACCTGCACCGGCGCGAGCGCGAGCCCTGGTTCGACCCCGAGGGCTTCTTCCTGGCCGTCCGCGGCGACCGGCTCGCCGGCTTCCACTGGACCAAGATCCATGGCTCGTCCGAGCACGGCCACGAGCCGCTCGGCGAGGTCTACGTCGTGGGCGTCGACCCCTCCCAGCAGGGCACCGGCCTGGGCCGGGCGCTCACCCTGGCCGGACTGACCCACCTGCGCTCGCGCGGCCTCGCCCACGCGATGCTCTACGTGGACGAGGCCAACACGGCCGCGATCAGGCTGTACGAGTCCCTGGGCTTCGCCCGCTGGGACGTGGACGTGATGTACGCCGGCGGATAGCTCCCGGCTGATGGACGCCGACGGACAGCCACCGGCGCCCCACTCCACCGTCAGGCCCGACTCACCATCAGGCCCTACTCCACCATCAGGTGGAGGACGCCGTAGGCCAGCGCCGCCACGAGGGCCGCCGCCGGGATGGTGAGCACCCAGGCGGTCACGATGTTGCCGGCCACGCCCCACCGCACGGCGCTCAGCCGCTTGGTCGCGCCGACGCCCATGATCGCCGTGGTGATGGTGTGGGTGGTGGAGATCGGCGCGCCGAACCCGATCGCGGCTCCGTACAGGACGGTGGCCGCGGCCGACTCGGCGGCGAACCCCTGGGGCGGGTCGAGCGCGATGATCCGCCGGCCGAGCGTGCGCATGATGCGCCACCCGCCGGCGTACGTGCCGAGCGAGATCGCACCGGCGGCGCTCAGGATGACCCACTGCGGGATCCCCTCGCCGGGGCTGGCGTACCCGCCGACCGTGAGCGCCAGGAAGATGACGCCCATCGTCTTCTGCGCGTCCTGCAGGCCGTGCCCGAGCGCCATGGCGGCGGCCGAGACGGTCTGCGCGTAGCGGAAGCCGCGGTTGGTCCTGCCCGGCTGGCTGTTGCGGAAGATCCAGTAAATTGCGATCATGATCAGCGCGGCGAGGCTGAACCCGATCAGCGGCGACAGGATCATCGGGATGACGACCTTCTCGACGACGCCGTCCCAGTGCACCACGCTGGCCGAGGCCAGCGCGGAGCCCACCAGGCCGCCGATGAGCGCGTGACTGGAGGAGGAGGGCAGCCCGAAGTACCAGGTGATCAGGTTCCAGACGATCGCGCCGATGAGCGCCGCGGCCACGACGACCAGGCCGTGCGGACCGTTGGGAGCGTCGATGATCCCTTTTCCGACGGTCTGGGCCACCTGAGTGCCCAGGTGGGCGCCGATGAAGTTCATCGCCGCGGCCATGAACAGCGCGGCCCTGGGGGTGAGCGCCCGGGTCGAGACGGAGGTCGCGATGGCGTTCGCCGCGTCGTGGAACCCGTTGGTGTAGTCGAAGGCCAGGGAGATGACGACCACGCCGATGACGAGGGCGAGCGTGAGGTCCACTGGGCCTAGCTTTCCTTGACCGCGATCGACTCGACGGTGTTGGCCACGTGCTCGAAGGCGTCGGCGGCCTCCTCCAGGGCGTCGACGACCTCCTTCATCTTCATGACGGTGAGCGCGTCGTACTCGCCGCTGAACAGCTTGGCCAGCAGCCTGCGGTAGACCTGGTCACCCTGGTTCTCCAGGCGGTTGACCTCGATCCAGTACTCGTTGAGGTTCTTCATGGAACGCAGCCGGGGCATCGCCTCGGCGGTCAGCTCGGCGGCGCGTTCCAGGACCTCGACCTGCCGGACCACGTCTTTGGGGAGATGGTCGATCTGGTAGAGGACGATGAGGTCGGAGGCGGCCTCCATCGCGTCCATCACGTCGTCGAGGTTGGAGGCGAGGCGGTAGATGTCCTCACGGTCGAACGGAGTGATGAAGCTCTCGTTGAGCCGGTTCATGATCGCATGGGTGCGTTCGTCACCGGCGTGCTCGCAGGCGCGCATCTTCTCGGCCAGGGCTTCCCTGTCCGATCCGTCACTGATGATCTCGACCAGCAGACGGGATGCCGTGACCAGGTTGTTCGCGGAGTCGGCGAACAGGTCGTAGTAGCTGTCCTCACGTGGCGTGAGACGCAGGCGCACGTCGTTCTCCAGATGTGCGGGGATGGTCCGTGGAAGAGGGTACGGGTTACCAGGCGAAATGCGAACTTCATGTCCCCTTCGCCTTCTGGCTACCCTGCGTATGTTGTGCGACACCGGCGTCCGGAGTAGTTTGGCCGCTTTTTGCAGGGAAATCCGGCCGGTGACGTGGCCTGTTGTGGGGTGTGCGGAGGGCTCATCCTTCCGCGACGTTCGCTAAATGTTCACCTGTTGTTCACTCAAATCTTCGTCCGGTGGAAGTTCCTGAACGACCGGGACGGAGTCGGGCCCCGCTGCCCCTGATACCGGGACTCGTACTTGGCCGATCCGTACGGGTGCTCGGCGGGCGAGCTGAGCCGGAACACGCACAACTGCCCGATCTTCATCCCCGGCCACAGCTTGATGGGCAAGGTCGCCACGTTGGACAGCTCAAGCGTGACGTGCCCACTGAAACCGGGATCGATGAACCCGGCGGTGGAGTGCGTCAGCAGGCCCAGCCGTCCGAGCGAGCTCTTCCCCTCCAGCCGCGAGGCCAGGTCGTCGGGAAGCGTGATCACCTCATAGGTGGAGGCCAACACGAACTCCCCCGGATGCAGGATGAACGGCTCGTCACCGGCCGGCTCGACCATCCGCGTGAGATCCGGCTGCTCCACGGAGGGGTCGATATGGGGGTACTTGTGGTTCTCGAAGACACGGAAGTAGCGGTCGAGCCGTACGTCGATGCTGGACGGCTGGATCATGTCCTGGTGGAAGGGGTCTAGGGCGAGCCGGCCGGAGTCGATCTCAGCAAGGATGTCACGGTCAGATAGCAACACGGTGAGCCAACTTACCGTCCCGGCCGGAAAAGGTGGGGCGTTGGGTTTGCTGTTGGGGGGCAAGTTTCCGCTACAGTGGGGACGCGTACTTCGGTTCGTGCGGGTGTAGTTCAATGGCAGAACATCAGCTTCCCAAGCTGACAGCGCGGGTTCGATTCCCGTCACCCGCTCCAACTACTCGGCCTTGCGCCCTTGTTGGGCGCTTCGCGCCTTGCTTGGGCTACAGACGGCCTTCCCAAGGGGCTTCGCCCCCAACCCGCGCTCGCTCCGCTCGCCTTCGCGCCACATCTTGTCCGACTGCCGCGCTCCACCTTGACCTCACGGCCCTGGCCCGCCTCCCCCTTTGGGCTGGTCGACGGCAGACGGGATGATCAGTCAGGGGAGATGCGCGCGGTGCGCCTCAACATGCACAATGCGCTCGTGGAAATCGTTCGTGCGACCGCCGAAGTGATCACCGTGAATCTGGGGCCTGACGACGCCCTCGCGATCAACAATGCCCTCAACGAGGTCTGTAACGGCGTCCACCTTGACGATTGGGATTTCCAGACCCGCATGGGCGTTGAACGCGATCAGGCTCGGTCTGTGCTGCGCGCCATCAGCGACTCCATCGACGCGATGCGAGAACAGCGCTTGGCGGAGGGGAAGCAGTGGTAGAACGGCAGGTCGGAGCCTGACGACCGGGCCATCAAGAGGCGTGATGAGGGTCAACCACGGTCACTCAGGACCAGCCCGCTGCCCAGCTCAGCGCCCCGACAGACCGTGATCGGTGCAATTCACAAGCTGACAGCGGGTTCGATTCCCGTCACTCGCTCCACATGCCCACGGTCACGGAGTGAATCCCGACCGGACCTTACGCCGAGGGCGTGCTGGGGACCATCAGGGATCGCGCGCAGGATGCGGGGATAATAGATGTTGTGGTTCCAACGTCTGCGATTCTCCACGGTCATGTGTCGATCCTGCCGGACAGCCGTTGATGGATCCCTCTAAGAACCCCTAGCCAAGTGAAGCGCGTGATCGATCGGGAGACCGACCCCACTGTGCCTGCGGTCTGCGATCCACCTCATGTCGTCACGTACTGAAGTGGGAATCCGACGACCAAGTACGCCAGTGGCGCGAGGGCCAGGGCCGTCAGCAGGGTCGGCATCCGCTCTCTTTGCCGACGTGCCATCACCAGCGGTACAAGGACCAGGACGGCCAGACAGGCCCATGCCTGCGGAGCGTAATGCAGGACGAAGGCATAGAGGATGCCTTCCATCCCGAAGACACCTCCCAGCGCCGCGAGCCCTATGACACGGTTGCGGATGGTGCGTCCGTTCCACCACCACAGCCCAGCCACACCGAACAACGGGCCGCTGATGACCGCCATCACAAGCCACACCAGCGGATAGGTGAGGCTGCCCATGCCGTCACGGCCGAACTCCGCGTACCCGTAATACCCAACGACCAGGCCGATCGAGGCACACAGGCCGGCGACGGCGGCTGACCGCGCTGACGCCCAGCCGGCAAGCAGGGCGCCGACGACGAACGCTGGGACACACCAGACAGCACCGGAGTTGGCGACCTGGTTCCAGGCGCCTGGAAGCCAGCCCTGGGCAAGATTGGTGACAACACCGAATCCCAGGCCTGCCAGCAGTGCGGATGTGCACCAGACGCTGAGCTTTACGATCGGCCCGAAGCGGCTGCTCATCAGGAAGATCCCCCTTTTCTTCCCTCGCTGGACATCGGCGGGTCGCAACTCTATATGCAAGCCATACATGCTGGGTCTGGTTGGTGATCACGTCGTCACCGCAAGATTCCTCACTGACAAACCAGCACGATGATGTACATCATTCTGTTCGGCACTCAAAGGCAACCACCCCTTAGTGACGCTGTTGATGGCGCCATGGGGGAAGCGGTCGCGATCACTGCATGCCAGAACGGACGATGATCAAGGGTGAGTCGCAGGGACTCCCGGCCACTCGACCAGCCTTGACCTGCCTCCCCATTTCCCCAGCTCGGGACGGCAAGATCAGTAGCCCATTCCCAAGCTGACAGCTCGGTTCGATCCGAGGGTGTTCCCGGTGCGACGAGGGTCATGGAAGTGGAAGCCGCTGAGCTTGGCATTCTTCAAGGCCGCCGCCCAGACACGGGTGAAGTTCGCACGCCGGAGCTTGGCTCCCTTGGGGCCGACGAAGACGTGCCCGTCGTCGGACTGCTCGGCGTAGGTCTCCATGTGTGCGCGAGGGTCTGCACCGCAGGTCAGAGATTGTTGGACAGCAGGACGAGTGACGCCCCGTAAACCGTCGGCACTCCGATTTTGGGAGCCATCTTGGGAGCCAACAGGCCGTACGGCTCCGGACCGAGTTGGATATCTGGACAGGCGACTCGGTCACGACCTGCGCGGCGAACTGGCTTGAACGGCCCTGGCCATCGTTTGGGAACCTTCCGATCAGATGTCGCGGGTCGCATCGCGATCTGATCGCTGCGTGACGCAGATCACGTCCCCTGACACGAACTCGTGCCGCCCTCTCGGGCGAAAGCTGGTGAACCACCGCTCAGGGATTGGAGCACCATGTGACCGATGACGAATCCGGTAGGGCTGTCGACGCCGAGCTGATACGGCGGTCGGAGCACGACCCGGAGTCCTTCGCCGACCTGTTCGACAGGCACGCGCCCGCGTTACGGCGTTACGTTGCCCGGCGGCTGGGCCCCTCTCTTGCCGACGACATCGTCTCCGACGCCTTTCTGACCGCTTTTCGGCGCCGTGGCCGCTATGACATGAGCCATCCTGACGCACGGCCTTGGCTGTACGGCATCACCGCTCGGCTCATCAGCCGACACAGACGTGTGGAGGTTCGGTTCTACCGGGCGCTGGTCCGCAGCGGCATCGACGAGATCGTCGAGCCCTACGCCGAGCGTGTCGATGACCGGATCGCCGCACAGCAGGCCGGTCTGGCGGCGGCGCTGGCAAAGCTGTCACCCGGAGATCGGGAGGTGCTGTTACTCGTGGCCTGGGCCGACATGTCATATCAGGACGTGGCCCGTGCACTGGATATCCCGATCGGCACTGTCAGATCCCGCCTGAACCGAGCCAGGACGAGGACACGCCAGGCGCTCGGCGGATCCGACCCCGCGATGACCCGAGAGGAGTCTTTCGATGGATGACCTGCGATCGTTGCACGAGTGGCGTGCCAAGGTCCCCGAGCCCGGCCATGAGTGGATCATCTCGGAGCGCCGGCGGCTGCTGGAGCGGATACGGGGGCGCAGGCGATCAGTGGGGCGCCGGCTGCTTGCGATCGGGGCTCTGGGGGCCGCCGCCGCGGTCGCCGTGGCCACCCTATGGCCGCCACCGCCTGCTCAGGGGCCGGCGGCTACACCCTCAGTCGTTCGGCTCGACTCCAGCGTGGTGCTGGTCCGCGCCGCCGATGTGGCGAGCAGGCGCAGGAGCGTCCAGGTGCCGCTGCCGACGCAGTGGCACTACACCAAGACTCTGGACAAGCAGCCGAACTCAGAGACGACCAAGACCCAGGAACAATGGCTGCGCTATGACGGCAGGCAGGCCGCCTCCTTCGGCGAGGACGGCCAGCTCACCGTCGGCAAGGAACACAACCCGCTGGATCCCGGCGATGACGACCTGTCGCCGCAGCAGTACGACGCCAAGCTACGCAAGCTGCCCACTGACCCGAGGAAGCTGCTGGCCAAGATCACAGGTGATCGTCACTGGATCGAGGGAGCCCGCGAGGAGGGGGTGCCCAAGAGCGTCGAACCCGCCGACGCCCGCGCCTATCGCGTGATCATGCTCTACCTGAGCAGGTACGGCACGATGCCACCGCGGCTGGAGGCGGCCATGTTCCGCGCTCTGGCGCTCATTCCCGGCGTCCGGATCGAGCAGGGCGTGAGCGACGCCGCCAGTCGCAGTGGGCTGGGCGTCTGGCTGGAGCGCCCCGGCGATGCGCGGCCCTTCCGCCAATACGAGATCCTGGATCCGGCCACCTACCGCTACCTGGGAACTCGGACGGTCTGGCTGCGCGATGCGTTCATGCCCGGCAGCAGCGAGCCCGCCACCCGCAAGGGAGCGGTGTGGAGCACGGCCTTGCTGACGTCGGTGATCGTGGAACGTCCCGGTCAGCGGGGCTGAACGCTCACCCGTGGGTGGGAAGCACGCAGGTATGAGGCGGACTTGGGACCTGTTCGTCGTGCGCGGCCGCATGAGCCTGGACGGTGGACGGCATGCACAGGGGCGCCGGGCTTGGCGTAATAGCGCCGTGACCAGCGTCGTCGCGGGCTCCCAGGCTGATGATCAAGGCTACTGGCGTACAGGATTTCGGGCCTGAGCATGCGGATCGGAAGCGGCTTGGTCCGATCGCATGTGTGTTCCACCGCAGGCCACGAAGCATCGCACAGCCAGAGTCCCGCTCCGTCTTCATCCGCTTGTTACGGGAGCCACGTTGAGAGCCACCGGAGTGGACGATCATGAATGGCCTTGGATATCGTTCGAGGACCTACGGATCAGAAGGTGCATGCCCGTACGGTCGGCGATCACCGGGCAGTCACGGGGACTCACGGGGATTGGACCGGCATCCGCCCAGGTCAGCGTTCTCACAACTCAGGGAGCATGACCAGCCTCTTGCCCTGCTCGGCGCCTCATCAAGCCGTGATCGATGCAGTTCCCATGCTGACAGCGCGCGTTCGATTCCCGTCATCCGCCCCCCATGAGAAGCCCAGGTAGACCGATCGAGTCGGCACCTGGGCTTTGATCTTTCTCAGGGTTCTGGGCCACGACATCGCGATCCGGTAGGGCAGGTGCTCCCGACGGGGATCGTCCTCGGACAGGGAATGACGAGACCGGCATTCGAGCGTCTTCAGCGCCTATTCAGGCACCTGCCCGGCATGTGCGCCCGGCCCTACGGCGTCGTGTCCGGCTGGGGTGACTTCCCCGGTGAAGCCGCGCAACTCTCGGCTGAGCGCGGCTATGACCGCGGTCATGCCGATCAGACCGCCCAGGATGACGAGCGCCGCCGCGCCGCCCAGTGCCGCAGCCAATGCTCCGCCGAGGACCGGGCCGAAGGGTTTGAGCGCCATGCTGCCCATGCTCAGGATCGCGCCCATCCGGCCGAGCATCTCTTCGGGCACCATCCGTGCGATCACCACGTTCAACACCACGTTCAGCGAGGGTGTGGACAGGGTGATGAACACCAAGGGAACCATTGGCCACCACGCTCCCCATGGCAGCGCCGTGGCCGCCAGTGCGGCGCCGAAGACCGTCAGGACGACCAACAGCAGTTTGCCGGGCGGGAGGAGCTTTCCGATGCGTCCCGACAGCAGCGCACCGGCCAGTCCGCCGACGCCAAGGCCGGCCAGGACTGTGCCGGTGGTGAGCGCACTGCCGCCGCGTTCGCCGACAAGCACGATCAGCGGGATCAGGAATGCCCCGCCCAGCAGGTTGAGGACCATCACCGCGGCAGTGACCTCCCTCAGGCCCCGCCGGCGCCACAGCCAAGTCATGGCCTCAACCGCCTCCCGGCGCATGCCACCCCGGATCGGGGGCTGCTCCTCGCCGTCCTCTCGTGTGGAGGTCCGCGACTCGTTCGCCGGGCGGCGCGGCACCTTCGCCAGAGCGTAGAAGATCGTGGCGGCAAGGAAGGTGATGGCGTCGACGACGAAGGGCACCGCACGCCCCAGGCCGTAGAGCAGGCCACCAAGCGGAGGGCCGGCCAGCCCGGCGGCATGGGTGCGGGACTCCTCTTGAGCGTAGGCGCTGTGCAGTTGGCTCGTGGGGACGATCCCGCGAACGGCCGTGCCCAGGACCGGCTCGATGAACGCGGCGCACAGCGCGTCGAGTACCGCCAGCGTGACGAAATGCCATATCTGCACCTGGTCGGTGAGGACCAGTGCCGCCAGCAGCGCTGAGACGACAGCCTGGAGACCCTGGGCGGATATCAGCGTACGGCGGCGGTCCCACCGATCCACCCAGACGCCGGCGGGTATCTGAACCAGAAGGAAGGCTACGGTGCGGGCTCCGGCAACGACGCCCGCCAATCCCGGGGAACCGGTGAGCGCGAGCACCAGCAGCGGCATGGCCAGTCTGGTGAGCTCCGACCCCAGTTCAGACACCGCGCTGCCGATCCACAGCAATTGGAAACGCACGTTCCTGCGCAACGGGACGATGTCGGTCACGGGTCATCTTCCTTGGGTCGGGGCGGTGCGACTCCGGGCCTGCGGCGCCGTTTCCGGATGAGGCAGGGCTGCCGCTGCGGTTCAGTCTTCGAACAGGCGCGCCCCGAGGCGAGACCCGGAGAAGATACTCATCAGGCATGACGCTGTCTACTGAATATCGCGGGCGGGCCATGCGCTCTTGCGCGCCCGCAGCGGAGCTCGTGAAAAGAGTTCGGCGGTCAGTCAGATCAGCGACGTGCCGCGTTGCCTCGCAGAACTTGATGGGAGCCCCCAGGGCGATCGACCTGGCCCGCTTCCCCCTCGGGCGGGTCGACGGCAGACGGGTTACCCAGGCGGGCGGGGTGCGACTTAGGCCGCAACGGTCAAATGAACATGCTTGACTTGAGTACCTATAGAAGGTCGCAAATGCATCCCCGATGGCCAGTCGGCAACGCGGCTTGGGCGGCAGCTGCCCTTACATGCCACTTGAAGGATCTGTACTTCGAGGACTGGCCGACGTCGCATGTTACAAGTCAGTTGACGCGCCGCGTGGTGTCGTGGGGCTTATCACGAGGCTGGGACGCCGAGTTGGAAGTGCCCGCCGCCGCCACGCACCCCGACAATCCCGAGCGGCAAGGCTTCCTTGACGTAGTTCTTCGGCGCCCGTTGGGCGGGGACATCGTGATCGAGATCGACCGGGCGAACAAGCAGTGGTCCCTCGTCAAGCTTCGGGCGGAGGTCGAGCATGGAGCCATTGCCGTTTGGCTGCGCTGGCACCGGCCCGAGACGGCTGTGGTGTCAGATGGGATCGGATTAGTCTCAGTCAAGACTGAGACACGTCGTAGAGACGGGGTCAGGCTCTTCAGCAGAGGCTACGTGTCATCCAGCACCGTACGGATACCTGGTCACGAGGTGATGGCGGCGCTCCGAGGGACGTGCCCAGTCCCAACGGCCAAGGGACGCCCCTGCCGAGGAGCCCCCGACATCAGGGGGTTCTGTCCCACGCACGATGGAACGGTGGCTTGCGGCGAGCCAACTGAGGACGGCCAACTGTGCCTCACGGCAACCAATGACGGAGGGCCTTGCAGCCGTCACCGCCGAGTTCGGGCGGAGCAGTAGCCGTGCCCAATGCGTGCCCGTTGGCAGAGCGGTCGTCACTGGTCAGGTCCCGTCTCCTCCGACAGGCCCCATAGGCAGCCACAGCGACACCGAACTCACTCGGCTCACCATCACGCACGAGCACTGATCCCCCATCTCTTCCTTGACCAACGAGAAGCCGACCTCGTGCAGACGGTGGTCGGCGCCCTCTTGCAGGTGCTCGATCACCTCGGCCCTACCCCTCCGGACAGCGCCTGCCTCGACCATCCTGAGTGGGTCAACATCCTGAACTCGGCCGGCGCCGCCTACCTGGCCTTGTCCTCCGACAAGCACGGCCCGTGACGAGACTTCGCGCAACGCGCCCTTGCACGTAGGAGCGTCAGGCAGGGGGAGTCCGTACGGGTTCGCAGCCCGAAAACCGTCGCCCCCGCCTGCTACTTTCTCGGTCCATGAACCATGAGACCTGGACGATCGACGATCACCTTGACGGCAAGCCCGACACATCGGTGGCCCTGTACCGCGAATTCGTCAGGTTGGTTGAGGCGTGCGGCCCCTTCACGTACGCGGTGTCCAAGAGCATGATCACCGTCAAGGGAACACGTCGTGGTTTCGCCGGAGCAAAGCCGGACGCGCGAGGGCTCCGAGGCTATTTCGACATCCAGCGCACGATCAGCGACGACGCACGCATCACCAGCCTGGCTCCGTACACGAAGCGGCTGTACGTTCATTCCTTCCGAATCTCTGATCTCGCTGAGCTTGATGAGGAATTCGCCGGCTGGCTCCGCGAGGCGTACGGAGTGGGTCAGGGCGAACATCTGGGCGCTTCACGATAAGGCCGGCCCCGACACGAGCTGTGAGGTCCCTGGTCGTCAGCTGATCGTCATGCGATCAGACAGTTTCGGCTTTCGAGGCGGCGCCGGTCTGCGAAGGCGTCGACCTCCGCCAGCCAGGCATTCCGGCTGAGTTCCAGCATGTCCAGCGCTCGGATCAGAGCCGACTCATCACGTCGGAGGTTTCCTGCCGTGGCAAGGTACGAGTAGGTCGCATTGAAGCCGATCGGGTGGTAGCAGCCGACTGCGCACCTCAGCGCGCACAAGCGTCTCCTGTGAGGAAGGTCGCGGACGCGTCTGGCGTATGTCCCGAAACCCACAGCACCACCCCTCGTCCGAGCCGTCATCAATGCAGTTGCCAAGCTGCCGGTGCGGGCGGGATTCCCGTCGCCCGCTCCAACGCTTCGCCTCTGTGGCGTTTCAGTCGTCGCCGAAAAAGCGTCTGGTCTTATTCGTCGTCCTCGTCACCCGTGTAGGCCTCGTACAGCTTGCGGCGGAGGAGGTCGGTTCGGACGGTCAGGGCGCCGAGGAGTTCCTCGTCGCTCAGCCCGTCCGTGGTTCGGAAGGCCCATGAGGAATGGCCTTCCTCGTCGAGGCACTTCACGAGGACTATCGCGCCCAGAGCGGTCCATCCTTCGGGAAGCGGGTAGACGTCGAGGCCGTTCAGGGCCTGGCCGACGGGTACTTCCCTTTCCTCTGTCACGAAGCCTCCTGATGGCTGGTGGCGGCACGAACCGGGATGTGCTGCTCAAGCGCGTCGCAGCAAGCAGCGAAGCCGCCGTGCCGGGGGCACTCGACCTCGCCGGCTCGCGGGCAGTAGTAGATGTCCGGACAGCCGCAGTCGGAGCACGGGCAGGGGGTCAGGCAGGGCGGCCACGTTCCAGATGATGTGCCGCCGGTTCCCCGCTGCGCAACCGCTTTAGTCTCCGAGCCAAAAGGCGGAGGGCGGCGGGGCTCAGCGGGCGTCTACGGAGAACGAGTCTCCAGCCCAGAGCCCTCTCGCTGTTGCATCCCGGGTTTCAGGAAGGGCGCCTCAGTCGGCCAGCCGCTGCTCAGCCGACTCCCATGGCCGCATTTCGCCGTCTTCGTCGGCGTCTTCTTCGTACCAGCCCGTTTCCGAGAGCCAGGTCTCCAGCCAATCGGTCAGGCTCTCCGAGTCGACATACCAGGCGTGGTGCCAGTCGTCGCCGATCCCGTTCGGTTCGAAGAGCAGTACGGCGGCCTCGGGGCTGCGGCAGTCCACGGCGGCGTACATGCCGCACCCCCAGTCCAGGATGGGCAGCACGTCCGCCGGCCAGTGCGCGTCCGTGCCGGGCCCTGAGGTCTCCCGGACCTCGCGGTATTCGCGCACGACGGTACGTCCTTCTCCCGCGAGCGGGAGGAGCTGGTAATCGGGGCCGAAGCCGCCGTTGGCCACCTCGCGGTAGAGGCGGGCGAGCACCGGAGGGAGTCGAAATCCCAAGATGCGTTCGGCCTGGGCCACCTCCTCCGCCGTCGCGGGAGGAGGCAGGTGCTCCGTGGTCGTGCTCGCCTTCGCCGACACACGCCGAAGGAGATCATCGTTGTCCGTCACGACGGTGATCCTGCCAGCTGCCCACGACAGGCACTTTCCTGCGATCTCAGCCGCCACCTGCTCGTTCATGCCCGCCCGAGATGGCTATCTGGAGGAATCCGGATCCCGGGTGATCCTCGTTCCCACGTCTTCCCCTTGGCAGATCGCCTTCATCACGCCCGTCGCCGCCACGTCGAACACGTGCATGAGCAGCCCTTGCTCATTGGCGAGCACGAAAGCGCTCTCGTCCATCACCCTCACCCCGGCCGCCAGGGCTTCTCGATAGGTGAGGTTGGTGTAGCGCTTGGCGTCCGGGTTCACGTTCGGGTCGCTGTCGTAGACCCCGTCGACGCCGCGCTTGGCGACCAGCAGCGCGTCGGCTTCGAGCTCCAGAGCCCGCTGGACAGCCGGATAGTCCGTCGTGACGTACGGCTGGCCGATGCCACCGGCGAGCAGGACGATCAGCCCGCGGCGAAGGTGCCGGTCGGCGCGCAGCCGGATGAAGGGCTCGGCGACACTCTGCATCGGCACAGCCGTCATCACCCGCACATCGGTCTGCGAACGCGCGGTGAGCACACCACGCAACATCAGCGCGTTCATCACCGTGCCGAGCATGCCGATGTTGTCGGCTTCGGCGCGGCCTATCCCCCAGCCGTCGGCCATCCGGCCGCGGAAGTAGTTGCCGCCGCCGATGACCACCGCGACCTCGACGCCCAACGTGCTGACGGAGAGGATCTCATCCGCCAGCTGAGCGAGGCTGGCCGGATCGGTTCCCCAACCGGCGTCGCCCGCAAGTGCCTCGCCGCTCAGCTTCACCACGACCCGTGAGTAACGACTCATCCCGTTCCCTTCACGGCCGCGCCCTCGGCGACCTGATCAAGGATACGAGGCGCACCCTCGCCAGAAGCATCCCGGCTGCAGGCGCCTCGACGGCCGCCCCATTTGGCATGATCCACAGCATGCGAACCCGGATGCTCTTCGTACGCCACGGGGACTCCCTGCACAAGCAGGACGGCGTGATAGGCGGCCCGAAGGGATGCCGCGGCCTCACCGACACCGGACATCAGCAAGCAGCACGACTCGGGCGGCAGATCGCCGCGGAAACAGGCGACGACACGACGACGATCTACTCCTCGCCCCTGCCACGCGCCGTGCAGACGGCCGCCGCGATCGCGACGGCCGCCGGCCTGCCCTCGTCACAGGACTGCGGGCTCTGCACGTGGCACACACCGCCAGAGGCGGACGGGCTCACCCACGCGGAGTTCCGGCGCCTCGACATCGAAGGCGGCGGCATCTACCGTCCGTGGCAACAGGGCAACGAGACCTGGGCCGAGATGGTGACCCGCACCAGCCGCACCATCACCGACCTCGCCCACCGCCACCGCGGCGAAACCGTCGTCGTGGTCGGCCACGCCGAGACGGTCGAGATCTCCTTCAACGCCCTCGGGCTGCTGCCGGTCTACCGGTCCTTCGACCTCAAGGTGTCCCCGGCCTCGGTGACGGAATGGGTCACCGACGAGGAGCCGACACAGTGGCCGCCACCCAGGTGGACGCTCGTGCGCTTCAACGACACCCCAGCCCCTGGGGGAGGCGCTGCGGCTCCGGGATGAACCGCTCCTGGTCGGGAGGGACGTTCACCGCGAGGGCCATCTCGACGTTGGCAGGGGTGATGGGCGCCAATCGCAGAAGCTTGTTCATGGGAGCACCCCTGGGTTCCAGGCGCGGGTCAGCTGTGGAGCAGGTGGGTGAGTGGCTCGTGCACGTCGGCGGGGTAGAGGTCGAGCTGCCCGAACTCGGCGGCGCTCGCCCAGACGAGCTCGAAGGTGTTGTCCGGCCCGTGGTCAACGGCTTCGTCACCGGAGAGCGACGGGACGCCGATCACGTCCCGCATGAGGAAGTAGGAGGCGGGCCGGCCGCCGTGCGAGCCGGTGAAGAGCAACCGGTCGATCGTCGCGGTGAGAGTCGTCTCCTCGTGGAGCTCGCGGACCGCGGCGCTCTCCGGCGACTCGCCATCCTCCACGTGACCTCCCGGGAGAAGCGCGTAGTGGTGCCCGGGACACGGCTGCCCCTGCCGGCCCTTGGCGGTGCAGATGCCGCAGGCGACGCCGGGGCCGCGCCGGAAGTACCGCTTGATGACCAGGACCCGGGCGCCGTCGACGACCACGGCGACCGCTCGGGGGATCGGCATGAGACGGATCATACGATCCGGCGTCGCACGGGCCGCGATCACTGCGGTTTCCAGCCCTCGGGGTCCAGCAGGTACGGGAGGAATTGACTGGTGGTCTTCAGCACGGCGGGATCTTGCCGTGGTGCAGGCCATATCTGCAGGTAGTAGCCGTCTTCCTCCCAGTTCTCGTCGTCCCCTTGGGTGTGGTAGCGCAGGCGGTAGGCGCCAGGACCGGCGGGCAGCGGAAGGCGGTGCGCCTTGTCCTCGCGCCAGTCGGTGGCCCATCCCACCACGACCAGCTCGCTCGCCACGGTTTCGAAGCTGATCTCCACGACGTCCTCGTAGCCGTCAAGGCGCGCGCCCGGATCCCGGTCGGCGACGGCCACCGTGAAGGGCACCTCTCCGGCCTGAGCGGCGATATGCAGGCAGACCACCCCTGCCGCCTCCACCTGGACGAGCCCGATGGAGTCCTCCGGCACACCGGGCGCATCGTAGCCCTCCTCGTCCAGGAGGTAGATCACGCCGCAGTCCGCCACGTACACGTCCAGCTGCTCGGTGTGCACGACAGGGGGCCCGGTTCCGCTCATGGACGGGAAGCATAGAGGGCGTCAGAGGTCGCGTTCCTGGTCGTTGAGGATGGTGAGCGCGATCGTGGCCGCGCCGGCCGCGTCGCCGGACTCGATCGCCTCGTACAGGTCCTCGTGGGTGGAGTCGGAGCCGAGCACGGCGCGTTCCATGCAGTGGTCGCGGCGGACGGTCTCGCGCACCGCCTCGCTCATGCCGCGGTACAGGTCCAGCAGCACGGGGTTGTGCGAGGCCGCGGCGATGGACAGGTGGAACTCCACGTCGGCGTCGGCGAACGCGTCGAGGTCGGCGGCCTGGTGGGCGGCGGTACGCCGGGCCAGGGCCTTCCTCAGGTCGTCGAGGTCGGCCGGCTTGCGGCGTTCGGCGGCCAGGCGGGCCGCCACGAGGTCCAGGCCGCGTCGTACGTCGATGATGTCGATGGTGGCCGCGCGGTCGAGGCGGCGCTTGAACGCCACCTCGCTTTCGTCGGTCGCGGTGACGTACGTGCCGTCGCCCTGACGCGTTGTGAGCAGCCCGGCGTGGACGAGCACGCGTACGGCCTCGCGTACCGACAGCCTGCTCACGCCCAGCGCCTCGGCCAGCCGGCTCTCCGTAGGGATCTTGGCCCCGACCGGCCAGACGCCGCTGGTGATCTCCTGGCGGAGCTCCCGGATGGCGGAGTCGACGAGGGAGGTCCGGCCCACGTGCCGCATTTGTCCTCTTCTCTAATCATCTGATGTCTGATAATTCTATGCCACTGTCGCCCTCGGGTTAAGGGGATCAGCCGGTATGGCTCAGATTCTGTTCACCGATGTACGCCCCCACGATGTCCTGATCGAAGACGGTCGCGTCGTCCCGCCGGCACGCCGGGCGGAGGACTGCGAGGTGGTGGCGGCGGGCGGACTGCTCGCCCTGCCCGCTCCGGTGGACGCGCACGTCCATCCCGACAAGACCACCTGGGGCCAGCCCTGGCTGAGCCGCACCCCGGCCGGGACGCTGCGCGACCTGATCGAGGGCGACGTCGCGGCGCGGGCGGAGATGACCGCCCCGGTCGCCACGCGGGCCCTGGCGCTCATGGACCACGCGATCGCCCGCGGCACCCGGGCCTGGCGGGCGCACGTGGACGTCGCCCCGGTGTACGGGCTGAGCAACGTGCACGGCGTACGGGAGGCCGCTCAGGCCCGCGCCGGCCTGCTGGACGTGCAGATCGTCGCCTTCCCCCAGCTCGGGCTGCTGTCGCGGCCGGGCACGGCGGAGCTGATGGAGCAGTCGCTCAAGGAGGGCGCCGACATCCTCGGCGGGCTCGACCCCGTGGGCATCGACGGCGACCTGCACGGCCACCTCGACCTGCTGTACGGCCTGGCCGAGCGGCACACCGTCCCCCTCGACATCCACCTGCACGACGGCGGCGACGAAGGGGTCGCGCAGGTGCTGGAGATCGCCCGCAGGGCGAGGTCCAGCGGCGTGCCGACCACGATCAGCCACGCCTTCTGCCTGGCCGACCGCGCGGACCTCGCCGAGACGCTGGCCGAGGCGAAGGTCTCGCTGACCACCTGCGCGCTCGGCGCCGACCCGGTCCTGCCGGTCGGGCCGCTGGTCGAGGCCGGGGTGCTGGTCGGCCTCGGGTCCGACGGGGTGCGGGATCCGTGGACGCCGTTCGGCGACGGCGACATGATCAACCGCGCCCACCTGCTCGCCTACCGCACCGACGCCCGCACCGACGAGGAGCTGGCCAGGTGCTACGAGATCGCGGCGCACGGGGGCGCCGCGCTGCTGGGCCTGGAGCAGGCCCGGCTCCAGCCCGGAGATCCCGCCGACTTCCTCCTGGTACGCGCCGAGTCCATGGCCCAGGCGGTCGTGGACAAGCCCATCCCCCAGTTCGTCGTCCGCAACGGACGCGTTCGCGAAAGGTCCTCCTGATGATCCGTCGAGCCCTACCGGTGGCCGCCGCACTCGCGGTGGCCCTGGCCGGATGCGGCCAGCAGGCCGCAGCACCGCAACAACAGCAGCAGGGCTCGGGCGAGGCGCCCAAGCTGGAGCTCAGGACCGTCACCGCCCCGGCCACCGGGGAACTGGACAGGGTGACGTGGAACCTGCCGTACGAGCCGCAGACGGTCGACCCGATCAGGTCGTTCAACTACGCCGAGAACACCGTGCTGGCCAACATGTGCGAGAGCCTGCTGCGGCTGACCCCCGAGTTCGGCATCCAGCCCGGCCTGGCCGAGAAGGCCGACAACCCCACCCCGACCACGTGGGTCTACACGATCCGGGACGGCGTGAAGTTCTGGGACGGCACGCCGCTGACCGCCGAGGACGTCGCGGCCAGCCTCAACCGCCACCTCGATTCCGCGCTCGGCACCTGGTGGGGCGACTACTTCCACACCGTGCAGTCGATCAAGGCGACCGGGCCGATGCAGGTCACCGTCACGCTGAAGCAGCCCGACGTGCTGTTCAACCAGGCGATGGCCACCGCGGCCGGCGCGATCGTGTCGGCCGAGTACGCCGGGAAGAAGGACCTGGGCTCGCCGACCGGCGGGGTGATGTGCACCGGCCCGTACAAGTACGGGAGCTGGAAGTCCGGCGACGCGCTGACGATCACCCGCAACGACGCCTACTGGGACACCGCGCTGCGGCCGAAGACCAAGGAACTGGTCTTCCGGTTCATCGCCGACGAGACCACCGCCATCAACGCGCTGCGCTCCGGCGAGGTGGACGGGCAGTACTTCTACCTGCCGCCGGCGGGGCTCGGCCAGCTCCGGCAGTCGCCGACCGGCTCGGTCACGCTCGGCAAGTCGCTGACCTTCTGGACGTTGCTCGGCGCCGCAAAGTCCGGCCCGTACGCCGACCCGAAGGTCCGCCAGGCGCTGTCGCTGGCACTGGACCGGGCGGCCATCTCCAAGGTGGTCTTCCAGGGGACGGCGATGCCGCAGCGCACCCTCGCCGGCGACGAGTACTGGGGATACCAGCGGGACGCCTTCCAGAAGGCCTACGACGCGATCCCGCCGGAGACGCCCGACCTGGCCAAGGCCAAGCAGCTGCTCACCGAGGCCGGCTCCCCCACCCAGACGATCACCATCGGGATCCAGGGCAGCTCGGCCGTCCACGAGCAGACCGCCAACCTGATCAAGGCGACCGGCGAGGCCCTCGGCCTGAAGATCGAGATCAGGGTGATCCCCGTCGAGCAGTACGGGAACCTCTACAGCGACCCCAAGGCCCGCGAGGGCATCGACGCCTTCTTCTCCACCTGGTACGGCAACGTGCCGGACCCGCTGGACATCTACACCGTCTTCCTGGCGGGCGGCCGTACCAACTTCAACGACTACGCGGCCGTGAACGCCGACATCGCCAAGGCGCGGGCCGCCTACGACGAGGCGAAGCGGGCGGGGCTGGTGACGGCGATCCAGCAGAAGGTCACCACCGACGTGCCGTGGATGCCGCTGAACAACCTGCCGGTGATCCTCTACATGAACAAGCGGGTGACCGGAGCTGTCGCCTCCTTCCCCTACCTGTACTACCCGTGGGCCGCGGGGCTCGGCGCGGCATGAGGTTCCTGGCGAGACGGCTGGCGGGGCTGATCGTGGTCCTGCTGGTCGCCTCCTTCCTGGTGTACGGCCTGCTCTACCTGGTGCCCGGCGGGCCGATGGCGTTCCTGCTCGGCAACCGCAGCGGCACCCCCGAGCAGGTCGCGGCCATCCGCGCGCAGTACCACCTGGACGATCCGTTCCTGCTGCGCTACGCCGCCTGGCTGCGCGACGCGGTGACGGGCGACTTCGGCGCCTCCCTGGTCTACCGGCAGGACGTCTCCGCGCTGATGGCGTCCCGGGCGACGACGACCGTCTTCCTGGTGGTCTACGCGACGCTGCTGATCGTGGCCGGGGGCGTGGCGATGGGCCTGCTGGCCGCGCTGCGCGGCGGCCGGGCCGACGGGCTGGTCAGCCTGGTCTCCTCGGTGTTCCTGGCCACGCCGCCGTTCGTGATCGGGGTGATCCTCGTCATCGTCTTCGCGCTGGGACTCGGCTGGTTCCCGGTCTTCGGGCCCGGCGACGGGTTCGGCGACCGGATCCACCACCTCACGCTGCCGGCGATCACGCTCAGCCTGGCCGGCGCCGCCTTCCTCGCCCGCATCACGCGGGCCTCGGTGTCGGAGGAGCTGGGCCGCGAGCACGTGGAGACCGCCCGCAGCCGCGGCCTGGCCGAGGGGCACATCGTCCGCAGGCACGTGCTGCGCAACGCGGCCATCCCGGTGGTGACCGTGGTCGGCCTGAACGTCGCCGGGCTGATCGCGGGCTCGGTCGTGGTGGAGAGCATCTTCGCCCTGGACGGTCTGGGCTCGTTGTTCGTCCGCGCGATCCTGCAACGCGACTTCGCGATCGTCCAGGCGGTGGTGCTCGTGCTGGTCACCGCCTTCGTCCTGATCAATCTGGTGGTGGACCTGTGCTACTCCGCTCTCGACCCGCGCCTGTCGCGGCAGTGACCCGCCGCCTGGGCGGGCTGGGCGTGGCCGCCGCCGTCCTGCTGGCCGTCGTCGTGGCGATCACCCTGCTCGCGCCGCTGCTCGCGCCCTACGACCCCGACCAGCCCGACCTGTTCAACGCGCTGGGCGGCGCCTCCGTCGCGCATCCGCTCGGCGGGGACGTCCTGGGCAGGGACGTGTTGTCCCGGCTGATGTACGGCGCGCGGAGCACATTGCTCGCCCCGGTGCTGGTGATCTGCGTCGCGAGCGCCGCCGGGACCACGCTGGCGATCGTCGCCGCCTGGGCGGGCGGCAAGGTGGACGCGGTCGTCTCCCGCCTGCTGGACGTGCTGTTCTCCGTGCCGGGCATCGTCTTCGCGCTGGTCACCGTGGCCGTGCTCGGTCCCGGCGTGCCCGGCGTGGTGATCGGCCTGGCGGTCGCGTACACGCCGTACGTGGCCCGGGTGGTGCGCAGCGCGGCGCTGCGGGAGCGCAGCCTGCCGTACGTGGCCGCCGCCTGGGTGCAGGGCCGGTCGGCGACCGCCATCTGCCTGCGCCACCTGCTGCCGAATCTGCGGCCGATCATCGTCGCGCAGTCGGTCTCGGCGCTCGGCTTCGCGGTGATCGACGTCGCGGCCGTCTCCTTCCTCGGGCTGGGCGTGCAGCCGCCCACCGCCGACTGGGGGCTGATGGTCAAGAGCGGCCTGGACAGCGCCATGCGCGGCCAGCCGCTGGAGGCACTGAGCGCCGGCCTGCTGATCGCGCTGGTGGTGGCCGCGGTGAACCTGTTGGGCGATCGCCTGGGGAGGCAGTCGTGAGCCTGTTGACGTTGGAGGGCTTCGGCCTGGCCGTGCCGTACGAACGAGGCTGGCGGACGCTGGTCGAGCACGTGGACCTGACCATCGGCGCGGGAGAGGCCGTCGGGCTGGTCGGGGAGTCCGGTTCGGGCAAGTCGATGACCGCCCGCGCGGTCATCGGCCTGACCCCGCCGGGCGCCCGCATGACCGGCAGGATCGTCTTCGACGGCGCGGACGTGCCCTCGGGCCGGGCGCTGCGGCTGCTGCGGGCCAGGCGGATCGCGATGGTCTTCCAGGATCCGCGGGCGCACGTCAACCCCGTCCGCAGCGTCGGCGACTTCCTCACCGAGGCCATGGTGCACAACCTGCGGATGCCGGTGCGGCAGGCGTCGGCGCGGGCCGTCAGGCTCCTCAAGGAGGTCGGCATCGCCGACGGCGAGCGGCGCCTGCGCCAGCACCCGCACGAGCTGTCCGGCGGCCTGCTGCAACGAGTGATGATCGCCTCCGTCCTGGCCGTCGAGCCCGACCTGGTGCTGGCCGACGAGCCGACCACCGCGCTCGACGTGACCACCCAGTCCGAGGTCATGGCCATCCTGGACGAGCTGCGCCGCGAGCGCGGCATGGCCATGCTGCTGATCACCCACGACCTGGAGCTGGCCGCCGCGACCTGCGACCGGCTGGCGGTGATGTACGCGGGCCGCATCGTGGAGGACCTCGACGGCGAGCCGCGCCACCCCTACACCCGCGGCCTCATGAGGTCGCGGCCGAGCCTTGAGGAGGCCGCGCACCGGCTGCCGGTGATCCCCGGACGGCCCGTGGCCGCCTTCGAGGCCGAGGACGGCTGCGCGTTCGCGCCACGCTGCGAGCTGGCCGAGCCGCGCTGCCGGGAGAGCCGGCCGCCGTCCGTCCGCGGGGTCGCCTGCCTGAGAGCGGAGGAGACGGCATGAGCGTGATCGAAGCGCAGCGGCTGCGCAAGGTGTACGGCCCGGCCACGGCGGTGGACGAGGTCTCCTTCACCGTGGCCGAGGGCGAGTCGCTGGCCGTCGTGGGCGAGTCCGGGTCGGGGAAGACCACCGTCGCACGCATGTTGCTCGGCCTGGAGACGCCCACCAGCGGCACGATCAGCGTCTGCGGGCGTCCGCGGGCGGCGGGCCGGGTCTCGGCGGCGGAGCGGCGCAGGCGGGCACGGGAGATCCAGATCGTCTTCCAGGACCCCTATTCGTCGCTGGACAAGCTGCAGCGGGTCGGCGACGTCGTCGAGACCAGCCTTGCCCTGCACTTCCCGCTCACCTCCGCCGAGCGGCGGAAGAAGGCGCTGGACCTGCTCGAATCGGTGGGTCTGGCCGAACGGCACGCGGCGATGCTGCCCAGGCAGCTGTCCGGCGGGCAGCGCCAGCGCGTGGCCATCGCCCGCGCCCTGGCGGTGGAGCCGCGGGTGCTGGTGCTGGACGAGGCAGTCGCCGCGCTCGACGTGTCGATCCAGGCGCAGATACTCAACCTGCTCGCCGACATCCGCGAGCGGCGCTCGATCAGCTACGTCTTCATCTCCCACGACCTGGCCGTGGTCAACCAGATCAGCGACACGGCCGTGGTGATGCGGCACGGCCGCGTCGTGGAACGCGGCGCCACCCGCGCCCTGCTGCGCGAGCCGCAGGAGGAGTACACCCGCGCCCTGCTGGCCGCCGTGCCCAGGCCCGGATGGAAGCCGACCCGGAGGAACACACAGTGAGCACGCTGATCAGGGCGTCGTTCGTCATCGGCTTCGACGGCGAGGACCACGTCATCCACCGCGACGCGTGCGTCGTCTACGACGGCGACCGGATCGTCCACGTCGGCCGTTCCTACGAAGGGCCGGTCGAGGAGGTGATCGACACGGGTGAGGCGATCGTCGGGCCCGGCTTCATCGACCTGGACGCGCTGGCCGACATCGACCACGCCGTCCTCGACACCTGGCACGCCGACTCCAGCGGGCTGAACTGGTCGCACGACTACGCCGTCAACCGGCGCCGGGCCGTCTTCCCCCCGGAGGACACGCTCTTCATGCGGGAGTACGCGCTCACCCAGCTCATCCGCAACGGCATCACCACCGCGATGCCGATCGCCGCCGAGACGCACAGCGCGTGGGCGGAGTCGTACGAGGAGCTGGCCGGCGTCGTGGAGATCGCCGGGCGGCTCGGCCTGCGCATGTACCTGGGGCCGTCCTACCGTTCGGGCGTGCCGGTGCTGCGCGCCGACGGCAGTCGGGACGTGCACTGGGAGCCCGGACTCGGTGAGCGGGGGCTCGCCGACGCCGTCCGCTTCGTCCGGGACGTCGACGGCGCCCACGACGGCCGGATCCGGGGTGCGCTGCTGCCGTGCCGCATCGAGACCGTCACCCTCGACCTGCTGCGCGCCACCGCACAGGCAGCGGAGGAGCTCGACTGCCTGGTGCGCCTGCACTGCATGCAGGGGCTGACGGAGCTGCGGCTGCTGCGCGAATGGTACGACCGGCACCCCCTGGACGTGCTGGCCGAGGTGGGCCTGCTCGGCCCGCGGCTGCTGGTGCCGCACGCCCTGTACCTCGGCGATCCCGGCACGCCGTTCGAGGGATCGCCGGACCGGCTCGCGGCGCTGGCGGGGATCGTGCACTGCCCCCTCACCTTCGTCAGGTACGGCGACGCGCTGCGCGACTTCGACCGCTACCGGGCGGCCGGCGTGACCGTGGCGCTGGGCACCGACTCCTTCCCGCCCGACATGATCCGCAACATGGACTACGGCAACAACCTGGCCAAACTCGTCACCGGACGACTGGACGCGGGCTCGGCCGCCGACTACTACCGGGCCGCCACCCTGGGCGGCGCCCGCGCGCTGGGCCGGGACGACCTGGGCAGGCTCGCCCCCGGCGCCAAGGCCGACCTGGTCGTCGTGGACCTCTCCGGCCCGCGCACCGGCCCGGTCGACGACCCGATCAGGACGATGCTGATGAACTGCACGGGCGCCGACGTGTCCACCGTGGTGATCGACGGCCGGCCGGTGATGCGCGACCGGACGATTCCCGGCGTGGACGAGGAGTCGATGCGGCTGCGCGCGCAGAGCTACTTCGAGACGATGAAGGCCGCCTACTCCGAGCGCGACCACCTGCGCCGCGACCCGGCGCTGCTGTTCCCGGCGTCCTTCCGCGTCGTCGAGGACGGCTCATGACCGACGCGACCTTCCTGTCCGGGCTCGCCGCCGAGCTCGACGTCCGGCTCGCCGCCGCGGACGAGCGGCTGCGCACGGCCTACCCCGGCGAGCCGGCCACCCGGCAGCCGGTGCACACGGTGTACGTCCCGGCCGACCGCTACACGCCGGACACCGTACCGGCGTGGGGCCGGCGGGCGCTGGCGGCGCTGGCCGAGCACGGCCGGACCGCCACGGAGTTCGCCGACGCGCTCGGCCTGCCGCCGCGCACGGCGGCGGAGGTGTACGACCAGGTCCGGGCCAAGCTGGCCCGCGAACCGGTCGAAGACCTCAGGATCGACTTCGAGGACGGCTACGGCCACCGCCCGGACGCCGACGAGGACGCCGCCGCCCGGACCGCCGCGAAGGCCCTGGCCGAGGCCACCGCCGCCGGAGCCGGCTCGCCGTTCTGCGGGATCCGGTTCAAGAGCTTCGAGGCGCCGACCCGGCGGCGCGGCCTGCGCACCCTGGCGATCTTCCTGGAGACCCTCGGACCGCCGCCCGGCGGCTTCGTCGTCACGCTGCCGAAGGTGACCTCGGTCGAGCAGGTGGAGGCGATGGCGCTGGCCGCCGGACGGCTGGAGGCGGCGTACGGGCTGGCGAGCGGGAGCCTGCGGTTCGAGCTCCAGGTGGAGACGCCGCAGGCGATACTCGGCGCGGACGGCGTCTCGCCGCTGCCGTCGATGATCCGCGCCTCGGCCGGGCGCTGCGCGGGCCTGCACTACGGCACCTACGACTACTCGGCGGCGCTCGGGGTGTCGGCGGCGTACCAGAGCGCGGAGCATCCGGTCGCCGACCATGCCAAGGCGGTGATGCAGGTCGCCGCCGCCGGCACCGGCGTACGCGTCTGCGACGGGTCGAGCAACGTGCTGCCGGTGGGCGACGGCGACGACGTCCGCGCCGCCTGGCGGCTGCACGCGCGCCTGGTGCTGCGCGCCCTGGAGGGCGGCGTCTACCAGGGGTGGGACCTGCATCCCGGGCAGCTCCCGAGCCGGTACGCCGCCGTCCACTCCTTCTTCAGGGAGGGGCTGCCGGCCGCCGCCGCCCGGCTGCGCGGCTATCGCGAACGCCGGACGTCCGGCTTCCTGGACGAGCCGGCGACCGTCCGCGCGATGGCCGGCTTCCTGGACGAGCCGGCGACCGTCCGCGCGATGGCCTGCTTCCTGGACGAGCCGGCGACCGTCCGCGCGATGGCCGGGTTCCTCGCCCGGGGCCTCGACTGCGGCGCGATCGGCGCGGCCGAGCTGGGCGCCCTGGCCGGGGTCACGCCGTCCGAGCTGCGCGCCATGCGCGCCGGGACGGGTGGCTGACGTGCGCATCCTCATCGTGAACGTGAACACCACCCGGTCGATGACCGACACGATCCGCGCCCAGGCGGCGGCGCACGCCTCGCCGGGGGTCGAGATCGTCGCGCTCACCCCGTCGTTCGGGCCGGAGTCGGTGGAGGGCAACTTCGAGAGCTACCTGGCGGCGGTCGCCGTGATGGACCGGGTCGTCCGCTACGACGAACCGTACGACGCGGTGATCCAGGCCGGGTACGGCGAGCACGGCCGCGAGGGGTTGCAGGAGCTGCTCGACGTCCCCGTGGTGGACATCACCGAGGCGGCCGCGCAGGTCGCGATGCTGATCGGGCGTACGTACTCGGTGGTCACCACGCTGGACCGCGCCGTGCCGCAGATCGAGGACCGGCTGCGGCTCGCCGGGCTGGCCGGCCGCTGCGCGTCGGTCAGGGCCAGCGGGCTGTCGGTCCTGGAGCTGGAGGAGGATCCCGGCCGGGCCGTCGAGGCGATCGTCGCCCAGGCCCGGGAGGCCGTCATCGGCGACCGGGCCGAGGTGATCTGCCTGGGATGCGGTGGCATGGCGGGACTCGACCGGAAGATCACGGCTGCCACCGGGGTGCCCGTGGTCGACGGCGTGGCCGCGGCGGTCGCGCTCGCCGAGGGGCTCGTCCGGCTCGGCCTCACCACGAGCAAGGTGCGCACGTACGGGACGCCGCGCCCCAAGACCGTGACCGGGTGGCCGATCACCGGCGGGGCCGCGGCCGTCGCCGGGCCGGTCCGCGCGGGACGGCGCAGCCAAGGAGGTGTCGCCTGATGGCCCGGCTGGACCTGCTGTTCAGGGCCCGTCGCGTGGTCACCGACGCCGGGGAGGTGGCCCGCAGCATCGGCGTGCGGGACGGGACGATCGTCGCGGTCGAACCGCTGGAGGCCGACCTGGCGGCCGCCGAGGTCGTCCGGCTCGGCGACGACGAGGTGCTGCTGCCCGGCCTGGTGGACAGCCACGTGCACGTGAACGACCCCGGACGGACCGAGTGGGAGGGGTTCGCGACCGCCACCCGGGCGGCCGCGGCCGGCGGCGTCACGACGATCGTCGACATGCCGCTGAACAGCGTCCCGCCCACCACCGACGCGGCGGCGCTGCGGGTGAAGCGGGCGACCGCCCGCGGGCAGGCGCACGTGGACGTCGGCTTCTGGGGCGGCGCGGTGCCGGGCAACCTGCGCGAGCTGCGCGGGCTGCACGACGCGGGCGTGTTCGGGTTCAAGAGCTTCCTGCTGCACTCGGGCGTGCCCGAGTTCCCTCCCCTGGAGCCGGCCGAGCTGGCGGACGCGCTGCGCGAGCTGCGGGCGTTCGACGCGCTGATGATCGTGCACGCCGAGGACCCGCAGGTGATCGACCACGCGCCGCCCGCACGCGGCGCCGGCTACCGCGACTTCCTGCGCTCCCGCCCGCGCGGCGCGGAGAACCTCGCGGTCGCGCAGGTCATCGAGCTGGCCCGCCGGACCGGCTGCCGGGTACACATTCTGCACCTGTCCAGCTCGGACGCGCTGCCGATGATCCGCTCGGCCCGGGACGACGGCGTGCGGATCACCGTGGAGACCTGCCCGCACTATCTGACGTTCAGCGCCGAGGAGATCGCCGAGGGGGCCACCATGTTCAAGTGCTGCCCGCCGATCCGCGAGGCGGCCAACCGCGAGTCGCTCTGGCGAGGGCTCGCCGACGGCACGATCGACTGCGTCGTCTCCGACCACTCGCCGTGCACGCCGGAGCTCAAGCGGCTCGACACCGGCGACTTCGGCCTCGCCTGGGGCGGCATCGCGTCGCTCCAGCTCGCCCTGCCCGCGGTGTGGACCGAGGCCAGGCGCCGCGGCCACCCGCTGACCGACGTGGCGCGCTGGATGGCCGGCCGGCCCGCACAGGTGGCGGGGCTGTCCGGCAAGGGCCGGATCGCGCCGGGCCACCAGGCCGACTTCTCCGTGTTCGCGCCCGACGAGCTGTTCGTGGCCGACAAGGACCGGCTGCACCACCGCCACCCCGTGACGCCCTACCACGGCCGCACGCTGGCCGGCGTGGTCCGCGGAAGCTGGCTGCGCGGCGAACGCATCGACATCGACGGCCCGCCGCGGGGCCGGCTGCTCACCCGAGGAGAAGCATGACCTTCACCCACTTCCCGGACCTGGCCTCGCGCGCGCTGGCCGGCAGTGTCGTGCACGCCAACGACGAGCTGTTCGCCGAGCGGGAGAACCTGATCAAGCCCGGCCCCGCCGCGTTCTCGACGGAGGACTTCGGCCACAAGGGCAAGGTGTACGACGGCTGGGAGACCCGTCGCCGGCGCGAGCCGGGGAACGACTACGCGATCGTCCGGCTCGGCGTGCCCGGCGTGGTGCGCGGGGTGGTGATCGACACCGCCTGGTTCAAGGGCAACTACCCGCCGTACGCCTCGGTGGAGGCGGCCAGCGTCGAGGGCGCGCCGTCACCGGCCGAGCTGGAGCGGGCGAACTGGGAGACGATCGTCGGGAAGAGCGCGATCAGGGGCGACGCCGAGAACGCGTTCGAGGTCGAAGACCGGCGGCGCTGGACGCACGTGCGGCTGAGCATCTACCCCGACGGCGGGGTGGCCCGGTTCCGGGTGCACGGCGAGCCGGTGCCCGACCCGCGCCTGCTGGACGGCACGATCGACCTGGCCGCGCTGGAGCACGGCGGCAACGTGGTTGCCTGTTCCGACACGTTCTACTCCTCGCCGGTGCAGCTGCTGCTGCCTGGCAGGGCCCGGATCATGGGCGACGGCTGGGAGAACGCCCGCCGCCGCGACGGCGGCAACGACCACGTGACGGTCAGGCTGGCGGGCCGCGGGCGGGTGCGCCGGGTGGAGATCGACACGTCGTACTTCGTCGGCAACGCGGCCGGCTGGGCCTCGCTGACCGGAACCGACGCGGGCTCTCCGGACGCGGGCTCTCCGGACGCGGGCGCGGAGTGGTTCGAGCTGATCCCGAAGACCCGGTTGCAGCCGGACACCCGCCATTTCCTGCGCCCGGTGTCGGCCGCGCCCGTGACGCACGTCCGCCTGGACGTCTTCCCCGACGGCGGCCTGGCCCGGCTCAGGGTGCACGGCGAGCTGGACGCCGACGCCCACCGCGCGGCCGTGCTGCGCTGGCTCGACCTGCTGCCGGCCGGGCACGCCGTCGAGGTGCTCCGCGGGGCCGGCGTGCCCGGCCGGACCGCCGAGGAGCTCGTCGGCCGGCGGCCGTTCGCCGACGGCGACGTGCTGCCCCCGGCGCTGCTCCTGCCCGCGGGGCCGCCTTTCCGACCTTGAGGTCATTCGGGCGGCGCGCCGAACACGTACGAGCCGGGGGCGTCCGGGTCGTCGCCGGCCCAGAACTCGGTCCAGTGGAGGCGGAACTCCTCGCGCGAGAGGTGGCCGTCGCCGTCCAGGTCGAGGCGGGGGAAGATGTCGTCGGTCACCGAGGGGGCGCCGTTCCACGTCTCGATCAGCGCGCCGTACTCCGCACGGGAGATGAGGCCGTCGCCGTTGAGGTCGATGGCCTCGAACATCGCGTCGGCGGTGCCGGTGACCGCGTCGGTCATGTCGCCGAGCACGTCGACCACGCTGAGCACCTGGTCGAGGGAGACGCCGGCGTCGCCGCCCGAGGCGGCCCTGAGCACCGGCCACCAGCCGGTCATGACGGAGGTCAGCCGCTCCGGGCCGGCCGGCCCGGCGAGGGCCGACCAGCGGTGGGCGAGCGCCTGGAAGTCGGCCTGGGTCAGCCGGCCGTCGCCGTCGACGTCCATCGCCCGGAAGACTCCGCCGACCTTCTTGCGCTGGAACTCACTGGCCACATCTGCCTCCACTCTTCGGGGAGACTCAATGCTGTCGAGTGATCACTTTTCGTGACCATAGTCGTTCGAGTGACTAATCCGTTACGTATTGTGGGCAGTCAGGTGAAGCCCGCGCAGCGGAGCCGCCCGTCGTCCGGTCGGTCACGCAGTTACCCTGGGCGGATGGGTCATGCGAAGACGTCGTTCGTCTGCCTGCCGTGCCGGGCCTCGTACAAGCAGCCCTACCCGCTGCCCGGCGACCGGGGCCGGTCGTGCCCGCGGTGCGGCGAGCCGCTGATCCACGTGGGCTCCGCCTTCGCGGCTCCCCGGCGACGCGACACCGCGGCCTGGCGGGTGCTGTCGCTGCTGCTGCACGCGGGCGTCGGCTTCCACAAGAGTTGTTGCGGCGGGCCCGGCTACCGGCCGCGCACGCTCGGCGCGGCTCGCGCGCGGATGGCGCACGCACGGGCCACCGGAGAGCCGTTCGCCACGGCCCTGACGCGTCCCGAACTGCCCTAGGACGGCCCGCATGACCATCGACGTCCGGACGCTGCTGCCCGTCGCCGAGCGGGCCGCGTCGATCGCCGGCGAGATCATCACGACCCGGGCGCCCGGCGTCGTCACCGCCAAGGGCGACCGCGACATGGCCACCGAGGTCGATTACGCCGTCGAGCACGCCGTACGCGAGTTCCTCTCGAAGGAGACGCCCGAGCTGGGCTTCCTCGGCGAGGAGGAGGGCGCGAGCCGGCCGGGCCAGGGCCTGACCTGGGTGCTCGACCCCGTGGACGGCACGGCCAACTTCCTGCACGGCATCCCGCTGTGCGGGGTCTCCCTGGGCCTGGTCGACGGGGACGTGCCGCTGCTCGGCGTCGTCGGCCTGCCGTTCCTCGGCGTCCGCTACTCGGCCGCGCAAGGCGCCGGCGCGACGGCCAACGGCTCGCCCGTCCAGGTCAGCGGCGCCGCGGAACTCCAGGACGCCGTCGTCGCCCTGGGCGACTACGCGGTGGGCGCGGACGCGGCGGAACGCAACCGCCCCCGCTTCGCCCTGACCCAGGAACTGGCCGCGCGAGTCCAGCGCGTCAGGATGCTCGGCTCAGCAGCGATCGACCTCGTGTGGGTGGCCGACGGCAAGGTCGACGCGAGCGTCATGCTCAGCAACAACCCGTGGGACACCGCGGCGGGCGTCGTCATCGCCCGCGAGGCCGGAGCCCTGGTGGTCGACCTCGACGGCAGCCCCCACGACATGGCCTCCCGGGCGACCATCGCGACGAGCCCCGCCCTCGCCCCCGAGCTCCTGAAGCTCCTCACCGCCGCCCTTCTGCACGCCTCGGAATAGGTCTGGCCGGTCCCGGGCCCCGCTTCAGCCGCCGGCGCGGCCCTGGGCTGCGTGGGCCGCGTACAGCACGCCGAGTCGCCGGTCGATCTCCGCACGCACCGGGTCGTGCCGCGGGCCGAGGGCGAATCGCCGGTCGGTCCAGCTGCCGGGCGGATACAGCCACACCGGCCGGCCGGCCAGGTGCTCCGGTTCCCACTCGTACCGCGGCCAGACGTGAGCGTGCAGGAACTGGTCGGTGTTGCCGAGAATCTCCAGGTTCACCCGCCGGAACGCCGGGTCCAGCGCGCCGCAGGCCCGCTCGACCGCCTCGCCGAGCAGCTCCATGTCCGACAGGAAGGCCATCCGCCTGGCCCGGGGCAGGTCGGACAGCCGCTGCACGCCGGGCTCGTCCGTCAGGAGAACCGAGTATCCCGGCAGGAACTGCGTGTCACCGATCACGGCGAAGCCGGCGTCCAGCCGCCTGAGCACCGTGGGGTTCCGGCCCGCCAACGCACTGCCGACCCTGTCCCGCCGCCAGTCACCGCTCACGGCCCCCGACCCTACACACAAGCCGCCACAGCTCACCGGCGAGCACTCCCATCGACACTTCTAACAGCCGGCTGTCAACACGGCCGCTGCGCACGGGCGCTTGGCGGCCCGGCGGTGATCGATAGCATCGCCGGATGGAGGATGATCTGCCGTCTCAGCACTTTTCCGACGCGGGCATGGCCATCGGTGTCGGAGTCATGGTGTTCCTGATTCTGCTGCCCACCATCGTCTGGATCGCCGTGGTGATGTCGCGCGGCCGCAAGTAGGCGGTCAGAGGGTGGCGTGGAGGTGGGAGAGCATCGTGCGGGCGGGGTGGCCGAGGATGTTCTCCAGGTCGGGGGTCTGTCTCTCCAGGGCGCCGGCGCGGATCCGGGCGTTCAGCCAGGCCATCGGGCCGGGGGCGGCGTCGGGGACCTCGCGGTAGGGCACGCCCAGCGCCCGCGCCACCTCCGGGTGGGTCCACAGCGGCCCGGTGAAGTCGTAGGCGCGGCCCTCGTGGCCTTCGCCGGTCAGCACGTTGGCCGCCGCCTCGGCCAGGTCGGAGCGGAACGCGGTGTTCAGGCCGCGCCCTCCGCCGCTCCCGGTCAGCTCACCGCCCGAGACCCGGGGGACGAACGCGTCGCTGTAGAACGGGTGGCGCAGGATCGTGCACGGCAGGCCGCTGCGCAGGAGGGCCTGCTCGGTGGCGTGGTGGGCCTCGGTCATGCCGGTGGCGACGGTGTCGGCGTCCAGGAAGCTGGTGTAGACGACGGCGCCGACGCCCACGTCCGCGGCGGCGGCGAGGGCGGCCAGGTGGTGGCCGATCCGGCGGCCGGGGTCGAGCTCCGGCGAGGAGATCAGGAGCAGGCGGGCGGCGCCCTCGAACGCCGTGCGCAGGCTCGCCGGATCGTCGTAGTCGCCCCGCCGCACCGGGACGCCCTCGGGCGCGCGGGCGGGATCGCGCACGGCGGCGACGACGTCCGCCCTGGTGCGCAGCCGGTCGATGACGAGACGGCCGAGCGCGCCCGACGCCGCCGAGATAACAATCATGGAGCTCCCTCTGATCAGGATGGGTGCTGAAAGTGAACTGCCGCGACGTCCTGCGACGCCACTGCTTTTCGCCCGGGACGGGCCCATGACGGCCCCAGAGGAGCATTTCCGGAGAAGACCGCCCAGGTCACCCGGGTTAGCGTGATCGTGGACCTCTGGAGAGAACATGGACGAGCTCATCACGTACGGCAAATGGGCGTCGGTGCGCGGCTCGCTCAAGGCGGCCACCGACCGGTTCGCGAAGCTGGTCTCCATCGTCGATCCCCACGCCATGGCGACCAGGGAGTGGACCGTCGCCGAGACCGCGGCCCACGTCACCGCGATCGCCTCGCTCTACACCTGCGTGGTGCGCGGCGACGTGACCACGCCCTTCCCGGAGCTGGCCGAGCCGATACTCGGCGCGAACGTCGACACGGTGAGCGCCCTGAACGAGCTGGCGTTCGAGCACTTCCCCGAGCGGGACCCGGTCGTCCTGGCCGAGCGGCTGCGCGGCGACGTCCGGGAGATCCTGCGCGCCGGCGCGGAGGCGGATCCGGCGACGCCGGTCCCGTGGCTGGGCGACGCGCGGGTGCCCGTCGCGGGCGTGCTGGCCCACCTGCTGAACGAGCTGCTGCTGCACGGCTGGGACATCGCCCGCGCGACCCGTACCCCCTGGTCGGTGCCCGCGCGGGACGCCGGGCTGTTCTTCGACCTGTTCCTCATCGGGATGATCAGGAACGACTACGGACGTCTGATGGACACCGGGACGCCCGCCCCGCCCCGCCGGATCACCGTCGGGTTCCACTCCGCGCACACCGCACCGGCTGCGCTGGCGCTCGAGAACGGGCGGGTGTCGGTGGCCGAGATGGGGCCGCAGGTGGACGCGCACGTGCGGTTCGACCCGGCGGCGCTGAACCTGCTGCTGTTCGGCCGGATGTCCAGGACGCGGGCCGCGCTCACGGGCAAGGTGGCGGTCTGGGGGCGGCGTCCGTGGCTGCTGCCGGCCTTCCTGCGGTTCGTACGGCTGCCCACGACGACGGTCCCGCGCTCACGCGCCGAGTCCATACAGGTGTGAACGCCACAAAGTATTCACCCGGTGGGCGCATACTGGAGGAGATGAAGCGAGCCAGCGGCGATTCTCGTCGTCACCTGCCCACAAGTCCCTTCAAACCGCCGCCTCCGGCGCCACCCGCGGAGCAGTTCGACATGCACGACCGGGTGAGCCACGACCGATTCGGCCTCGGTGTCGTCATCGGTGTGGAGGACGACGTCGCCGTACTGGTCGACTTCGGATCCCGGCAGGAACGGATCACGACGCCGTTCAACAAGCTGTACAAACTCTGAGAGCCGGTCCGCGACGCCCGTGTGCCCCGAGGGCCGCATGGGCGGGACCGACGCGCGGCGGGCCCGGCCGAGGGCGCCGGGGTTCAGTGACTCACGGGGACAGACGCTCGTGGGTCGATGGCGCGCGGAGTGGAGTCGCGGAGTGGAGTCGCGGAGTGGAGTCGCGGAGTGGAGTCGCGGAGTGGAGTCGGCGGCTCAGGGGGTGACGATGGCGAAGTCGCGGGCCGGTGAGTCGAGCACGGCGACCAGCCGCTGCAGCGCCGTGATGTCGCCCTCCCGCTCCACCCCCTCCACGCCCTTGCCGGCCAGCAGGCCGAGCAGCTGGGCCCTGGTGAGGCGGAGCGTGAGGTCCACGGGCTCCTCCGGCGGGTTCAGCCGCTGGACGAGCACGCCGTTGGACAGCGTGGTGCGGTACAGCTCCCCCAGGTCCGTCAGGTGCCAGTCGATCGACAGGCTCTCGTGCCAGGCCTTGGGGCCGTCCACGCGGATGGCGAGGGAGTCGAAGATCTGCTCCACGGTCAGGGCCGCGAGCAGGTCGGGCGAGGTGGTGGTCACGCGGGTGGGGGCGATGCCGTCGGTCAGCTCCATGGCCCCCGTCAGGTACGAGTTGCGCCACGTCCCGTTCTCCGCACCCTGGCCGAGCCGGGTGTAGACCTCGGCCAGCAGGTCCCTGGCCGCCTTGTTGCCCTCGTCGGCGAAGACGGCGTGGTTGAGCAGCTGGACGGCGAAGCGCAGGTCGTTCTCCTCGATGTAGCGGCGGGCGAAGGCCACGACGGCCGCGCCGCCGCCCATGCACTCGACGTACCGGATCGCGCTCTCCCTGGGCGGGTGCTCCCACAGGTGGGCGGGGTTGCCGTCGTACCAGCCGAGGTAGCGCTGGTAGACGGCCTTGACGTTGTGGCTGACCGAGCCGTAGTAGCCGTGGGTGTGCCAGACCTGTTCCAGCGCGGGCGGCACCCGCATCTGCTCGGCGATCTCGGCGCCGGTCAGTCCCTTGTTGAGCAGGCGCAGGGTCTGGTCGTGCAGGTAGGCGTACAGGTCTCGCTGTTCCTGGAGGAACCGGACGATGTTGCTCTTTCCCCAGGTCGGCCAGTGGTGGGAGGCGAAGGCGACCTCGGCCCGGTCGGCGAGCAGCGTGAGGGTCTCCGACAGGTAGCGGGCCCAGACGCGGGCGTCGCGCACCTGGGCGCCGCGCAGCGTGAGGATGTTGTGCAGGTTGTGGGTGGCGTTCTCGGCCAGGCAGAGGGCGTCGCGGTCGGGGAAGAGGAAGTTCATCTCGGCGGGGGCCTCGGTGCCGGGGGTGAGCTGGAAGACGATCCGCACCCCGTCCACGATCTCCTCCTGGCCGGTGCGGCTGACGTCCACGGTGGGCGGGATGAGGGACGTGGTGCCGGTCGAGGACGTCATGCCGAGGCCGCAGCCGATCTGGCCGTCCGGGGCGTGCGGCAGGGCCAGGCCGAACATGTAGCCGGCGCGGCGGTTCATGGCGGGGCCGGCGTAGACGTTCTCGGAGACCGCGTGATCCATGAACCCGGCGGGGGCCAGGATCGGCACGTTGCCGTCGGTGACGCCGCGCACGCCGCCGAAGTGGTCGACGTGGCTGTGGGTGTAGACGACGCCGGTGACCGGCCGGTCGCCGCGGTGGCGGCGGTAGAGCGCGAGCGCGGCGGCGGCGCACTCGGTGGAGACCAGCGGGTCGATGACGATGACGCCGACGTCGCCCTCGACCAGGGTCATGTTCGACAGGTCCAGGCCGCGTACCTGGTAGATGCCGTCGGCGACCTCGTACAGGCCCTGTTTGGCGCAGAGCTGGCTCTGCCGCCACAGGCTGGGATGAGCGGTTTCGGGGCATTCGGCGTTGAGAAAGGCGTAGGAGTCGTTGTCCCAGACGACCTCGCCGCTTCTCGACCTGACCACGGCGGGGGTCAACTTCGCGATGAAGCCGCGATCGGCGTCCTCGAAGTCGCCCGTGTCATGAAATGGAAGGTCTGCCATGTCTGCTCGCATGCCCCCGAATGGACGCTCGTAGCTCAACAACCAGCCCCAATAGCATGAAACTCGGGCAATAAGGACAGGGAGCGGCGGCGTAGCGACTCGGACGGTGTGATTGGGTGGTTCCAGGCTGATCTCATCGGGGGTGGTCATGGAAGCGTGCGTGTTCGACCTCGACGGCGTGCTCGTCGACTCCGAACCCGTCTGGGAGCAGGTGCGGCGCGCCTTCGTCGCCGACCACGGCGGCACCTGGCAGCCCGACACGCAGTCCAGGCTGATGGGCATGAGCACCGGCGAGTGGGCGGCCTACCTGCACGAGCTGGGGGTGCGCCTGACGCCCGACGAGATCGCCGCGGGCGTGGTCGACCAGATGGCCGAGCGCTACCAGGACGGCGTGCCGCTGCTGCCGGGCGCCCGCGAGGCCGTGCGCCGGCTGGCCGGGCACTTCACCCTCGGCCTGGCCAGCTCGTCGCCGCGGCGGCTGATCGACGTGGTGCTGGACGCGGCCGAGCTGCGCGAGTACTTCGTCACCACGGTCTCCACGGAGGAGGTCGCGCGCGGCAAGCCCGCCCCCGACGGCTACCTGGAGGCCGCCCGGCGGCTGGAGATCTACCCGAAGGACTGCGTGGCGGTCGAGGACTCCAGCAACGGGCTGCGTTCGGCGCACGCGGCCGGCATGCGGGTGATCGCCGTGCCGCATCCCGGCTACCCGCCCGACGACGACGCCCTCGCTCTGGCCTGGCAGGTCCTGCCCGACCTCGACGCGCTCACGATCGAGGCGCTGACGTGATGACCGGCGACATGGGCGTCCGTCCCCGGACGCCGGCCGACCTGAACGCCTGCGCCGACGCCCTGGCCCTGGTGCACGCCGCCGACCGCTACCCCGTCGACTGGCCGGCCGACCCGCGAGGCTGGCTGACCCCGGGCGACCTCCTGCGCGCCTGGGTGGCGGTCGAGGAGGGCCAGGTGCTCGGCCACGTGGGCCTGGCCGGCACCGACGAGGGCCCGCAGGTCACCCGGCTCTTCGTGGTGCCCGCCGCCCGGGGCCGCGGGCTGGCTCCCGTGCTGCTGGACACCGTGCGGAAGGCCGCAGGAACGCCCGTCGTCCTGGAGGTCTCCGACGAGGGCCGGGCGGCCGTCGCGCTCTACGAGCGGCTGGGCTGGCGCCGCGTCGGCAGCACCCGCGCTCGATGGCTCAACGCCGCGGGCGAACCCGCCCTGCTCCACCACTACGTGAGCCCGTGAGGCTATCCTTTGGGAATCGTGCGAGACATCACGGTTTTCAGTGGCAGCGCCCACCCCGAGCTGGCCGAGGAGATCTGCTCCCACCTCGGAACCCCGCTCCACCCCGTCAAGGTCGCCCGCTTCGCCAACGACGCGCTTGAGGTGCAGCTCCAGGCCAACTGCCGCGAGCGCGACGTGTTCCTCATCCAGCCCCTGGTGCCGCCGACGCAGGAGAACCTGGTCGAGCTGCTGCTCATGATCGACGCGGCGCGCGGCGCGTCCGCGGCCAGGACGACCGTGGTGCTGCCGCATTACGCCTACGCCAGATCAGACAAGAAGGACGCGCCACGCATCTCCATCGGCGCGCGCCTGGTCGCCGACCTGATGGTGGCCGCGGGCGCGAACCGGGTGCTGGCCATGACCCTGCACTCGCCGCAGGTGCACGGCTTCTTCAGCGTGCCGGTCGACCACCTGCACGCGCTGCGCGAGCTGGCCGCGCACTTCCGCCGCTACGACCTGTCGAACGCCGTCGTCGTCTCCCCCGACCTGGGCAACGCCAAGGAGGCCGCACACTTCGCCCGGCTGCTCGGCACGGGCGTCGCGATGGGCGCCAAGCAGCGCTTCGCCGACGACCGCGTGGTGATCAGCTCGGTCATCGGCGAGGTCGCCGGCAAGGACGTGATCATCCTGGACGACGAGATCGCCAAGGGCAGCACGGTCATCGAGCTGCTGGGCCGGCTGCGTGAGCAGGGCGTCAACTCCGTCCGGGTGGCGTGCACGCACGGGCTGTTCGCGGGCGGGGCGATCGAGCGGCTGGGCGCGTTCCCCGAGGTCATGGAGATCGTCTGCACGAACACCGTGCCGCCGCCCAAGCCGAGTGACAAGCTGACCGTGTTGTCGATCGCGCCGGCACTGGCCGAGGCCATGCGCCGGATCCACGACGGCGAGTCGGTGAGCGCTCTGTTCAGCACGTCCTGACGGCCCGCCCCGGTGATCTTCCGGGACGGCCGGGAATGGATCATAGTGGACATCATGCATGCGGCCACAGACGTCCTGCTCCGGCGGTTCCGAGACGGCGTGGGCGAGATCGTGCCCCTGGTGTCACTGTGGGCGCACGGCTCGCTGGGCGCCGGCGACTACCAGCCGGGGCACAGCGACCTCGACCTGATCGCGGTGGTCGAGACACCGGTCACGATGGAGCAGTGGCGCCGGATCAAGGGGCTGCACCGGGGGCTCGACCTGCCGCTCGCCGACCTCCTCCACTGCTCCTACCTGCCGCTGGAGGAGCTGGCGGACCCGCGGGTCGAGCACGTGACGTGGGCCCACGAGCAGATCTTCCGCCGTCCGGTGACTGCGGTGACCCGCCGCGAGCTGCACACGGCCCCGCTCGTGCTGCACGGGCCGCCGCCCGCCGAACTCCTGCCGGCCGTCTCCGACGCCGTGCTGGCCGACTTCGTCCGTACGGACCTGCGCGAGTTCTGGCTGGACAAGACCCGAGGGCGGCGGCGCTGGCTGCGGGACGTCTGGGTGGACCTCGGCCTGCTGACCGTCGCCAGAGCCTCGGTCACGCTGCGGGAGGGCCGGTTGATCACCAAGCGGGAGGCCCTGGACGTGCTGGCCGGGATGGGCGCGCCGGAGGCCGTCCTGGCCGACGTGCGCGCCCGCCGGTACGGCACGCCGCGCCCGGTGCTGAGCCGCTTCAGAAGGGGCAGGCTGACCCGCGCCTTCGTCCGGTCGGCCATCGGGAAGGTGCTGGCGGAGGGCCCCGGCGAGACCTGAGCCCGGCCCCGTCTCAGTGGGCAGGACGGCGGCCCTCCGCGGATCGCCGAGGGATAGTCTTGGCCCCGAGTTACCACCTGAACCGGGGAAAGGGCGGCATATGGGGGAGATCAGGCAGTCCTATCTGGTGGCCGCGGCGTCGGCGATGTCGCTGCTGCGCGACCCGGCCGTCCGGGCGGCGTGGGACAAGCCCAGCGCGCTGACCGAGTTCAGCGTCGCGGGCCTGGCCGGGCACCTGGCCCACCAGATCGTCCGGGTCGTCGACGTGCTCGACTCCGGCGAGGAACCCGGGGCGCCGATCCCGCTCATCGAGCACTACACGAGGTCGCCGTGGGTACAGGCCGGCCTCGACCACGAGAGCAACGTCAGCGTCCGGGCAGGCGGCCAGGCGGCCGCCGCGGACGGGCACGCCGCGCTCGTCGAGCGCACGCAGGCGCTGCTGGACCGGCTGCTGGCCGAGCTGCCCGCCGCGCCGGCGGACCGGGTCGTGCGGCTGCCGTGGGCCGGCTGGTCGCTGCGGCTCGACGACTTCCTGCTCACCAGGGTGATGGAGCTGGTCGTGCACTCCGACGACCTGGCCGCCAGCGTGGGCGTCGAGACGCCGGAGCTGCCGCCGTCGATCAACGAACCGGTCGTGGAGCTGCTGGCCCGCCTGGCGGTGCACCGCCACGGCGCGACCGCCGTCATCCGCACCCTCAGCAGGGCCGAACGCGCCCCCGCCACGATAAGCGCCTTCTAGTCCGCGACACCTTTCACGAGCCGCTCACCAGGCGCAGCGCCTCGGCCACCTCGCGCCCGGACAACGCGCTGTCCGGGTCGAGCAGCCACTGCGCCAGGAACCCCGTCAGCATGGCCTGGTACAGCGAGCCCACCAGCCGGGCCCGTTCGGGGTCCGTCTCCGCCCGCACGTCCTGGAACAGCTCGGCGAGCCCCAGCCGCGCGCCCTTGATCGCCGGGACGAGCTGCTCGCGCAGCTCCGGCACGTGATCGATCTGCCCGAGCAGCTCAAGCTGGGTGATCCAGAGCGGCCGCAGCCGGTCGAACGACTCCACCACCCGGTCCCACGCCGCCTCGAACCGCTCCAGCGGTGAGGCGCCCTCCTCGGCGTCGGCGACGAGCGTCCGCGCCAGGTCGTCGCCCCATTCCTGCATCACCTCGAACAGCGCCTCGTTCATCAGCGCGTCCTTGGACTTGAAGTGGTAGCCGATGCCCGCGAGGCTCACGCCCGACGCGGTCGCGATGTCGCGCGCGGTGGTACGCGAGTAGCCCTTCTCGATCAGGCAACGCTTCGCCCCGGCCAGCAGGTCTTCCCTGTTTCCCATGCCCAGACGTTAACACGAACGTCTGAAAACATCGTCCTAGACAAACGTCTGAGACAGATGTACTGTTCTCGGCATGAAGAACGTCCTGATCTCCGGCGCGAGCATCGCCGGCACCTCGCTGGCCTACTGGCTGCGCCGCCACGGCTGCACCGTCACCGTCGTCGAGCGCGCTCCGGCCGTCCGCACCGGCGGCTACAAGGTCGACATCCGCGGCGCCGCCCTCGACGTGATCGAGCGCATGGGCCTGCTCGACGCGGTCACCGCCCGCAGCACCGGCATGCGCGTCGCCACCCACTACGACCGCAAGGGTCGCCGGGTGGCCACCATGGACGCCGACCTGTTCGGCGGGCGCGCGGGCGACGACGTCGAGATCATGCGCGGCGACCTCAACGAGCTCCTGTACGACCTCACCCGCGACGACGCCGAATACCTCTTCGGCGACTCCGTCACCGCCGTCTCCGACGACGGCCTGGTCACCTTCGAGCACGCCGCGCCCCGCCGGTTCGACCTGATCGTCGGCGCGGACGGGATGCGCTCCAACATCCGCAGGATCGTGTTCGGGGAGGACGCTCGGTTCGTCCGCGACCTGGGCTACTACGTCTCGATCTCCACCGTGCCCAACACCCTGGGCCTGGACCGCGAGGAGGCCGTGCACGCCGCCCCCGGCCGCACCGCCAACGTCTACAGCACCCGCCAGGACGGCGCCGCCAAGGCGCTGTTCATGTGGGCCTCCCAGCCGCTGTCCTACGACCACCGCGACACCGGCCGCCAGAAGAACCTGCTGGCCGAGGCCATGGCGGGGGTCGAGTGGGAGGTGCCGGCGCTGCTCGGCGCGGTGCGCGACGCCGACGACTTCTACTTCGACTCGGTCAGCCAGGTGCACATGGACAGCTGGTCGAAGGGCCGGGTCGTGCTGCTCGGGGACGCCGCCTACTGCGCCTCGCCGGCCTCCGGACAGGGCACGAGCCTGGCGATCGTGGGCGCGTACGTGCTGGCGGGCGAGCTGGCCGGGGGCGGCGGCGCGGCGGGCTACGAGCGGGAGATGCGGGAGTTCGTCCGGGTCAACCAGGAGCTGGGCCCGGTGAACGTCAGGGGCATGGTGATGGGCTCACGGCTGGCGCTGTGGTTCCAGCTCAGGATGCTCAGGCTGCTGCCGTACCTGCCGGGCAAGGAGAAGGTCGTCGAGCGGATCGCCGGGGCGATCCATCGGGCCGCCGTGGCGATCCGGCTCAAGAACTACTCGGAATGAAGCGTTCCGTTCTGCTATAGTAAGAGCAGAACGTTCCGTTCCGAAAGAAGTGGGGTTCACATGACCATCCTCGTCACCGGTGCCACCGGGACCGTCGGCCGCCTCGTCGTCGAGGAGCTCCTCCAGGCCGGCCAGAAGGTCCGCGCGCTGACCAGGAACCCCGCCAAGGCCGCCCTTCCCGAGGGCGTCGAGGTCGTCGGCGGCGATCTCGCCGAGCCGGCCTCCCTGGCCGCCGCCTTCGAGGGCGTCACCGCAGTGCACTTCATCAACTTCGCCGGCGACGACTACGCCCCGCTGCCCGACGGCGCCGGGCTCGCCGAGCTGGCCGTCGAGGCGGGCGTGCGCCGGGTCACCGTGCTCGGCGGCCGCGAGGACGGCGAGCTGGAGCAGGCGCTCGCCGCCACCGACCTGGAGTGGACGCTGCTCCACCCGGTCGAGTTCATGGCCAACACGCTCCAGTGGTGGGCGCACACGATCAGGACGGAAGGCGTCATCAAGGAGCCGTTCGGCGACCGGCTGAGCGCCCTGGTGCACGAGCGCGACATCGCCGCGGTGACCGCGAAGGTCCTGACCGAGGGCGGCCACGGCGGCCGGACGTACGTGCTGACCGGCCCCCGCGCGATCACCCTGCGGGAGAAGGTCGCCGTCCTGGCCGAGGCCGTCGGCAGGGACGTCGGCTTCGTCGAGCTCACCGTGGACGAGGCGCGGGCCAAGTGGCGCGCCGACGGCATGGGCGAGCAGACCATCGAGTTCCTGGTCGGCGCGCTGGGCAACACGCCGGAGGTCGGCTACACGGTCGTCCCGACCGTCCGGGAGATCACCGGCCGGGACGCGCGTGACTTCGCCGAGTGGGCGCGCGAGCACGCCGACGCGTTCCGCGGGTGAGCTACCCGGTGACCGCCGCGTAGTGGCAGGCGGCCTGGGCGTCGGGGACCGCGGGCAGGATGCTCAGCGCCTGCGACCGGCAGGCCGCGTCCACGCCCGCCTCCGCCGCGCGGCCGGAGGCCAGCACGTGGCAGCGGGGATGGAAGCGGCAGCCCCCCGGCACCCTGGTCGGGTCCGGCGGCTCGCCGGACAGCACGATCCGCTCGGGCGACTCCGGCAACACCGACATCAGCGCCTGCGTGTACGGATGCCGCGGCGCCGTCAGCACCTGCTCCACCGGCCCCGACTCGACGATCCGCCCCAGGTACATGACCGCGACCCGGTCGGCGATGTTCCAGGCCAGGCCGAGGTCATGGGTGACGACCAGGGCCGACAGGCCGAGGTCGGTCTTGAGCTTGAGCATCAGCGCCAGGATCTCGCCGCGCACGGAGGCGTCGAGCGAGGCCACGGGCTCGTCGGCGATCAGCACCTTCGGGTCGAGGGCGAGCGCGCCGGCGATCACGACGCGCTGCCGCTGCCCGCCGGACAGCTCGTGCGGGTAGCGCAGGAAGAACCGCTCGGGCGGTCGCAGCCCGGCCCTGGACAGGGCCGAGGCCACGATCTCCTCCTCGTCGGGCAGGCCGTGGATGCGCGGCCCCTCGGCGACCGCCTCGTAGACGGTCTGGCGGGGGTTGAGCGAGCCCATCGGGTCCTGCAGGACGAGCTGGACCTGGCGGCGGTAGGACCGGAGCGCCTTGGAGCCGTAGTTCAGCGCGTTGCCGTCGTAGCGGACCTCGCCGGACGTGGGGCGTTCGAGGCCGAGCAGCGTGCGGGCCAGCGTGGTCTTGCCGCAGCCCGACTCGCCGACCAGGGCCACGATCTCGCCCTGGCCGATCGCCAGGTTGACGCCGTCGACGGCGCGGGCGCTGCGGCCCCGCGAGGAGAACGCGACGTGCAGGTCACGGGCCTCCAGCAACGCGCCCTTGCCCGTCGAGACGGTCTCGGCCGCGGTCTGCGTCTCGGTCATGAAGCCTCGACCTCCTCCTTGGAGCGTACGTGCACGCAGGCCGCGGCGTGGCGGGGACCGGCGGGCCACAGCTCGACGTCGAGGCCCGCGCATTCGTCCAGCGCGACCGGGCAGCGCGGGTGGAACGCGCAGCCGGTCGGGAGCTGCATCGGGTCCGGCGGGTCGCCGCCGAGCCCCTTGGGGGCCAGCCGCGAGACCGGGTCGCCCACGGTGGGGAAGGCGGCCGCCAGCGCCCGGCTGTAGGGGTGGCGGGCGTCGTGGAACACCTCGCGGGAGGGGCCGTGCTCGACCACCCGGCCGGCGTACATGACCGCGAGCTGGTCGCAGACGTCGGCCAGGACCGACAGGTCGTGCGAGATCATGATCAGGGAGATGCCGTGCTCGGCGATCAGCTCCTTGATCAGCGTCAGGACCTGCGCCTGGACCATCACGTCGAGCGCGGTGGTGGGCTCGTCGGCGATGATCAGGCGGGGCGAGCAGGCCAGCGCCATCGCGATCATCACGCGCTGCCGCTGGCCGCCGGACAGCTCGTGCGGGTAGCTGCGGGCCCGCCAGGCGGGCAGGCCGACCTGTTCGAGCAGCTCGCCGACGCGCTTGCGGGCGCCGTCCGGCTTGGCCAGGCCGTGCACGAGCAGCGGTTCGGCGATCTGCTCGCCGATCCGGCGCACGGGGTTGAGGCCGTGCTGCGCGCCCTGGAACACGATCGAGGCCTCGGCCCAGCGCACGGCCCGCATGCGTCCCCACTTCATGGTGAGGACGTCCTCGCCGTCGAGCAGGATCCGGCCGCCGACGCGCGTGCTCTTGGGCAGGAGCCTGAGCAGCGCCATGGCCAGCGTCGACTTGCCGGATCCCGACTCGCCGGCGACTCCGAGCGCCGCTCCGGCGTCGAGGGTCAGCGACACGCCGCGCACCGCGGGCACCTCGCCCGACGCGATGCGGTAGGTCACCGACAGGTCGTCCAGTTCGAGGAGACTCATGCCGCCCTCCTGAGCCTTGGGTTCAGCACGGCCTCCAGCGCCCGTCCGACGAGGGTGAACGCCATGACGACCACGAGGATGGCCAGACCGGGGAGGATGATGTACCACCACGCGCCCTCGTTGGCCGCGCCGTAGTCGTAGGAGCCGCGCAGCATGGTGCCCCACGACGTCTTGTTCGCGCTGGCGCCGAGGAAGGCCAGCGTGGACTCGGTGACGATCGCGCTGGCCACCTCCAGCGTCGTGCTGGCCAGCAGCAGCGGCGCCACGTTGGGCAGCACGTGCCGGGTGGTGATGTGCCAGTGGCCGCCGCCGAGCGCCTTGGAGCGTTCGATGTAGGGCCGGGCCTCGACGGCGAAGGTCTGCGCCCTGATCAGCCGAGCCGTGGACGGCCAGGTGGTGACCCCGATCGCCATGATGATGGTGAACGTGCTGCCGCCGAGGATGGCCGCCAGCACCAGCGCGGTCACCAGCGAGGGCAGCACCAGGAACCAGTCGGTGACCCGCATCAGCGCGCCGCCGAGCCAGCCGCCGAAGTGCCCGGCGGCGATGCCGATGACCATGCCGATCACGATGCTGAGCAGCGCGGCGAGGAAGCCGATGAGCAGCGAGGCGCGCGAGCCCCACCAGATCATCAGCAGGATCGACCGGCCCGACTCGTCGGTGCCGAAGGGGAAGTCCAGGCCGGGGGGCTGGAACTTCTCGCCCGGCGCGTCGATGACGCTCGTCACGCCCTCGTCGATGAACAGCGGCGCGACCAGCGCGAGCACCACGGCCACCAGCAGCACGACCATCCCGGCCACCCCGGCGCGGTGCCTGCGGAAGTCGGTCCAGAAGTTGCTCAGCGCCTGCCGCCTGCGCGTGGCAGCGACACTCGTCATGCCGACCTCACCCTCGGGTCGAGAACGTGGTAGAGCAAGTCGGCCAGCGTGTTCATGAGGATCACGGCCACGGTGATGAGCATGAACGTGCCCTGCATGAGCGTGAAGTCGGGGACCCGGACCGCCCGGTAGAACAGCTGCCCGAGGCCCGGCCAGGTGTAGATCGTCTCCACGGTGACCGCGCCGCCGACCACGAAGCCGATGCGCATGAAGACCAGCGTCACCGTGGGCAGCAGGGCGTTGGGCACCGCGTGGCGGCGGCGTACCTCGTCGTCGCGCAGGCCCTTGGCGCGGGCCACGGTGACGTAGTCCTGGCTGACCTCCTCCAGCAATGACGACCGCATGACCAGCAGGTACTGGGCGTAGATCACCGCCACCAGGGTCAGGCACGGCAGCACCATGTGCGAGGCCACGTCGAGCACGTAGGCGAACCCGTCGGGCGCGTCGACGCTCTCGATGCCGCGGAAGGGCAGGATGCCGGGGATCGGGCCGATGCCCACGCCCAGCACCATCATCAGCAGCAGGCCGAGCCAGAACGTCGGCACCGACCACAACACCAGCGACAGACCGGTGGAGAAGCGGTCGAACCGGCTTCCCCGCCGCCATCCGGCCCTGGTGCCCTGCCAGATGCCGAGGCTGACCGCGATGACCAGCCCGGTCCCGGCCAGCAGCAGCGTCGGGCCGATGCGCTCGCCGATGAGGTCGAGCACCGGCCGCTTGTACTCGTACGACGTGCCCAGGTCGAGTCTGAGCGTCTTGCCGACGAAGTCGAAGAACTGGTCGAGCACCGGCTTGTCGAGACCGAGCCGGTGACGTTCCATGTCGAGCTGCGCCGGGGTCATGTTGCGGCCCTGCGCCAGGTTCCGCACCGGATCGCCGGGCAGCAGGCGGAAGACGAAGAACGTCCCGACGATCACCGCGGCGATGCTGAACAGCGCCCCGCCGGCCTTCGACAACGCGTACCTCAGCGTGCCGTGGCGAGCGGGGCGGTCCTCACCAGGGCCCGCCGCCTGGACGGCGGCGGGCTCTGCTGCTTCGAGCGGTGTGGTCATTCGCGCTCGTCCGCGGCGCTCTTGCGCCGCCTGGTCAGGAGGAAGGCCACGAGGCCGATGACCACCACGCCGCCGACCACGCCGACGATGAGACCGGTGTTGGAGCCGGAGTCGCCGCCCGCGCCGGAGCCGCCCGCCGCGGTCGCCTTGACGTCGGCCGTGTAGAACGGCCAGTAGCCGCTGCCGCCGTACAGCAGGCCCTTGTCCTCGGGGATCGGGGTGATGCTGGTGATCCGGTCCTTGCGGTAACCCTCAAGGTCGTTGGTGTAGTAGATCGCGATGACGGGGGCGTCGACGTAGAGCCGCTGCTCCATCTGCTTGATGAGCTCGGCGCGCTTGGGCCGGTCGAGCTCCTTGAGCTGCTCCTGGTAGAGCTTCTCGAAGGTCGGGTCGCAGTAGAACGACTCGGTGCCGCCGCCCTCGCCGCCCGGCGCCGGCCTGCGGCTGCACAGGTGGGTGGCCAGGACCTCTTCGGGGTCGGGGTTGACCGACCAGCCGCTGATCGCGATGTCGAACAGCGCCGTGACGCCGGTCTCCTCGGTGAACTTGCTGGAGTCGAGCTTCTGGGTGGTCAGCGTGATGCCGATCTCCTTCCAGAAGCCGGTCAGGTACTCGGCGAGCTTGTCCTCGATCGGCGTGTCGGTGTGGATGCTGAAGCGGAACTCCAGCTTGCGCTTGCCGTCGGGCATCGTCCGGACGCCGTCGGCGCCCTTCTTGTAGCCGGCGTCGTCGAGGATCTTGTTCGCCTTGGCCACGTCGTAGGTGACCTTCTCCTCGCCCGCGGCCTCCCAGAAGAAGTCCTTGTACATGGGCGGGATGATCGAGCCGTCGGCGGGCTTGGCCAGCCCGCCCTGCACCTCGTCGACCAGCTTCTGCTTGTCGATGGCGAAGTGCAGCGCCTGGCGCACCTTCGGGTCCTTCAGCGCCGGGTGGCCGTCGCCGATGGGCTTGTTGTCGGTGGTCGTGGCGCCGTGGTTGATCTGCAGGTACGACGCCCGCCGGCCCTGGGTGTTCCACGCCTCGATGTTCGGGTCGTTCTCGATGGCCTGGAACTCCGGCGGCGTCATGCGGCCGAGCAGGTCGATGTCGCCCTTCTTGAGCCCGGCGATGGCGGCCTGCGGGTTGTCGTAGAAGATGAACTGCAGCTCGTCGAGCTTCGGCTTGCCCCGCCAGTAGTTGGGGTTGGCCTGCAGCTTGACGTACTGGTCCTTCTTGTGCTCGACCGCGATGAACGGGCCGCTGCCCACGGTCGGGTAGGTCTCCGCCTCGTAGTTGGCCATGTCGGTGACCTTCTCCCACACATGCTTGGGCATGATCGGGACCGGGTTCTCCAGCATGGACGCCTGCGGCGCCTTGGTCTTGATGATCAAGTCCTGGCCGTTGGCGGTGACGCTCGCGAAGTTCTCCACGGCGGGGCCGTTGGCCGTCTTGGCCGCCTCGTCCGTCATCATCTTGTTGAACGTCCAGGCGGCGTCCTCGGCCGTGACCGGCTGGCCGTCGGACCACTTGGTGTTACGGATCTTGAACGTCCAGGTGAGCCCGTCGTCGGACGTCGTCCACGACTCGGCGAGATCGGGGCTGGGCTGGAGCGTCTTGGAGTCAGGGACGGTGAGGAAGCCGTACATCGTGCGCTGGATCGCGGTGGAGACCAGCCGGACCGCCAGGAACGGGTTCATGGAGTCCATCGCCTGGGTGGCGCCGACGCGTAGGATCTTCTTCCCCGCCGCAGGTTCCTGGGCCTGGGCCGCCGTGGCGCCTTGGCCGGCCACTAACAGCGCGACGCCCAGCACAGCCAGGCGTGCGAACCATTTCCTCATGATGCCTCACCTTCAGGCGGGGGATTCCTGTGTAGATGAAGGCACACCATACGGAGACCGCGTGTCAACGAGTGGCGGAAAATTGTTTCATTCTCGTTTCCTTTTGCGGTGTAAATTTTCAGCAGGCTTGGCACTACCGTGATCGGGTGCCCCGCCTGCCCGTTCTCCTCGCCGCCGTCGCGACCGTCGTGGCCGGGCTCGGCGTCCGGGTGTTGTGGGACGGGCCCGTGCCCAAGTACGCGGGTGACGCGCTCTACACCGTACTGATCTACGCGCTCGTCGTGCTGGCGCTGCCGCGGGTGCGGCCGTGGGTGGCCGCGATGGTGTCGGGCGGGCTGAGCTGGGCGATCGAGTTCGCCCAGCTGGGTGAGATCCCGGCAGTCCTGCGGCCATTGCTGGGCAGCACTTTCAACCCGCCCGACCTGCTCTGGTACGCCGTCGGCGCGGCCGCCGCGTGCGCCGCGCACACCCTGTGGGCCCGGCGCCGATCCCCCTGAGGGGTCAGTGGCAGCCGCCCGAGCCGCAGCACGACCCGGCCTGCGGCAGCAGCTCGCGGCCGCCGCCCAGCTCGTAACCGGCCTCGACGACGGCCGACTCGATGACGGCCTGGTCGATCGGCGCGCCGCTGGTCACGACCATCTCCTTGGCCGCGAGGTCGACCTCGACGGCCTGGACCCCGTCGACCTTGCCGACCTCGGCCCGCACCGAGCTGACGCAGTGGCCACAGGTCATGCCCTCGACCTGGTACGCGGTGATCACCATGCCCGAACTCCTCTTCTCTAGGCTTCGCGGCCCACTCTATACCCCCCCAGGGTAGAGAGTGCATACTTCCCCGGTGTCCGGATAGGGGAGGGGAAAACGAAGGGACAGTCATGTCGAACGGCAAGACCATCGCGTTCCTGGTCGCCCCCGAAGGGGTCGAGCAGGTGGAGCTCACCGAGCCGTGGAAGGCGGTCAAGCAGGCGGGCGGCACGCCCAGGTTGGTCTCCACGTCCTCCGGGAAGATCCAGGCGTTCAACCATCTGGACAAGGCCGACACCTTCACCGTGGACGCCACGGTGGACGACGCCGACCCCGGCGACTTCGACGCCCTGCTGCTCCCCGGGGGCGTCGCCAACCCCGACTTCCTGCGCACGGTGCCGCAGGCGGTCCGGTTCGCGCGCGCCTTCTTCGACGCCGGCAAGCCGGTGGCCGCCATCTGCCACGCCCCCTGGACGCTGGTCGAGGCGGACGTCGTGCGCGGGCGTACGCTCACGTCCTGGCCGAGCCTGCAGACCGACCTGCGCAACGCCGGCGCGACCTGGAAGGACCAGGAGGTCGTGGTCTGCACGGACGGCCCGAACACCTTGGTCACCAGCCGCAAACCGGACGACCTCAAGGCCTTCTGCCAGGCCGCCACGGACGCCTTCTCGGCCTAGCCCGGCACACCGATCCGAGCCCGGCCCGAGGCCGGGCCCGCGGCCGCGTCGGCCCGGCCCGAGGCCGCCTCGGCCCCTTGGCGGGGTCAGGCGCGCAGGAGGGCCTCGGCGACGCCGCGCACCGAGGCCCTGAGCCGGTCGGCGCCGCCCTCGGCCATCACGTGCCGGGCGAGGTCGGCGTCGAAGGAGGCCAGCAACGTGTGGGCGGCGAACTCGGCGTCGAGCCCCGGCGCCGCCGCCGCGACCAGCCCCGTCACGTGGGCGTGCCACCGCAGGTAGGTGGGGTCGCGGTATTTGTCGGCCGCGCAGGCCCGTTCGTGCGCGGCGAACAGCGCCAGGTTGCGCTCGGCCAGCCCGGCCAGCTCGTCCAGGAACGCGAGCAGCCGCTCCCGCGCCGGCGCACCCGGCCCGAGTGGCGAGCCGGGCGTCTCGATGGCCTCGGCCAGGGCGGCGGCGCGCTCGGCCAGCAGCTCCTGGAACAGGCCGGTCCTGCTGCCGAAGCGGCGGAACACCGTGCCCTTGCCCACCCCGGCCGCCGCGGCCACCCGGTCGAGCGAGATGTGCTCGGCGCCGTGGGCGTCCAGGAGCTCTTCGGCGGCCCGCAGGATCGCCTCCCGGTTGCGGGTGGCGTCTGATCGCACCAAGGCCCCTCCTTGCAAGCGGACTGTCGGTCCCCATAGTATCCCGGCAACGAAGCGGACCGCCGGTCCGCATGATGGCGGGAGGATCTCGTATGCGCGCACTGGTGGTCGGCCCCGGGGCCGTGGGGCGGCTCGCCGACGTCCCCGAGCCCGTTCCGGGGGCCGGGCAGGCACTCGTCGAGGTGCGGCGGACGTCGGTCAACTTCAGCGAGCTGCGGCACATGGACCGCCTGCCGGAGGGCGTCGTGCTCGGCTACGACGCCGCCGGGGTGGTGCTGCGGCCCGCCGCCGACGGCACGGGCCCGGCCGAGGGCGCGCGGGTGGCGGCGTTCGGGGCGGGGGCGTGGGCGGAGCGGGCGGCGTTCGACACCGGCTCGCTCGCGGTGGTGCCCGACGGGGTGGACCTGGCGGTGGCCGCCGCCCTGCCGATGTCCGGCCTGTCGGCCCTGCGCTCACTACGCGCCGCCGGCGTCTCCCTCGGATCGCGCGTGCTCGTGACGGGGGCGTCCGGCTCGGTCGGGACGCTGGCCGTGCAACTCGCCAGGCTGGCCGGGGCCCACGTCGTCGCCTCGGTGAGCTCCCCGGCCCGCGCCAAGACCCTCGGCCCGGACGTGGACGTCGTGACCGCCCTGGACGGCGTGGCCCCCGTGGACGTCGTGATCGAGTTGGTCGGCGGCCCGACCCTGGTGGCCGCCTGGGGCCTGCTCAAGCCGGGCGGCAACCTCCAGAGCGTCGGCTGGGCCGGCGGGCAGCCGGCCGTCTTCCCGCCCGGCTCGACCTTCTCCCTCGGCCCCGCCCGCTCGATGAACTCCTTCGGCGACGTCAGCTCCCCCGGCCCCGACCTGGCCCTCCTGCTCGGCCTCGTGGCCGCGGGCGATTTGACCGTCGAGATCGGCCGCCGCGTGCCCTGGGACCGCCTGGACGAGGCCGCCGCGGCCCAGCTCGACCGCACGGTCACGGGCAAGGTCGTGCTCGACGTCGGCCCGGCGGGACACGCTCTCTCCTGACCACATCGAAACTCGTCTGTCACGCCTTGTCCCTCGGGAAGAAATGGTCTAGACCTAGACCAAACAGAGCGTCCTCCGCGCCCCCCAGGGAGACCTCATGTCACTCGAAGAGGATTCCAGGCGACTCGCCGAGCTCGGCTACAAGCAGGAGCTGGCCCGGACCTGGAGCGGCTTCTCCAACTTCGCGATCTCCTTCTCCATCATCTCGATCCTCGCCGGCTGCTTCACGACCTTCGGGCAAGCCTGGAACAACGGCGGCCCCATCGCCATCTCGTGGGGCTGGCCGCTGATCTCCGCGTTCATCCTGATCATCGGTTTCTGCATGTCGGAGCTGGTCTCGGCGTTCCCGACGGCGGGCGGCATCTACTGGTGGGCCGCCACCATGGGCAAGCCGATCCACGGCTGGTTCACCGGCTGGCTCAACCTGATCGGCCTCATCGCGGTCACCGCGTCGGTCGACTACGGCTGCGCCACGTTCCTCAACATCACGATCAGCCGCCTGACCGGCGGCGCGTGGGAGGGGACGCTCCCCCAGGCGTTCCTGCTGTTCGTGATCATCCTCATCCTGCACGCACTCATCAACATCTTCAGCCACCGGCTCATCTCGCTGCTGCAGAACATCAGCGTGTGGTGGCACGTCGCGGGCGCGGTCGTCATCGTGGCGATCCTGGTGTTCGCGCCGTCCGAGCACCAGTCGCTCGGCTTCGTGTTCGGCGGCACGATCAACAACTCCGGCTTCGGCGACGGCGACGGCGGCGTGCCCTTCTGGCTGTACGTGCTCCCGCTCGGCTTCCTGCTCACCCAGTACACGATCACCGGGTTCGACGCCTGCGCCCACGTGTCGGAGGAGACGCAGGGCGCGGCCAGGACGGCCGCCCGCGGCCTGTGGCAGTCGATCTTCTACTCGGCGATCGGCGGCTGGATCCTGCTGCTGGCGTTCCTGTTCGCCGCGACCAACGTGGACGAGATCAACAAGCAGTCCGGCTTCGTCGGCGCCATCTTCGAGACCGCGCTCTCCTCCCCGCTGGCCACCGCGATCTTCGCGATCTCCACGATCGGCCAGTTCTTCTGCGGGATGAGCTGCGTGACCTCGATGTCGCGCATGACGTACGCGTTCTCGCGCGACGGCGCGGTTCCCGGCTGGCGGCTGTGGTCGACGGTGGACCGCAACCGCACCCCGGTCAACGCGATCCTGGCCGGCTGCCTCATCGCCGCCCTGATCACCCTGCCCGCCCTGTACGCCCCGGCCGGCTCGACGACCCCGGTCGCCTTCTACGCCGTCGTGTCGATCGCGGTCATCGGCCTCTACCTGGCGTTCCTCATCCCGATCTGGCTGCGCCTGCGCATGGGCGACGCCTTCCGTCCCGGGCCGTGGACGCTCGGCCGCAAGTACCGGGTGCTGGGCTGGATCGCCTGCGTCGAGATCGTCATCGTGTCGGTCTACTTCGTCATGCCGTTCTCCCCGGCCGGTGTGCCGGGCAACAAGGACTTCACCTGGACGTCGGTCAACTACGCGCCGATCGCGGTCGGCGTCGTGCTGATCGGCATCTGGTTGTGGTGGAGCCTGTCGGCCAGGCACTGGTTCACCGGCCCGCGCCGCACGATCGACGAGGTGCCGATCTCCTGAGCACCCTGTGGGCGGGCACGGCCGATCCGGCTGTGCCCGTCTTTTTTTGCTGCTTGACACCGCTTGGCTAAAGGCTTTAGCTTTAGGGCTATAAGGGTTAGCCGAGAGGGGTTGGACATGACGGAGTTCCTGACGGTCGAGGGTGGACAGCTCGCCTACGACGTGACCGGCGAAGGGCCGCTGATGGTGCTGGCGCACGGCATGGGCGTCGGACGGCAGTCGTTCAGGTTCCTGGTGCCCGAGCTGGTGGCGGCGGGTTTCCGGGTGGCGACCACCGACCTGCGCGGTCACGGCGAGTCCAGCCGCGACTGGCCCTCCTACACCCGCACCGACGTCGCGGGCGACCTGCTCGCGCTGGTCCGCCACCTGGGCGGCCCGGCGGTCCTGGTGGGCCACTCGTTCGCGGGCGGGGCCGTCACGATCGCCGCCGCGCAGGCGCCCGAGCTGGTCAGCGCCGTGGTGGAGATCGGCCCGTTCACCCGGGTGCAGAAGATCGACGGCGGCGGCCTGCTGCGCAACGCCCGCCATCGCAAGGGGGCCATGCTGCTGCTCGGCGCGGCGCTCCTGCGCAGCATCGGCCTGTGGAAGAAGTACCTCGACCACGCCATGCCGGGCGTCAAGCCCGCCGACCACGCGGAGCACATCGCGGCGCTCGAAGCCGACCTGCGCCGGCCCGGCCGGATGGCCGTGGTCTCCAAGATGGGCCAGGCGCCCCCCACCGACGCCGGCGCGCGACTCCCCGACCTGACCCGCGACGTCCTGGTCGTGATGGGCACGCTCGACCCCGACTGGGCCGACCCGCGCGCCGAGGCGGAGGGCGTCGTGGCCGCCATGCCCGCCGGGCGCGGCCGGATCGCCATGATCGAAGGCGCCGGCCACTACCCGCACGCCCAGTTCCCGGCTCAGGTGGCCGCCGAGGTGCTGGCGTTCGTCAAGGAGCGCCTGCATGCCTAGGGCGGCGTTGTCCCGGGACACGGTCGTCGACCTGGCGGTGTCCCTGATGGACGAGAACGGGCCCGAGGCCCTGACGCTCTCGGCGCTGGCGGCCCGCGCCGGGGTCGCGACGCCGTCGTTGTACAAGCACGTGCGCAACCTGGCCGAGCTGCGCGAGCTGCTGTCGGTGCGGATCACCGACGAGATCACCGACGAACTGGCCCAGGCGGTGCTGGGCCGTTCCCGCGACGAGGCCGTCGGCGCACTCATGGACGCCTGGCGCGCCTACGTCACCCGCCACCCGCACCGCTACGCGATGGTCATCCAGCAGCCGCACCCCGGCATGCGGGCGTCGGGCGAGCGCCTGATGGGCATCATGCTCGCGGCGCTGCGCGGCTACGGGCTGGAAGGCTCCGACGCGATCCACGCGGCCCGCTGCCTGCGCGCGACGGCGCACGGGTTCGCGGTGCTGGAGGCGTCGGGCGGGTTCGGCCTGCCCGAGCTGCTCGACGAGAGCTACGACCTGCTCAAGCACATGGTCGTGGCCGGGCTGACCACTCCCCGCTGACGGGTCAGGACGCCTCGAAGGCGGCGGCCACGGCGGGCCGCACGTCCTGCATGGTGATGTCGCCCAGCTCCCGCTTGAGCGAGGTCATGTCCACGTCGGGCATGCCGCAGGCCACCGCCCAGTTCCAGGGCGTGAGGTCGCCGTCGACGTTGAGCGCGAACCCGTGGCTGGTGACGCCCCTGCTCTGGCGCATGCCGATCGAGATGATCTTACGGCCGGTCGTGGACGTCCAGACGCCGGTCAGCAGCTCCGAGCCCGGCGGGGTGTCCCGCCGCTCGGCGGGCAGGCCGAGCTTGCCCAGCGCCTCGACCAGGCGCAGCTCCACCTCCCGCACGTAGTCGACGATGCCCTCGTCCTCGCCGAGCTTGACGATGAGATAGCCCACGAGCTGGCCGGGGCCGTGGTAGGTGAGCTGCCCGCCGCGCCCGGTCTCCAGCACGGGAATGCCGCGCGCGGGGTCGGGCAGGTGCTCGGCGGGGGTGCGCCGGCCGACGGTGTAGACGGGCGGGTGGCTGAGCAGCCAGAGCGTGTCCGGCCGTTCGTCGCGCTGGCGCTGCCCGACGAGGTCGGTCATGCGCTCCATCGCCGTGTCGTAGTCGACCAGATCGTCCTGCAGAAGTGTCAGCGGCCTTGCCCTCATCCTTCGAGGATAAGACGCATCCCGGACACCAGCGCACGCAGCCCGAACTCGAAGTCGCCGTCGGGGTCCTCCATCGGCCGCGCGTCGAGCGGCACGGCCGGGCCGCGCTCGTCGATCGCCGAGCCGAGGGCGAACCTGCCGACCGCGATCAGCGCCCTGACCGCCTGCTCGCCGGTGAATCCCGCCTCGGTCAGCGGCCTGATGAGCGCCGGGAGCTCGGCCAGCCGGCGCGGCGTGGGCCGGGACCCGGCGTGCACGAGCGCGCCGTCCCGGTACGACAGCAGCGTGCCGCGGATCGCCCGGCCGCGGGACATGAGCCAGTTGTCCCATTCCTGACCCGGTTCGGGCACGTCGAGACGCTCCAGCGTGTCGGCGAGCATCTCCTCGGCCATCTCGTCGAGCAGCTCCTGCTTGTTCTTGAAGTGCCAGTAGAGGGCCGGCTGCTTCACGCCCAGCTCGTCGGCCAGCCTGCGGGTGGTCAGCCCGTCGATGCCCACCTCGTTGAGCAGCCGCAGGGCCGCGCGTACCGCCGTCCGCCGTTCCACGCTTGACAACTTATCAAAGATAAGGCTTTATCACTGATAAGCACTTATCGTTGATAAGGAGACGTGGATGGACGTCGTCATCGCCGGGGCCGGTCCGGTCGGCCTGATGCTGGCCTGCGAGCTGCGCCTGCGCGGCGTGCGCACGCTCGTGCTCGAACGGCTCGCCGCCCCCACCGGCCTGTCCAGGGCGCTCAACCTGCACCCCCGCTCGGTCGACACCTTCGCCATGCGCGGGCTGCTCGACCGGCTCGGCGACGCGCCCCGCCTGGACCTGCAGCACTTCGCCGGCATGCGGGTGCTCGACCTGACGGCCACGCGGACCCCGCACCCGTACGGGCTGCTGGTCCCGCAGTCGCGGGTGGAGGAGATCCTGGAGGCGCGGGCGCTGGAACTGGGCGCGGAGATCGTCCGGGGCCGGGCGGTGACCGGCCTGACGCAGGACGGGTCGGGCGTGACGGTCGAGACCGGCGACGGCACGGCGTACCGGGCGGCCTGGCTCGTCGGCTGCGACGGCGGCCGGAGCACGGTGCGCAAGCTGGCCGGGATCGCCTTCCCCGGCACCCCCGCCACCCTGGCCGCCTACGTCGGCGACGTCACGGTGGCCGGCGGTACGCCGACCGGCTGGGTCCGCACCGGCCACGGCCTGTTCCAGTGGCCGTTCGTCCGGCCCGACGGCACGACCAGGATCCTGACCGTCGACCACGGCCGGGTGCACGCGGACAGGGACGCGCCCGTGACGATCGAGGAGTTCGCGGCCAGCGTGCGCCGGCACCTCGGGGACGCCGCCCCCGAGATCACCGGGGCGACCTGGCTGTCCCGCTTCTCCGACGCGGCCAGGCAGGCCGAGCGCTACCGGGCCGGCCGGGTGTTCCTGGCCGGCGACGCGGCCCACGTGCACATGCCGTTCGGCGGCCAGGGGATGAACACCGGCCTCCAGGACGCCGTCAACCTGGGCTGGAAACTGGCACTGGCGGTGCGCGGGACGGCCCCGGCCGGGCTGCTCGACAGCTACCACGCCGAACGGCACCCGGTGGCCGCCGCCGTGCTGGCCAACACCCTGCAACAGGTCGAGCTGGCCGCGCCGGACGCCGGGACGACCCGGTTGCGCGACCTGTTCGCCCAGCTCATGACCGTCCCCGAGGCCAACAGGATGCTGGCCGAGGACGTGAGCGCGGTGTCGGTGCGGTACGCGACGGGCCCGAATCCGCTCGTCGGCGCCTTCATGCCCGAGGGCCTGCGGCTGGACGACGGGCGCGGACTGCTCGTCACCTCCGCCCCGGCCCTGCTCGCCGCGGGGGCGCGCTGGGCCGATCGGGTGGACGTGGTGCCCGGCGACCGCGAGCTGCTGGTGCGGCCCGACGGTTACGTGGCCTGGGCCGAACCCTGCGCGGAGCCCGCCGCGGTGGCGCTCACGCGGTGGTTCGGCGAGCCGGCGGACGCGTCAGTGGGAGTAGCCCCTCGGCTCCTCCGGGACGAGGATCCACATGGCGACGTAGACCACCCAGAGCGGGCCGGGGATGAGCGACAGCAGCAGCCAGAGGATGCGGACGAGGGTCGGGGGCAGGCCCATCTTGTCGGCGAGCCCGCCGCAGACGCCGGCCAGAATCCTGTGCTCCCTTGAGCGGTACATGCTGTTCCTCCGTGTCGTGATGACCTACCGGTAAAACGGACAGCAGTGCCGCCGATATCCCGCTAGGGACCCTGAGAAAACCCTGTAAGGGTCAGCCACTCATGAGCCATGCCCAGATGTTCCCTGGTCAGTCCATGTCTGGGATCGACGTGGATCAACAGGAAATTCTCCAGACCCTGATCGACCCTGAGGTACTGCTCGTCCTGCGCCCACACCTGGTCGTCGAACCACACGAACGGCCGCCGACCGGCGTACGCGGCGACGTGCGGCGTCTTGAACATCTCGCCGTGCTCGGTACGGGTCCGCTCAGGGCCCATGGTGACGACCGGGAGCGTCGGCAGGCCGATCCTGGGAGAGATCCACTCGTTGGCGTGCTGCTCCCAGGTGGTGGCCCAGACCAGCTCGGCGCCCGTGGTCAGGGCCAGGTCGAGCAGCCGGCGGCCGTGGCGGGGGTTGAGGTGCACGGTGTAGACCTCGGTGCCGATCGTGCAGCGGTAGCGCCGGAAGTCGGGCGTCGGGCGTCCCATCGGGTTGAGCACGCCGTCGACGTCGAGCAGCAGCAGGGGCTTCACCTCGCCGCTCCGGCCCGGTGCTCCTGGGGGCTGACGCCGCGTACGCGCTTGAAGGCCGCGCTGAGCGCGAACGGGCTGCCGTAGCCGACCTTCCTGGCCACCGAGCCGATCGTGGCGTCGGGCTCGCGCAGCAGGTCGGCGGCGAGCGCGAGCCGCCAGTCGGTGAGGAAGGACATCGGCGGCTCCCCCACCAGGTCGGTGAACCGCCTGGCCAGCGCCGCCCTGGAGACCCCCACCTCGGTGGCGAGGGCGGCGACCGTCCAGGGATGGGCGGGGTTGTTGTGCAACATCCGCATCGCCCTGCCCACGATCGGGTCGCCCATCGCGCGGTACCAGGCGGGCGCCTCGTGCGTGGCGAACCATGACCGGAGCACGGCGATCAGCAGCAGGTCGAGCAGCCGGTCGAGCACCGCGGACTGGCCCGGGTCGTCCTTGACGATCTCGGCGCCGAGCAGCGCGATGACCGGCCCGCCGGGCTGCACGAGGAGCTGGGGCAGCGCGTCGAGCAGGCGCCTGCTGACCTCGCCCTCCAGCGTGTACGTGCCGGTGATCAGCACGGTGCCGCCCGCCGGGTCGTTGCCCCAGGTGCGCACGCCGAGGTCCATCGACTGGTACAGCGACTCGCCGTCGAGGGTGGTGCAGCGCTGGCCGGGGTGGATGACGATCTGCGGCGCGGTGCCGGGGGCGTCGGCCACCACGTACGGCTCCGGCCCCCGCAGGATGGCCACCTGCCCGGGTTCGAGGCGGGCCGGCTCGCCCTTGTCCGGCAGCACCCACGCCTCACCGGACACCAGGGCCACCAGCGTGAGCGGGGCCTCGTCCTGGATGCGCATCGACCACGGCGGGTCGAGGATGGACCGGAGCAGGAAGGCGCTCCGCGCTCTCGGTCCGTCGAGCAATGCCGCGAGCTGATCCATGGGCTAGACGATCGCATATGGCAACGCGCTTCTCAACCATGGAGAGTCTTATGGGTATGACGGCTTACTAGATGCATGACGATTTTGGTTCTGGGCGGAACCGGCAAGACCGGCCGCCGTGTCGCTGACCGGCTCACCTCTCTCGGCCTTCCCGTGCGGATCGGCTCCCGCTCGGCCACGCCGTCCTTCGACTGGGCGGACCGCTCCACCTGGGCCGCCGCGCTCGACGGCGTCGAGTCCGTGTACGTGTCCTACTACCCCGACCTGGCGTTGCCCGGCGCGTACGAGGACGTCCTGGAGCTCACCCGGCTCGCCGCGGACGCCGGGGTGCGGCGGCTGGTGCTGCTGTCGGGCCGGGGCGAGCCGGGCGCCGAGGCGAGCGAGCGGACCGTGCGGGAGTCCGGCCTCGACTGGACGATCGTGCGCTGCGGCTGGTTCATGCAGAACTTCAGCGAGGGCTTCCTGCTCGACCAGGTCCTCGACGGCGTGCTGGCGATCCCGGTGGCCGACGTGCCCGAGCCGTTCGTGGACGCCGACGACATCGCCGACGTGGCCGTGGCCGCCCTCACCCAGGACGGCCACGCCGGCCGCCTGTACGAGCTCACCGGCCCGAGGCTGCTGACGTTCGCCGACGCGGCGGCCGAGCTGTCGAAGGCCACGGGCCGCACGATCACCTCCATCGAGGTCACGCCGGAGGAGTACGTGGCCGGGGCCGTGGCGGCGGGCGTGCCGAAGGAGGAGGCCGAGGGCCTGACCGGGCTGTTCACCGAGGTGCTCGACGGCCGCAACGCCCACGTGGCGGACGGCGTCCGGGAGGCGCTGGGCCGTCCGGCCCGCGACTTCGCCGACTACGCCAGGGCGAACGCCGCGGCGTGGGCCGGACGCTGAGAGCGGGCCGGCTCTCCCCCGGCCTGCTCAACCTGCTGGGCGGGCAACTGCGCGGCCCCCGTTTCCGCTAACCTCACCCTGGTCACTCCCGTAACCGGAAGGTGTAGTCGTGATCGGCTGGCTCGAAGCGGTGGTGCTGGGGCTCGTCCAGGGGCTCACGGAGTTCCTGCCGATCTCCTCCAGCGCCCACATCCGTGTGGTCTCGGCCTTGGTCGGCTGGCAGGACCCGGGGGCGGCCTTCACGGCGGTCATCCAGCTGGGCACCGAGGCCGCGGTGCTCATCTACTTCCGCAAGGAGCTGTGGGAGATCGTCTCCACCTGGGTCCGCTCGCTGTTCGACCGGGAGCTGCGCGGCCACTGGGCCGCCCGCATGGGCTGGTACGTCATCGTCGGCACGCTCCCGATCGGCGTGCTGGGCCTGGCGTTCAAGGACCAGATCGAGACCGTCTTCCGCGACCTGCGCGTGGTCGGCACGACGCTGATCGTCTTCGGCTGCATCCTGTGGTTCGCCGACCGCACCGCGCGCAACAAGCTCACGCTGGAGAAGCACCTCAGCTTCACCCACGCCATCGTCTACGGCTTCGCGCAGGCGCTGGCCCTCATCCCGGGCGTCTCCCGCTCGGGCGGCACGATCACGGCCGGCCTGCTGCTCGACTACCGCCGCGAGGACGCCGCCAAATACTCGTTCCTGCTGGCCATCCCCGCCGTGCTGGCCTCGGGGGCGTTCGAGCTGAAGGACATCGGCGAGGGGCAGGCCCCCGCGTGGGGGCCCACCATCCTGGCGACGCTGATCTCGTTCGCCGTCGGCTACGCGGCGGTGGCCTGGTTCCTGAAGTACATCAGCACCCACCGGTTCACCGCGTTCGTGATCTACCGCATCGTGCTGGGCTTCGTCGTCATCCTGGCGGTCACCGCGGGCTTGATCCCGGCCGCCTAGGCCGACACGGCCGTCCGGTCGAGGGCGGGCGAGGGGTAGTAGGCCGCCCACGCCTCGTCGCCCATGCGCAGCACCTTCAGGCCGGTCCAGCCGAGGCCGGCGACGGGCAGGGCCCAGAACAGCACGGTCACGGGGCCGTACTCGATGGGGAAGGAGACGACGTACCCGACGAAGACCAGCAGCGGCACCCACCAGCCGACGAACCCGGCCCGCCACACGGCGACGACCAGCAGCGGCAGGCCCAGCACGGCGAAGAACATCCACGGCATCTGGAAGCCGAAGATCACGCCGGGCAGGTTCAGCATCTCGTCGAGGATCTTCTGCGCCTGCTCCGGCGGGTTGTGCCGGCCCAGCCACCACTCGACGGGGTCGATCATCAGCAGGGCCGACGTCGAGATGTAGCCGATGGCCGTCGCCGCCCCGGCGATGTGGCCGAGCACGGTGGCCTTGCGCCTGGTGAGGTGCACCAGGGCGATGGCCGCCAGGCCCATGAGCATCCAGCTCCAGTGGTAGAGCGCCGACTCCGCCTGGGCCAGCGCGGGGTTGTCGCCGTAGCTGACCGCCTCGCGGGAGTCGCCCCACGTGCCGGGGTCGATGACGACGGCCACGAACTGCAGGAGCGGGGCCGCGATGAGCAACGTGCCCGCCGCGACGCGGCGGAAGGTCACCTGGTTCCTGAACATGGCGGCGACGGTACGTGCCGCCGCCGCCACCCGTCGTCCGCCTGCGGGGCGACCGCAGGTCACCTCCGAGGCGGAGAAGATCAGACGGCCACCGGCGCGCGCGGGGCGGCGGGGGCCGGCTGCGCCCGGCGGCCGGGCAGGGCGAGCAGGACCAGGCCGAGCAGCGCCCACAGGGCCAGCACCCCGACCGGCGTCCACAGGGCGGCCCCGCCGAAGAACACCGTGTTGCGCACCGCCTCGGCGGCCGGGCCCACGGGCAGGACACGGCCGACGGCGGCGTACCACTCGGGGATGTAACGGGCGCCGAGCGGCCCGCCGCTGGCCGGAAGCCCGATCGGGACGAACAGCAGCGCCGCCACCCCCACCCCCGGCGTGCCGATGACCTTGACCAGCCCGGCGACCACCAGGCCGACCGCCAGCGCGATGCCCGCCGAGACCGCCACCAGCGGGACGAAGCTGCCCGGCAGCGCGCCGAACACCACGTCGGCCAGCCACGCGACGGCCGTGCCCGCCACCAGCGCGCCCGCGGCCAGGACGCCCGTCCGCGCCGCCGCGCCCAGACCCGGCGCGACCCGGGCGAGCAGCACGGCCAGCGCGATCCCCGGCAGGAGCACGCTGAGCACGTAGAACATGCCGGCGATGCCGCCGGCGTCACCGGGCGGCAGCGGGACGGCGTCCTCGACCTCCAGGGTGCGGCCCTGCGCCTGCGCGGCCCCCTGGAAGGCGGCGGTGATCACCGTGGCGCCGGTGCGGCCGCCCGCGCTCGCCACCACCAGCCTGCCCTCCCCCGGCACGAGCACCGCGTCCACCTCCCGCTCCAGCAGCGCGGTCCGCGCGGCCTCTGCCGACCCGTACGGGCTCAGCGCGAACGCCCCCGGCCGTCGCCTGTCGATGCCGCTCTGGAGCTGCCGCACCTGCCCGGCGGGCGCGACGACGGCGACGGGCACGCCGTGCGGTTCCGGCGCGTGGAAGGCCCCGAGGAACGACCCGGCGAACACCATCCCCAGCAGCGCGACCCCGACCACGAGGCCAATGATCCTGCGCATTTTTCACCACCTGATGAGTTCATCGATGTTGAATTCGAGGGTAGATGAATTCCACGTGGTTGAATAGCCCCATGGCCGAGGAACGCGGAAGACGACCGGGAAACCCGCAGACCAGGCAGGAGATCCTGGAGGCGGCGATGGAGTCCTTCGCCGCCCACGGCTACGGCGGCACCACGATCAGGGCCGTGGCGCGGGCCGCGGGCGTCGATCCGGCGCTGGTGATGCACTTCTTCGGCAACAAAGACGGCCTGTTCGAGGCCGCGATCAAGGCCAGCATGCCGGTCGCGCTGATGGTCGGCGCCCTCGACGGCGACGCGTCCGGCATCGGCGAGCGGCTGGTGACCCGCTATCTGGAGTTGTGGGAGGACCCGCGGCACGGCCCCCGGCTCTCGGCCGTGCTGCACGCGGCCGCCGCCACCCCGGCGACGGCCGCGCTGCTGAAGGAGCTGCTGGGCCGGGAGCTGCTGGCCCCGATCGCCCGCCGGCTGCCCGGCGCCCATCCCGAGGTCCGCGCGCTGCTGGCGGCCTCGCAGCTGCTCGGCCTGGCCATGATCCGCTACATGCTCCGGCTCGACCCGCTGGCCTCGCTGCCCGCCGGCCAGGTCGCGGCCCTGACTGCGCCCAACGTCCAGCGTTACCTGACGGGCACGCTCTCGCTCGACGAGATCGCCGCCGCCCGGGGGTAGGTCGCCAGGGTGAACAGCAGCGCCGCCACGCCGAGCCCGGTGGCCAGCACGACCACCCCGGCCCGGCCGTAGGCGTCCAGGGCCACGCCGCCCGCGATGCCGGCCGCGAACAGGCCGACGTACTGGGCGGACGACAGCAGGCCGAGCCCGATGGGCACGTTGTCCGGCACCGCGGCCACCGTCCTGAACTGCTGGGCCGGCGCGACCAGCCAGCCGAGCGCGCCCCACAGGAGCGCCCAGACCAGCGCGATCGGCAGGGCCAGGTTCGCGACGGGGATCAGGGCCAGGAAGACCGTGGAGGCGGCCAGGCCGATCAGCACCATCCGGCGCGGCCCGTAGGCGTCGGTGAGGCGCCCGCCGAGCTGGTTGCCCACGATGCCGCCGAGCCCCCACGCCCACAACACGGCCGGCAGCGGCAGGTCGAACAGCGACCCGATGTAGGTGTAGGCGGTGAACCCGGCGCCGAACATCAGCAGCTGGGTGACCAGCACCACCAGCACCCGCCGGTCGGCCAGCGGCGCGAACCGCTCGCCGAGCCGTCCCGACACGGCGACCCGCACGTCCGGCACGAGCGCCGCCACCCCGGCGAAGCCGATCACGCCGAGCCCGACGACCAGCCACATCGTCGCCCGCCAGCCCGAGACCGAGCCCAGCCAGGTGCCCAACGGCACGCCGACGGCCGAGGAGACGCTCAGCCCGCCCATCACCAGCGCCAGCGCCCGCCCGCGCCGCTCGGGCGAGGTCAGCGCGTTGGCCACGCCCGAGGCGGTCGGGGTGAACATCGCCGCCCCGGCCGCGGCCACCACCCGCGTGGCCATGACCAGCGGGTACGTCGGAGCCAGCGCGGTCAGCACGTTGCCCGCGACGAACACGGCCAGCGCCAGCAGCAGCAGCCGCTTGCGCGACAGGCGGGCGGTGAGCGCGGCCAGCAACGGGGACAGCAGCGCGTACGCCAGGGCGAACACGGTCATGAGCTGCCCGGCGGCGGACGTGGAGATCCCGAGGTCCGCGGAGATGGGGGTGAGCAGCCCGGCGGTGACGAACATGCCAGTACCGATGGCGAAATTTCCGGCAGCAAGGGGATAGAGCCGGGAACTCATGGAACCTCCAGCCAATTAGTTGGACGGGCATCAAACTGTCATTACAGTTGGATAGTTGTCAAACAATCAGAGCGAGGTAGGGTGCCACCATGCGCCTGCTACCGCACCCCGCGAAGGAGGACATCCAGCTCACCGAGGTCCTGCGTGCGCTCGCCGACCCCGTCCGGCTGGAGATCGTGGTCCGCCTGGCCACCCTCGGCGAGATGACGTGCACCGCCGCGGGCGACCATCTCGGCGTCCACAAGTCGACGGCGTCCCACCACTACCGCTCGCTGCGCGAGGCCGGCGTGATCGTCTCCAAGCAGGAGGGCCGGCTCAAGTACATCAGCCTGCGCCGCGGCGACCTCGACGAACGTTTCCCCGGCCTGCTCGACTCCGTGTTGTCGGCCTCGCATGCCCCCGCCTGACCGGCTGCCGATCCACGACGCGCTCCCCGAGCTGCTCGCCACGCTGGAGCGCCACGGCACGGCGGTGCTCACCGCGCCGCCCGGCACGGGCAAGACCACGGTCGTGCCCCTGGCGCTGGCCGAAACCGGGCTGCGGGTGCTGGTCGCCGAGCCCCGGCGGCTGGCCGTCCGCGCGGCGGCCCGGCGCATGGGCGTCAGCTACACGATCCGCGGCGAGCGGCACACCGGGGCGAACCCCATGGTCGAGGTCGTCACCACCGGCGTGCTGCTCCAGCGGCTCCAGCGCGACCAGGAGCTCGCCGGGGTCGACGCGGTCGTGCTCGACGAGTGCCACGAACGCCATCTCGACGCCGACACCGCCCTCGCGTTCCTGCTCGACGTGCGCGAGACGCTCCGCCCCGACCTGCGGCTGCTGGCCACCTCGGCCACCGCCGACGCGGCCCCCTGGTCACAGCTGATCGGCGGGCCCGTGGTGGCCGCCTCGGGGACGGCTCATCCCGTGGAGACCGTGTGGGCGCCGCCGGAGCGTCCGGTCGCGCCGCCCCACGGCCTGCGCGTCGATCCGGCGCTGCTGTCGCACGTGGCCTCGGTCGTCCGGCGGGCGTACGCCGAGCGCGACGGCGACGTACTGTGCTTCCTGCCCGGTGTGGGGGAGATCGCCCGGGTCGCCGGGATGCTGGGCGACCTCGACGTGCTCCAGGTGCACGGTCAGGCGCCGGCGCGCGTCCAGGACGCCGTCCTGTCGCCCGGGGCCGGCCGCCGGGTCGTGCTGGCCACGTCGGTGGCCGAGTCGAGCCTGACGGTGCCGGGCGTCCGCGTGGTGGTGGACTCGGGGCTGGCCCGCGAACCCCGTACCGACCACGCCAGGGGGCTCGGCTCGCTCACCACGGTCAGGGTCTCGAAGGCGTCCGCCGCCCAGCGGGCCGGCCGCGCCGGGCGGGAGGCCCCCGGGGCCGTGTACCGCTGCTGGACGGCGGCCGAGCACGAACGCCTGGCCGACCACGCGCGGCCGGAGATCGCGCTGGCCGACCTGACCGGGTTCGCCCTCCAGGCGGCCTGCTGGGGCGACGCGGACGCGGTCGGCCTCGCCCTGCTCGACCGGCCGCCGCCCGCCGCGATGGCGGCCGCCGTCCGCACCCTTGAGGCGCTGGGCGCGCTGGAGGCCGGCCGGGTGACCGGCCGCGGGCGGCGCATGGCGCTCGCCGGCGTGCATCCCCGCCTGGCCAGGGCCCTGCTCGACCTCGGCCCGCGGGCCGCCGAGGTGGTGGCGCTGCTGTCGGAGCAGCTGCCCAGGGACGCGGGCGACGACCTCGCGGAGGTCTGGCGTGCGGCCCGCAGCGGCGGCACCGGCTTCGCGGCCCGCTGGCGCCAGGAGACCAGACGCCTCGCCCGCGCCTCCGGCCAGGGGCCGGAGGCGTGGGAGGTGGGTGACGACGCGCTGGCCGGCATGGCGGTGGCGCTGGCGTTCCCGGAGCGGGTGGCGCGACGGCGCGGCGGCGGCTATCTCATGGCGTCGGGCACGCAGGCCCAGCTCGTCGAGGGCTCCAGGCTGTCCACCTCGCCGTGGCTGGCGATCGCCGTCGCCGACCGGCCCACGGGCTCGGCCTCGGCCCGCGTGCGCCAGGCCGTGGTGATCGACGAGGAGATCGCCAGGCTGGCCCTGCCCGTCACGGTCGAGGAGGAGGTCGCCTGGCGGGTGCCGCCGGGCGAGCGGCGCGGCGACGTGTCGGCCCGCGTGGTCGAACGCCTGGGCGCGATCGAGCTGTCCGCCACGCCGCTCAAGGACGCCGACGTACGCCCCGCCATCCTGCACGGCCTGCGCACCGAAGACCTCCTGACCTGGACGAGACAGGCGAAGGACCTCAAGGACCGCCTGACCTTCGCCCACCGCGCGATCGGCCCCCCGTGGCCCGCCACCGACGACCTGATCGCCCTGGCCGACCAGTGGCTGGAGCCGGAGCTGTCCAGGGCCCGCCGCCGCGCCGACGTCGAACGCATCGACGTGGCCGCCGCCCTGCGCCGCCTGATCCCGTGGAGCGAGCGCCTGGAGAACGTGGCCCCCGAACGCGTCGAGGTGCCCAGCGGCTCGCAGATCAGGATCGACTACTCCGGCGAGCAGCCGGTGCTCGCGGTGAAGCTGCAGGAGCTGTTCGGCTGGGAGGAGACGCCGCGGCTCGCCGGCGTCCCCCTGCTGGTCCACCTGCTGTCCCCGGCGGGCCGTCCGGTGGCGGTGACCGCGGACCTGGCCTCGTTCTGGCGCGAGGGCTACCGGTCCGTACGGGCCGAGATGAGGGGCCGCTACCCTAAGCATCCATGGCCGGAGGATCCGCTCACCGCGCCGCCGACCCGCCGCGTCAACCGGAGCAGACCTTGATCGACGAAGCCGTCCGCGACAACGCCGCCTGGTGCGACACGATGTGCCGGGCGCACGGCCGTCCCGGCGTCTTCGGGCCGCTCGCCTGGACCAACCCGGCCAGGACGCCCGTCCTGTACCCCGACGCCGTCACGCTCTCCCCCGACGCCGGGCCGGCCGACGTGCTCGGCCACATCGACGCGGGTTCGGGCGCCTCGGTCAAGGACAGCTTCGGCACGCTCGACCTGCCGGGCTTCGACGTGCTGTTCACCGCCCAGTGGATCGCCCGGCCCGCGCCCGGCGCGCCCGAGCGTCCCCTCCGGGCGGCCACCGGCGACCCGATCGTGTGGGAGGTGGCCGCCGACCCCAGGGTGCTGGAGGAGTGGGCGCAGGCGTGCTTCTCCGGCGGCGCGCCCGGCCTGTTCCCGCCCGCGCTGCTCGACGAGCCGCACGTGCGGCTGGTGTGCGGCCGCATCGGGGCCGACGTGGTCTGCGGCGCGGCGCTCAGCGCGAGCGGCACGGTGACGGGCGTCTCGAACGTCTTCGCCTCGGGCTGCGACGAGTCCGCCGCCTGGGAGGGCACGGTGGCGATGGCGGCCGAGCTGTTCCCCGGCCGCCCGCTGGTCGGCTACGAGAGCGATCCGTCGGCCCCCCTCGCCCACGGCTTCACCACCCTCGGTCCCCTCCGCATCCTGCTCAAGCCCTGACAGACCGGGCGCGGTCAGTCCGTCAGGTCGGCCACCGTCAAACCGGTGCGGACCGGATGGGCCGCCTCGCCCACCCCCATGTCCTTGAACCCGCTCGACGTGCCCACGCACACCACCGGCCCGTCGAAGTCCCGGCGCAGCTTCCGGCAGCCCGCCAGGCCCGCCGCCCCCGACAGCTCCTGCCATATGCCCTGCCGCGCCAGGTCCCGCTGGGCGGCGCGCATCTCGTCGTCCGTCACGAGCACCGCCTCGCCGCCGCTGTCGCGCACCGCCAGCACGCCCCGGTGGCCGCCCACCGACCCCGCGATCCCGTAGGCCCGGCTGGCCCCCAGCTCGACGACCGCCGCGGGTGAGCCCGCGGCCAGGGCCCGCGCGTTGGGGCCGCCCGCGGCCGGCTCGCAGGAGAACATCCGCGGCACGTCCCCGGACAGCCCGAGCAGCCGCAGCTCGGTGAAGCCCTTCCACATCCCGAACAGCAGCTCGGCGTACCCGGTGGGCGCGAAGACCGCCGCGGGCACCCGTCGGAGCTGGAGGAACAGCTCGTACGCGACCGTCTTGTAGCCCTCCGGGCCGAACGGGTGGCCGGTGTGGGTCACGGTCTGGTTGCTGACCGGGTGGTAGCCCAGCCGGTCCACGACCTCCCGCAGCAGCGGCCACCGCTCCTCCGCCGGCACGGAGAACACCTTGGCCCCGTACGCCCGCACGAACGCCTGCACGCCGGCCGGCGAGTCCGCCGAGGCCAGCACGATGGCCGGCAGCCCGGCACGGGCGGCGTACGCGGCGGCCGAGGCGCCGTGGTTGCCGGACGAGGCCACCACCCCCGCCGCCCCCTCCGCCAGGGCGGCGCTGACCGCCACCCGGTTCAGCCGGTCCTTGTGCGACCAGGTCGGGTTCTGGGACTCGTCCTTGACGTGGATCCCGTCGAACTCCAGCAGCGGCGTCCCGCCCTCGCCCAGCGTCGGCGCCTCCAGGGACGGCAGCAGCGGCGACCACCGCGCGATGTCCGGCCCCGGCTCCTGGTCGAACAGCCCCTTGTCGACGCCCGCGTAGTCGTAGACGACCTCGACCGGATAGGCGATCTCAGCGGTGCTGGTGCGCGGGCAGCCCCTGGTGAGCGGCGGGGACAGCGGGAACTCGATCGAAGGGTCACCCAGCGAGCGCTGGCGGATGGCGAGTGAAGATCCGTTCACGCGCATGGAGTTTATATGGCTATCATGGTGATATCACTTCGATAGCAAGGAGTCGCGATGGAACGTCGTGCTTTCCGGGTCAACGGGTTCCTCGTCCTGCTCGTCCTCCTCCTGCTGGGCGGCGCGGCGCTGGTCTCGATCAAGACGCTCGGCATAGCCTGGATCGTGCTCTTCGCGCTCGTGGCCTCCGGCTTCACCGTGGTCAACCCCAACGAGGCCAAGGTCGTGCAGTTCCTCGGCCGCTACGTCGGCACGGTCAACGTGGCGGGGCTGCAGTGGGTGACGCCGTTCACCACCAAGCGCCGCATCAGCCTCCGGGTGCGCAACTTCGAGACCGCCAAGCTCAAGGTCAACGATGCCGACGGCAACCCGGTCGAGATCGCCGCGGTGGTGGTCTACAAGGTCACCGACACGGCCAAGGCCGCCTTCTCCGTCGACGACTACGAGGAGTACATCGCGATCCAGTCCGAGGCCGCCGTGCGCCACCTCGCGACCACCCACCCGTACGACTCGCACGAGCCCGAGCGCACCAGCCTGCGCGACGGCGCCGAGGTCGCCGGCGAGCTGACCGCCGAGCTGCGCGAGCGCACCGAGCTGGCCGGGATCGAGATCCTGGAGGCCCGCATCACCCACCTGGCCTACGCGCCGGAGATCGCCCAGGCCATGCTGGTGCGCCAGCAGGCCAGCCAGGTGGTGGCCGCCCGCACCAGGATCGTCGAGGGCGCGGTCGGCATGGTCCAGCTCGCGCTCGACCGGCTGGCCGCCGAGGGGGTCGTGGAGCTCGACGAGGAGCGCAAGGCCCAGATGGTCTCCAACCTCCTGGTCGTCCTGTGCGGCGACCGGGCGACCCAGCCGGTGGTGAACGCCGGCAGTCTGTATGCCTGAGCGGAAGAAGCTCCTGCTCCGCCTCGACCCGGCCGTCTACGACGCCATCGCCAAGTGGGCGGCCGACGACCTGCGCAGCATCAACGCGCAGATCGAGTTCGCGCTGCGGCTGGCGCTGAAGGAGGCCGGGCGGGAGCCTGGCAGGGGCTCTCGCAAGGAAGAGTGAAAACCTGCACACTCTAGACATGTTGTGGGCAGGCAGGACCGCCATCGAGATCGCGGCGGCCGTCCGGCGCGGCGACGTCACGGCCACGACCGTCGTGGAGGAGCACCTTCACCGCATCTCCGAGCGGGATTCCCGGGTGGGCGCCTTCCGGCTGGTCAGGAAGCAGGCGATGGACGAGGCGCGGGCCGTGGGCGACCGCCGCGACCTGGCCGACCTGCCGCTCGCCGGGGTCCCGGTGGCGGTCAAGGACAACCTGGAGGTGGCCGGCGAGCCCACCCGCGGCGGCTCGGCGGCCACGTCCGGCGCGCCCGCCCGGGAGGACCATCCGGCCGTGGCCCGCCTGCGCGCGGCGGGCGCGGTGATCGTCGGGCTGACCAACCTGCCGGAGCTGGGGCTGGTCGGCTTCGGCGACAGCCCGTACGGCGTCGTGCGCAACCCCTGGAACCTCGCCCGCACCGCCGGTGGCTCGTCCTCGGGCAGCGCGGCGGCGGTGGCGGCCGGGATGGTGCCGATCGCGCTCGGCAACGACGGCATGGGGTCGCTGCGCATCCCGGGCGCCTGCTGCGGCGTGCTGGCCGTCAAGCCGGGAACGGGCCTGGTCCCGCCGCCCGCCGACGACTGGGACGGGCTCACCGAGAACGGCCCCCTCGCCACGACCGCGGCCGACCTGTCGCTCGCGCTGTCCGTCCTGGCCGCCGATCCGGCGCTGGCCGAGGCGTGGCGTACCGGCCACCGGGTCGAGCCGAAGCCGCGCATGCTGCGCTCGGTCTGGGCCGACGACGACGAGGTGTGGGAGCCGCAACCGCCGCAGGACAGCCCGGAGCCGTTCGACCTGCGGGTGGCCTACGCCCCGCAGCCGCTGCCGCCGGGCCTGCCCGTGGACCGGGAGTTCCAGGCGGCGGTGCGAGCGGCCGCCGAGACGTTGCGGCACGCCGGGCACACCGTGGTCGAGCACCCGCACCGCCTGCCCGCCTGGCTCGGCCCCGCCGCCGTGGCCACCTGGCTCGGCCGGGCCGCAGCCGCCGCCGACGGTCTCGATCCGCACGGACTGGAGCGCCGCACCCGCGCGCTGGCCCGCGCCGGCCGCGTGCTCACCAGGATCGGCCTGGACGGCCGGCGCGGCCGCGAACGCTGGAGCGGCTACGGCGCCGACACCTGGTTCGGCGACGCCGACGTGATGATCACGCCGGCGCTCGCCGCCCTGCCGCCGCGCGCCGACCGCTGGGGCGGGCGCGGCCTCCTGCCCAACCTGCTGGCCAACGTCAGGTACGCGCCCACCACGGGCCCGTGGAACCTGTGCGGCTGGCCCGCGATGGCCGTGCCGGTCGCCACGCACTCCAGCGCGCTGCCGATCGGCGTGCAGCTCGTGGCGCCGCCGGGCGGCGAGCCGCACCTGCTGGCCCTGGCCGCCCAGCTCCAGGCGGCCCACCCGCCGCTACGCCCGCCCGGCTTCTCCTGACCGCCTGTTTCTTCTAGACGCCCGCTGGGTGCCAGACGGTCTTGGTCTCCAGGAACCGTGTCATCCGCCCGAGCCCCGGGTCGGCCGTCCAGTCCTCGCGCACCGGACGCAGCACCCGCTTGAGGTTCTCGGCCGCCTCCTGCTCGCAGCGCAGCGCCAGGTCGGCGTCCTCGACCCCGGTGAGGTCGAGCGCGTTGACGTCCATGTGCGCGGCCAGCCAGGGCGCCAGCTCGGCCTGCTGACCGGTCAGGATGTTGACCACCCCGCCCGGCAGGTCGGACGTGGCCAGCACCTCGGCCAGCGTGATCGAGGCGAGCGGCGAGGGCTCGGAGGCGACCACGACGCACGTGTTGCCGGTGACGATCACCGGCGCGACCACGGACACCAGCCCGAGCAGCGGATCGGCGGGCGCGACCACGGCCACGACCCCGGTCGGCTCCGGCGAGGACAGGTTGAGGTACGGCCCCGCCACCGGGTTCGCCGACCCGCGCACCGCCGTGATCTTGTCGGACCAGCCCGCGTACCAGACCAGCCGGTCGACCGCCGCGTCCACCGACTCAAGCGCGGCCTTCTTGCCCAGGCCCAGCTCCTCGGCGAACTGCCCGCGCCGCCCCTCCAGCATCTCGGCGACGCGGTAGAGGATCTGCCCCCGGTTGTAGGGGGTCGCGCCGGACCAGCCGGGGAACGCCTTGCGCGCGGCCACCACGGCGTCGCGCGCGTCCTTGCGCGAGGCGCGCGAGGCGTTGGCGAGGAAGTCGCCCTTGGGCGAGGTCACGGGATAGGACCTCCCACTCTCCGAGCGCGGGAAGGCCCCGCCGATGTACAGCTTGTAGGTCTTTCTGACGGACAACCTACTCATCGCCCCGACCTCTCCACGTGGACTCCTGCGACGTCTGGACCGGGGCGAACACCTGGCCGCACCTGCTGACGCCGCAGCGGTGGGCGTACCAGCCGACGCGTACGGGCCGGCCGGCGCGGGCGAAGGCGTGCCCGCGGGTGGCCTGGGCGCGCCGCCCGGACCGCCCGGCACGGCGATGATCACACGTCAAGGTAGGCCTCCAGCCCGGCGAGCCCGCCCTCACGGCCATACCCCGACTCCTTGTAGCCGCCGAACGGCGAGGTGGGGTCGAACTTGTTGAACGTGTTGGCCCAGACGACCCCGGCCCGCAGCCGGTCGGCCATCCACAGGATGCGCGAGCCCTTCTCGGTCCAGACCCCGGCCGACAGCCCGTACGGGGTGTTGTTGGCCTTCTCCACGGCCTCGGCCGGGGTGCGGAAGGTCAGCACGGACAGCACCGGCCCGAAGATCTCCTCCCGGGCGATCCGGTGAGACTGGGCGACCCCGGTGAACAGCGTGGGCGGGAACCAGTAGCCCCGCTCGGGCAGCTCGCACGCGGGCGACCAGCGCTCGGCGCCCTCGTCGGCCCCGGCCTCGGACAGCTCGCGGATCTTGGCGAGCTGCTCGGCCGAGTTGATCGCGCCGATGTCGGTGTTCTTGTCCAGCGGGTCGCCGAGCCGCAGCGTGCCGAGCCGCCGCTTCAGCGACTCCAGCAACTCGTCGTGGACGGACTCCTGCACCAGCAGCCGCGAGCCCGCGCAGCAGACGTGGCCCTGGTTGAAGAAGATGCCGTTGACGATGCCCTCGACCGCCTGGTCGACGGCGGCGTCCTCGAACACGATGTTCGCGGCCTTGCCGCCGAGCTCCAGCGTGAGCTTCTTGTCGGTGCCCGCGACCGCGCGGGCGATGATCCGGCCGACCTCGGTCGAGCCGGTGAAGGCCACCTTGTTGACGTCGGGGTGGGCCACCAGGGCGGCGCCGGTGTCGCCCGCGCCGGTCACGATGTTGACCACGCCGGGCGGCAGCTCGGCCTGCTGACAGATCTCCGCGAACAGCAGCGCGGTCAGCGGGGTCGTCTCGGCGGGCTTGAGCACCACCGTGTTGCCGCAGGCCAGCGCGGGAGCGATCTTCCAGGCCAGCATGAGCAGCGGGAAGTTCCACGGGATGACCTGCCCGGCCACCCCGAGCGGCTTGGTGCCACTGTGCCCGTCTGTCGTCCTCCGGCCGAACCCGGCGTAGGCCAGCTTGTCGGCCCAGCCCGCGTAGTAGAAGAAATGGGCCGCGACCAGCGGCAGGTCGACGTCGCGCGACTCGCGGATGGGCTTGCCGTTGTCGAGGGACTCCAGGACGGCCAGCTCGCGGGCCCGCTCCTGGATCAGGCGCGCGATGCGGAACAGGTACTTGGCCCGCTCGGCGCCCGGCAGGGCGCTCCACACGCCGAACGCCTTGCGCGCCGCCTGCACGGCCCGGTCGACGTCGTCGGAGGAGGCCGAGGCGACTTCCGCCAGCTTCTCCTCCGTCGCCGGGTTGACCGTCTTGAAGGGGGAGCCGGAGCCGTCCACGAACTCACCGTTGATGAACAACCCGTACGACGGCTTGAGATCGACAATGTCGCGCGACTCTGGCGCGGGTGCGTAGTCGAACATCGCCGTCACGCCAGGGTGAGGTATAGGGACATCACCTTGCCAGCGTAGACGGTCGGTCCGAGTGCTCAGAGGGGCCCGGAGCTCCTAGGACAGGAGTGACAGCCGATGCGCCGCCGCGGCGGCCTCTCCGCGCGTGGTGACACCCAGCTTGGCCAGGATGTTCGAGACGTGCACACTGACGGTTTTCGCCGAGATGAACAGTTCGGCGGCGATGTCGCGGTTGGTGCGGCCCTGGGTCACCAGGCGCAGCACCTCCAGCTCACGCGGCGTCAGCAGCTCCGACGGCGTCTCCTGGGCCTGCGGGCCGCCGCCCACGCGCCGCGACAGCGCCTCGATCTCCTCGGCGAGCGGGATGGCGCGCAGCGCGGCGGCGAGCGGACGCGCCTGCCGCAGCCTGGACGCCGCGCCCTCCCGGTCACCGCTCCTGGCCGCGACGCCGGCCGCCCGCAGCAGGGCCTTGGCCTGGTTGTGCGGACGCATCAGCCGCTCCCACGCCGCCGCCGAGGCGTCGAAGTCGCCGCTGTAGGACAGTCGGTACGCCTCCGCCACCGGCCCGCTGATCGTCAGCTCGGCCGCCACTTCCGCGGCGTGCGCCCGTACCGCGGCGGTCCGGCCGGGTTCGAGGTCCTCCGCCGCGTCGCAGACCGTGCGCAACAGGGAGAGCAGCCGCCAGCCCAGCATGGCCTTGCTCGGCAGCCTCGGATGCGACAGCGCCCGCTCGGCCACGGCCAGCGCCGCCCACGGCTCACCCTTGAGCAGGTGCCAGCCGATGTGCAGCCGCGCGTTGCTGATCACGTCCTGGACGAAGTCCTCGGGACGGTCCTTCAGCACGCCGATCTCCGACAGGATGCCCTCGACGCGCTGCAGGTCGCCCCTGGCCAGCCCGATGTCGGCCCGGACGCGCAGCAGCGCGTACTGGGTGCGCAGGACGGGCCCGTAGTTGAGCGCGCTGTCCACGAGGTCGAGCGCCTCGTCCCAGCGGCCGAGCGACTCCAGCGCCTCGGCCCAGTTGTTGAGGATGAACAGCCCGCTGCCGCGCAGCCTGCCGTACTTCTTGGCGTACTCCCAGCCCTCCTCCGACAGGCGCAGGGCCTCCTCGGCGCGGCCCATGTCGATGAGGGAGTCGATGTTGTTGCCGATCGCCCTGATGATGATGCGGCCCGAGCTCTCGGTCTTGCCGAGTGCCATCGCCTGCTCGTTGACGGCGATGACCCGCTCCAGCTCGCCTCTGAGCGAGTGGCCGAGCGCCAGGTTCATCAGCAGGTCGCCTTCGAGGCACTTGTCGCCGGACCGCCTGACCAGGTCGAGGCCCTCGTGGATCAGCTCCTCGCCCTCGGTGATCTGGCCGCGGAGCATGAGCTGCCTGCTCAGCGGCATGACGACCTCCGCGCGCACCGGGCCCGGCTCGGGCGCCAGCCGCAGGGCGTGCCGGAGCAGCTCGATGACGCCCATCTGGCCCTTCGACGCCTTGAACGACGCCTGCCGCACGATGAGCTGGGCCACCCGGCCCGGCTCCTTGGTCTCGTCCAGCTCGGCGAGGGCGGCCTTGACGAACTTCACGCCCTTGTCCACCTCGCCGCCGGCGTTCGCGGCCTCGGAGGCGCGTTCGAGCACGGCGGTGTGGTCGACGCCGATGCGCCGGGCGGCGTCGGGGACCCGGTCCCAGAGCATGAGCACGCGTTCCAGCAGCGGCACGGCCTCGGTGTAGGCGTACGCCTTGAACGACTTCTGCGCGGCCTCCCAGGCCGACACCAGGGCCCAGAGGTCGTTGCGGGCGCCGTGCCAGTGGTGGGCCAGCTCGACGGCGGCGCGGCCGGGCGGGACGAGCGAGCGGTCCTTGGAGATCTCCTCGGCGTACCGGGAGTGCAGGCGCTGGTGCTCCCCCGGCAGTAACTCCTCGTGCACGGCCTCCTGGATCAGCGCGTGCCGGAAGACGTAGGCGCGGTTGTCGGCGATCTGCAGCACGTTCCCGGCGATGGCGGGACGCAGGGCCGCCTCCAGCTCGATCTCGGACAGCCCGCTGACGGCGGCCAGCAGCGCGTGGCCGACCCGGTTGCCGCCGGCCGCGGCCATGCGCAGGACGCGCTGGGTGTCCTCGGGCAGCCGTTCGACGGCGCTGAGGATGAGGTCCTGCATGGACTCGGGGAACGTGCAGTCCTCGCCGCCGTCGAGCAGCGCCTCCACGAACAGCGGGATGCCCTCGCTGCGTTCGTAGACTTTCTGGACCTTCACATATTCCGGCGCGGAGCCGAGGATGCCGGCCATCTGCGCGGCCACCTCGTCGCGCGACAGGCGGGGCAGGTCGAGACGGTGGACGCCGTTCACCCGGCCGAGCTCGGCCAGCACGGGGCGGAGCGGATGTTGCCGGTGGAGGTCGTCGGAGCGGTAGGTCATGACGATGAGCACCTGCGGGGCGTGCAGGTTGCGGCTGAGGAACGCGATCAGGTCGCGGCTGGAGCGGTCGGCCCAGTGGATGTCCTCGATGACGAGGACCGTGGGGCGGCTGTCCGCGAGGCGTTCGAGAAGGGTGAGGAACTGCTCGAAGAGCCGGGCGCGGCCCGTATCCGTCTCCCCGTCGCCGCTGGGCTCGCCGAACTCCGGCAGCAGCCTGGCCAGGTCTCGCTGGGCGCCTTCGGGCAGCAGCGCGGCCACCGCGGCGGGGCCCTGCTCCCTGACGAGCTGCCTGAGCGCGGCGGTGAAGGGCGCGTAGGCAAGGCCCTCGGCCGACAGCTCCACACAGCCGCCGACCAGCACCTGCGCGCCGTCGGCCACGCAGGACTCGGCGAAGCGCTGCACGAGCCGGCTCTTGCCGACCCCAGCCTCCCCGCCCATGAGCACGGCCGTCACCGTGCCCTTACGTGCCTCGTCGAAGCTCTCTGCGAGAGCGGCGAGCTCCTCCGCCCGCCCGACGAAGACGGGACTCACCGAACGTCCCAGCATGTCGTTCAGCATGCCATGCCCTATCAATCAGTTTCGACGGGGTTTCAGGGGGGTTCAGAGGCCCGGCCGCCACAACTGATGACGCGGCCGGGCTCTCTGGGGGCGGTCATGACGAACGGAGCTTGCCGAAGACCGAGCGACGCTCGGCCTTGTTTCCCTTCATGGCCTCGCGTACTCGGCGGTGCTCGGCGGCGGCCCGCCGGAGCTCGCTGGCGTGGGACTTCATGAGCTCGTACTCGAGTTCGGGGTTCATCGTGTTCTCCTGAACATTTGCTGCTTTTCCCTGACATCTTCAATGTTCGGCCTAAGGCCCGGCCCGCCACATCGGGTGGATGACCTATCTGGGGGCGTACGCGGGGCCGGACATACCTAGGACGGGGCCCGCCACGCCTTAGGCGGCGTTCCCGTCCGTCCGGTTTGGAGGTAGTGGCCCTGGTCGGCGATGCTGTGAAGGTGTCAACTGTGACTACCTCGCTCGCGGACGTCGCCTCGTCCCACGCGACGCTGCGCGCCTTCCTGCACGGCCTTCCCGGAGTCGACCGGGTGGGCGCCGACCAGCGGGCGGCCATGCTCGGCACCCGTTCCATCAAGACCACGGCCAAGGCCCAGGCCATCGACCTGGCCATCTCCATGGTCGACCTGACGACGCTCGAAGGCGCCGACACGGCGGGCAAGGTGCGGGCCATGTGCACCAAGGCCGTGCACCCGGGCGGCGGCGCCCCCAAGGTGGCGGCGGTGTGCGTCTATCCCGACATGGTGGAGGTGGCCGTCCGGGCGGTGGCCGGGTCGGGGGTCAAGGTGGCCTCGGTCGCCACCGCGTTCCCCAGCGGGCGCTCCTCGCTGGAGGTCAAGGTGAGCGACACGGCGCTGGCCGTGGCCGCGGGCGCCGACGAGATCGACATGGTGATCGACCGCGGCGCGTTCCTGTCCGGCGACTACATGAAGGTCCACGACGAGATCGTCGCGGTGAAGGCCGCCTGCGGCGCCGCGCACCTGAAGGTGATCCTGGAGACGGGCGAGCTGGCGACCTACGACAACGTGCGCCGGGCGTCCTGGCTGGCCATGATCGCGGGCGCCGACTTCATCAAGACCTCCACCGGCAAGGTGTCCCCCGCGGCCACGCTGCCGGTGACCCTGATCATGCTGGAGGCGGTGCGCGACTTCCGCGACACCACCGGGCGCCAGGTGGGCGTGAAGCCGGCCGGCGGCATCCGCACGACCAAGGACGCCATCAAGAACCTGGTGCTGGTCAACGAGACGGCGGGCGACGACTGGCTCTCCCCCGACTGGTTCAGGCTGGGCGCGTCCTCGCTGCTCAACGACCTGCTCATGCAGCGCCAGAAGCTCGCCACCGGCCGTTACGCGGGCCCCGACTACTTCACCCTCGACTGACGGCGACGGCCCTCGGGCGGCTCTACGAGGTGTTCGGAGCCGTCGCGAGGCCCGCGAGCGTGCCCGGCTGCCCCCACTGCGTCGAGCCGGGCGAGCAGGCGTGCCTGCTGTCCGGCCCGGTCTCGGCGATCGAGGCGGGCTCGCTGGCCCGCTATGCGGCCAAGGCGCTCACCACGTGGGGGGACGTCCCCGCCTTCCGCTACTTCCTGCCGCGTCTGCTCGAATGCGCGGCGGCCGACGCGTTCTCCTACCCCGACCCGGAGATCGTCCTCGGCAAGCTGGCCGTCGCCGGCTGGCACGGCTGGCCGGGCGGCGAACGCGCGGCCGTCACCGCGTTCCTGCACGAGTGGTGGCTCGGCACGCTGCGCCGCCATCCGTCCCGTCCGCCGGCCGACACGGTGTTGTGCGCCGTCGCCGCCACCGGCGTCGACCTGGCGCCCTTCCTCGACGCCTGGGCCACGCTGGAGAGCGAGGCGGCGATCGCCCACCTGCGCGACTTCGTCACCGACGGCCTGTCCGGGCGGCGGCTGACCAACGCCTTCTGGAATCGCGACGCCCCCGCCCACGCCCAGGTCCTCGCCTGGCTCGGCGACGGGCCCGCGGCCCGGGCGGTGGAGGCCGCCTTCGCCCGGGAGAGCCGCGAGGCCGTGCTCAACCTGATCGCCGACGTCCACGAACGGCTGCCGCGCTGCTAGATCAGCGCCTCGACCAGCAGGATGACGCCGAACACCGCGAACGCGGCGGCGGCGCCGTACCGGATGACCTTCTCGGGGAGGTGCTTGCCGAGCAGGCGGCCCACCAGGATGGCCAGGGCGTCGGCGGCGACCATGCCCACGGTCGAGCCGATCCACGTGCCGACCCAGCCGTGCTGCGTGGCCAGGGTGATCGTGGCGAGCATCGTCTTGTCGCCCAGCTCGCTCAGGAAGAACGCCACGGTCACCGCGACCAGGACGTTCCTGGTCGTCTTGCGGGCCTTGTCCTCTTCCTCCTTGGTCAGCTCGTCGCCCCGCAACGTCCACAGGGCGAACCCGAGGAAGGCGATGCCGGCCACGATCGAGATGGCCGTCGTCGGCAGCGCCTTCCCGACCAGCCCGCCCACGGCCACGCTCAGCAGGTGCACGACGGTGGTGGCGATGGTGATGCCCGCGAGCACGGGCCAGGGCTTGAAACGGGTGGCGAACGTCATCGCCATGAGCTGGCTCTTGTCACCGAGTTCGGCCACGAAAATGACCGCGAGACTGATCCAGAACGCTTCCAACCGGTCCTCTTTCCCGCGACCAGACCGGAAGCAGGCACCCGGGGGATCTTCGGGCACGACTTTCGGCCCGGCAGCGTCTTTGTCCATGACTGCCAGGCCGAAGGTCTCGTCCGCCCGTCAAGGCCCGTGTGACCGGGCGCGATCACGCGCCAGTATGTCGATCACACGATTGGGACTACTCCCCTTCGGAATTACCAACACACCATAACAGCCCACGTAGAGCCGTCATTCCGCCGGCTGTTCCCCCGCCTCGGACACCGGCTCGGCCGTCAGTGTGCAACCGACCAGCACCGGCTCGTTGACCAGCGTCACGCCGAACTTCTCCCGCACTCCGTCACGCACCTCCACGGCCAGCCCCAGCAGGTCGGCCGTGGAGGCGGCGCCCGCGGGGTTGGTGAGGGCCAGCGTGTGCTTGGTGGAGATGCGCACCGGGCCGCGCTCGTAGCCCTTGGGGAAGCCCGCCTGCTCGATCAGCCAGGCGGCCGGCACCTTGACGCGGCCGTCGGGCATGTTCCAGCGGGGGTGGCCGGGAGCGCGTCCGGCCAGCTCGGCGGCCTCCTCGGCGGTCAGGATCGGGTTGGTGAAGAACGAGCCCGCGCTGCGGCTGTCGGGGTCGGCCGCCGGATCGAAGACCATGCCCTTGCCCCGCCGCAGCCCCAGGACGGCCTCACGGGCCGGCCCGAGGGGCACGCGGCCGCCGAGCTCCACCCCGAGCCGCCCGGCCAGCTCCTGGTAGGCCACCGGGCCGGACATGTCCGACACGTCCAGTGCGTACGTCACGGCGAGCACCACGTGCCGCGACAGGTCCCGCTTGAACGCGCTGTCGCGGTAGGAGAACCCGCACTGGCGCGCCTCCAGGTCGACCACCTGCCGGGTGAGCCGGTCGTAGGCCCGTACGCACCTGATGGTCTGCGCCACCTCCTGGCCGTACGCGCCGACGTTCTGGATCGGCGTCGAGCCCACCAGGCCCGGGATGCCGGACATGCACTCGATGCCGGACCACCCCTCGGCCACGGCCCGCTCGACCAGCCGATCCCAGTCCTGGCCGGCCTCGACCGTGAGCAGCACCTGCTCGCCATCCCTGGAGACCGTCACGCCCTCGGTGGCCACCTTGACGACCAGGCCGTCGAAGCCTTCGTCACCGATCACCACGTTGCTGCCGCCGCCGAGCACCAGGGTCGGCACCCCGTTCATGTCGGCCTCGGCGACAAGGGACACGAGCTGCTCCGCCGTGACTGCCTCGGCGAAGTCGCGGGCGGGGCCGCCCAGGCCCAGGGTGGTGTGCGACGCGAGCATCTCCATGGCCCCCAAGCTTATGAGCCCCCCAGCCCCCACGACACCGCCCCGAACCCCCTACAGCTCCCCCACAACCGCGAACCGCCCCGCCTCCAACGGCCACCTCCACCCCAAACCAACCCCCGGCGGCATCCCCCAACGGCTCCCCCGCCCCGAACCGCCACCATTCCTGGCGGCACCCTCTCGCACCGCCGCTCCCACTGGCGGCCCCCTGAGCCCGCCACCCGCTCCCTGCAGCCTCCTCCGACCCGGACCGCCACCCGCCCGCCCGTGCACGCGCCCGCGCCGACGCTGCCGATCGGCTCCACGGGGCAGGGGCGGGGGGTCAGCTGTGGAGAGGCTGGTCGTGGTGGTGGGGGGAGCCGAGGCGGTGGACCGGGAGGGGGCCCTCGGGCACCACCAGGCCGCCCTCCAGCGCGCGGGAGAACTCCAGGTCGGCCTCCTCGCCGCGCTCCGCGCCCTCGGGGAAGGCCCCCAGCGCCGCCGACCTGCGCACCGCCATCAGGTCGCAGCGCAACGCCCCCACCCTGCCGGGCTCCTCGGCCTCGGCCGCCTGCCACCCCGCCGCCACCGCCCCTTCCACGATGGCCGCCACCAGCGGCGTCAAGGCGTCCCCCGTCAGCGCGAGCGAGGTCTCCATCAGCACGTGCACCTCGGACTCGTCCAGCCGCAACAGCTTGGTACGACCTTCTCCCCACCCCGCCGTGCCCCCGGCCGCCCGCGAGGTCTCGGCGACGTGCCACACCACGATCCGCTCCGGGTGCCGTTCGGCCAGCTCGTCCAGGACGTCTCCCGCGCCGTCGACGTTCCCCAGGTCGAGGGCCAGGATCCGGGCGCGCGTGTGCTCGATCACCGACTGGACGCACTCCAGCACGTCCCCGGGCCGGCCGTCCACGAGCAGCCCGGCGGAGACCGTCACGTCCTTGGTCTCGACGCGCTGGCGTTCGGTGTTGACGCCCAGGTCGTCCATGCGGTTCGTGGCGAGGGTGCCGTCCCAGACGCGCTGGGCGTGCAGCATCGTGTCGTCGGGGTCGCCGTGCTGGCCGGGGTCGCCGGAGAAGCCCAGCGCGGCGGCGGGGTTCCCGTGCGCGCCCGCGCCCCTGGGCCGGGCGCGGCCCGTGCCGACGCCGGTGGCCGAACCGCCCGTGGTGTCCCGTCCGGTGCCGCTGCTGCCCCCCACCTGTTCAGGGGACGCGGGACGCAGGTGAGCAGGAGGCTTGGCATCGGTCACGGACGACACGGGGATGGAACGGACGGTGGGCCAGACCTGTCGCGGAACTTCACTCATAACAACACGGGCTACCCGCGACCCGCCCGACATATCACGGGATCAGGAGAGCTGTACCACCGCACGCGCCTTCGACAGGACCCTCGCGTCGCCCGCCTTGGCCGTCAGCCCGACGACCACCCGCTTGTCCTCCAGCTTCTCCTCGACGACCCCGCTCACCGAGATCGTCGCGCCCTGGTCGTCGTCGGGCACGATCACCATCGACGAGAACCGCACGCCGAAGTCCAGCACGGCGCCCGGATCGCCCGCCCAGTCCGTGACGAACCGGCCCGCCTGCGCCATCGTGAACATGCCGTGCGCGATCACGTCGGGCAACCCGACCGTCCGGGCGAAGCGCTCGTTCCAGTGGATCTGGTTGAAGTCGCCGGAGGCGCCGGCGTACATGACGAGGTTCAGCCGCCGGACGTTGTAGCCCACGACCGGGAGCTCCTGCCCGACCTCGACCTCGTCGTACCTCACCGTGGCCGCCATCTCAGCCCGCCCCTCCGCGCTCGACGATCGTGTTGTAGGTCGTGCAGACCGGCTCTCCGGCGACCGTCGTCACGTCGCTCCTGATCGTCAGCAGCTCGTTGCGCCCGGCGCTCCTGATGTCGGTGATCGTCGCGGTGGTGACCAGCTCGTCGCCAGCGCAGACGGGCCTGACGTACTCGAACCGCTGCTCGCCGTGGACCACCATCGCCAGGTTCAGGCCCAGCTCGGGGTCGACCAGCGCCTCGCCGCCCGCCTGCAGGCTGAACACGATGGGGAACGTGGGCGGCGCGATCACGTCGGGGTATCCGGCGGCCCTGGCGGCCTCCCTGTCGCGGTAGACCGGGTTGTTGTCGCCGATCGCCGCCGCGAACTCCTTGATCTTCACCCGGCTGACCTCGTACGGGGCGGCGGATGGATAGGTCCTGCCCACGAAGTCACGGTTCAAGGCCATCAGTGCTCCCTCGTATGTCTTCAACGAGCGCTGCTGAGGCAGACGGTAACAGAACAAGGTTCGGCTGTCGCCGCTCATGGCGTGCTTTTTGCCGGGACCCGGGTCAGCGCCTAAGAAGGCGCCTCAAAGCAGTGAAAACACGACAAACCGGCGCCCCGTCCGGGACGCCGGTTGTGCGATATGGAGGCAGAAGTACCGCTAGCGGGTTTCGCGGTGCGCGCGGTGGCAGCGGCAGTTCGGGCAGTACTTCTTCAGCTCAAGCCGATCCGGGTCGTTGCGCCGGTTCTTCCGCGTGATGTAGTTGCGGTGCTTGCACTCCTGGCAGGCCAGCGTGATCTTCGGCCTAACGTCGGTGGCAGCCACTTGGGAGTGCCTTTCTACGTTCGGGACATGGACACACCCGTACCCAGGCCGACCGACCTGGGATTGGGTAGTAGCGGAGGCCGGACTTGAACCGGCGACACAACGATTATGAGCCGTTTGCTCTGCCTGACTGAGCTACTCCGCCTTGGCCGGAAACTCCCGGCCCGTAGAGGATACCCGAAGCTGGGAGCACATTAGTAACTCACCTGATCGGGTGGGGTGCTACCAGTATGCCCCAGGAACCTCCGACAACCGAAATCCGATCATGCCACCTGGGTCTCGCCTGGGGAATCACCCGCGGAGGCCATCGCCACACTAGCAGCCCCCCCTTACCGACGCGAACCTCCGGACCAGGCACGCAGCAACGAACACACCCCGGCGACGCCCGTCCACGCGGTGGTCGGAAGGGCCCCCCGGCGGCCGCCGGCGACGCCCGTCCGTACGGCGAACGGGCGTGCCCCCGGCGAACGCCGGCGGCGCGCCCCCACGCGGGGACGACCCGCGCGGGAGACGGAGGGGTGTCCGCGACGGACGCCGACGCAGCGGCGGAGAGGGCCCGCAGCGGACGCCTGCGCTCACCCGGAGGTGTCACGCAGCCGAAGCCAGCGCAGTGGCGAAGCGGACAGACCTGGGCGGACAGCCCCGGGCGGACAGCCCCCGGGGGCGCAAGAGAGTGCGGTGGACACCCGTGCGACCGCGCAAGGGGAGCGCGTGCCGCACGGATGTCCGGCGAGGTGCCGCCCACCTCGACCGCGCTCCGGCTCCTCAACGACGAGCCGCGCCCCACCCGCCCGCACCTCGGATCCGAGGGCGCATTCGACCCCTGTCAGCCCCGCGCCTCGGACCCGAGGGGGCCCGGACCGGGCGGGGCCGGGCGGGGTCTCATGCCTGGCGTTCGTCGACGCCTACGGCGCCGACGCCGCTGCCCCAGCTTGCGCATTTGCCCTCGGACCGGCCCGAGGCGCCGGGCCCTAGCGTGATCCACGGGCCGACGACGTCCGGGCTCCAGCCGCACGTGATCACGGCGCGGTAGACCCAGGTCTGGCCGGTCGGGTTGTGGCAGTCGGCGCGGCCGACGTAGCCGTCCTCCGGGGCCCGGCCGCTGTTGCACTGGAGGCTGCCGGCCGAGGCGGGGGCGGACGGGATGACAAGCCCGGAAAGGACGGCGGCGACACCTGCGGCGAGTGCCAGTTTCCTGTTCATGTCGTCTTCCTCTTCTGCTCGTTCTGCTTGTGCTGCTCGGGGTTTCGGCGCTGGTCTGCGCTCGAATGCCAGGAAAGCGACCGAGCGCCGGTGTCCAACAGCAGGGCGGACAGGCTCGTCCGGAGTCGTCCACAGGCGAGCCTGACTCGGACGTCCCTGAAATCCCTCCGGACACGTACGGTCATCGTTCGTACACTGTCGGACAGAAGAAGGCCGGGTCGGGGAGAGGGGCGATGGGCGAGGACCAGGAAGGCGCGGAACCCGGCGTGGAGTCGGTGAGCTGTCACGAGGGTCTGGTGAGGCTCCTCGCCGAGCAGTTCGCGCGGGCGGACGTGTCGTTGCGGGAGCTCCAGGCACGGGCGGACAGGGCGGGCGGGCCCCGGCTTCCCCGGGCGACCTGTGCGGACATGCTGGCCGGACGGCGGTTTCCGAAGAAGGCGGTGATGGTGACGTTCCTGCGGGCTTGCGGGGTGCCCGAGCATCGGGTGCCGGAGTGGGAGCGGGCCTGGGAGCGTGTGCGGATCAACCGCATGCCCCCGTCCGGCTTCCAGCTCACCCGGATGGCGTTGTCCCCCGGTGTTCCGCCCTTCGAGTATTCCGGGGTTCCTGACGTCGCCTCCGTCCATCCGCACGCCGGTCCCGTCGGGGGGCTGCCTCAGCCGGGTGCCGCGCCTCCTGCGGAGCTGAGCCGGCCGGACGCCGTGCCCGTCGACAGCCGTGCCGAGCTCGGCACGACGCCGCCTGGAGGCCCTGGCCAAGGGGCTGCACCTCTTGTTGGAGGCCCCGGCCATGGGGCTGCGCTTCCCGGATTCTCTGGGTTCCACGGAGGGGCAGAGGGCCCGACAGGCGCTCAGATGGCGATAAGTGGAGCACCTCCGGCATCTGCCCCGGCCGCAGCCCCAGCGGCCACGCCCGTCACCCCTTCCGCCGGCGGCGCTCTCCCCGCCGATGGCCCCCTGGTCAAGGACCCCCCAGTCGCAGGTCCCCCGGTCGCCGCAATTCCGGCCGACGGTCCCCCGGTCGCCGCACTTCCGGGCAGCGCACTTCCGGTGGGCGGTCTCCCGGGCGGGGGCCTGCCCAGCGAGGGCCTGCGGGGCGGAGGGCTACCGGGCGAGGGTCTGCCCGGCGCAGGACTGCCGGGCGAGGGACTGTCCGGCGCAGGACTGCCCGGCGCAGGGCTACTGGCCCGGGGCCTGCCGGGCGAGGGTTTGCCGGGCGGGAGTCGGCTGGGCGAGGGGCGGCCGGGTGAGGGGTCTCCAGCGGGTGAGGCTCCGGGAGGTGGCCTTTGGGCGAGTGGGATCCCCGTTGACGGGATTGCGGGAGGCGGGGTTTCCGATGGTCTGTCCAGCGGGGGTGTTGCCTTCGGCACTTCCCTGATGGGCGCTCCCTCCGGCGGCGCGCTTCCAGCCGACAGGCTTCCCGCTGAGGGGAGTTCTGGTGGCGGGCCGCCTTCGGGCGACGTCGGGGCCGCCCTGCCCGTAAGCGGTGTCCCCGCCGGTGTTGCTTCCCTGATCGATGGTCTTCCCGCCGACGCTTCCCCGGTCGGCGGGGGGCCAGGCGTGCCGGCAAGTGGGGCAGCGGCTCCGGCGGGTTGGGCGGCCGTCACGGCAGGCGGGGCAGCGGCTCCGGCGAGCGGGGTGGCGGCCCCTGCGGGTGGGGTGGCCGTTTCGGTGGGTGGGGTGGTGGTCCCTGCGGGTGGGGTGGGGGCGTCTGCTGGGGGGAGGTGGGGGCGGTGGCGGGGGGTTGGGATTGGGGCTTTGGTGGTGGTGGGAGCGGTTGGGGTTGGGGTGGTGGTGGGGTTGTGGGTGGCGCCGCGGCATGTGCAGCCCTTCGCGCTCGGCCGCCCGGTCTCGGACGACGGGCGCGCGTTCGGCCACGGAGGGTCGAGCCGGTTCACCGTGACCGTGGACCCCGCCAACACCGGCGTACGGCTGATCCGCCGCCTGGACGCCGGCATCTCCATGCAGCAGGCCGCCATCACCGTGAACGGCGCCCCCGCCGGCGTGTGGCACCCCCTGCCCGTCGAGAACACCTACCGCTGGCGGGACCAGTCCGTGGACCTGCCACCGGCGCTGACCACGGGACGCCGATCGCTGACCGTGCTCAACACCTTCGTCTCCTCCTCACTCGACTTCAACGAGTTCCTCTACGTCGTCAAACAGCAGGTGAGAGGCGTCTGGTCGATCGCCGACACCGTGGACGTGGGGCCGTACCACACCACCAGCGAGGCCGCCCACGGTTACCGGCTCACCGGCCCGCAGACCTTCGCCGACACCCGCCACTTCGCCTACCCGCCCCTCGACGAGACCGCCTAGCGCCGGGCAGCGAACCCGCGGAACGTCCAACGCCGGGCACGCGAAAGCTCCGGACGCTTCCCCGCGTCCGGAGCTTTCAGGTGTGGGCAACCAACCCTCACCGGCCTACTGCCCGCCGGTCCGCATTCTATGCTTTTGTCCGTTTTGCGTAGAGTTGTGGCGTGACACGCTGGCACGGCCCCCGCGGCATCCTCGTCGAGGTCATCACCCTCGGCGCGAGGCAACGCATCAAGGTCACCCAGACGGTGAACGGCCGCCGCTACCTCCTCGGCTACTACGGCACCATCGCCCAGATCGTCCACCATGTGGACCTCGCCGACCTGGTCGAGGTGATCGACCTCCCCGCCTTCGCGTCCCGGAAGGCCAGAGCATGAGAGCCGCACAACCGAGAAGCCGCCCCTCCCCGCACGGGGAAGAGCGGCTCGCCCGCAGGACCTACAGGTCCTTGCACCACATCCATTTGCCGTCGATCAGGCATTTGTGCCAGCCGTCGTTCGCCGGGTTCCACGCGTAGGCGGGACTGCTCGCCACGCTGATCGTCAGCACGGTCGAGACGGAGAGCAGGATCAGAGCCAGCGCCCGGCGCACACCACGGGCCGCGAACATGTTTCTCATGACCGTCATGGAACACGCCGGCGCTTGGAGCCTTCTTGGGGCCGGCTGAAGCCCCGAAACAAGCGCATCCCAACCCAACCCGCACAACGAAAAACGCCCGGCTCCAAGTCACCTTGGCCGGGCGTCGTATCTGCTCATTACAAGAGCCCCCAAACGGAATCGAACCGTTGACCTTCTCCTTACCATGGAGACGCTCTGCCGACTGAGCTATAGGGGCCTGTCCGCTCGCTGCGGACAGGTGTAACCATACACGGCACTCAGCCATGATGCGAACTCGTACGGGCCTCCACCGCGCCGCCGGATCCGCGGCGCGCGGCGAGATCGATCACCTCGCACAGATCGGCCAGGTCGACGTGTGCGGCCACCTCCGCCACCGAACGGCAGTCGGCGACCAGCCACCCGTTCCTGCGCACCCGGAGCACCTGCCGGCCCGCCCGCATCGCCGGCACGACCTCGACGCCGTCGAGGCCGACCCATCGCCTGTCCATAGCGGCACACCCTAGCCGCCGGGTCTCTCAATTTCCGTCCGCCACAGGCGTTACCGCCATGCCAAGTCGGCACCAAGAGGTGTCTAAGAGCCGCGTCCCACGCTGGTGCCAAACGGACAGAAGGAGCACCGAAATGGCACCCAACATGCTCGGCTTCCGCATCACGCACCGGGCCATGCGCGGGGACACCCGCCATCTGGCCGAGGTGATGAGCGCGATCGCCGCCGGCGAGCAGCCTGCCGGTCAGGAGCGGCTGCGCGCGATCGCGACGTTCACCGCCAAGCTGTGCGCGGGCATCCACCACCATCACCAGGCCGAGGACAACGTGTTGTGGCCGGTCATCGTGCGCTCGGCGGGCGCCGAGGTGGACCTGAGCGACCTGACCGACGACCACGCGGCGCTCGACCCGCTGCTGGAGGAGATCACGACGGCCGCGGCCCAGCTCGGCTCCGACGGGCAGGCGGCCCGGCGGATGGCCAAGTCCCTGGCCGCGCTCGCCGACCTGCTGGACGAGCACATCGAGGAGGAGGAGCGGCTGATCTTCCCGGTCGTCGCCAAGTACGTCTCGGAGGCGGACTGGGCGAAGGTCGAGACCGAGGTCAGAAAGGGCGGGGACGCCCGGTTCGACCTGCCGAGGATCGCCCAGTACGCGCAGCCGGAGGAGCTGGCCGAGCTGCGGCGCCTGGCCGGGCCGGTGCTCGTGGTGCTGCTCGCGCTCATGGGCCGCGGCCACCGGCGCCGCCAGAGCCTGATCTTCGGCACGCCGTGAGCCTCCCGGGGCCGCTCAACGGCGCGCCCGGCGGCGGGCCGCCTGCGCCCAGTGGGGCGAGCCGACGCGCTCGGCGACCTGCAGAGCCTGCGCGTAGTGGCCGTCGGCCGGCAGCCCGAGCAGCTCGGCCAGGTCGCCGAGCACCAGCGCGACCGGCCCGAGCGTGATCGACCCGCTGCTCATCCCGGCCAGCTCGTCCGCCCACGGCAGCAGGACGCGGTAGGAGCGTGCGGCCACCTCGCGGTCCTCCAGGGCGACGGCGGTCTGGCCGCGCAGCGCCTGCCACATCAGCCAGTAGTAGTTGCGCGGCAACCACGACTCGGGCCGCCACACCAGCCGGGCCGCGTCCAGCTCGCCCGCGGCCGCCAGCGCCCCGGCGTAGATCTCGTGCACGGTGGCGCTGTTCACGCGTTCCCGGATGGCGGCCAGCTCGTCGAGGGAGTCGCGGACGTTCCCGCGGGCCATCCGGACGGCGAACCTGCACAGAGCGCCCATGGCCCGCGCGTTGACGCCGCCGCGCTCGGCCATCTGCTCGGTGAGCCCGGTGTAGACGGCCTCCGCCTCGTCGAACTCGCCCTCGACCAGCTTCCGCAGCGCGCCGAACAGCGCCAGGATGGCCAGCGACATGCCGAGCTGGCCGCTGGTGGACACCGCCACGCCGCTGTCGGCGTGCCGTCTGGCCGCCTCCAGGTCGGTGCGTCCGAGTGCGGCCATGAGCAGCGCGCAGTGGCCCAGTGTGAGGTAGCCGACGAGCCGGTGGGTGCGGCCCAGCTCCAGCAGCTCGGCGCCGACGGCCTCCAGCTCGTCCCGCCGTTCGGGGCTGAGCACGGCGAAGTAGCGGGCGTTGAGCGCCAGGCAGAGCAGGTCGGGACGCCCGAGGCGGCGGGCCAGGGCCACGGCCTCGGCGCCGGCGGCGTCCACGCGGTCGTCGTCGTGCCCCTCCAGCTCGAACACGAGCGCGGCCAGCAGGCGGCAGCGCGTCTCGTCGTCGGGGCCGGCGGCCAGCTCGCGTTCCACGGCCTCCATGAAGTCCCGGTTGTAGAGGGAGTCCACCTGGATCGTCCAGACCACGGGGGCTTCGTAGGAGGTCAGCGCGCGGGCGAGCGCGCCGCGCGGGGCGGCCAGCTCGACGGCCCGCGTCCGTGCGGCCAGCGCGCCCAGCACGTCGCCGGCGTGGCCCAGCGCCGACACCAGTCCGCACAGCAGGTCGAGCCGGGTCGCGTCGTCGGTGGCGAACTCCAGCGCGGCGCGCCACAGCGCCGCCGCCTCGCGGTGCGCGTGCAGGCCGGACGCCTGGACGGCCGCCGCCTTGGCGTACCGGACGGCGTCCGGCACGGCGGCCTCCAGCGCGTGGTGCGCCAGGGCCGCCACGTCGTTGGGCCGCAGCCGCTCCAGCACCGACACCACGCGCCCGTGCAGCCTGGTCCGGCGGATCCGCGCGGTGTCCTCGTACAGCGCCTGCCTGACCAGGACGTGCGTGAACCTGACGCGGCCCGGCCCCGGCTCGGCCAGCAGGCCCGTCATGACGCCGGCCTCCAGGCCGTCGAAGACGGTGTCCTCGTCGCCGTCGTGCAGCGCGATCAGCACGTCCACGTCGGCGTCCCTGCCGACGACGGCGGCGTTGCGCAGCACGGTCTGGGCGGTCGCGGGCAGGCGGGTGATGCGGCGGCGGATGAGGTCGCGCACGCCGGGCGGCAGCGCCTCGGCGGCCTGCGGCCCCTCGGAGGCCAGCAGGCGGGCGATCTCGCAGACGAACAGCGGGTTGCCGAGCGTGCGGTCCAGGACCGTGCGGACGGTGGCGGGGTCGAGGCCGGCGCGCTGTGAGTGGCGTTCGAGCAGCGTGGCGACGGCGGCCTCGTCGAGCCCGGCGAGCTCGACGTGCCTGCTGCCGGTGGCCAGCGCGGCCAGGGTGGCGGACAGGTCCTCGGTGGTCTCGGCCGGGCGGTAGGTGGCGACGACCAGGATCCGCGCGGCGGGGTCCAGGTGCCGCAGCAGGTGCAGGGTCTCGCCGTCGGCCCGGTGGACGTCTTCGAGGACCACGAGCAGCGGCGCGCAGCCCGCCAGGTAGCCGGCCACGGCCCTGGCGAGCTGGAACTGGTTCTGGATGGCGACGCCGTCGTTCAGGAGGGGGGCCAGGCGGGCCGCGTCGGCGGCGGCCGGCGGCCGTACGGCGGCGAGCTGCCGGACGATCTCGCTCCACGCCCAGGCGGGCGGCGCGTCACCGTCGATCTCGGGGCAGCGTCCGAACGCGACCCGCCACCCGCGCTCGGCCAGCTCGGCCGCGAACGCCTCGGCCAGCGCGCTCTTGCCCGCGCCCGGCTCGCCGCCCAGCCAGACCGTGCGCCGGTAGGGCCGCACGGCCTCCTCCCGCAGCGCGGCCAGCTCGCGGGCCCGGCCCACGATCGAGGGCTCCTGCGCGGCCACGGGCCGTTCCTGGACGTGTTCGACGACCTCGGGCGCGTGCAGGGACTCGGATTGGCGGAGGATGTCCTGTTCGAGCGCGCGCAGGGCCGGGCCGGGATCGACGCCGAGCTCCTCGGACAGGTTCTCGCGGGCCTGGCGCAGCACGGCCAGCGCCTCGGCCTGGCTGCCGGCTCGGTAGAGGGCCAGGGCCAGCAGACGGACGGCGTTCTCGCGCAGCGGGTGGGCGTCGGCGTGGCCGCGCAGCTCCGGCACGGCCTCGGCGTGGCGGCCCATCAGCAGCGCGGCCTCGGCGCGGTACTCGACGGCGACGAGCCTGAGCTCGGCCATCCTGGCCGCCTCGGGCGCGGCCCACTCCTCGGTGAACTCGGCGTAGGCGGCGCCCGTCCACAGGCCGAGCGCCTGGTCGAGCAGGTCGTGGGCGACGGCGCCCGCGCCCCGCTTGAGCGCCGCGCCGGCCGCGTCGATGAGGCCGGGCAGCCGCCAGGCGTCCACGGCCTCGTCGGGCAGGCAGAGCCGGTAGCCGGGCGGGGCGCTGACGATCACTCCGGCGGGGGCGCGCGGCGGCCGGTCGGGTTCGAGGACGCGGCGCAGGTTCGAGACGTAGACCTGGAGCGCGGCCAGCGCCTTGGGCGGCGGCTGCCCCTGCCACAGGTCCTCGATGAACCGGTCGGTCGAGACGACCTGGCCGTCGGCGGCGACCAGGCGGGCGAGCACGGCGCGCTGCCGGGCGGAGCCGAGGTCGAGCCGGCGGCCGTCCAGGGTGGCGTGGAGCGGTCCAAGGAGGTGTAACTGGAGCATGGCACCCTTTTTCCGTACCGGTAGCGCCCGCTTTCAGTACCGGTAGAAGCCCGCGAAGTCAGATCTTCGCCCGATATCGTCAATGCGCACCGAGGCCCCCGTCTCAGGCGCGTTCATCATCTTCCCACGACCCAGATAGATGCCCACATGCTGCGTCTTGATCTTATTTTTCGTGATTTTTCCGAAGAAGACTAAGTCGCCCGGCAGGCCGCGCTCGACGGGCCGCATCCTGCGCACGTGGTCGTCGGTGTTGCCGGGGCCGAGCACGTCCCTTCCGTTGGCCAGGGCGTACACCCATCGGGCCAGGCCGGAGCAGTCGAGGCCGCGGGTGCGCGCGGCCGGGCAGGGCTTGATCCGGCCGCTGTAGCCCAGGCAGGTGCCCTTCGTGGGGCCGGGCCGCTCGCCGTGGCCGCCGCCCCACGAGTACGTGATGTCGTACCGCTCGATCTCGTACGCGATGCGCACGATCCTGGACGGCACGAACGTCGACAACGGCATGGACGCCGCGCCCGCCAGCAGGACGACCAGGACGGTCACCGCCAGGACCAGCCGCCGCCGCGCCACCCGTTTCTCCCTTAAGCCGAGATCCCGGGTTTTATCCTACCTATCGCGATATTTCAGCTTTTGAGGTCAAGTGTGACCGTTCCTACCTCGACGACCATCCCGACCCGGCCCTTCGGCTTCGGCCTGGTGGTGAAGGTGAAGGCGGCCTTCTGGCCCCGCTCCAGCTTGCCGACCACGCAGCGCACGGCCGTGCCGCTGAACTTGCACCCGGGGGCCTTGACCACCTTCTGGCCGCCGTACGCGCGCCCGGAGACCACGATGTCCTCGACGGGGTGCGGGCCGGTGTTCGTGATCGTGACCCGGTAGAGCTTCCTGCCCTTGACCAGGCCGGAGACCGACACCCGCGCGGGCGGGTTGGCCAGCGACCGCAGCTGGGACTCCGAGCCGTTGAAGGAGTTCTGGCCACCGGCCAGCGAGCCCTTCTCCGCCGACTGCCAGAACGTGTGCCGCTTCCAGCTCTTCGGCAGCTCGCCGGGGTCGCTCCCCCAGCGGGCCAGCCAGAGCGGGTTGGCCTTGAACGCGCCGGAGTTGCCCGTGCAGGTCTGCCACCAGCTCGTGGTGGTGTAGATGATCGCGTCCCGGCCGGTCTGCTGCCGGTACTTCTTGGTGAAGTCCTTGATCCAGGTGACCATGTCCTCGGCGGACAGGTCGTAACAGTTGTTCTTGCCGTTCTTGTCCTTGTACGGGTTGTCCTCGATATCGAGGACTCCGGGCAGCGTTTGACCGTCGCTGGTCCAGTTTCCGCCGTTCTGAAGGAAATAGTCGGCCTGCGCTGTCCCGTCGGATTCATGTGGTTGCGCAAAGTGATAAGCGCCACGCACGAGCCCGGCCGTCGCGGCCCCGCCGAACTGCGGGTCGAACCGTGGGTTGCGGTAGTTCGTGCCCTCGGTGGCCTGCACGAACGCGAACTTGCCGCCGCCTGCGGCCACGCTCGCCCAGTCCACGTCGCCCGTCCAGTTGCTGACGTCGACACCGGGAACACCGTCGGCCGCCTCCGCGACCCCTGTCATGCCGACAGCGGCAATTACCGCAATTAACCACAAGCGTTTCACGCCCGAGATCATCGCGGAGTCGCCACTTACGCCGCAAGCACGGAAATATCACGTCTTTCCGTGAAAAAGCGCGAAACCCCATGTCGAGGCCCGGAAATCCGCCTTCCGCGACCACCTCTCCGGACGCCGTTTCCGCAGGTCAGAGCCGTATATGAACGTCACATTCGCGTTTGCCAAATCGATACCACCCAGCCCAAACTGAACCGATCCCCGAAAGGGCCCCTGACCAGGGGTTTCTTCGCCATGCCCAGGAGGCACCACCCATGATCCACACCCGGGCCCTCACCCGAGTGTTCAAGATGAAGAAGGAGACCGTCGAAGCCGTACGCGGCATCGACCTCGACGTCGAACCCGGCCGGCTCGTCGCCTTCCTCGGTCCCAACGGCGCCGGCAAGTCCACCACCCTCCGCCTGCTCACGACCCTGCTCCCGCCCACCTCCGGCACCGCCGTCGTCGCCGGCCACGACGTCACCCGCGACCCGGCCGGCGTGCGCTCCCGCATCGGCTACGTCGGCCAGAAGAACAGCGCGGGCGAGAGCTTCCGCGTACGGGACGAGCTCGTCACGCAGGGCCGCTGCTACGGCCTGACCGTCTCCGAGGCCGTCGCGCGGGCCGGCGAGCTGATGCGCCTGCTCGACCTGGAGGACCTGGCGAGCCGCAGGCCGGGCACGCTCTCCGGCGGCCAGCGCCGCCGCCTGGACATCGCGCTCGGCCTGATCCACCGCCCCGACCTGCTCTTCCTCGACGAGCCCTCGACCGGCCTCGACCCGAAGAGCCGCGCCGACATCTGGCGGCACATCCTGCGCCTGCGCGAGGCGTACGGCACCACGATCTTCCTCACCACCCACTACCTGGAGGAGGCCGACAACATGGCCGAACGGGTGATGATCATCGACAACGGCGCGATCACCGCCGACGGCACGGCCGAGCAGCTCAAGAACGACCTGGCGGGCGACACCGTCACGGTCACCACCGACACCGCCCAGGACGCCGCCAGGGCCGCCGAGCTGACCGGCGGCCGAGCCGAGGGCGTCACCGTGCGGGTGCGGGTGGCGAACGCGCCCGCCGCGCTCCCCGGCTGCCTGCGGGCGCTGGACGCCGCCGGGATCAAGGTGACCGCCGCCGAGACCGCGCGCCCCACCCTTGACGACGTGTTCCTCACCCTCACCGGGAGAAGCCTCACCGATGACGACCTTCCTGCGTGACACCGCCACCGTCTTCACCCGCGAGTTCCGGCCGGTCCTGCGCGAGCCGGTCGCGCTGCTGTTCGAGATGGGCCAGCCGCTGCTGTTCCTGTTCCTGTTCGGCGCGCTGCTGGACGGCGCGGTGGGCTCGTCGTGGCAGTGGTTCGTGCCGGGCATCCTGGTCATGATGTGCCTGACCGGGCCGATGTCGGCCGGTTACACGCTGCTGGTCGAGCTGATCGGCGGCTCGCTGGAACGCATGCTGGTCACGCCGCTGAACCGGACGGCGATGCTGGTGGGCCGGGCGATGAAGGCGATGGTGGTCCTGCTGGCCCAGGCCGTGCTGATCATCGTGCTGGCGGTCCCGCTGGGGTTCGAGCTGTATCCGGCGGGCGTCCTGGCGGGGCTGGCGCAGCTCACCGTGTTCGGGGTGGGGCTGGGGGCGTTCTCGTTCGTCCTGGCCATCCGGTCGGCGCCGGGCGGGACGCTGTTCTACGTCGTCAGCCAGTCGATCCTGTTCCCCCTGCTGCTGCTGTCGGGCGTACTGCTGCCCCTGGACACCGCGCCCGGGTGGCTGCGCGCCGTCGGTGCGGCGAACCCGGTCACGTACATCGTCGAAGGCCAGCGCGCGCTGTTCTCCGGCGACCTCGCGGACCCCTCCGTCCTGTACGGCACCGCGTCGGCCTGCCTGGTCGCCGCGATCGGCCTGTACCTGGGCAACCGGGCCATGCGCAAGGGCGTGTGAAATGGAGGCATGACCCGTGTGATGGCCTCCCGCACCGTGCCGTGGATCCCCGTCGAGCACCGCCTCGATGTGATCCTCTCCCCGGACCTCCCGCCCGCCGACGGCACGACCTCGGCGTTCGCGTTCGTCACCGACGGCGTCGGCAGGACCCTGCTCACCTGCGTCGACCGGCCCGGACGCGGCTGGGACGTGCCGGGCGGCCACCTGGAGGCCGGTGAGAGCGCCACCGAGGCCGCGGTCCGGGAGCTCCAGGAGGAGACCGGCCTGCTCCTGGAGCCGTCCGCCCTGTCGGTGTTCGCGTGGCAGCGCGTCGAGCTGCTGCGCCCGGCTCCGGCCGGTTACCGCTACGCGCCGCTGACGTACATGGTGATGTTCCGGGCGCGGCTGGCGGCGCCCGGCGCCGCGACCGCGCCGCCGGCGGGGTCGGAGAGCACCGGCGCGGAGTGGCTGCCCCGGGAGCGGATCACGGAGCTGTGCGCCCACCGCACCTGGCTGCCGCTGCTGGAGTGCCTCTAGAGGGTGCGCGCGCGTTCGAGGTCGTCGCTGCGGTAGTGCCGCTCCGGGATGCTCGCCAGGGTGGACGGGTGCACCTGCGGGCCCAGGCCGTACAGCTTCTGGAAGCTCATGATGAGCGGACGCCAGGCGTCGGGGTCGATGTGGTCGTCGGTGCCCTTCATCCGGATGTCCTCGTGCACCCAGACCCGCTGCACCCGCACCTCGAACGCGAGCACCCCGCCGTCGCCGACCGGGTGCGTCTCCTCCACCACGACCTCCATGGCGACCGGGCACTCGCCCACCCTGGGGGCGGCCACCGTCTCCGACGGGACGGCGGTCAGCCCGGCCCGCTGGAACTTGTCCGGCACGAACCGGTAGCCGCGCTGGTACTTGCGCTCGGGCACCGGGTCGCTCCCGGTGGTCAGCGCCAGCCGGTCCACCTGCGGGGCGAGCGCGTCGGACGGCAGGTTGAGCACGCCCTCGCCGGTCCGCAACAGGTTCTGGGACGTCTTCGACCTGGCCCCGAGCCCCAGCATGCCGCGCCAGCCCAGCCAGAAGGCCGACGACATGGGGGCGAGGTTGGGGGTGCCGTCCTCGTTCACGGTGGAGATCAGGACGACGGGAGTGCCGAAGTAGAGGATGTTGGGTTCAATGCGGACGTGCTGATCCACGACAGTGTTCATGCGTCCCACTGTCGCCGCCGGTGCGGGCCGGACGCTGGCGGCCTTCGGACCTGTCGTTGCCGGGCCGGTCAGGAGCGCGGCACGAGCCTGATCGTGGCGGCCCGCGCCTGCCCGCTGACCACCGAGTCCACGATGCTCTCCGGGTAGTGGCGGTACTTGGCCCGGTACGCGGCGTCGATCCGGTCGTTGAGCTCCTGGTCGGCGTCGGCGAACGTGACGCCCTTGTCGACGCCCCCGGCCTGGATCCGGCCGCGTCCGCGCTCCTGGGCGCCGCGGAACCAGGTGCCGTCCCGCCCGTTCACGGCCCGGACGTACAGGTCGTCGCCGAGGCGGACGACCCAGATCGTCACCGGGCGGCGCAGCTCGCCGTCGCCGCGCAGGGACGCGATCTGCAGCTCCTCGGCGGCGGCGATCCGGTCGAGTTCGTCGTTCGTCCAAGCAGTCATGGTGGGGGCCTACCCGGAACCGGTCGACGGGGCCGGCGGTCATCGTCCGTAGTTGGTAAATCCGCCGGTCAGGGGAGGTAGCCGGCGCGCCTGGCCGAGACCACGCTCTCCATGCGGGTGTGGGTGCCGAGCTTGCGCATCGCGCTGCGCAGGTAGCTCTTGACCGTCTCCGGCTTCAGGTCGAGCCGCCGGCCGACCTCGGCGTTGCCGCAGCCGACCGCGACCAGGGAGAGCACGTCGAGCTCCCGGGGGGAGAGCGGGTTGGCCGGGACGGGGCCGCCGTCCGGCGAGGTCAGCCGGTCGCAGACGCCCTGCAGCCGCTCGCGCAGGACCGGGTCGGCGACCTCCTGGGCGATCGAGCGCAGCTCGGCGTGCGCCTCGCGCAGCTGCTCCCATTCGGGGCCGGCGGGCCGTTCGCGGGCCGCGCCGGTGATCGCGGCCGTCTCCAGCGCGGCCACCCGCCGCTCCACCTCCGCGCGTACGGCCAGCTCGACGCCGAGCCGGGCGGCGATCTGGTTCATGCCGTCGAGGACGCGGGTGCCGAGCGGCAGCGGCTCGCGGACGCCGCCGTAGAGCAGCCCGTAGACCGTCTCGCCCACCACGACGGGGACGGCCGCGATCGCCCGCAGGCCCTCCGCCGCCACCGGTCTGTCGTATTCGTGGCTGATGCGGGAGTCGGTGACGTAGTCCTCGACGCTGCCCGGCCGGGCGGTGACCAGGACCCGGCCGCCCAGGCCGCTGCCGGTGTGGATGGCGAGCCCGCGCAGCACGTCCGTGCGGACCCCCGTCACCTCGGTGAGCCGCACGGCGCCGCCCGGGGCCGACACCGCGCCGCCGAACAGGACGGGCAGCCCGACGACGTGCCGCATCCGGGTGAGGGCGGCCCGCAGGAGCACGGCGGCCTGCGGGGCCAGGGCACTCGACGGAAGATGTGTCACCGCCATGTCACCAGCATGGCACGCGGCCGGCGTCCCGCGGCTACCCCTGAACGGGGGTAGCGTGCCGCACCGCCCTGGCGGATGCTTCGGGCATGGGTGACTCACTGCTCTCCTACGCGTCCGGCGTCTCCGCGCTCCCCCTGCTGGGCGAGACGATCGGGGAGAACCTGGAACGCGCCGCGGCCCGGTACGCCGGCCGCGAGGCGCTGGTCGAGATGGCGAGCGGGCGGCGCTGGACGTACGCCGAGTTCGACGCCGCGGTGAACGAGGTGGCGCTCGGCCTGCTGGCCAGGGGCATCGCCAAGGGCGACCGGGTCGGCATCTGGGCGCCCAACTGCGCCGAATGGGTGCTGACGCAGTACGCCACCGCCAAGATCGGCGCGATCCTGGTCAACATCAACCCGGCCTACCGCGCCCACGAGCTGGACTACGTGGTCCGCCAGTCGGGCATGCGGCTGCTGGTCAGCGCCGTCGAGCACAAGACGAGCGACTACCGCGCGATGCTCGCCGAGATCGGCTTCACGCAGGTGGTGTTCATCGGCGAGCCCGGCTGGGACGAGCTGGTCGAGACCGGCCGCCGCGCCGACCCCGCCGCGCTGCGCGTACGGGCGGCGACGCTGTCCTTCGACGACCCGATCAACATCCAGTACACCTCGGGCACGACCGGCTTCCCCAAGGGCGCGACGCTGTCGCACCACAACATCCTCAACAACGGCTACTTCGTCGGCGAGGGCGTCGGCTACACCGAGGACGACCGGGTCTGCCTGCCGGTGCCGCTCTACCACTGCTTCGGCATGGTCATGGGCAACCTGGGCGCGACCTCGCACGGCGCCTGCGTGGTGCTGCCCGCGCCCGGCTTCGACGCCGAGGCCACGCTGCGGGCCGTGGAGGCCGAGCGGTGCACCTCGTTGTACGGCGTGCCGACGATGTTCATCGCCGAGCTGGGCCATCCGCGCTTCGCCGACTTCGACCTGTCGTCGCTGCGCACCGGAATCATGGCGGGCTCGCCGTGCCCGGTCGAGGTGATGAAGCGGGTGATCGGTGAGATGCACATGAGCGAGGTGGCGATCTGCTACGGCATGACCGAGACGTCCCCCGTGTCGACGATGACCCGCCGCGACGACGGGCTGGTACGGCGCACCGAGACGGTCGGCCAGGTGATGCCGCACCTGGAGGTGAAGATCGTGCACCCGGAGACCGGGCTCGCGGTGCCCCGGGGCGAGCCGGGCGAGCTGTGCACCCGCGGCTACTCGGTGATGCTCGGCTACTGGAACGAGCCGGACAAGACGGCCGAGTCGATCGACGAGGCCCGCTGGATGCACACCGGCGACCTGGCCACCATGGACGCCGAGGGCTACGTCAACATCGTCGGCCGGATCAAGGACATGGTCATCCGCGGCGGCGAGAACGTCTATCCGCGCGAGGTCGAGGAGTACCTCTACACGCATCCCGACATCGCCGACGTCCAGGTGATCGGCGTGCCGGACGAGAAGTACGGCGAGGAGCTGATGGCCTGGATCGTCATGCGCCCCGGCACCGAGCCGCTGACCGCCGAGGCGATCAGGGACTTCTGCGCCGGCCGCCTGGCCCACTACAAGGTCCCCCGCTACGTGCACCTGGTCAACGGGTTCCCGATGACGGTCACGGGCAAGATCCGCAAGGTCGAGATGCGCGAGCAGGCCGTCACCCTTCTGGGGCTCCACCCCTGACCTGCTGAACCGGGGGCGGCGGGCGCGCGTATCTCCGCGTGTGCGCTCGAAGCAGACCTCGCTCGCGCCTGGCCCGGCCTGGGACCCCGTGGGAGCATGTGGGGGTCGCGCCCGCCCCGGGCGGCGCGGCCTGGTTCCTGGCCTCCGACGACGTGGCGGGTCGGCTATGAGAGCTTCTGTCCGGACGTACGCCGTGTTCGCGGTCGGCGTGGGCGTCCTGGTGCTGGTCGCGGTGCTGCGCTTCGGCGGCGGCGCCGGCACGGTGGAGGTCTTCGGGCTGCCCACCGCCGGTCCGGTCACCGACTGGGGGCTGCCGCTGGCCCGCCTCGCCCTCGACCTGTGCGCGGTGGCGTGCGTGGGGACGTTGCTGGCGGCGTCCGTGCTGGCCCCGGCCGGCTCGCCGGAGTCGGCGCGGTGCCTGCGCGCGGCGGGCTGGTGGGCGCTGGGGTGGGCGGTCGCCGCCCTGGCCGGTTACGTGTTCACCCTGTCCAGCTTCATCCCGATGCCGGTGCGGTACCTGCTCGCCGAGCCCGGCATGCTCGACTTCGGCACCTCGCTCCCGCAGACGCAGGCGCTCCTGGTGGTGCTGGTCACGACGTTCGCGGTGGCGGTGGCCACGCTCGTGCGCCGCCTGCCCGCCTGGGCGCCGCTGGCCGTGGCGGCGTTCGGGCTGCTGCCGCCCGCCTACGTGGGCCACGCCGCCTCGGCGGCCGACCACGACATCGCCGTGTCCGCGCTGATGGCCCATCTGCTGGGGGTGTCGGTGTGGGTGGGCGGCCTGGCCGCGGTACTGGTGCACTTCCGGCGCTCGGCCGACCTGCGGGTGGTGCTGCCCCGGTTCAGCACGATCGCGCTGTGCTGCTTCGCCGCCGTCGCCCTCTCCGGCGTGGTCAGCGGCTGGGTGCGGCTCGACCGCCTGTCCGACCTGTGGCTGAGCCGGTACGGCCTGCTGCTGCTGGCCAAGGTCGCCGCCCTGGCGGTGCTGGCCTGGTTCGGCCGGCGGCACCGTCTGCGTACCGTGGCCGGCGTGGCCGACCGGGGGGTGCGGGGCACGTTCGTCCGGCTGGCCGCGGGCGAGGTGATCGTGATGGTGGCGGCGACCGGGCTGGCCGTCGGCCTCTCGCGCACCCCGCCGCCGCCCGGCGCGGGCGGCGGGCACGACCATCCCGTCCTGGAGTACGCGCTCGCGCCCTTCTCGCCCGGCGCCCTGCTCAGCGAGGTGCGGTTCGACCCGCTCGTCCTGCTGCTGCTGGCGTTGCCCGCCGCCGGTTACCTGGCCGGCCTGCGCCGGGTGCCCGGCTGGCCGGTCCTGCGCACGCTCTGCTGGCACGCCGGGCTGGCCCTGGCCGCGGTCGCGCTGTTCGGCGGCGTGGGCGGGTACGCGCGGGCGATGTCGTCGGCCCAGGCCGTGCAGCACGTCGTGCTCGCCGTCGTCGCGCCGCTCCTGCTGTGCGCGGGCGCGCCGCTCACCCTGGCCGCGCGGGCCACCGGCCCCGGCTCCCAGTACGGCCCGCTCGGCGACCGCGCCCTCGGTCGCCGTCTCACCCGTCCCGCGCTGGTGACGGCCGCCGTCCCGGTGCTGCTCCTGCTGCTGTACGGCACGCCGTGGCTGCCCTGGTCGCTCGCCGGGTACGCGCCCCACCTGGTCACCATGGCCGTGTCCGCCGGGGCCGGCCTGCTGGTCGCCTGGGCGGTGCTCGACCTCGACCCGCTGCCCAGGCCGTTCCCGTGGGCCGCGCGGGTCCGGCTGCTGGCCGTGGCCGCCGTCGCGTACCTGGGGCTGGGGACGTACCTGCTGGTGGGACCGGCCGTCGCGGCGGAGTGGTTCGCCCTGGCGGCCCCGCCCGGGGTGCCCGACCCGCTGGCCGACCAGCGCGCGGCCGGGGCGGTGTTCCTGCTGGCGCCGCTGGCCGCCTACGCGTTCCCGGCCGTACGCCTGGCCCTGCGACGGCAGGCCGCCCGCGCGCACCGCCCCCGGTCCGTCCTACACTCATCCCCTATGGGCGATCTCCCGGTCTACGACGTTGTCCTGTTGCCGCCGCACGACGTCAACGCCGAGGCCGTGCGCCTGAGCCGGCGTTGCGCGGAGGCCGCCGCGACCGAGTTCGTCCTGCGCGAGGACGGCCTCTACCCGCACATCTCCCTCTACATGGCCAATTTCACCCCCGACCAGCTCGAAAAGGCCGTCGCGCTGCTGCGCGACCTCAGCGGCCGCACCTGCGCGACGCTCCTGGAAGGCGAGTCCTTCGCCGCCAACGAGCACGGCATGGTCGAGCTGTTCTTCCGGAAGACGGACGCGATCACCCGGCTCCAGGAGGACGTCGTCGCCGCGCTCAACCCGTTGCGCACGGGCCTGCGCCACCGCGACCCGGTCGGCCGCGTGCTGGCCGACCACCGGCTCACCGCGCCGCCCACGGCCCGCGCCAACCTCGACCTCTACGGCTACGACGAGATCGGCGACCTGTTCCGCCCGCACATCACCCTCACCCGGCTCCAGCAACGGGACCACCCGCTCGACCTGGGCCTCCTCGCCGCGCCGTCGGCCTTCACCGCCACCTACCAGGCCCTCGCGCTGTGCGTGATGGGCGAGCACGGCACCTGCACCGAGATCGTCGAGACCTTCACCCTCGACACCGCCCCCGTCACCCCGACGGCCTGACCGCCCCGGCCGAGGCCAGCCTGCGGGCCAGCTCCCGGCAGCGTTCCCCCAGCTCCGGCGGGTCGAGCACCTCGAAGTCGTGGCCCAGCGCGACCACGTGCATGAGCACGTAGTCGAGGCTGCCCGCGCCGCTGACCAGCTCGCACCGGTCGCTCCCGCGCTCCCGCACGACGGCCGCCGACGCGGGGACCTGCGCGCGTACCGTGGCTGCCGGGGCGTGCAGGAGGAAACGCGCCTGGTGCGGGTAGGCCCGGCTCGCCACGCCCTCCTGCACGTACGCCGCCGCGTCCGGCGCCGGGCGCGGCCGGAAGCGGAAGGTGCGCGCGGCCACCGACGCCATCCGGTCCACCCGGAAGCTGCGCCAGCCGTCCCGGTCGAGGTCGTAGGCGAGCAGGTACCAGCGCCGGTCGGAGGTCACCAGCCGGTACGGCTCCACCCGCCGCCGCCCCACCCGCCCTCCTGACGGGTAGTCGAAGCCGGCCTCGACCTCGTCCCGGCAGGCCCTGGCCAGCGTCATGAGCACCTCGGGATCGACCGGCACGCGCCCGCCGCCGAACGACTCCACCGCCCCGGACAGCGCGCGCACCTCGTGCCGGAGCCGGGCGGGCAGCACCGTGTCGAGCTTGGCCAGCGCCCGGATCGCGGCGTCGCCGGCGCCCGCGACCGCGCTGTCCGCCCCGGCGAGCAGCGACACGGCGGTGGCGATGGCCTCCTCGTCGTCGAGCAGCAGCGGCGGCAGGTCCTGGCCGGGCCCGAGCCGGTAGCCGCCGCCGATGCCCTGGCCGGCGTGCACCTGGTAGCCGAGCGCGCGCAGCCGTTCCACGTCACGGCGGACCGTGCGCGACGTGACGCCGAGCCGCCCGGCCAGCTCGGGGCCGGTCCAGACCTGACGTTGCTGCAACAGGCCGAGCAGGGTCAGCACCCGCTCGGTCGTGCCCCGCTCCGCGCCGCCCGTCTCGTCCATGCCGCCACCCTGCCAGAAAGCGGACCGATTCTGTCCGCCGGTGAGGTGATCGTGTTTCCATGGACGCACACACACTCGACTGGAACCGCACATTGCGCGAGCAGTGGGAGTTCCACTGGAACCACCAGCTCCGGGCCCGGCTCGACGGCCTGACCGACGAGGAGTACTTCTGGTCGCCGGTGCCGGACGCCTGGAGCGTACGGCCGCGCGGCGCCTCCACGGCGCCCGTCCAGGCCGGCGCGGGCGGCCACACGATCGACTTCGCCTTCCCCCAGCCGGTGCCGCCGCCCTTCACCACGATCGCCTGGCGGCTCGGCCACGTCATCGTCGGCGTGCTGGCCGTCCGCAACGCGGTGCACTTCGGGGCGCCGCCGGCCTCGTACGAGACCTGGGAGTACGCCGGCGGCGCGGCCGCGGCGCTCGACCAGCTCGACACGGAGGCCGAGCGGTGGCTGGCGGGCGTGCGGGGCCTCGGCGAGGCCGGCCTGCGCGCGCCCATGGGCGACGCGGAGCCCTTCCCGGAGGCCCCCATGGCCGACCTGGTCCTGCACGTCCACCGCGAGCTCATCCACCACCTGTCGGAGGTCTGCCTGCTGCGCGACCTGCACCTCCACATGAACCGCCCCTGACCGGAGGCGTCGCTTCCTACGCTCTCCCCATGAGCACCGACATCTACGGCTTCATCGAGGCCCGTCACCCGCTCGCCCACGAGGACTGGTACGAAGGCGACCCCTGGACGGCCGTCTCCATCCCGCTCCACCCGCTCTACGACGACCAGGACCACGAGTCGTTCGCCTGCCTGTTCGGCATCCGCGACCGGCTGGGGTGGCCGCCGGTCGCGGCCGGCCGCGGCCTGCCGGACGACGTGTCGGGACCAGTCCGCGCCGAGTACGAGGACACCGCCCGCCTCGACCCCGCCGTGCACGGGTGCACCTGGGTCTCCTGGGCGGAGCTGCGCGACCTGGACCTGACGGCACGCCCCGCGGCCGGATCCGTTCCCTTGACCCGCCTCGACCTGCTGGGGCCGGAGACCGGGTGGGCGGCCGTCTTCGAGGTGATGCGGGCGCTGGCGCGACGGTTCGGGCCCGACGGCGTGCGCCTGGTCGTCTGGTTCGACTGAGCGCCGGCGTCACCTACGTTCGACAGGGGCCCGTCCCAGCGCAGACGGTGTTCCAGGAGTGGCGCGCCGCGCAGGTCCGCGCGGTCGGCGAGATCGAGCAGGACGGGCCGCGCGCCGTGCATGAGCTCCGCGACGCCGGTCATGCCCTGGATCCCGGTCGCCGGGAACAGGTGAGCCGCGTCCCCGGCCGCAACTCCGCCGCCAGCATGAGACCGGTCGGCCCGGCCCCCACAATGATCACATCGGCATCCATAACCAGCCATTCCTCTCGCAAGCCACCATCCGGCCGCCCACCCAATGCCGCACGCGGCCACGACCCTGGAAGCCACCCAGCCGGTCACACATGAGGGACGACGACCACCTGATCGTCGTCTTCGTAGATGATCCTGCCGGGATCCGCCGATTCGAGGCGTACACACTCCACATCGTGCGCGGCGAGGATCGCCAGGTACCCCGGCACCCGCTCGACGAGCCGGGCGGCCGACGCCTTGAACCAGGCCGCCGCCGTCGGGTTGACGTCGCGGCGGTAGACGTCGGGGTCCACGGTCGTCGGGTCGGTGAAGTTGGCCTCGTACCACGCGTTGTTCTCGCGCCTGAACGCCTCCTCCTCGTCCGACAGAAGACCCTGCTCGGCGAGGCTGTTGACCAGCCCGAACACCCCTGGGTACGTCCCGCGGCCGTTCGGCGCGGGACTCTGGAACCGCACGAACACAGGCGCTCCTCGCTCTCGGTAAAAACGGACGTTGACTGACAGTAAAAACTTGCCTACTGTGAGTGCTCGACATCACAGAACTCATCGAGAAGGTGAAGCTCATGCTCAGACGAGTCGAATCCGACCGGTGGCAGGAAGCGCTCGATGTCAACCCCCTCTACAACGGCCTGGTGCCCGAGGGCGGTGTGCCCCGCTTCAAGATGCCGGCCAGCCCGATGAACCCCAGCGCGGCCCAGGCTCTCATCCGTGACGAGCTCCTTCTCGACGGCAACGCCCGGCTCAACCTTGCCACGTTCTGCACCACCTGGATGGAGCCGCAGGCCCGCGAGCTCATCGCCGAAACCCTCGACCGCAACATCGTCGACCACGACCAGTACCCGCAGACGGCCGACATCGAGGCGCGCTGCGTCAACATGCTCGACCATCTGTGGAACGATCCAAACGGCGTCAGCGTCGGCTGCTCCACGGGCGGCTCCAGCGAGGCGGCCATGCTCGGCGCGCTGGCGATGAAGTTCCAGTGGCGCGCGCGGCGCCGGGCGGCCGGGCTGCCCGTCGACCGGCCCAACCTCGTGATGGGCACCGCCGTCCACACCTGCTGGCCGAAGTTCTGCCAGTACTGGGACGTCGAGCCGCGCTGGATCCCGATCGAGGAGCCGGCCTACACGCTGTCCGCCTCCCGGCTCAGGGAGTTCTGCGACGAGAACACCATCGGCGTCGTCGGCGTGCTCGGCTCCACGCAGTGCGGCAAGTACGACCCGATCGAGCAGATGTCGGCCGAACTCGACCGGCTGGAGGCCGAGCGCGGCCTGAAGATCCCGCTGCACGTCGACGCCGCCGTGGGCGGTTTCATCACCCCGTTCCTGGAGCCCGACCGGGTGTGGGACTTCCGGCTCCCCCGGGTGCAGTCGATCAACACCTCGGGGCACAAGTTCGGCCTGGTGTACCCGGGCGTCGGCTGGATCGTCTGGCAGGAGCCCGACGCGCTGCCCGAAGACCTGGTGCTCTCCTGCGACCTGCTCGGCGGCAACATCGACACCTTCACGCTCAACTTCTCCCGCTCCGGCGCGCCGGTCGTCGCCCAGTACTACAACTTCCTGCGGCTCGGCTTCGAGGGCTACCGCGCCGTCCAGCAGACCTGCCGGGACGTGGCGACCTACCTCGGCGACGAGATCGCCAAGCTGCCCGAGCTCTCGCTCATCGCCGACGGCTCGGAACTGCCGGTGCTCGCCGTCCGGACCGCCCCCGGCTTCGACGGCTTCACCGTCTTCGACCTGGCCGAACGGCTGAAGATGCACGGCTGGCAGGCCCCGACGTACTACCTGCCGCCCAACCTGGAGCACATCGCCGTCATCCGCTTCGTCATCCGCAACGGCTTCAGCCAGGACATCGCGGCCAAGCTGCTGGCGAACCTGCGTACCGAGGTCGAGTACCTGCGTGACAACCGGGTCCCGCGGCCGCGGACGTCCGCCGAGCAGCCGGGCGTGCCGACCGGAAGGTGAGCCGGCGGTCCCACTGAAGGGCGATCCCCAGGTCTGGGGGTCGCCCTTCTCGTCGGTCGCCCGCGAGCCGTCCAGGCCCCGGGAGAAATATGACTGAATGTCCGGATCATGAGGACGTCATGAGTGATCGGTGATCGCGTCTCTGGTCGGCGTACGCGCAGGCCAGCAGGCTTGTACCCATGACGGACGTGGTGCGGTTGGACGCCGTGAGCAAGGTGTACGGCAAGGGCCAGGGCGCGGTGGCGGCCCTGCGTGAGGTGTCGGTGGGCATCCCGCAAGGGTCGTTCACCGCCGTGATGGGCCCCTCGGGGTCGGGCAAGAGCACGTTCCTGCACTGCGCGGCCGGCCTGGACGTGCCGTCGTCCGGCTCGGTGCGGCTCGGCGGCACGGAACTGTCGGGCATGGACGAGACCGGCCTGACCGAGCTGCGCAGGCAGCGGATCGGGTTCGTGTTCCAGGCGTTCAACCTGATCCCGGCGCTGGACGTCGTCGAGAACATCACGCTCCCCCTGCGCCTGGCCAAGGCCCGCGTGGACCGCGACTGGCTGGCGGAGATCCTGCGCCGGGTCGGCCTGGAGGGCCGGACCGGGCACCGGCCCGCGCAGCTCTCGGGCGGCCAGCAGCAGCGGGTGGCCATCGCCAGGGCGCTGGTCACCAGGCCGGAGGTGGTGTTCGGCGACGAGCCGACGGGCGCGCTGGACACGATGACCGCCCGCGACGTGCTGAGGCTGCTGCGCGAGGTGGTGGACGGCCTGGGCCAGACGGTGGTGATGGTGACGCACGACCCGGTGGCCGCCTCGTACGCCGACACCGTGCTGTTCCTGGCCGACGGCCGGATCGTGGACGCGATGACCGCGCCGACCGCCGACAAGGTGGCCGAGCGCATGACCAGGCTGGGAGCGTGGACGCGATGATCACCTTGGCATTGAGGACGTTGCGGCACAGGAAGGCCGCGTTCGCCGGCGCGTTCTTCGCGCTGCTGTGCGCCGCCGCACTGGTGTGCGCGTGCCTGATGTTGCTGGAGACCGGCCTGCGCGGCGGCGTCGCCCCCGAGCGGTACGCCGGCGCCCCCGCGATCGTGGCCGCCGACCAGTACGTGCGCCAGACCGTCGACAAGGGCGACGGCAAGAGCAAGACCAAGGCCAAGCCCTTGACGGAACGCGCCTGGCTGCCCGAGTCGGTCGTGGCGGCGATCCGGGCCGACAAGGTGGTCCCCGAGGTGACGTTCCCCTTCGGTGGCTTCACCGGGCACGGCTGGGAGTCGGCCGCGCTCACCCCGTTCACCATCGCGAAGGGACGCGAGCCTAGGTCGCCGGGCGAGGTCGTCGTCGACGCGCGCGCCGGGCTCGACGTGGGCGCCGAGCTGCGCGGACACCGCGTGGTGGGCGTCACCGCGCAGGCGCTGCCGAGCCAGGACACCGTGTTCTTCAGCACCGCCGAGGCCCGCCGCCTGGCCGGTCACCCCGGAAGGGTCAGCGCGGTCGGCGTGTTCCCCGGTCTGGACCGGGCACCGGAGGGCGCGGTGGTCTACACGGGCGACGAGCGCGGCAGGCTGGAGTTCCTGGACGCCGAGCAGGCGCGGGTCAAGCTGATCAGCATGGGCGGCGCGCTGGCCGGCACGTCGCTGCTGGTCGCGATCCTGGTCGTGATGGGCACGTTCGCGCTGTCCATCCAGCAGCGGCAGCGCGAGCTGGCCCTGCTGCGCGCCGTGGCGGCCACCCCCCGGCAGGTGCGCAAGCTGGTGGGCGGCGAGGCCCTGCTGGTCGCCGGGGCGGCCGGGGTGCTGGGCGCGGCGGCGGGCATCGGGGTCGGGTTCTGGCTGCGCGCCCAGTTCGTCTCGCTCGGGACGGTCCCCGCCAACCTCGGCCTGGTGGTCAGCCCGTTCCCGCCGCTGGCCGCGCTGCTGGCCACGGTCGGCGCCGCCTGGGTCGCGGCCCGCGTGTCGGCCCGCCGGCTGACCAGGATCCGGCCGGTGGAGGCGCTGGGCGAGGCGGTCCTGGACAGCGGCAGGGTGGCCCGGTGGCGGCTGGTGGCCGGGCCGCTGGCCCTGGCCGGCGCGGCGACGCTGACGGTGGTCCTGTCGAACCTGCGCACCGAGGCGGCGGCCACGCCCGTGACGATGCTGACCGCGCTGGTCTGGACGATCGCGCTGACGCTGCTCGGCCCGCTGGTCGCACGGGTGGCCGCGGCGGTGCTGTCGGTCCCGCTGCGGGCCTCCCGGGTGGGCGGCTTCCTGGCCGCGCGCAACCTGCGCGCCAACTCGGGGTCGCTGGCCTCGGTGTTGTCCCCGCTGACCCTGATGATCGCGATGACCTGCACGATCCTCTTCGTCCAGACCACGATGGGCCACGCCGCGCAGGAGCAGGCCGACGCGGGCACCCGCGCCGAGTACGTCGTGACCGGCGTCTCCGCCGCCGAGGCGGCCAGGGTTCCCGGCGTCGAGGCCGTCACCCGGGTGCTGCGCACGACCGTCCGGTCCGGCCTGGACAAGTACGGCGCGCAGGCGGTCACCTACGACGACCGCACGATGGACCTCGGCATCGTCGCCGGCTCGATGAAGGACGTGGCCGTCAGCTCGACCGCCGCCGAGCGGCTGGGCGTCGGGGTGGGCGACCCGCTGAAGCTGACGCTGGGCGACGGCACCCCCGCGACGGTGACGGTCGGCGCGGTGTACACCCGCGGGCTGGGCTTCGGCGACCTGACGTTGCCGTACGACCTGGTGGCGGGCCACGTGGACGAGCCCGCGGCGTCCCTGCTGGTCAAGGCGCCAGGGCTGACCGTGGACGCCCTGGCCGAGGCGCTGCCCGGGGCGTCGGTGCTGGACCGGGCGCGGGCCGCCGAGGTGAGCGCGTCGAACCCGCAGGCCACGTTCGTGGCGCTGGGGCTGATCATCGCCTTCACCGCGATCGCCGTGGTCAACACGCTGGCCATGGCCACCTCGGCCCGCTCGGGTGAGATGCGCGCGCTGCGCCTGGCCGGCACGACGCGGCGGCAGGTGCTGCTCATGCTGCGGCTGGAGACGCTGGGCGCGGTGGCCACCGCCGTCGTGCTCGGCACCGGGGCCGCGCTGGTGACACTGGCCGCGTTCGGGGCGGGGATGACCGGGTCCGCGGTGCCGTACGTGCCGGTGGGGACGTACGCGGCGGTGGTCGGGGCGGCGGCCGTGCTGGCCCTGGCGGCCACCGCCCTGCCCGCCCGGCTCACGATGCGCTCGGCCGCGTGAGCGAACGGTCGGTCCGCCGGGCGCGCGGGGTGCCCAAGAAGCCCGAGGCGGTCAGTCCGTCGGTAGCAGGGTGCCGAGGGGGCCGAGGTCGAGGTTGAGGTCGGCGGGCGTCAGCCCGAACCGGTCGCACAACTCGGCCATGGCCTCCTCCAGCCGCATGAGGGTCAGCCCCACCGCCTCCAATTGCTCCCCGGTCAGGTCGCCGTTGTCCATCCGCCGGACGCACTGGCGCTCCACCAGCTGGCGGATCAGCTCGACCAGCGTCAGCACCAGACGGCTCAGGTCGTGCTGCACCGAGTCGGCGTCCGTCTCCAGCCGCCACTCGCCGGGTCTGGCCACCCGCCCGTCAGTCGGGCTCGTCATGTCGCATCCCTCCTTCGACCGCGTCGCCCTCGCGCACGCTGACCAGCAGGGCCCGCAGCGAGATCCGTACCAGGTCGATGCCGGAGATGGACAGCACGAGATCGCCGGTCACCACCGCCCCGCCCGCCAGCAGGCGGTCCAGCAGATCGACGAGCGCCACCCGCTGGTCGGGCAGGCGGCCCTGGGCGGCGAGCCGGGCTCCTCTCGGCTCAGGAGGCGTCACCGCGGGCCGCCTCACCGTCCTGGTCGAGGGCGGCGAAGGAGTAGGGCGCCCACGGGCCGACGAGCTCCACGGTGACCCCTCGATCGGCGACGTCCTCGATCACCCGCGCGAACTCGGCGGCGCGTGCGTCGTCCACCAGGTAGGCGCCGTTGAGGACCATCTGCTCCCGCCGTCCGGACAGCTGCGGGTCCTGGGCCCGGTGGCATCTGCCGACGACGGCGACGTCCATCAGCGCCTCGTGCACGGCCCGTGCGTGCTCGGCGGCCCGGCGCCAGTCGGCCTCCCGGCTGCGCAGGGCGGCCCGGCGGCGGTTCAGGTAGGCCGCCCCCGGCGTCGCCGTCGCGCCCTGTGGGTCGGCCGCCGGCTCAGTCCCGCCGGGAACGGCGTACGCCTTGACGCCCCACTCCCGCCGGCCGGCCACCCGCGCCAGCACCGCGTCGAACTGTTCGTGCCGCTCGTCGAGCAGCTCCCGGACCTGCGCCTCTCCCGTGTAGACGGTGACCAGCCGCACCGGCGCCGTGGGCCTGAGAGCGGCGACGGCCTCCACCACCCGGTGGTGGGCGCGCGCGGTCTCCTCCAGCCAGGCGAGGTTCTCCATCGAGCGGCGCAGCGCCTCCTCGCCGAACTCCGCCAGCGAGACCGTGCTGAGGAACGCGGCCAGACCCCGGTGCGCCAGACGGTGCACGGGCGCGCCCGCCACCCCCGCCAGGCCGTCGGGCCCCTCGCCCTCGTCGCGGGTGACCGCGTAAAGGTAGACGCCCTGGTCAGTGGCCACGCTCGACCGCCTCAGGCACGTGGCCGGGCGCGTGCCCGGTCGCGGCGCCGCCTTCCACCACCCGGGCGGACACCATCTCCTCAAGGGCCGCGAGACGGCGGCGCAGCTTGCGGTTCTCCTTCGCCAGCTCCTGGGTGCCACCGGTGAGCCACGGGTCGTGCTCCCACCAGTCGATGCCCATCTCGCGGGCCGTGTCGACCGAGGCGATGAGCAGGCGCAGCTTGATCGTCAGCAGCTCGATGTCGAGCAGGTTCACCTGGATGTCGCCGGCGATCACCACGCCCCGATCGAGCACCCGTTCCAGGATGTCGCCGAGGTTGGCCGACTCGCGGCCGCCGGAGGCCGGCTGGTACGACGCCCCGGGCATGTACGGGCTCGACCGCACGTTGGCGCTCACCGCGAGCCCTCGGCGAGGTCGCCGCTGCCGCGCTTGTACCGGCGCACCCGTCGGTAGGACAGGAGGCCGCCCGACATGTCGAGTTCGAGCTCGTACAGGGCCAGGGTGTCACCGGAGGACGGGATCCGGCGGTCCTCCACCATCTCCACGCCGACCAGCCACCCGTCCTCGGCCGGCTCGACCAGCGTGACGCTCTCGGCCTCCTTGCCGGTCAGCTCGGTCATCATCCGCAACCCGACCCCGGCCACCTCGGCGGCCGGCATGTCCGCCGCACGCGTGCGAGGCGGCCCCTCGCCGCCGGTTGCCGCATGCCCTGTCGTCCCCGGCACGCGCTTGTGCTCGGTCTCCTGCCTGGCAGGCACCACGTCACCCCCGTACTCCCCTGGTGCGGCCCCCGCTAGCGCCTCACCAGCCGACCATCCCCCGCAAGATCTCCTCCACCGCCCGGTCCTCCTCCTCCGCGGAGATCCGGCCGTCGGCCCTGGCCTGCTCCACCGCCTCCAGGCGGCGCCGGACCACGGCCGGGTCGTGCAGCTCGCGCTCGACCTGGTCGCGCATGAGCTCGCCGAGCTTGACGACCGCGTAGAGCGGCATGAGTGGCCAGCCAAAAAGCAACGTCCCCAGTCCCAAGGATGTTCACTCCTCCCAGGTGCCCGCGTCGTGCCGGCGCGGTCAGCTCGTGCCGACGAAGCCGTACGGTCAGCTCGTGCTGACCAAGCCGTACGGTCAGCTCGTGCCGACGAAGTCGTACGGCGCCATCGGGCCCAGCAGCCGCAGCTCGACGCGTCCCGACCAGCGGCGGGCCAGCTCGTCCACGGCCTGTTCGAACTCGGCCCGCCGGTCGTCCGCCACCAGCGCGGCCACGTGCGCGGCGTCCCGTTCGTGGGAGGGCTCGCGCACGGCCAGCTGTTCGCAGACGTCGGAGAGCTCGTCCACCACCGTCGCGGTGTCGGCCTCGCGCTTGTCCGCGATCGTGCCCTCGATGATCTCGCCGAGCCGCATGCGCTCGTTGCGCGTCGCGTCCTCCGAGCGGCCGGCGATCTGCTGCCGAAGGCTCGCGGCCTCGCCGTTCTCGCGCAGGATCTCGGTCAGGATCGCGCGCTCGTCGTACCGGCCGTTGACGACGTACTGCGTCCGGCCCTCCACCTGCTGAAGGGCGTCGGCGAACTGGTCGTGGTACGGCTTCAGCAGCTCCTCCACCACGGCCTCGGAGTTCGTCAGCACCGCCCCGAACCGGAACGGCAGCACCGGCACCTCCGCCGCGGTCTGGTCGAGCAGCCGCTGGTGCGCCTGAAGGTCGCGCGGGCGGCCGAGCGGGCGGTCCGGCTCGACGTCGCTCACCAGAGCGGCGACCTGGCCGAACGGCACCAGCCGCACGTCCCCGCCGGGATCCCCCACCCCCTTGGTCCCGGGCTCCACCTCGACGTCCATCGGTACGATCCCGTACACGTAGGACGCGTAGCCGTTCATGCTCGCCTGCGACGTGTCCTCGGACCCGGCGGCCTCCGCGGCCTCTCTGTGTGGCGACATCTCAGTCATCCTCTCTACGACGTGCCCGGCGCGGCTCTTCCTCGCGGTCCACGACCTCACCCGTGAGCTCCTGCAACTCGTCGGGCTCGTCGGAGGCGGCCTCCAGCTCCCCGGCGTCAGGCTGGCTCGCCTGGCCGACGGCCCTGGCCGCCGTCACGCCCTCGACCACCTCCGGCAGACCCTTCTCGGTGGCCGACAGGTCGAGGCGGTTGGCCGCCTCCGCGAAGCGCAGGTACGTGTCCACGCTGGCCACGACGATCCGGGTGTCGATCGTCAGCACCTCGATGCCGACGAGCGAGACCCGGACGAAGGCGTCGATGACGAGGCCCTTGTCGAGGATGGTGTCGATGACGTCCGCCAGACTTGTCCCCGCGGTGCCGCTGCTGGCCGGTGTACCGCGACCGGCAGGCTGAACGGTCATGTCGTTCCCCCTGGTTCTGGGTGGCCGGGCCCTCGGCGACAGGCCCTGACGAGTGGCTACTCGGCTCGGATCCGGCGCCGGCGTACCGGGCGGTCGTGCTCGGCGGACCGGCGGGTGGGCGCTCCGGCGCGACGCCGCGCCACGGCCGGAGCCGCGGGACGCTCCTCGGGCTCCTCTTCCTCCTCCTCTTCTCCTTCTTCTTCCTCCTCGGGCTCCTCGAACTCTCCCTCTTCCTCCTCGAACTCCCCTTCTTCTTCCTCGGGCTCCTCCTCTTCTTCCTCGGGCTCCTCCTCTTCTTCCTCTTCCTCCTCCTCGGGCTCCTCTTCGTACTCCTCCTCGGGCTCTTCGGCTTCCGCCCGCTCGCCCTCCTCGGGCTCTTCGGCTTCCGCCCGCTCGCCCTCCTCGGGCTCTTCCGCTTCCGCCCGCTCGCCCTCCTCGGGCTGCTGCTCCTCGGCTTCCTGCTGCTCCCGCTCCTCCTGGACGGCGGTCTCGTGATCCTTGACGACCTGACTGTCGCGGATCTCGCCGCGCCAGCCCTCCAGCTCGTCGGGCTTCAGCAGCAGGTGCGCCATCACGTGCCGTCTGAAGTGCTTGAGCTCCAGGCGTACGCGCCGGCCCTGGGCGCGCCACAGGTTGCCGGTGCGCTCGAACAGGCCCTGCGGGTGGTACTCCAGCACGACCAGGACCCGGGTCAGGTCGGGCGAGACCTCATGGAAGGTCACCGCTCCGTCGACATACCCCTTCGCTCCTTCGGACCGCCAGATGATCCGCTGGTCGGGGATCTGCTCGATGATGTGCGCCTTCCAGGTCCGGTGCGACCAGAAGACCTGGGCCTTCCAGGACAGCTCCTCGTCGGACTCCTGGTTGATGGTCTCGACCTTCTTCATGAAGGTCGGGAAGTCCTGAAACTGGGTCCACTGGTCGTACACCAGGCGCCGGGGCGCACCGATGTCGATCGACTCGACGATATTGGTGATCTTCGCGTGTCCGGCTTTCCCGCCGCCACGGCCGGTGATCTTCTGCCAGATGCCCTTGAGTCCTCCCTTGAGGCCCCCCTTGATGCCTCCCTTCAGACCTCCCGTGAGGCCGCCTTTCAGGGCTCCGCTCATGAAGCCGGGCTTGTCCGAGCCCGTGACCGCGCTCATCAAGCCCTTTCCGCCGTGTTCGACGTAATCGGTGAGCCGGCCGGTCAGTCCTTCGAGCTTGTCCCCGGCGGAGGACAACACGCGCGTGCCCGCCGCCTGCAGGAGCCCCTGCGCGGACTGCACGAGCCGGTCCATCGGCAGGTTGTCGGCGATGCCCTGGCCGGCCTCCCCGGCCTTCCCCGCGACGTCCCCTGCCTTTCCGGTGACGTCCCCTGCCTTTCCGGTGACGTCCCCTGCCTTTCCGGTGACGTCTCCGGCCTTACCGGTGACGTCCCCGGCCTTACCGGTCACGTCCCCGGCCTTACCGGTCACGTCCCCGGCCTTACCCGTGACGTCCTCGACCGTGCCCGTCGCGGCCTGACCGGCTCGACGGGCCGTTCCGGCGGCCTTGCCCAGGGCTTCCCTGCCGCTTCCGGTCGCCGTCCTCTTCGCTGCATCAGCCACCGCACTCACCTCCGTGACTGGCCGACCCGCCGGACAGGACGTGTCCGCCGCTGCCCTCTGTGACCCTCATGACCCTCTTGACCCTCGGGCCTGCGTCTGGCCTGCTCCGGCGCCTCGGGTTCCTCTTCGTCGTCGTCCTCCTGGTAGCGATCGCTTTCGTCGTAGTCCTCCTCGCCGTAGTCGGCTTCCTCGTCCCTGGGCGCCTGCCGCTTCGTGGGCTGCGGCTCGGCTTCTTCTTCCTGCGCGGTCCCGGACTTCTCCCCACGCTCCTGGAGCTTGTGGGTCAGGGAGTCGATCTGCTTGGTGGCCGCGGAGATCACCGCCGCCTTGCCGACTTCCATGAGTTCGCCGCGAAGGCGGCCGGTCATCCGCTGAATCTCAGGATTGGAGCCGAGGGTCTTGACGCCTTGCGCCAGCAGGCCACCAGCCGCACCCTGGCCGCAGCTGGCGCGTCCCGCCAGCCCGGCCGCCGCCAGTGCCGCGGCCGTGCGCAACTTGTGGCGCCTGCCGAGGTAGTACCCGGCGAGTACGGCAAAGGCCATCTGCAATCTGCTCGACATGGTCAGCTCTCCTTCCGCTCGCTCACCATCTCGACCCGCACTGGAGTCACAGTGCGCGGTCCCAGTGCGCGCGGACAGACCCCGAACACGCCGACGCCTGCTCGCCGCGGCTTGACCTACCCGGAAAACCGACAAAGCACCCAATTGGCGAAAAACGGGACAGGGAGTTGGTGTGCGGGCGCGAATCCAAGCCGACCCATCAGGGCGTGTTTAGCCTCGCCTGCCCCCGGGCTCTGGCGAGCGGAAGCGTCAGGACCTGGGCCCGACCTGCCCAAGGATCCGCCAACTCCCGAACCGGACTGCTTGCGCCGAGCGTCATACGGGCCAGACGGCAACCGTCTGAGCGTGATCTCGGAGGCGACCATGAACGACCTGCCATCTTCCGTGTTCATCCGTCCGGCCCCATCCCGGTCCGCGGCACGCGGCAAGGGCGTCCTTCCGCCGTCCGCGCTCTTCCGGGGATCGCCGCTCGCCCCTCGGAGGCGTTTCGGCCACGTCTTCGTCGTCATCGCGGTCGCCCTCTCGCTCGGGACGGGCGTGTTCGTCGGATTCACGGTCAGCCGTGGGCTGCAGGAGGAAGCCCAGGGGCGCGGGCCGGCGGGCGTCGTGAGGGCGGCCGTCCCGCAGGCGGCCCCGTCCGCGCCTCCTCGGCCACTGGCCGCCCAACCGCCCCACCCGGTCACGCGGCCGAAGACCGCGGCGAAACACACAGCGAAGCACACGGCGAGGAAGCCGCAGCACGCGAAGAGGCGGAGGCACCACCACTCGCCGTGCGCCAGGTTCGAGGGGTTGCGGGCGCGCGTGTGCCACACGATCTTCCGCTGACTCTTGAGCTTGTCAAGAGTTGCCGATATAAAAAGATCGTGCACGAAGAGACCGCTGAGGACACGTTCTTCCGGGAGCTCGGAGGCGCCTGCGCCGAGCTCCGGCAGGCGTTCGCCCGGCACGTGGGCATGAGCCCCCACCGGGTCCAACTGCTCATCCGCCTCCGGCGCGACGGCGAGACCAGCCACAGCGAGCTGCGCCGGACGCTCGGCATCGACGGCGCGAGCGTCACCCGGCTGGTCAAGGAGTTCGAGGCCGAAGGGCTGGTCAGCCGCCGCCTGGACCCGGCGGACAACCGCTACACGCTGTCCGCGCTCACCCCCGCCGGCGAACGATGCGCGGCCGATCTCGACCGCTCGCACCAGGCGTACCAGGAGCGGCTCCTCGACGGCGTCCCGCCGCACCAGCGGGACCTCGTCCTGGACGCCCTGCGCCGCGTCCGCGCGAACATGACCGAACAGGAGAGCCGATGACCGAGGACGCACGGGCCGCGGCCCACCGCATGTACGCCGCCTTCAACGCCCGCGACCACGCCGCCACGACGGAGATCTTCGCGGCGGACTTCCACAGCCACCCCTTGGGCACGACCGGCCCCGACAGCGTCTCCCAGGCGTGGCGGCGGTTCCACGAGGCGTTCCCCGAGGTCCAGGTGGTCGTCGAGGACCTGATCGTCGAGGGCGACACGGTCGCCGTCCGCACGAGCGTGCACGGCATTCCCGACCGGGAGCCACCGACCATGCTGGAGATGTTGCGGGTGCGCGACGGACGGATCGCCGAACTGTGGGGCCTGTCCTCGCTGCGACGCGACTCCTGAGCCCGGCCTTCCCCGCAACGCAGAAGAGGCCCCGAAGGGCCTCTGACCTGCTGTTGGAACCGGCGGCCGGCGCAAGGTCCCGAGCTCGCGCGGGCTTGGCCGACAGTTTCACAGTCCCGCCAGATGAGCGCTCTGACCTGTGGCTTCTTCCTGAGGGCGGTTCCGGCGGGTTGGCCCGCCCTCTCGTCGGAAGCCGGGGGTCACAGGCTGCGGGCGGTGATGTCGCCGTTGGAGGTGGTGGCGTGGATGTCGAGCTCGACGGTGCCGTCGTTCTTGAGTGCGTTGGTGATGCGGCCGTGGCTCGTGCCGGCGTCCAGGGCCGCCGAGACGCCGTTGGCGGCGGTGATCGAGATGTCGCCGGACTGGGTGCGGAGCACGACCTTGCCGCCCGCGGCCTCGGCGATCCGAATGTCCCCGCGTGCGGTGCTGATCTCCGCGGGCCCGCCCAGCCGGCCGACCTCGACGTCGCCGTCCACCGCGGTGAGGCGAAGGCTCGCGGCCTCCTCGATCTCGATCCGGCTGTACGCGCCTTCGAAGGCGACGTCGCCGAGGCGTCCGGTGGTCCGCAGCTCGGCGCTGGCCGCCTTGGCCTCGACGCGGGAGCCGGCCGGCAGCTGGACCGTCACCTCGATCGACCCGGACGGGCCGAGGATCTGGCTCTTCGCCGCGGTCGCGATCCGCAGGACGCCGTCGGCGTAGTCGACCGTGGTCTGCTCCGCCGCCTGCACGTCGCGGCTCTTCGAGGCGTTGGCGGGCCGGACCTCGACCGTGGTGTCGCTCCGGTCGTCCGCCACGAACTGCACGCGTCCGGCGGGGATGTCGAGGACGACGCGGACGGGGGCGGGGGTGGTGAACTGCATGATGCTCTCCTGCGAGTGATGGTCTCCGACGCCCGCCCCTGGAGGGACGGGCGCTTGGCCCGCTTCGCGGCCCTGGGGCCGCGTCGCTGAACCGTTCATGGGTCAACCATCGCGGGCCGCTCTGATACCGCGCCGTCACCGCCCTGACATGGCCGCTGACATCCGGCAGGACGCGGCCGGCCCCCGCCGCCCTGCGGCCTCAGCCCATCGTCGCGAGGGTGTCGCGCAGCCGCCGCAGGTCGCGCATGCGGGCCTCGTACGTCGCCCCGACCACCACGAGCAGCAAGCCGCCCACGGCGATCGGCACCCAGCGCGGCACCGCGAGGAACAGCTCCGACACGTACGGGGCCAGTTCCCGCACCACGACCCCGGCGACCACGACCGCGCCGATCGACGTGGGCGCCTGGAGCTTGGACCGGACCCCGGCGAGCAGCACCGCCAGCGCCAGCACGCCGAGCGCCAACGACCGCCGCCATTCGGCGTCCGAGTACACCGCCACCAGGCTGGGCAGCATCGTGAAGGAGAGACCCGCCCCGTAGGCGGCCCACGACGTGACCGCCGCGCTGCGCCGCCGCCACCAGCCGGATCCCAGCAGCACCAGCGAGCACGGCACGGTGTACGCCTCGACGACGGTGACCTCGTCCGCCCCCAGCCGCAGCCACGACGCCAGCAGCAGCAGGACGGCGCCGGCGTACCTGAGGCCGGTCCCGCCGCTCCGGCCGGCCGGGCCCGTCCACAGCGACATGAGCAGCACCAGCACCCCCGCCACGGCGAACCCCATGCTCCCCGCGACCAGCAGGCGCATGCCCAGCGAGAGCCCCGCCGCCACCGCCTCCACGCCGAGGAACAGGGCGGCGAAGCCGGCTCCCCAGAGCCGGAGCTCCTTCAGCCTGGCCGACAGCGCCATCGCGGCGGCCGCCGCCGCCAGGATCGGCAGCACGATCAGCGTCGCGGGCTCGCTGCCGAACGCGTACGCCGCCGCCCGGACCGAGACGGGAGCGGCGACGAGCGCGCAGGCCACCGCCCACCAGGGCGTCCGGCCACGGGTGGCGGCCACCGCGAGTGCGACGGCCGACGCCGCCTGCGCCGCCGTCGCGACCGGGTAGGGCATCCCGAAGGCTTGGGGGGCGACCGCGATCGCGAGCGCCCCGGCCACCAACGCCCCGGCCGCCGCCACCTTGACCAACCACCCACCGCGGCCGCGCCCGGCCCCCGCCAGGAGGGCGGCCGCCGGTATGGCCAGGATCACCACGTCCACCGGCGACGCCGTCTCGAACGGCGGCCACTCCCGCCCTTTCCAGGCGCCCGTCCAGAGGACGTCCAGCCAGGCGAACGGCGCCGCCAGGGTGACCACGAGCCGGGGCAGCGCTGTCAGCGTGGTCACCAGCGCCACCAGCCCGCCGGTGCCCATGACCGCCGCCCGTAGCCGCCGCCAGGGCAACCGGCAGGCGGCGAGCACCACCCCGAGCGCCGGGACGAGGTAGGCCAGGGGACGCCAGTCCATGCCCGGACCGTCCAGCATCGGTTGCGCCAGCGCCGCCGGCACGGCGATCAGCGTGAGCGCGGTCCCGACGGCGACCGCGGAGCCCCAGATCTCCCTCTCGGCGTCGCCCCGCCTGACCAGCAGCCAGGTCACCCACCCGCCGAGCAGCACCAAGGCGACCAGCGGCACCGACCTGACCAGCGCCTGACCGACGGAAGGCGATCCCAGCGCGTACGGCACGCCGCTCAGCAGGGCGAGGACCGCGACCCCGCTGCCGGTCGAGGCGGCCGTCACCCGCACCGCTCCCCGGCCGCGGCGGACCAGGGCGACGTCCAGCGCCGCCGTCGCCACCAGCGCGGCCACCAGCCAGGTCACCGACCAGTCTCCGACCAGCAGCGCCAGGACCGGCTGCGCCAGCACCACGGCGACGGGACCAGGCCCGCGAAGCCGGGTGATCCGGGCATAGGCCACCAGGATCAGCGCGGTGAGCCCGAACACGCCCGCCGTGTACTGCAACACGTCGAGGGAGTCCACCCCGAGGAGTCCCACCCGCCTGGCCGCGTAGCCGTCGAGCAGCAGCAACGCGACCGCGAACCCGGCCATGGTCTCTGCCGTCGCGGTGAGCCTGCGCCGGATCAGCACGACCGGCGCCAGCATCACCAGCGCGGTGAACGCGGCCAGCACGGCCGCGCGCCCGCCTATGCCCAGCCGGCCCCAGCTCACCACGGTGAACACCGCCGCCGCCACCGTCAGCAGCAGACCACCGAGGATGAGCAGGACATTCTTCGCGGTACCCGCGGAAACCTCCGGCCTCGCCGCGCCAGGGCCCGCATCCCCGGATCCGGCCGCCACCCCCGGATCCGGCGGCAACGCGCTCGCCTCTGGGGGACCCGCCGCACCCGCGCTCGCCGCTTCGGCACGTAAGGCGCCGAGCAGTTCCGTACGGCGGGCCTGCAGCCCGGCGAGCTGGTCCCCCAAGCTGGCGAGAGCCTGATCCACCTGCCAGAGCTCATGCGCGACAGGGCCCTGCAGAGGCAGCGCACACCCCGGGCATCTGGAAACCGGCTCCTGAAGCCCGGCCCCGGACAACATCACCCCGCAGTCCGGACACTTCACATTTCCCTGCACCGACACTCCGTTTGAGCCCGACGAGATGACCCATATTGCACCGTGACGTCCTTGCGAATCACTGTCATCGGTTGTCGTAGCGGATTCCGGCCCGACTGATCGAGCGGCGGATCCGCGGCCTGGTCTAGGCTGACGGCCACCCGAAACGATCCAGGAGCGCGCATGGGCGGGGCGACCTCGGCAGACTACGCCTGGTTGAGCGACCGGTGGACCGACGGTGTCGGCACCACCGTCTTGTGCATCACGTTCGTCCGTGACCTGTCCCCCGCCGACGCCCTCCGACGGATCAAGGTCACCCCTGGCACTCGCGGCGACTTCAACGTCGCCGCCTACGCCGCTCGGGGCGGAACCGTCCTCGCCGACACGGGATGGGCCACCAAGTACGTCAGCAACCTGGCCGAGCCGTTGTCATTGGGCACGGCCGCGGCCATGGTGTTCGCCAATGTCGAGGACTCGGACTTCACCTACAGGGTGAACGACCGTCTGATCACCACGTTCGGCCTGTACGGCTACCGCTACCGGGAGGGCGACGATCCCGACCGGCTGCTCGCGGATGTCCGCGAACTGGGCCTGTACGACGACGGGGACGAATACTGCGAAGACCCCATCCCCGGCGCTCTGGCCCTCGCCTCCCGCGCCACCGGCGTACACCTGTCCCGCGCCCACTACGCCCGACCGGCCCTCACGGGTTCGACCGATCACCTCATGGAAGGTTGACCGCGCCGAGGACTGCGCCGTCGGCCACCCGGCGCCCGTCCCCCTCCCCGGTCTTCACGACGGTCAACCGCACCACGAAGTGCGGCGCACCGCTCGCCGGTGATCCCCGCGGGAATGTCAGATCCGCGTGCCACACTCCCCGTGATCACCCAGGAGGGAGAAACCGGTGCGCAGGCCGCCGCCCGCCTCCGCACGCCGGACCAGCGCCAAGAACGTGACCAGTACCGCGCCCATCGAATAGTGCAGCATCGGCCCGAACCTGACGATGTCCCAGCCGCCGAACTCAAGCGTTTCCCGGCAATCGTCCAAGATGACCCGAACAGCGTAGGGAAGGCTGAACACCCCGGCGAAGACCACGAACAGCGCCACCGTCACCCATGCGGCGCATGCTCCCCACCCGCCACGAAGGGCGAGAGTCGCACACAGCCCCAGCGCCATCACCCCGGTGGGCCAGCCGGACAACTCCGCGGAGATGGTCCCCCAGTTGATCTCGACCAGCCAATCGAACTTGCCGGGTTTCCACGGCTCGGCACTCAAGGGGCAGGCATAGCCGTGCGCCGAGTAGGTCGGCCCGCCAGAAAGGCGCCACTGCAAGGTACGCAAAGCGGGAGCCGCCAGAGCCGCCAAGGTCAGAAGGTGCACTCCCCAGCGCGGAGGAATCGCCGATAACGGAAGCAAGACAGCCGCCATGTGATCGCAGGAAAAGGGCGCCCAGCCTAGATCATTTCCCGTACGTATGTCAGCTGGCACCCACAATGGGCCAATGCGGGAACCGTGGGTGCATCTGGGCCGGCTGTGGACGAACGGCGATCCGTTTCTCGCTGTCGACGCTTCACTGCGCGGCGCCTGGCGCGGGTTCAGCGGCGACCAGTACGACCACATTGTGGATCTCGGCCCGGAAACCACCGGCATCCCGGTCGGAGCCGGCCGGGCGGTCCTCGTCGGCACCGAGGTACTTCTGGTGCTCGGACTTGATCACCGTTCGGGGCGTGGGGTACGAGGGCATGGCGGCCGCGATTCGCGAGCTGATCTCATCTGGAGAGATCGACACAGCATGCGGCCCGCTCGGGCCTCTTACCGATGACACGAACGCGTGAACGCCCCGGCTCCGAGTGGAGCCGCGCGACGTGGATTTCTGCCCGGTTGACGGCACGCTCATGGCGCGTCAATCACAGCGGCGAACACAGATTCGTTCTGTCGGTCCGCTGCTCTACGGTGTGCCGTCACGACGTCCTCTGTTGTGATCGGAGTGGTGAGCATGAGGTTGACGACGCCTTCGGCGCCGTTCGATTTGGCGGCTGTCTTCCCTGAACTGGCAGGTCAGCACCGGACCACGGTTCGTCTGCATCCACGCCGGGGAGAGCCGGCCGTCACGGACAGCTCTCTGGGCGGGCCGTTGTTGTGGCCGGCTGATGAGCCTTGGCCGATCTGTCCTGAGCCGCTGTCTCATCACCCCTCGGAGGGGTGGGATCCACTTCCACTCGTCCCGGTCATGCAGCTGTTCGCCCATGACGTTCCCGAGCTGCCCTTCCCCGATGACACCGACACCCTCCAGGTGTTGTGGTGCCCGCTCGATCACGAGCCGTACTCCCAGCCTCATCCGATCGTGCGTTGGCGTAAGGCGGAAGAGGTCGGAAGTCTGCTCACCAAGGCCCCTGAGCCGGATCCTGACAGCGACGACTCGTATCTCCCTATGGCGTGCGTCCTGTCGCCGGAGCGGGTGGAGGAGTACCCGGATGGCTGGGAGCTTCCCGATGAGCTCGGGGCTCGGATCTGGGCATGGGAGAAGGATGCCTCGAACTCTGACGACTTGAGCTACTTCTCGCACCTCTCAGCTGCTCCAGGGAGCAAGGTCGGAGGCTGGGTGGACTGGATCCAGGATCCGGTGCAGTTCGAGTGCGGCAGAGGCCATGAGATGGCACACCTGCTGACCATTGCGAGCTGGGAACTCGACATCAAGAGCGGCAGGCGTTGGGCGCCCATCGAAGAGCGTCCGCTGCTTACCCCTCACGCCCCTGAAGAAGTGCAGAACCCCACCGATCTCATGATCCAGGACGCTGGATCGCTCTACATGTTCGTCTGCCTGGAGTGCCCTGAGCGCCCAGTGGACTACATCAGCCAAGGGTCATGACTTCACCGCCGCGGTGATCGGCCGGTTCGGCGACAGCTTCCGCTGGGTGCCGGCGAGCTGTGTCACAGAGGGATCGGCAGTGCCGAGCAGGGGCTGTACATCAGTGCTTCGTCCAGGCGGACGCCGCTTTCCAGCTCCACCATGGCAAGGCAGGCCGCAATGATGTCCACCCTCGCCTCCGCGTCCTCGCTGTCATAGCCGCTCGCGAGAAGGTCGATGTACGGGCTCAAGGGACCCAGGTGCTCTGCCCATCTTGTGAAAGGCAGGGGGTCTGGATCCGGGTGATGGAGGAAGCCTTCGACCTGGCCGTAGCGGGCGTACATGCTGGTGTTGCCTTCGATGTCGAAGGACACGTACCAGTGCCGGAACCCCTGGCCGGCGAGTCGCTCGGTCATCTCCGTGCGGTCGCCGCCCGGGTTGACCCAGTCCAGCGTGACGATGCCGTTGCCGACCTGGTAGAGGCTGATGGAGCCGGTGCTGCGCGGCAGTTCGTCGGGGCCTTGGAGGGTGGCCCAATATCAGCCCCTGCGGAGGCACGAGCATCAGCTCGGCACCCGGCGGAAGAGGTTCCCCTGGGTCGTGCACCTCCAGTTCCTGACCAGGATGCTCGCGCGGGAACGCGAGCATCCTGGTGCCGACCGGAAGCGCTTCTTCAAAATCTGCGACGGATCTGCGCGGCTTCCACTGCTCAGCCGGGGCCTTCGGATCGCGGACCACACCACCCTGGCTGAGCTCTATGTAAACGAGCCCATCAGGGATCGTTTTCCGCCCCTTGACGCCCTTGAGCGCTTCCGTGACACGCATCCGCAGGACGACGCGATGGTCCAGAGGACCGCCGGGATAAGTCTTCAGAACGGGGCCCTGCTGCCAGCCGTCGATTGTTCCGGCTGCCACGACGGGACGGTCCGCGGCGAGTTCCTCCGGCGTTCTGTACGGGTCGAAGTCGGCCTCGACCACGCGTAACAGCGACAGGTCCAAAGAGCCCTTCGCTTCAGAGCCGGGGGCCTGCACCTGCTTCGGGCCCGCTTGTGTCGCGGGTGCGCCGTCGCCTGGCCCATCGCAGGCGGACAGGGCCGCCGTGGCGGCGAGGGCGAGCGCGGGAAGGGTCTGCTTCCGCATCGTTGTCCTCCCTCGTGGTCAGGCCCGGGAACGGACGCCAGTCGGCGATGTTGGTGAGCATTGTAGGTGTGGATCCAGGACCCGCTGGGGTTGCCGGTCGCCGCCCAGGACTCGTCCATGGGCGGGGAGCAAGTGGTGTACCGGTCGCGTCCCCCGTCCGGACCGCCTGCCACGAAACTCAGGTGCGGCGTCGCGTGGACGCCCTTTAGGCTGTGCCGGCGAAGCCCGACTTGTATCAATCTTGGTGAATCGGGGATGCGTGAGGTATGACGAGTCAATTGTTCGCGATCTGCTTCAATGCGATCCATCCCTCGGACCTGGCGCGGTTCTGGTCGGGGGTTCTGGGCTGGGAGATGGCCGACGGCCCTGACGACGACGTCGCGATCCTGCCACCCGACCCTGCCGGCTTCCGCGTCCGCTTCCTGCCGAGCCTGGAACCGAAGATCGGCCAGAACAGGGCGCACTTCGACCTGACGAGCACCTCCCCGGACGATCAGCAGCAGACGGTGGCCAGAGCACTGAGACTCGGCGGGAAGCACATCGACGTGGGCCAACTCCCGGAAGAGGGACACGTGGTGCTCGCCGACCCGGAGGACAACGAGTTCTGCGTCATCGAGGCGGGCAACAAGTTCCTCGCCGACACCGGCGTCATCGGTGCACTGGCCTGCGACGGCACCCAGGAGGTCGGCTACTTCTGGAGCGAGGCGCTGCGGTGGCCACTGGTCTGGGACCAGGACCAGGAGACCGCGATCCAGTCGCCGAGCGGCGGCACGAAGATCACGTGGGGTGGTCCTCCGGTGGCGCCGAAGACGGGCACGAACAGATTGTGCTTCGAGCTCGTGACGCCCGCCGACGCCGACTGGGAGACGGAGGTCGATCGCCTGCTCTCGCTCGGGGCGACGCGTGCCGACGAGGGCGATGGCGGCCAGATCCTGATGTTCGACCCGGACGGCAACGAATTCTCCGTACGCGGCCCCCGGTAGCGCGGCTCTGCCCGTCCGGTCCGCGTTTTCGATGCATCGCACATTTCGTGCCAGTGCCGGCTTGCGATCGTACGGACCGTGCTGCGCCAAGGCGGCGCCGGATGCCGCAGGTGGTGCGGCGCCCAACCGTCCCCGCACGGGCCGGGCTGATCTTCAGCTGGCCGCACTCGGCGGGGGGCCGACGTCGACGGCCGGCTGCGCGCCAGCTGCGGAGGCGGGGAGGGCGTCGGCCGGCCGCGAACACAGCCCCGCAATCGCCCTACGATCGGCCACGTATTGGGGGCGCTTACTCTGATGCGACTCTTGACCGGAACGGGGAGCAAATGATTTTAAGGGCATGCAGTCGGGTGTTGATGGGGATCGGGCTTGTGATCCTTGTTCCCAGCATCCTCATGCAGTTGGGAGTGCAGGACAAGTGGATGCGCGCGAGGGTGGTTGAGCCGTCGGAAGCGAATGCGTCCTTCCTGACACCGCTGGTGATCTCATGGATGGGTATCGCCCTGGGGATCGCGTGGGTGCTGGCGGCCATAACCTGCTATCTCATACCGAGATCCATGGCCTATCTGCAGCGAACGGAGGGCCGCCAAGGCGGTTCGGGTGCGGTCGTTTGACCTCCTCGCCACCTGATCACCCCGGAGCCGAAGTACCCTCACCGGAGGCGTGGGCTCAACGCTCACCAGCGCTGGAGTCGAGCCTGCCTTTCAGGCCTCGTTCCAGTTGTCGAGAACGATGACGGGCGCCTCTTCCACATCCAGCCACTCGCTTTCGATGCCCAAGCCAGTGGACGCCTCGATGAAGGCGAACGCCGCGCTGCGCTTGCCTCGATAGTCCTCGGGGTCGAGGTTGTCGAGCATGGCGCGGAACTCGGCCAGGATGCCCGGATCACCCTTTTGGACGGTGTGCTCGGCGAAGATGAAGTCGCGCATCCATGCCCTGATCTTGCCGTCGGCCGCGTAGAGAATCGTGTATCCCCCGTTGAAGTGCCAGGTCGTCATCCACACGCGTGACTCTTTGCTGAGTTCAGAGAGGATGTGATCGGGCGTGGCGAAGCCATGGGAGAACTCCAGGAAACCCCAGGCTCCTTCGCCCTGGTAGACGAAGAGCACGGGCATGTCCTCCTCCCCTGCCTCCTCTGTGGGGTACTCCATGATGCGTTTCTCGGGATCACGGCCCCCGTTCAGCCACCGCAGGAGATCGTCCACTGTGATCTCTTCATCGCGGGGTTGCACGACAGTCCAGCAGAGGGCCTCCTCAAAGTACTGCTGTTGGCTGAAAAGATTGCGGTAGTGATCGATCACGTGATGATTGTCGCGGAATGTGACAAGAGTGAAACAGCCCTCGTCTCCTCCGGAAACGCAGAAGAGGCCCGAAGGGCCTCTGAACTGCACTTACTGCTGACGGAAGATACAAGGTTCGACATTGTCCCTCGGCCCTGCAATGTCGGTCCATCTCGCGTACATCCCGGAGCATGCTCCGGCGTCACGCATTCTTCGTCCGCTCTTGCAGGCGTTTAAGGTGCCGGAAATACTGGCCACCTCGCGATCGGACTGCCCGGTCGATCAGTCGGACTTGTGGATCTGACGCATGCTCGTAGATCTCGAACGGATCGCCGTCGCGGCTAGGCTTCGACGGTCACCCCACCACCGTGGACGAGCGGTCGAGCGAGGTATCGATGACCTTCCAAGCGAGCAGCATGCCGCCACCCGGGCTGGAACAGCGTCCTACTTGGTCAGGGATTCGGCGACGAGTCGCCAGATGTCCGCGGCCAGGTCCATGTTGCCGCTCTGCTGGGCCTGCTCGGCGAGCTTGCGCAGCCCGGCGAGCGCCGCGTCCTGCTCGCCCTCCAGGAGCAGGACGCGGTTGCGCAGGACGTCGAGCCGCATCCGCTCCTGGTAGGTGAGCAGGTCGTCGAAGCCGGTCAGCCGGTCGAGGGCCGTGCGGGCCTCGTCGAGGTCGCCGGCGAGGACGGCGATCCGGGCGCGTACGGCCAGCAGTTGCTGCTCGATGGCGGGGGCGCCCGCGAACGGCATCGCGGCCTGGACTTCGGTGACACGCCGCCGGGCGGACTCCGTTCTGGGCGGATCGGCCCTGAGGTCGAGCCGGGCCGCGCCGAGGCGCAGGCGCATCCAGAGCGTCAGGTCGTCACGGCCGTCGAAGCCGTCGATGGCCTGGTTCATCAGCTCCGCGCCGGTGTCGAGGTCGCCCTGGCGGATCCGGATGTTGGCCACGGTCCACACGGCTTGCGCCCGCAGCGTTCCCGAGACCTGGTCCGCCAGCGTGAGCAGTTCGTCGGCATGCCGGGCGGCGTCGGGAAGCCGCCCGGCCTCGGCCAGCGCCGACACCAGGGCCAGCAGCGTGGAGGCGCGCACGCGGGCGGGCAGCGCTTCGCGTTCGGCCAGCTCGTAGGCGTGTGTCGCGGCATCGACGGCGCCGGCGATCTCTCCGGTGCTGCGCATGCAGCGCGACAGTGCGGCCAGCACCCTGGACTGCAGCTCGGGCAGCCCGATCTGCGCGCTGAGCGTGGCCAGCTCGTCGAGGCAGGTGCGCTGCTCGGCGTACTCCTGACGCCACTGACGCCATTCGGCGACCTGCCAGAGGGCCTGCCAGCGCAGCAGGGGGTCCTCCCCGCGGGAGGTTTTCAGGGCGTCGCTGAGGGTCTGGCCGCCTTCGTCCTGGCTCAGGCCGGTGGCCAGGGTCAGGCTCTCGGCCAGGGAGGTGGCGGTGGACTGGGTGAGGGCGGCGGGGCTGATGCCGAGCTGGGTGGCCAGGTGCGTGATGGCCCGTTCGGTGGGCTGACGCGCCCCTGATTCCAGCCGGGACAGGTATCCGGTGGACATGCCCTCGCCCGCGAGGGCTGCGAGCGTCAGGCCGCGTTCGGTCCTCAGTTGCCTCAGTCGGCGGCCGAAGAGTGGTTGTTCGAGCATGTCCGAACTCCCGGGTAGCGGTTGACGTCGTCCGACGTCCGGAGGGTAGCTCACTTGCCTCCTTCTAGACAAGTTCTTGCCCAGCGCCAACGTCGGTGCCATGCGGCTTTGGCAATCAGTCTTGGCAACTACTTGCCAAGACTGTGGCAACAGCCGTAGCGTTCCTGTCGTCGCCAACGGACCTCGTCGCCGACAAGCCAGAAGCAACCCGAAGGAGCACCGCCATGCCCATCGCCCTCACCGACCAGGACCAGCTCACCCTGCGCACCGCTGCCTGGGGCGCCGTCTCGCTGATGTCCGCCGCCGGTGCCGCCGGCTCGGCCCACAAGGCCGCCGCCGAGGGCTCCGTCGCCCTGACGTCCGCGACCGGCCTGGTCGGGCACGTCCTGGCCAAGGCGCCCAAGGGCGTGAAGTACGGCAGGACCGTGGCCGAACTCGCCGACCAGGTGTTGCCTGCCCTGAACGCCTCCATGAGCCTGCTCGCGAAGTCGGCGCCGGCCGAGGCCGACAACTTCCGCCGCACCGTCCTGGTCGCCGTCGAAGCGGCCACCCACGGGAGGCCCAGCCCCACCATGACCGAGATGGCCCGCAAGATCAGCGCAGCCCTCGACACCGCTCCGGCCACGCCCGAGGTGAGCGTGGCGAGCACCGTGGCCGTGCAGGATCGCCCGGAACTGCGGGAGGCCATGCAGGCGTACGTCGATTCCGGGGTGGCCACCGGAATGCAACTGCGAGTGAACGACGAGCGCGGCGAGTGGGTCGGCACCGCCGGGGTGCGCGAGCTGGGCTCGCCGGAGAAGCCGCCGGCGGACGGACGGTTCCGGGTCGGCAGCTCCACCAAGACGTTCGTCGCGACCGTGGTGCTGCAGCTCGTGGCCGAGGGCAGGATCGGACTGGACAACCCGGTGGACGGCTACCTGCCCGAGTTCGCGCTGGACGGCCGGATCACCGTACGGATGCTGCTGCAGCACACCAGCGGGATCTTCAACCACACCGGCGAGTACTACGAGGACGGGACGTTCGCGCCGGGAATCGCGTGGTCGGGCAAGGAATGGGTGGACGGCCGGTTCCACACCCACCAGCCCGAGGAGCTGGTCCGGCTGGCGCTGTCCAAGCCGGCGCGCTTCGAGCCGGGCACGGACTGGAGCTACTCCAACACCAACTACGTGCTGGCCAGGCTGCTGATCGAGCGGGTCACGGGCCGCTCGTTCGCCGAGGAAATGCGGCGGCTGATCCTGGGCCCGTTGGGACTGACGGGCACCGAGGCGCCGGGCACCTCGACGGAGATCACCGGCCCGCACGCCCACAGCTACTACCGGTACGAGGACGGCGGCCAGGAGCACACGGTGGACGTCACCAGCCAGAATCCTTCCTGGATCTCCGCCGGCGGCGACATGATCTCGACCACCCAGGACCTGCACACGTTCTTCTCCGCGCTGAACGGCGGCCGGCTGCTGCCCGCCGAACTGCTGACCGAGATGCGCAAGCCGGACCCGAAGATCGGCTACGGCCTGGGGATCTTCGAGCAGGACCTGGGCGAGAACGGCGGCACCGTCTACCACCACAACGGCGGCATGGCCGGCTCCGCGGCCCTGATGTACAGCACGCCCGACGGCCGCAAGACGATGACGGCCTCCGTGACCTACGTGGACGACGCCGCCCTGTCCAAGGCGGCGGCCTTCCAGCAGGCGACACAGCGGCTCATCGACGAGGTGTTCGGCGATGGCCGGCCCGCGAACTGAGAACAGCGACCAAGCCCCCAGAGACGAGGACATCATGAACACGACGATCAGCCGGCGCGCGGCCGTCGCGGCGCTCGCAACGGCGGTGCTGGCGGGGGCCGCCACCCCCGCCATGGCCGCCTCCAGCGCGCAGGATCGCCCGGAGCTGCGCAAGGCGATGAACGCCTTCGTCGACGCCGGTTTCACCGGGATCCAGCTACGCGTGCGCGATCAGCAGGGCGACTGGGCCGCCGGCGCCGGGGTGCGCAAGCTGGGCTCGGCCGCCAAGCCCCCGGCCGACGGGAGCTTCTGGGCGGGCAGCATCACCAAGACCTTCACCGCGACCATGGTGCTGCAGCTCGTGGCCGAGGGCAGGATCGGGCTGGACAGTCCCGCCGCCGACTACCTGCCCGGCTACGGGCTGGACGAGCGGATCACCGTACGGATGCTGCTGCGGCACACCAGCGGGATCTTCAACTACACCGGCGAGTACAACCCCGACGGGACGATGGACGAACCGGGGATCCCCGCCAACGGCGACGAATGGGTGCCCAACCGGTTCAACAGCTACAAGCCCGAAGAACTGGTACGTCTGGCGCTGTCCAAGAAGCCGCGCTTCGAACCCGGGACGCAATGGAGCTACTCCAACACCAACTACACCGTGGCGCTGCTGCTGATCGAGAACGTCACCGGCCACTCCTATGCCACCGAGCTGAAGCGGCGCATCACCGGCCCGCTCGGACTGTGGGGCACCCTCGCGGCGGGCAACCGCACGACGGCACTGCCCGGCCCGCACACCCACGGCTACTACCAGTACAAGGGCCGCGTGATCGACCTCTCCCACCAGAACCTGTCCCTGTTGACCGGCGCCGGTGACCTGATCTCCACCACCCAGGACCTGGCCACGTTCTTCTCCGAGCTGAACGGCGGCAAGCTCCTGCCCGCCCCGCTGCTGGCCGAGATGCGCACGGCGATCCCCACGTCGATCCCCAAGCAGGACTACGGCCTCGGCATCTGGGCGCAGGACCTGGGCCCTGGCTGCGGCACCGTCTACCAGCACAACGGCAGCCCGCCGCACGGCTACGGCGCGCTGATGTACAGCTCGCCCGACGGCAGCAAGACCCTGACCGCCTCGGTGACCTGGCTGGACTCGGCCACCAGAGGTTCGGCGAAGGACTTCCTGACGCTCGTGGACGCCCTCGTCAAGCAGGAGTTCTGCGACACACCGACCGAACAGACGCGGCCGGACAATCCTGGTTCCGCCTTCTGAGGACCCGGTGACCGCGGGGTGACGGGCCTCTTCCCGCTGGTGTGGCACAGGGCAGCCGAACACGGCGGCCGACCTGCTACACCGCCGAAGAGGCGTGATCATGACGAGATCTGCCGCTGCGAAGATCCCTGGCTTATGAGACGACGAATGGCCCTGGCGGTTCTCCTGGTGACCGCATCCACGGTGACTGCAGGGCCGGTCGTGCGGGCCGATGCCGTGTCGGACCCGGCCGACGCCATTCAGCGCCGGCTCGTGCCGGGCCATGGAGTGAAGATCGTCCAGCGTACCCGGGTGAACTGGTTCGGCAGTTGGTCCACCCACAAGCCGGTGCGCGGCGTCGTGGGGTTCGGCAAGGGCAAGATCGTGGCCACAGACCTGACGAACTACAACTTGGGACGCCACGGGATCCGCAACATCTGCATCGGAAAGCGCGGCTACCAGCTGTACGCCGAGCCCGACCCCGACCAGCCGCTGCCGCCGGGCAAGAGTTGGGTCACGTACGAGTGGCCCTGCCGGCTCGTTCTGAAGTCCGGCCACCATGTCAGCCTCAGCGACCCGGCCACCCTCAGAGCAGTGTTGGCCACCACCGCGCGCAAGCGGCCCGCCGGAGTCTACGACGGTGTGCGCACCACCCTCCACGAGGGCGCCATCACCTTCGCGCAACTCCACAAGGTCAACCCGGCCATGCGCATCGGCTTCCGCAGCAAGCCCACCGGCGAGTACGCCTCCTGGAAGGTGTCCTGGCGGTTGTGGATCGGCCGTGACCAACTCGTCCGCAGGGCGTGGAGCGCGTGGCGCGAACCGAACGACAGCCGCGACAAGTCCGCCACAGAGAACCCGTACTACGCCTTCGAAGAGGATCTCCGGTTGTCGAACTGGGGGATGAAGGCAGACATACAGCCCCCGCCCGCGGATGAGACCGTTTCGTCGGAGGAGTTGGACGACTGACCCGAACGCCACGCCGGCCGCTTGACCGCTTCCGACGTCGGCGCTCTGAACACCCCAGAACGAGGCCCACTGAAGATCAAAAGCCCAGGCCGACGACCTGGGCTTTTGTATGGATGGACCCTAGAGATTCGAACTTCTGACATCCGGCTTGCAAAGCCGCACACGATCTCACTCCACCAGCGAAGACGCGCGTGCAACGGCACTGATCGCTGTTCCCCCTCGCCTCCTGCCCCATCGGGCACGCGACGCCCACAGGTGTCAGACTCACCACGTGATCACCGATGCGCTCATCTTCCTCCAGTCTTGGTACGCCTCCTGCTGCAATGACGACTGGGAACACAGTTACGGCGTGTCTATCGAAACGTTGGACAATCCGGGATGGCACGTGAAGATCGACCTCGTCGACACGCCTCTTACGGGGCCTTTGCTGGACCCCTCAAGGTGGAACGCACCGAGGATGACTGGGTACATGTCTGGAGCGACGGGATCCGCTTCGAAGGAGCATGTGGGCCCCTGAACCTCGGTGAGCTGTTGGAAGCATTTCGCGACTTCGTCGACAATGCCGTCCCCGTCACTGACTGACGCTCTCACCAGGTGGCCTCAGGCCGGCTGCCCCGGGGGAGCCCGACGGCAGCTTCCGGCAGAGCCGACGGCTACGCGGCGCCTCCGGCCTCCTTCCGGTCAGCGCCGCCCACTTCGCTCTCCGATGGCCGGCTAACGGGTTTGCGCCACGCCCGGTGCCGCGTCCGACCGGCACATGCGCACAGCACCCCAAGCACTTGAAGGCTGAGGTAGACGAACAGGAATCTGTAGGCATTCGGCCACACGCGCCCGTCGTTGACGGCGAACACGAAGAAGAAGCCGGCAGCACCCCAGCCCAAGCCGATCAGAATAAGCGCCCGACCGGCTCTGTACCAGCCAGATCGGCGATACGCGTCCACACCGCGAACTGTCCCACGAACACATCACCCCAACAAGACCGCCTCCAGCGGATACCTCCCGCTCCGGAGCCTGTACGGAGTTCGGATCTCTAGGCCGACGGGAGGCTTCGGATCCATAGGACGGCCCCGCGTAGGTACAGGCCGGCCAGATGGCTGTCGGGTGTCCTGTCGAACAGGAAAGCCGGCCCACGCCGCTCTCTGATCCGGTTGGTGCAGCGTTCGGCCGTGTTGCGCTGCTTGTAGAGATCGGGATCACGGGGGACCGGCCGGCCGCCGGCAGATGGGTTAGGTTGGTCGAGATGAGGACATATGAGGACCTTCCGGCGGAGCTGGTGACCGAGCGGCTGCGGTTGCGACGGTGGGTGCCGTCGGATGCAGAGCAGTTCCGCGGGTTGTGGTTCGAGCGGGACCCGCGAGTGCCGGCGGCCCGGCGGATCGACGCCGAGGGACGGCCGACGGTCGAGGACGTCCGCGGCTGGCTCGTTGACAATCCGCTGACGGCGGCTCCTGGGCTCGGGTTGCTGGCCATAGAGCTGCGCGACACCGGTGGGTTCATCGGGTATTGCGGATTGACCGTCGGCCATGGATCGTTCGACGAACCCGAGATCGCGTACGAGCTGGCACAACGAGCCCACGGCCATGGTTATGCGACAGAAGCCGCCCGTGCGGTCTTGGAAGCCGCGATTCGAACAGGGCGTCGCCGCCTCTGGGCCACTGTGCGGGAGTGGAACACCCCCTCGTTCCGCGTCCTTGAGAAACTCGGCTTCCACCGAAGCGACCGCGTCGACGAGGACGTCGAACACGGCAACTCGATCTGGATGACGCGCGTACTCGACCCGCGATAGAGACGCGAGCATCAGCCACCAGATCACGCAGCTCGCGCAGGTGGCCGCCGCCGAAGGCCTCGACGGGACGCAAGGGGTGGGAGTTGCCGGACGGTCGTTCGGTACGTCCGCGCATCATCTCGACCAGCCAGGCCCGATCGGCGGCCGCCTTCACCGCCCCGACAGGGTAGGCGCGGTCGAGCGCCGAACAGGACCGCCTGGACGCAAGCACCCCCGCCCCGAACGTCGCACGGCCCTCAGGCGGCCTCAGCGCCCCCCACCCCTCACCTCCCGGCGATGAGGCCAGCACGGCCACATCCACCTCCCAGGGCCGCTACGGAACCCGAAAAGATCTTCCAGCGCGAGGTCATCGACCGGCACCAGCTGCTCGCGCAGACGAACCCGGAAACGTCGGAGGCCGGTGGCCATGACATCGCCGCCCCTCAAGGTCTTCCATGCAGCCAGAGCACGAGCGTTCTAACCGTCCAAAGCCTGGTCGCCCCTCATGGAGGTCCCCTACGCCCTACGTCATGCGGCCGTCTCCACATGGCTCAACGCTGGCGTGCCGAGCGCCCCAGGTAGCCGAATGGGCAGGACACGGCGTTGACGTTCTTCTACGCGTCCACGCCAAATGCATCAACGGACAGCCGAGCGAGGCCATGCGCCGCATCTGGACAGGAGGTCAACGGCCCTCGGGCAGAGCGTGATTACAAGTAGCTGCGTTGGGCTCCCTACGGCTGGGCAATGGCGGCCAGGTTCACCACGCGGACACCGCCGCCCTGCGTCCAGAAGATGACACCGCTGCCTGAGGACCACTGTCTGCCCCCCGACGGCAGTCGAGCGCTGTCAAAGGTCACGGTTGTCCGCGTGCGGGCGTCGTAGATCTCGCCGAAGGCAGTAAAGAACCGATCCTGATACGGGTAGCCGCGCAGCCCTTGGTGGACGTGGTTCCAGCTGCCGTCACTGCGCTGGACGACGGTGTCGTCTCTGCGTGTCCCGGTACACCAGGTCGGCCCGCAGCGCAGGCCCTCGACACCTGACGCGGGGCGGATCTGGATGGTCATTCCCGTCTGCAGGTTGACGACTTTGGTCGGATTGGTACGCATGTCCAGAGGCTCATCCGTCGCCCATGGCCACTCCACGAGTTGCAGGCCCTTGGACCCGGATACCCGTTCGGGGACTCCACGGCCGATCCTCATCCGCCAGACCCCGTCGAGCGGCGCCGACCAGATGACGTCCTGGCCGGCGAGTGCCAGGCGATCGACGTTCTCTGCCGGGACTGGTCCGACCTTGCTCGTCTGTCCACCGGCCCGCAGAGGGGCGATCCAGACGTGCCCGTCGGCGAGCCAGGCCACCCGCTCACGGTCGACGGCCAGATACCGCGGCGCCTGCCTGGGAGCGGCGACCGTTCGTGAACTCCTGGAGGCGGCGTCGTAGACGTCGAGCCTTCCCTGCTCGTTCCAGACCAGCACTTCGGTGGCGCTGATCGCCGCCAGCGGTCGGGAGCGACCGGGCATGGTGAACACCGCCTGTGGCCACATCCGCTCGACCGCGTTGCGCGCCGGCCCCGGCCCAGCCGGATCCACCACAAGCTGCGGTACGGGCCAGGCGGTCGTCACGCCCCAGGCCAGGGCCGCCGCGCAGACCACCGCGAGCGCGCCGCGGGTCCGCCGGCGCGCCCGCTTCCGCCGCATGGCCAGTACGCCGGGCAGCACGTCCAGGTTCTCGGCCCGGTCGGCGATGGTGCGCAACGCCTGGGCCAGCTTCTCCTCGGTTGTCATCTCCACCTCCCCGTGAGTGCGTCCGCGCGGACGCGGAGTGTGGCCAGGGCGCGTGAGACCTGGCTGCGTACGGTCGCCTGCGAGATGCCGAGCCTGGCCGCGATCTCCTCGTCGGCGAGATCCTCGTAGTAGCGCAGGACCAGCACCGCGCGCTGTCTGGCCGGTAAGGCCCGCAGGCGCTGCCAGATCTCGCCGAGCTCGTGTTCGTCCTCGTGGACCGGGGCGGGAACCTCCTCCGTGAGGTGCTCCAGCCGTCGCCTGCGCCACCAGCTCACATGCTGCCGGGCCATGATCGTCCGAACGTACCCCTCGGGGTCATCCTTGTTGCGTACACGCCGCCATGAGGAGCTCAGTTTGAGCAGAGCCTCCTGGACCAGGTCGGCCGCGTCGTCGGCGCTGCCGGTCAGCACCAGGCCGTAGCGCAGCAGCGCATGGCTCCTGGCACGGACGAACTCCTCGAACTCCACCTTCCAGGGACGCATGAGCCGACGTCCTCGTTGCAAAAACCTTTCACGCCGAGCCCGCACTGATCATGCGATGGCAGGCCGAGCTGATACGCCTGCATGCCATCGGGAACTTTCACCACCGAGTGGCCTGTACGCCCCCACCAGGGCGGGCGTGCAGACCACTTCGGAAACTGACACTGGTGCGGCATTCCCACCAGCTGCTCTTCGCCGGCGGAGGAACAACTCGCGCCCTTGCCCACATCGCCGGTTCCAGTCATCAGCAACGACGCAACCTTCTGGATGTACAAGATCCCGGAGGCAACCAGCGAGGGCGTCACCGCGCTCATCGCTGGACACCGCCGGTACTACGCCGACGCTCTCGACGAACGCGGACGGGTGGCAGTACCTGTGCACAGGGCTGATCGACCGGCGCCGGTATCTCGGAGGCTCCATATGACCGGGCAGGGCCTTGGCTCAGGGCGCCAGCATGGACATCACCTCGGGCGGCAGGGCCGGATTGGCGGCCGCGGCTTCCACCACCTGCCAGTCGTCATCGGTGAGCAGCTCGACGATGGCCTGGGGCGGCAGGGCCCGGTGACCGGCGGCGAGGGGTCTGGCCTGCCGATCCGACAAGCAGACCAATAGCGCCGGAGCCGTCGCGTTGGGGTGCCGGGCGATCTCCCGCAGTGCCTTGCGCACCGGCGGCCCGTGCCGAGCCAGGTCCTCCAGCAACGCCGGCGAGGCCTCCGGGTTCTTCGCCACTTTGGCCATGATCCGTACCCCGTGCCGCTGCACCATGGCATGCAGCCGCACGTCGGACAGGCCCGGGTGCGGAGCGATGGACTTGACCACCTTGGCGTCGAGATCGGCGGCCAGCCCATCGCGGATCTCAGGCGGCAGGTCACGTCGTTCGGCCAGCAACATCCGCATGACCGGATGTGGTGAGGCGGCCAGCTCCTCGATCTCGGCGCGCGAGGTGGTAGCGATCCTCGGCAGCAGGGTGGAACCGATTCTTGTGTCGTTGGCCAGACGGGTGAGCACCTCGAGCGGCACTCGCGGGTTGAAGGCGAGGCCGCGCCGCACGTCGGGGTCGGCGTCGGCGGCCAGCGCGCGGATCAGGTCGTCGCCGATCGCGGGATTGGCGGCCAGGGCAGCGCGGACACCGGGTTCCGGGCTGGCAGCGAGACGTTCGTAGACTGCCGCGGGCAGATCGGGGCGGACCGCCAGTGGCCAGCGCAGCAACATCGAAGGATGATCGGCAAAGCCGACGACGGCCGCGGTGGGCGTAGCCGGGTTCCACAGGGCATTCACGCGCGTCTGGTGAACGGTGGACTCATGAGAGCCGTCGCATGCTGCGGCCGGCGGCAGGTCGCAGTCGAGCCTGGGGCAATCCGGATCGTGGTAGAACGGCGTCTCCTCCCGGTCACAGACCAGACACCGCCTTGCCGGCGGCAGCCCCTCGCCGTTGACCAGCGCGGCCAGCACCGCTGGCGGCGCCGCCTCGTTGACGGCCACCGCGCAGCGGACCTCGGCATGGGGATGTGCCGCGAGCCGGGCCGCCATGTCCGCAGTCGCCTGCAATGCCAGCTCCGCGACAACCCGTGCCTCCGGATCGACGGCGAGGATCTCCTGCGCCTCGGCGGGGAGACCGGGACAGGCGGCCAACCGTTCCCGGCGTTCGATGATCGGATCCGCCGCCAGCAGGCGCGCCCAGGCCGGGCGACCGGCGCCCTCGGTGAGCAGGGCCAGGGCGGCGAACGGCTGTGCGCCAGGATCGACGTCATCAGCCGTCAGCAACCCCCGCTCCGCGAGCCGCCCAGCGCTCTGTTCGACGCGGGAGACCAGCGCGATCGCCTGCGCGTGGGTGAGGTCCTCCCGCTCGGACAGACTCACGGCGATGTCCTCGTCGGCAACCACGATCAGCCGGTCGACCAGATCGGGCAGAAGGGCTGGATTGGTAGCGAGGCCGCATAGGACAGAGTTCACAGGAGCATCCTGCCTGGGCCGTGATCACATGGCTCGTGATTATCTCCGTGACGGCGAGGTCTTACCTCCCGGCCGTCGCCTTGTTGTGCACGAGACTTCGGTCACCCGTGCAGACGACTTCGGAAATCGACACACAGATGGTGATCCAGATTTCGTCCCTTTGGGCTTCGGGACCGTTGCAGGAACATTGGCATGGAGTAGCCCGGTTCCATCGCGACCCACGAGCGAGAGCGTGCCTCCGGCCGCCCTGCTCAGGTCACCACAGGGACGAGGTCACGACGCGTTCGAGGCAACGTAGTGGCCGGTAGCCGGTGGCGTCGAGCTTGGCCGGTTCGGTGCCGACAATTCGTTGATCACGCAGAGGGTCGGGCGCAGTTGCACGCGCCCGATACCAGCGCGTAGAGGGCGGCAAGAGTGCTGCCGAAGTAGCTGCATTGCCGTCCCAGGGTGCCTGATTCCTTCCGGAGAGCTCTGTGACGCTCCGTCCTGAGGTGGACGCGCGCACTATGGGAGCCAGTGTCGCCGCAGACACATCCCGAGCGCAGCGGTCCACCAACCATGATCGCTAGGGAATGCATAAGGGAACGATCAACCGTAGAGAGCCGGCGCCACTCCTGGACGGCCGGACACAACGCAAGAGGCCCGTCACCGCGTTTCCGCTGGTGACGGGCCTCTTCCCGCTGGTGTGGCAGGTGCAAGGTTCGAACTTGCGTAGGCTGAGCCGACGGTTTTACAGTCCTGTCTCAACCAGGCCTCGAACTGGCAGTTCTTTGTGCACGACGCCAAACTAGCCGGGTATTGGCCGCAGCCAGCGTTGACTTGCTTAGCGCCCCCTCCATTGTCGCAGTCGCACTGCCCGGTTGAGCAATGCCCCGACTGGCGCTGCCGTGGTAGTCGAAACCTGTAAGGGTCTGCCGGGGGTGAGTCTCACGACCGAGGGGGACGGCAGCTCAATCAAGAAGCCAGGCAGCCACTGCCCTTGCTATGCCGGACAGTACACCTCCAACAGCGGCAGGGATGAGACGGAACAGTACGGTGCCGTTGTCGCGGGAGGCTGCTGGCGATGGATCTTCCGTCCGCGCGGAAGGGTTCTTGTCTGTGTCCATGCCACCAGTACGCCAGGCCCCACTCTCGCGAAGGCAGGCAAAAATCGCGGGGTTCTATCTACGATGCATCGTGTGGTCTGGAAGACCCCCACACCTACAGAGCTCCAGTTGCAGACCTGGCTGAACGAGCGAGGCCTGCCCGTGAGCTTGGCCAGGATCCGACGGTGGCGGGAGTTCGGCGCGCTCCCGTGGCCTCAGCGCCGAGCACTCGGCCATGGCCACGGTTCGGTCTCCTCAGCACTCGCCCAGGACACCTACATAGTCGCCGAAGCACTCGCATTAGCAACCAAGCAGAAAAAACAACTGGAGAAGGTGGTGCTTCGCGTATTCTTCGCCCATCCGCGGTATGAGGAACCGTTCATCGCTACTCGCTTACCGCTATCCGAGGACGGCGTGCGCAAGGCACTCGAGTGGGCGATCGTCAATGACTCCCGCAGCGCCATAGTCAAGATAGAACGCGCAATGGTCGCCGCAGGTACCGACGGCGATCCAATCGGAGCGGCTGTCGATGCAGCACATCAACACTTTCGCAGTCTTCTCCGCCAGCAATCAGCGGCTCGCCGGCGCCACATAGAGGTTCCCCGCCTCATCGAATTAAGAGATTCGAAAGATGCCACTGCTTTGGCAGACATGGCCGTCGCGGCGTTGATTCCTGGCGCTCTCGGTTCAGATACAGTCAACGAGGCTATCTGTGACCCCATCAATAAAATAGGTTTCGAATACGAGTCTAATGAGACACTCCCCTGCAAGACGCTAGACGAAGCGATACTTGCTCTCGGACGCGAACAAGAGCTGCAAGGACTTTCTGGGCAGGAGATTCCAAATATCTCCACCCGTGCTCAGATTCAGGCGCTCAGAGCAATGGATTACGACAAGGTTTGCATCATACGCGATCTTCTCGTTGTCCTCACTGAAGCCGCCCTCCCGCTTCGCATTGCCCGTAAAACTCTCTCAGACGACCCCGTCAACACCCGCGTAATGAACCTTCGCACTCAATACGCAATCATCGATTATTGCCTGCATTATGCAGACACTGCCAGCCGTGCCCCCGCGGCCAGTGCGTGGAAAGTCCTGACACCACACCTTCTCCTGCTACTGGGCAGCTACGGAGCTAGCGACAAAAAGTTCAACCATTTACGTGAAATTATGATTACCCTCGATCCTGTTCTTGATGGCATACCCTCATTGATCGAACGCATACGCACTAGCCACAAGTCAAATAAATGAGTCGTGGACATGCATAGCCCCAAGGGAGGCGCATCGATCATCGACGAAGCCGCATGCATCCACTCCCAGCAAGCACGACTCAAGGACTGGCGAGTGCTGCGAGCATGCGTGCTACGGACGTGCAAGCGCCGCCAAAGGCGGAGCGATCGCGACCCGTCCACCAGTTCCGAACTCAGACATATCATCCACTACCATAACGATGCCGTCATCCTCTATTCCAACCCCCACCAGTCGATTGAGCACGCGTCTAAAACCAAACTTTCAGGCTCTGCCAAGAAGTCGAAGGTGGCGGTGAACGAAAATCGCCCAGAAGTCCACGCATCCTCCTGGAATTCGACTAGCCCGATTCCGTCATCGCCCTGCCGAACTGCAGTAGCGGAGACGTCATCCTCAAATTCGCCAGCGAAGGTAAATGCGATCAGCGGCCCCTCGCGCGCATAGCTGATTGATGCAACGACGAGTCTCGTAGACACGCTATACGGCGCTTCGAAGAAAATCGGCGAGGAGTAGTATCGCATGCCCTCGAGGCGCGCCTGCACCTTCCTGTGGCTTTCCGCCATTATTTCGGCGATTGGGCCCCTCAGCACCTCTTCGACAGAGCACCCGCACACATCCTCGAAGATTGCTACTGCTGTCCGGCCCCCATTGTCGAGGGCGAGGCTAATGTTCAGAGGATTATAGGGGGTAAGCGGGGGCCCAACGATACGAGAACAAATATAGTCGGCTTTCGCCTCGTCCAAGAGCGCCAGTTTCTGGACGAGGGCGGGGGCATAATCCTCGAACACATGTCTTACATCTGGATCGTTGAGGTCCGCTTTTATAGCGCCAAGAAGGAGCTGGGCAACGTTTCCCGAGTTGCCGAACTTCTGCACCTTTTTCACGATTGTCGATCCGTATCGGGAGGCAGTGCGTAGGGCATCTAGCACGATACCTATGGCGCCATAACGCCTGCTCCCTTTCCTGCGCTGACAGCGGGCACAGATTGGAGCGAGGTTTTCGACGCCATGGATGTCGAAGTCTTCGTCCAGCGGGTACGCGGTCTTGAGCCCCTCCAGATCTTTAACGCCAGCGTCCTGCGGGAGAATGTGATCAATTTCGATATCGTTGAATTCTTTTGGGTCGCCGCACCAGTAGCATTTTTTGCCCCACGTATTGTGTAGGACCAGCCTCAGTACCGAATTGTCTCCACCGCCGTATCTGACAGTGTCGGCCACCGTCGTCCTCTCTCCGTTTCAAGGTTACCCAGTCAAGCGAGGGCACACTAAACTACCCCAGCGCCGGAGGCCAAGTGAGAACTGCGAGCGCCGCCTGGGCCGAGTGCCTTCCTTGACCCTCGTGGAACGGAACCCGCCGTCCTGCCTGACGACCTGCAGAGTGACACCAAACCAGCCCCATCGATTAGCCCGAGTGCCCGGGCCACCGACCTACCGGGCGCCTGCACGATATCGCCGCTAGGTGTACTGACGACAGAGGTTAGGTACGAGGCGACACAAGAGAAAAGATCTTGCAAATAGGAAGGGCCTTCGATTCGGTGTGGGTTGCGACATCTACACTCCGACCAGAAAGGCCCTCATGCCCCACCGTAACGCGCCCCTGGCCGAGCTCGGATGCCTACGCCTGGCCCGCTGTGTTGTCGAGGACGGATGGCCGCTGCGGCGAGCCGCTGAACGCTTCCAGGTCGACGTCACCACCGCCCGCGGCTGGGCCAACCGCTACCGCCAGTACGGCCAAGCAGGCATGCACGACCGCTCTTCCCGTTCTTACCCGCTACCGCCTTGCCCGGCTGGCCCATCTGGACCGCGCCACCGCCCAGCCGATCCACCGCTACGAACACCCCGCTCCTGGCGACCTGATCCACATCGACATCAAGAAACTGGACAACCTCCCCGACGGCGGTGGCCACAAAGTGCATGGCCGGACAGCCGGCAGGCGTAACAGCTCCGCCCACCGCGACCCGTCCTGGCCCCGCACCCGCCAGAGCCGCCCCAACCTCAGCTCCGCCAGGGGATGAGTGACCTTGGCCGCAGCGGGTGTGCGAGGTCGTGTTCGGGTTGCGGTCCTTCCAGGGTGACGAGTGATGCCATCCAGGACATCATCAACACCATCACCCTGTAGTTGCGATTCCCAGGGTGATGAGTGACCAGTAGACGGGCGTCGCGCCGAGATCAAGAGCGACGCGTTGCGATCCCTCCGAAGTGATGAGGTGACTCGCGCAGATCACCCAAAGTGCGCCTCTACAAGAGGATTTAACGCTGACACCGGTTGTCATCCGCAGAATCCGCAGAATGGTCGTCATGGGATGTCTGGGCAGGTTGGAGTCTTGCTGAGGCTGGCTCGCACAACAGGCGCACCCGCTCAGCAGAATGCCGCAGTATTCACAGAACTACCGCTCGGCGGGGACCACCCGCTGGAGGCCACATCTTCGAAGACAAACTCTCGGCGGCCAACGTGTAATTGTAGTGTTTTCGAGGACCTAGGACGACTCTAAGAGCCGCTAACGCAAGGAGGCGAGGCGTCGCCAGCAGATGGGCGCACAGGCTAGCTAAAGGAACGCCTCATGGCTGTCGTCACGGCCCTCGCAGCGGATGCGCATGCGTAGGAACGCATGGGGCAGGGCGAAGGTTTGCTCGCCTACGTAACGGTGTTTGCCCAGGCCGGAGCTGTGTTCGGTGTCAGCGAGCGATCAGGGGGATCTGCAGCTCACCAACCAATCGGCGGTACCTGTCGTGATCGTAGCTGCGGTCAGCGAGCACGGCTTCCAGACGCTGACGCGGCCGGGCACGCTCTCATGAGGTCCCAAGTCGCACTTGCGCTAATGGGCGCCAGTCCCAAACCGTCTCCGGACCGTCCTGGTTGACGATGTGAATGCTACGGATGGTGACGTCACGCTCGGGGAGTTGCTTGCCGAGCGCCGTAATGATGGGAGCCGCCGGGCCATCAGCACTGCTGTACGCCACAGTGACGTGCGGCACCCACGCTGTATGAGCGAGAGCACCATCACGTCCGGTAGCCGCCCGCGTAGCGAACTTCGCCGCTTCGAGTAGGGGACGCAGACGGTCCGCTGGCCGCGCCTCCAGGACCACCGCCTCAGGGTGGTAGAGCACACGCCCGAGCGTGACGGTGATAGGTGCGACCTGCGCGAGTTGAGCCGTGGCCTCCTCCGTCATCACGTTCACCTGATGGTCCGTGATCTCCTGCGAGTAGCCAGCGACCAACGTGGTGAGGTGGATGAACTTCTGCGGCACCAGATCGAGGCCGGGCAGGCCGGCCAGGCGGTTGTGAGCCTCTTGGACGATGGCCCGCGCTTCGGGGTCCTCTCCCAGAAGGACGTGCCAGTAGAGCTGGCCCTGGCCTGGCGGCAGCATGAGCGCTCGTCGCTTCTCCCAGCGGTTCACCATTCGCGTTGGCAACGGGCTCACGCATCCTCCTCGACAGGGGCGGGCAGAGCCCGAGCGGAGTTGAACGTCTTGATCTGCTCGCGCAGCGTGGTCACCATATCCGAGCCGCGGAACCGAGGAGCGGCCAATCGAGCATCCATTCGCACCAGGTAGTTGGTGATCGTGGACAGGCGGTGTTCGGGCGGCAGGGACAGGGCCGGCGTCACCTGTTCGGCGGCGGCGTCCAGGTCCTCCATCATCACGTACGCGATGCCGGCGCCGAAGCGGACTTGTGCCCAGGTGCCGGCCACCCAGGGAGCGCCGTTGGCCCATGCGTCGTCGGCCGCCGCTGCCGCCTGGAGTGCCGCGGCATGGTCGCTGGCCTGGAGTGCCACCGACAGGGCGTACAGTGCCCGCCTGGGTGCTGGGCACGACCAGGGCGTCACGCCGGAGTCGCCGCCCACGGAGCTGGCTGCCTCGTCCGCTCGGTGAAGTGCTTCTCGGGCTCGGTCGAAGTCGCCGAGCAGGCTTGCGGCGTTCGCTTCCTGGCTGGCCAGGAGCACCCGCAGGGGCGTGGGCGGGCTGCATTCGTAGCCGCGTCTGGCCGCGTCAGCAGAGACGGCGTACCGGCATCGCCACCGCTCGGTCTTGGCCTGGGCACTCAGCGCCGCGGCCTCGCTCGCGCCGGCCTCTTGGGCGGACAGGAGGGCGGCCCTGCCGTGGACGATGGCTGATTCGTCGTCGTACAGGTCGCCCAGCAGGATGCAGGCGTGGGCGAGGAGTTCGGCGTCGATCCGGAACAGCTCGCGCGTCTGGTGAAGCCGCTGCTTGCCACCCCGCAGGAGCGCCAGCACTCGCCGGTGCAGGCGTAGCACATCGGCGAGCAGTGGCGCGGGGGCGGTCTGGGTGTGGCGCTGTGTCAGGTGGTAGCGGGTCTCGTCGATCATGGCGATGGTGCTGTTGCCGACGTTGGTCTGCTCGATCCAGGCTGTGTGGTCGATCAGGTCACCGCTCGTGGGCAGCGTTCCCACCAGCTCGCCGTCATGGTCGAAGAGGACGGCCTCGTCTATGCCGAACACGCGGCAGTAGAGCAAGGGGTAGGGGTCCTTCGGGCGGCTGTTGCCTGCCTCGTGGTCTTTGATTCTGCGGACCACCGAGTCGAATTCGGGCAAGGCGATCCCCTCGCCCGCCGCCTGGAACAGGTGTCTGGCCAGTTGCTTCTGTGACCAGCCGCGCTGACGTCGCTCGTCGCGAATGCGTTCGGCCCACCGGGGAGTTCTGGGCTGTTCCAGCATGCCGTCGCACCTCACCACCGAGTTGGGGGACACGGTCGCCGCCCCCAGTGTCCCCCAATCACATCTGTCTACGCGTCGTTACTCAGCGTTGTGATGGATTCGTGTACTGGGACACGAATCACCTAGACGCCGACACCAAAGCCGGGCTGGACGAGCTGCTGAGGGCTACTGCCCAAAGCGTTCGCCATGCCTCCGCATTGGCGGCGCTCATACAGGACTTCCGGGATCGCCAGCTCTCCGTTCTGCGCGGCACCTATCCGGCGTGGGACATCTCCCTGGAGCTCGACTCCACGGAGAGGCTGTGGTGGACCGCCGTGCCGAACCGGTCTCTGACCGTCGAGTTGGTGGCGGAGGGGGTCATGCGCATCGTCAGGTGCGAGGACGCGATCGCGCTCGCGGCGGCCTTGGCCTGGCAGTCGACACTGATCGGCAACATCGAGAACGCTGCAGGACCTCCGCACAGCCATCCGGCTTGCCAACTGCAGGGGCGGCCGGCATGACGTCGACGCTTGAACAGGCATGTGAGCTTGATCTGCGCGGTGCGTTCAGGCGCTTCTACGTCTGGTGCGACGTTGCGGGTCTATGGCATGCGAGGCCGCTGCCGAAGCTGACGGCCGGCGAAGTCGCCTACGGCGTCCTGCGGGAGGTGGTCGCCGACTCGCCTCTGCAGCTCGCCTACAAGTGCACCTGGCAGCGGAGCCGTCGCAAGGTCTACCGGTACGTGAGGCAGTACGGCGCAGGGGAACCGGAGCATGACCCAGCCTCCTGACGAGCCCGTACCTGAGTGGGAGCCGTACCTGCGTCCTCCGAGGGACCGCATCCGGATCACGGAGACCTCATGTTGCGGTGCTCTTGAGTGGGCCTGCCAGGGCGGACAGTTCCTGATCCTCCGGCGCACCTCTACAGGCCAGTACGAGGAGACGGCCAGAGGGCTGTACCGGCATGCGCGGTCCGTCTGGGAGGCGCTGCTCATCCTTCATGAGGACGAGCACAAGCGGAAGGTCCGGGCTCGGATGGCTACTCGTCCCAAGCAGCGTGGCCAGGCGCTGCCGGGCAAGGCCACGTGAACCGCCACCAGAGCAACTCTCTTGAAACACGAGAGCTGATCCAATCTGCGGTGTTCCGCGGCATAGTGCGAGCCGCCGTGGCCGCGATGGCCAGCGAGGGGTTATGGGCTCGGGCACTGGGATGAAGGGTTCTGCGGATTGCGCGGCAAGCCCGCCAAGATCGACGCCTACCACCAGCGTGAACAAGCTGGTTTTGTACGGCGTCCCCCCGCCGCGCGTAGGGAAAGACCAAGGGAGACATGGTCTGCGAAGCTTCGCCAGTGGCCATGTCTCCCGCCCTACCCTAGAGACACTGTGCCTCGGCGAGGGAGCGCGATGAGCAAGGCGAAGGACGCCCGTATCTACGTCCGAATTGCAGACGACATCCGCACTCGCATCCTTCAGGGTGATCTGCCGGCCGGTGCCATGCTGCCCTCCGAATCCACCCTCGCCAGCACGTACGGCGTGGCAAGAGGAACCGTCCGTCAGGCGGTCGCCGAGCTGGAACGCTCGGGGCTGGTGGCCAGCGAGGCCGGCCGTGGCCGGCGCGTGAAGAGCGAAGACCCCACAGCCCCGCGGGCAGCAACAACACAGTACGAGTCGATCGCCGAGACCCTCCGAGGGCGCATCGAGAACGGCGAGCTAGTCCCTGGCCAGCAGTTGCCCGGAGAGGCCGCAACAGCGGAGGAGTTCGGGGTGTCGAAGGGCACGGCCCGCCAGGCGCTGCAACTCTTGGCCGGCGAACGGCTCATCACAGCCGTCCACGGCAAGGGCTGGTTCGTCGGCGGCCCCGAGCACGCGCAAACCCGAGCCGACGCGGTTGCCGCCGAGTTCCGGCAGGACATCTCCACAGGCAAGCTCGCTGAGGGCTCCGTCCTGCCCGGAGAGAACACACTCGCCCAGGAACGCGGCGTCGGCCGCATCACCATCAGGCGCGCCTTCGCGCTGCTGGAAGCGGAAGGAGTCATCGAGAAAAGGGCCGGTATGGGCCGCGTCGTCAAATCACGAGCCGAAGGTGACACGTGACCGTATCCCAGACGCCCTCGATCCCCTTCACCACCGCCGAAGCACTAGCCACCTTGCACGAGACCTGTGAGAGCACAGGACTGGACAGCCAGGACGCCCGCCTGATCCGCCTCGGCGAGAACGCTCTGTTCGCACTCCCCGCCGAGCAAGTGGTCGTCAGGATCGCGCGCAGCGTCGAGGTGCTGGACGACGTACACAAGGAAGTAGCCGTCTCGGCCTGGCTGAACGACTCCGGAATACCGGCGGCGAGAACGACGGCCCACGACCAACCACTCATCGTCAGAGGCCACCCGGTAACGCTCTGGCACCTCATCCCCGACAGCGGCTCGTCCGCGACCCTCGACGACCTGGCCGGCGTCCTGCGCGAGCTCCACGGCCTGGCCGTCCCCGCCGACCTGGAGCTGCCGGCGATGGACATCCTCAGCCGCGTCTCTGAACGCATCAATGCGGCGTCCGTCCTCACCGACGAGGATCGAGACTTCCTGCTGACACGGCGACACGAGCTGCAATGTGCGTACGACGCGCTGGCCTTCCCTCTCACGCCGTGCGCGGTTCATGGTGACGCGCACAACGAGAATCTCATCCGAACCGTCGACGGAAGGGTCCTGCTCATCGACTTCGAGCGCTTCGCGTTCGGCCCGCCGGAGACGGATCTCGCGGTCACCGCCATCGAGCACACCGTCGGCTGGGGAACGCGCACTGAATATGACCGGTTCGCGGAACGGTACGGATTCGATGTTCTCGCCTGGAAAGGCTATTCGGTGCTCAGAGACATCAATGAGCTGAAAATGACGACGTGGCTCATGCAGAACGTCAACGAAGACGCGGCCATAGCCCGGGAGTTCCGCAATCGCATGAACTCGCTGCGGAATCCCGACGCACCTCGCCGCTGGCGTGCTTTCTAGGGTCGATGTCCTGGGCCGGGAGATGACCGCCCCGCAGGCGCGCAGTACGGGTGCCACTTACTCGAAAATCAAGGTCGATCTCCGGGGCTCACGTGCCGTATCCGACATGTTGTGACGGCTGTCAGTCGCAGGGATGCAAAGCCCCTTTCCAGCAGCCTCAGCTCTCGTCGCTCAAGATCACCGATAGGGTGCGCCAGAAGCAAAAGGAGCCTCTGACGTGTCACCCTCAGCCCCGTTAGCCTGGCTGGCGGCCCTCGCCGCTGCGGCCTACCCCACCTGGGACACCTGGAAGACCAGGTTCGACTGGTCCTCTCTGTTCACGGCCGCCGACGTGCCCGAGCAGTACCTCGCGCAGTTGCACTACGAAGGCTTCACCGAGGGCGTAGTGAGCTGCGTACGTCCGTACGACGCGATCGACCGCTCGCCGTTCCTACCGCTGCGCGACGACCTCGCCACACTCACCGAACTCGCGACGACCTGGGCCGTGCCCCTCCTGGTCGTGCTGGTCGCCCTGATGCGGCGGCATTCGGCGACGGCGGGACCGCGTGCTGCCTGGGCGCTGCTGCTGATCGCGCTCGCTCGGCCGCTCTCGGCCGACTACCAGGGGGACAGCATCTGCTCGGGCTCACTGCCCATGTTCACCCCGGACTGGTTCGAGGCTCTGTCCGGCGGCTGGGGACTCTGGGAGTTGTGCCTGCTGGCGGCTGCCCTGCTGGTGCTGCTCGCATCGAACTCCCCCGCGCTGCCGATCTCTGGGCGGCGCGCGCTGACGACCGTCATGGACGCCCTGGTGGTGTACGGGCTGGTGGGCCTCGCCCCTCTCCTCACCGGGGACGAATCCCTGCGCGCCGGCCTGCTGTACCAACTCCAGGTCGACGGCCTCCGCGATGCCCCTGCTCGACTGCTGGTGCTCGTGCTGCCGCTCGGTTACCTCCTGTGGAGATACGGCCGGCCACCTCGCCACGGGTACGACAGCTAATGCGGTGACCATGAACGTTCACCGGGTGGACAACGCACCGGCTTGACCGCGCTCACGTTGATCCACGCGGTTGCCGATCTCGTTGTTGTATGGTCTGACGTCGGCAAATATCGCGGGGAGGGCAAGGCCGTGGAGCGCGAAACACTGGTCGGTTACCTGGACTCGCAGCGCAAGCACGTCCTGGGCATCCTGGACGGCCTTGGCGAGGAGCAACTACGCCAGGTGGTGCTGCCGTCCGGTTGGTCGCCCCGCGACCTGGTGCACCATTTGACCTGGTCCGAGGCGCTTTGGTTTCGCGGCGCGATGACCGCCGATCGCCAGGTCATCGACACGCTCGTGGTCGGCGAGTTCGGTTGGAAGGTCCCCGAGGAGTTCTCCGGTGCGGACGTGCTCGCGCGGTATCGACGGACGATCGAACAGTCGAACATGGTCATCGGGGCGACGGCGATCGATGCCGTGCCGGCCTGGTGGCCGACGAAGATGTTCGGTTCGGGGTCATGGCGGCTGGGGTCTTTGCGCGAAGTGCTGATGCACGTGATCGTCGACACTGCGACGCACGCCGGACAGCTCGACGCGGTCCGGGAGCTGATCGACGGACGGCAGTGGCTGGTCAACGACGACTGACCGGCCGCAGGTCACTGAACCCGTTGAACGTTAGCGGTCACCGCACTAATCGCTCTCCGACGAATACTTCCGGGCGACGACGGCGTTGAACTCCGCCACCAAGCCATCGTCCGCGTACGCCTCCAGGTCTGCTTGCAGGTCTCGGATGTACCGGAGGTAGCGCTCCGACTTGAGCGGCCCGGCGAGGTCGACGGCCTCCAGCGCGACGGCCGCGGCCTGCGACGGGTCGCCCATGTGCACGTAGCTCGCCGCCTGGACCAGCCGGTCGAAGGCCAGGGTCCGCACGTACATCGGATCGCAGAGCCCGACCGCCTGGCCGACGAACTCCATCGCCCGGAACGGCTTGCGAAGGTCGCGGTAACAATGCGCGCCCTCGCTGGCCAGTTCGGCGGCGTCGAAGTACCCGACCCACGAGGGGTCATCGTCCACGTTGCGCTTGGCGAACCATTTCTCCGCCTCAAGCAGGGCTCGCGCACAGGCGGCCTCATCGCCATTCCCTGCGTGCGCGCGAGCCTCCATGGCGAAGAACAAGGCCATGGGCGTCGCAGTGGATGCGTTACGGCAACCCTCCTGCGCCGCACGCGCGAGTTGAATGGCCTGATCGTATCGGCCCAGATAATTGGCCTGATGGCTCATGTCGGCCAAGATCAGGCCACCCAGCATGCGATCTCCGGACACCTGCGCAAGGCGCAGTCCTTGCAGGAAATAGCGCTGCGCGAGCCCGTGTCGGCCGAGGTCGTACGCCGTCCACGCGACCAACTCTGTGATTTCGGCCGCCGCCGCGTACAACGCCCGCCCTACCGACTCCTCGAATTTACCGTCGAGCATGGGAACGACTTCTCGGTGGTAATACTGGACGAGGGCGGAACGTGCATGTCCGCCCCCGAATTGAAAACCCATGCTCGCGAATAGCTCTGTGGTGGCGCGAATGGTCTGCACGTCCCACGGGCCGACAGACGGCCGCGCGTGCTCCCGTACCAGCACCGGCTCCGGCCGCGACAGCAGCCATGCGATGAGGGACTCGTTCCAGGCATCCGGGACGACCACCGACTGAAGCGCCACCGGATCGTCTGCGAGGTCGCGCCGCGTCAGGCCCAGCAGCCGACTCCCCACGTCGGAGATGCCGCCGCCATGAGCCAGCGTGCGTTCCAGCGTCTCCGGAGTCACGACGCTGGCGAACCCGATGTCGTCCAGCGTGAAGGTGGCCCCGGCCTTCCTGCTGAGTGCTTCCGCGATGAAGCGCGCGGTGGCAGGCCGCGGTTTCACCCCGTCGAGCCAGCGTTTGACGTCCACGTGCGTACAGCTCAGGGTTACGCCTTCTTCTTGCGCAATCTGTCGCACTCGTGAAGCAAGTCCCGAATTAGAACAATCGGCACGCCGCATCGCATCAGCAAGCCCCACATTGGGCATTCGAGACATCTTCACCTCCACATGTGCACGCCTCGGCAATCATGGCGTGAACACGGCCTTAAACGCCCGCTTTCCCGAGAAATACCGGCCCGCGTTTCTCCTGCTCAGGGCTTGAATCACCCCCAAAAAGCACCCCCTGTGCATTCAGTCCCGATCATGAGCACAGTGTTGGGGCGGCGCCCGGCGAGGAAGGCTTGAGTCAGCAAGAGCGGGCGAGCCAAGCACCGCGGGACTCCAACACAACCAGTCCCTCACACTTGACTCTCCGTAGCTGTACATGTTCTATGTCTCTTAGGACCTGCTCGACAGGTCTTCGAACCGAGAGGTCTCGTCATGCTCATCCGTCCACGCAAAGTGCTCCCGACCGTCCTGACGATCTGCGCCGCGCTCTACGCCCTGAAGGACCCGGAGGGCGCGGCGACCATCGTCAAGGCCGCCGCCCACCTGGTCATGAGCGCTTCGGAGTCCTTCGCCCGGTTCGTCCACACCGTCAACAAGTGATCGCAGAAAGAGACGCCGTGACTCAGAACTCGAACCGCCCCATCCATCCGGCCCGCATGTCACTCGCCGAGATCGAAGCCACCTGGCAGACCGACGGCGGGGCACCGCTCCCCGAGTGCACGTACGACCCCGAGCTGCACACCGGCCCGCGGCTCACCATCGAGAGCACCGAGGAGCGCACCGCCCGCGAGGCCGTCGCCCAAGAGGTCTGTGCGACCTGCCCCGCCCTGTCGCTGTGCGAGCAGTACGCGAGGCGCACCCGCCCGACCTCGGGCATCTGGGCCGGCCTGCCGGCCGCCGCCCTGATCACCTACACCACCGACCTGGCAGACATGGAGGTGGCCTGAATGGCCAGCCGTATCCGCACCCGCTTCTGGGACCCGTCCGGCGCCCGGTACGGCATTCCCACCTACCCACGGCACCTGGTCCCGCCGCACCTGCTCACGCTCCACCAACTCGCCGCCCAGGGACTACGCCCTGGCCCTCAAGGTGCACAGGCCCAGGCCCTGTGGCGCGGCCGGCGCCCCGGCCCGCCTCGCGTTCGGGCCGTTTCCCTGTACGACGTGCGGTTCGCCCTGCCGAAGCGCACCCCGAGCCCTCGCCGACGTACCGACATCTTCAAGACCAGCCGGACGTGCCCGGAGTGCCTGATCGACGTCGGCTACGTGCTGCCGCGCCTCCTCGGCGTGTGCCTCGACTGCGCCGAGGAGGCAGCCGCGTGAGCCGCCGCACCCTCGACACCTCCGGGCGGCCCGGCGTCACCGTCCACGGCCAGAAGCTTTCGAGCCTCTACCAGCCGGAAGCCGGACGCGACGGATGGCTGGAGGCCGACCGCAAGCGCGGCATGAGCCGCAGTGGACGCCCCACCCGCGAACGCCGCCCACGAACCACCGACAGGAAGGACACACGATGACCGCCTACAAGGCCACGGTCCGGCCGTTGACTGAGGGCGAACGTACCGCCATCTCCACCACCGCAGCCGTCACCGGCGCCCTCGGGCTCCTGGGCTTCGTCAACAGCTTCGAGCGTGTCGCCACGGCGGCCGAGCCCTCGTTCGGATGGTTCGCCTGGACCGTTCCACTCGGCATCGACCTGGGGATCGCGGCGTTCTCGGCGCTCGACATCGTCCTTGCCCGCCTCGGCATGCGCCTGGGCTGGCTCCGCTTCATCCCATGGGCCCTGACCGCCGCGACCGTCTACCTCAACGTGGCCGCCTACCTCACCACACCAGGACCGACGGACTGGTTCGCCGTCGTCGCCCACGCCCTGCTGCCGCTCCTGTGGGTCATCGCCATCGAGGTCGGCGCCCACGTCGTTCGCAAGCACGCCGAGCTGGCCAGGCCGGACCACATGGACGGCATCCGCCGCTCACGCTGGCTACTCGCCCCGCTGGCGACGGTCTCCCTCTGGCGCCGCATGGTGCTCTGGGAGATCCGCAGCTACCCGGAGGCCCTGGGGAGGGAGCGCGAACGCATCCTGGCCCGGACCGAGCTTCAGGACCGGTACGGCCTGCTGTGGCGGTGGAAGGCAACCCGTCGCGAGCGAGCCCTGTACCGCCTCGGCGAACTCACGCCCAAGCACACGCAACTGCCGGCCGTGACACTCCCGGAGCTGGAGGCCCCCAGCACCGTGCTACCGCCGGCCGCTTCAAGGCGACATGGCCGTGGACCCAAGCGGCCCCAGAACACGACACCACCGAACGTAGGAGACCTCCTGCCACTGGGACGACACATCGCCGCCGACCTGATCTCACAGGGCGAGCCCCTCACCCGTGACCGCCTCCGCGACGCCATCCGCAACCGCGGCCAAAGCATCTCGACCGACCGCGCCGGCGCGCTCCTGGCCCAGCTCAAAGCGGAAGGCCCCGTACCCGAAGGTGAGGCCGCCTGATGAGCCTGACCATCACCGACACCCGGATCAGCTCCGACCGGTGCCCGAACGTCGCCGAACTCGGCGCGGGCGGTTGGACCGTCACCGGCTACCCCGGACGCCTCTTCGACCGCGACGCAGCCACCACCGCCATGCTCCTGGCCGAACTGCTCGCCCTGACCCTGCCGACCGCACCCGGCATCACTCAAGCGGTCGGACCGCAGCCGCCGACCGCTGACCACAGACCCACCGACCGCCCGGACGAATCGCGGCCCGACCGCACATCGTCCCTGACCGTCACGTGGGGCGCGGCCTCATCCGCCAAGACAACGACCGCGCCCCAGGACCCCACCACCCATCAGGCAGCAGAGGTGCCTTCATCATGACTCACCGACCGGACGACCCCAACCACCACCCGAACGAGGACGACACTCCAGACCGGTCCGACGAACCGACCCCGGACCGCCAGGACGGCAAGGGGGCGGACATCGTCGACCTCGACGCCGCCCGGTCCGGACGCCACTCCGACCGCTCCCAATCGGACCCGAAGAAACCCGCGCAGAACGACGCGGACGGACCGGTCCTCGACGGCGAGATCGTCCGAGTGGACCAGCCCGGTCCGACCCGGACGGACTGGCGGGCGAGCCTGGAACGGAAGGCGACCACCCGACAGCCGATCATCCCGCTGTGGCTGCGCTCCCGCTCCGAGGCCGTCGAGACCATCCGCTGGGCGAGCCTCCACTACCTGCACGTCGCCTGCTACCAGACCGTCCGCGCCCCGCTGTACGCCGGACGCCTGACCGCCCGCGCCCCGCGCGGCCTCGTCCGCCTCGTGAACGGCATGGCGCGGTGGACGTTCGACCTGGAAGGCGAGCCCGCACGCGTGGCGGCCATCCGCAAATCCGACTACGAGGGGTACCTGAAGCTGAGCAGGCAACGAGACTCACGTGTGCGGCTGCGGGTCTGGATCACCGGGACGATCCTGATCGCGCTGCTGGTCCTGGCCATCGTCGCGGCCAACGAGCCGACCGCCGTCCACTGGGGAGCGCTCGCCGTGGCCATGGCCCTGCTGGGCCTCCTCGGCAAGCCCGCCGACCGGCCGCTCACCAACCGAGCCGTCATGGCGTCCGAGGTGGAGAAGCTGACCAGTGACATCGTGGTCCGCGCGCTGAGCGTGCTCGGCATCGCCGGCATCACGCAGGCCCTGTCCAAGAACCCCAAGGACGCCATCGGGTTCGTCGCCCCGATCACCCGCGACGGCCCCGGCTGGCGCGCCGACATCGACCTGCCGTACGGCGTGACCGTGGCCGATGTGCTGGACAGGCGGAAGCAGCTGTCCGGCGCGCTGCGCCGCCCGCTCGGCTGCATCTGGCCGGAGGGCGACCCGTCCGTCCATGAGGGACGGCTGATCCTGTGGGTGGGCGACAAGGACCTGTCCAAGACCATCGTGCGGTCTCCGCTCAAGCGGGCCAGCTCGCATGACGTGTTCAAGGGCATCCCGTTCGGCAACGACCCGCGCGGACGCCTGGTCACCGTGCCGCTCATCCAGTACAACGTGCTGATCGGCTCCCAGCCCGGCCAGGGCAAGACCTCGTCCATCCGCGAGCTGGCCGCCGGAATCGTGCTCGACCCCACGGTCGAGGCGTGGTTCCACGAGCTCAAGGGCACTGGCGACCTGGACCCGTACGACAAGGTCTGTCACCGCTACGTCTCCGGCATCGAGGACGAGGCCATCGCCTACGCCGCCGACTCCCTGACCCTGCTGCGCAAGGAGGTCATGCGCCGCTCGGCCGCACTCAAGGCCCTGCCCGCGGACCTGTGCCCGGACAAGCGCGTCACCCGGCAGATCGCCGACAAGCGCTCACTGGGCCTGCATCCGCTGGTCTGCATCATCGACGAGTGCCAGAACCTGTTCGCCCATCCCGAGTACGGCGACAAGGCAGGTGACGACGCCGAGTTCATCATCAAGCTCGGCCGCGCCCTGGGCGTCGTCCTGATCCTGGCCACCCAGCGCCCGGACCGCGACAGCCTGCCCACCGGCATCTCCGCGAACGTCTCCATCCGCTTCTGCCTGCGGGTGGCCGGCCAGCTTGAGAACGACATGATCCTCGGCACCTCGGCGTACAAGAACGGCATCCGCGCCACCGTCTTCGTCCCGGAGAAAGATGCCGGCACCGGCTACCTGGTCGGCGCGACACCGATGCCCAAGGTCGTCAAGGCCGCCTACCTGAACACCCCGGAAACCCAGCTCATCGCCGACCGCGCCTACGCACTGCGCAAGACGGCAGGCACTCTCACCGGCTACGCCCTCGGCGAGACGCCCGAGCAGACGGCGCCGACCTTCGACCTGCTGGCCGACATCCTGGCCGTCGTCCCGCCGTCCGAGGCCAAGGTCTGGAACGAGGTCGTCGTGGACCGCCTGGCCGAACTCCGGCCGGACATCTACGGCGCATGGGCGGCCCTGGAAGGTGGGGCGAAAACCGCCCAGCTCACCACCGCTCTCAAGCCGTACGGCGTCCGCACCATGCAGGTATGGGGCACCCCGGAATGCGGCGGCAAGGGCGCCAACCGCATCGGCATCGCCCGCGACGACCTCACCACGGCCATCACCCTGCGTGACAAGGGCAAGGCGTCGTAGCTCGCCCGGTCGCCTCTAGACCTAGAGGCGCATCCCTCTAGGTCTAGAGGCTCCCCTAGAGCCCGAAACCGTGTTCTATCTGGGCTCTAGCGCCTAGAGCCTGACCTGCGGAAACCCTGAATTCGGCCCCGGAGGCCCTCATGACCAGCGTCATCGCCCTGCTAGCAGCCTGCCTACCGTTCGTCACTCTCAGCTACGTCATCGTGTGTCTGGCGTCGCCCTGGGGCCGCTGCACCCGATGCCGTCCCGGCGGCAAGAACCGCACCTGCCGTGCCTGCGAAGGCACCGGCAAGCGCCCCCGCCTCGGCTGGCAGCTCTACTTCTACGCCCGCCGCCTCCACCGCGACGGCAACCACTGATGCCACCCACCTGCTCCTCTCAGGAGACCCACATGCGCGACCTCACCCGCTACGCCCTGGCCGCCGCCGCCCGCGGCTGGCACGTCTTCCCACTCACCCCGTACGACAAGCGCCCACTACCCGGCTTCACCGCCTGGGAGCAGCACGCCACCACCGACACCGGACTCATCCGCCACATGTGGTCCCGCGCCCCGTTCAACATCGGAATCGCCTGCGGCCCATCGGGCCTGGTGGTGCTCGACCTGGACGTACCCAAGCCCGACGAGCATCCGCCGCCCGACTGGGCGCAGCCCGGCATCAGCGACGGCGCGGACGTCCTGGCCTCGCTCTGCGAGCAGGCCGGCCAACCGCTGCCGCTGGAGACCTTCACGGTCCGCACCCGACGCGGCGGCACTCACCTCTACTTCACCGCCCCGGCCGACACCGACCTCCGGAACACCGCGGGCAGGCTCGGCTGGAGAATCGACACCCGCGCTAACGGCGGCTACGTCATCGGCCCCGGCAGCCACGTCACCCAGCGGGACGGCAGCGGCTCCTACGACGTCCTGCACGACCCGACTCCGGCCACGCTTCCAGCCTGGCTGACTGAGCGTCTCAGTTCTCCCCCGCCGCCCACGTCCAGCACGTCTGCGGGGGCAGTGCTGGCCGCCTGCGGCGGGGACCGGGCAGCCGGGTACGCCCTGGCGGCACTGCGTGGCGAGGTCGAACGAGTGCTGGACGCCGCCCCCGGCACCCGCAACGACACCCTCAACCTCGCGGCATTCGCTCTGGGCCAGCTCATCGCGGCCAGCCTGCTCCCACGCAACCTCGCCGAAGCATGCCTGCACAACGCAGCCGAGGCCATCGGGCTCGACTTCCGCGAGGCGTTCAACACCATCCGGTCCGGACTCGACAGCGGCCTACGCCGACCAAGGAGGGCAGCCGCTTGACCACCAACGGACGCCCCACCGCCGAAACCATCCTGAGCAACCTCGGGGCCGCAAAGCAGCTCACCGAACTGCACAATGCACCCGCGGCTTGGGAGCCGCCCGCGCCACTCGGCCAGCGCGGCGATCTCCCAACCTTTCCAGTACACGCCCTTCCCGGCTGGGTCGCCGACCACGTCAGCGCCGTAGCAGAGGAGACACAGACACCACTCGACCTGGCAGGCTGCGTCGCCCTGGCCGCGCTGTCCACCGCGGCCGGCGGACGGGCAGTGGTTAACGTCCGCGGCTCGTGGGTCGAGCCGGTGAACCTGTTCGTCCTGGTCGCCATGCCACCCGGGTCACGCAAGTCCGCCGTGTTCCGCGCCATGACCAGCCCGCTCATCCACGCCGAACGTGCCCTGCTCAGCCGTATCGGACCGCAGATCACCGAGGCCGAAGTCGCCCGCCGACTGGCCGAGGACCTCGCCGAGAAAGCCGCCCGCGCGGCCAGCTCGGCACGCGGCGAATCCGCCGCCGAGGCGATCGCCGAGGCCCAGAGCGCAGCCCTGGCAGTCGAGGAGATCAAGGTCCCGGTCAAGCCTCGGCTGATGGCCGACGACGTCACACCCGAATCCGCCTCCACCATCCTCGTGGAGCAGGGAGGCCGTCTCGCCGTCCTGTCCGCCGAAGGCGGCATCTTCGCCACCCTCGCCGGCCGCTACTCCGGCACACCCAACCTGGACCTGTTCCTCAAAGGCCACGCCGGAGACCCACTCATCATCGACCGCCGAGGCCGCAGCGAACGCGTCGACCAAGCCGTCCTGACCATGGGGCTCGCCGTCCAGCCCGAGATCGTCTCCGACATCGCCACCATGCCCGGCTTCCGCGGCAAGGGCCTGCTCGGCCGCATCCTCTACAGCCTGCCGAAAAGCAACGTCGGCTACCGCAACGTCGACGCACCCACCGTCCCGGATCACATCGCCGCCCGCTACGACGCCAACCTGCAACGCCTCACCATCGACATGCACGACTGGCACGACCCCGCCCAGCTCGTCCTGTCACCCGAAGCCGCCGAGATCTTCACCGAGCACCGCCGAAGCACCGAACGCCGCCTGCGCCCAGACTCAGGCGACCTCGGCCACATCACCGACTGGGCAGGCAAGTTCGACGGCGCTGTCATGCGCCTCGCCGGCCTCATCCACCTGGCCGGCCGCGTCGAAGACGGCTGGCGCCACCCGATCACCGTCGACACCGTCAACGCCGCCATCACCATCGGCCAGTACTTCATCACCCACGCCTTGGCCACCTTCGACGCCATGGGCGCCGACCCCGACCTCGAAGCCGCCCGCATCGTGCACGCCTGGATGCACCGCACCGGCACGCAGCGCTTCACCGTCCGCGACGCCTTCACCGCCCTGCCACGTAACCGCTTCCGCAAGGTCGCCGAGCTGGAAACACCACTCGACCTGCTGGAACAGCTCGGCTGGATCCGCCGCGAACCCGAACCACCCAGGACGGGCCCCGGCCGCCGCCCATCACCGGCCTACGCCGTCCACCCAAGCCTCCACCAGCAAGCAGCTTGAGAAGGAACCGCCCTTGAAGACAACAACCCGCACCGACGAAAAGCTCACTGTCGCCGAGGTCTGCGCCGAACTCAAGATCGCCCGCTCCACCTTCTACGACTGGCGCGCCAAGAAGCAGGGCCCCCGCTGCATCACCCTCGCCAACCGCGAACTACGCATCCGCCGCTCCGAACTCGACCGCTGGCTCACCGAACGAGAGGACGCCGCCTGATGGGGAAGACCACCTTCAGCGTCCGCTTCTGGGCGATCAAGACGTACAAGGGCACCAGGGTCACCACCCACACCGTCCGCTGGATCGTGGACGGTCGCGAGTGGAAGGAGCCCTTCCGCACCCTGGCCCACGCCGAGAGCTTCCGCGCCCAGCTCATGACGGCCGCCCGGCAAGGCGAGGCGTTCAGCATCGCAACAGGGCGTCCCATCTCCTGGCAGCGTGAGGAGACCGTCCTCACCTGGTTCACCTTTACGCTGTCCTACGTCGAGGCCAAGTGGCGCTACGCCGCGCCAAACCATCGCCGAGGCATTGCCGAGGCCCTGATTGACGCCACAGAGGCTCTGCTGACCAAGGAAAATGGCGCACCGGACACCGCTATCCGACGCGCGGCGCTTCGCTGGGCCTACAGCGAACGAGTACGGGACACTACTGAGCCACCAAGGGATCTCGCCATGGCTCTGAAGTGGCTCGAAACCAACACGGTCCCCATGACAGCATTTGAGGAACCCGGAAAGGGGGCCCTTCTCACACGCGGTGTGCTGGACAGAATCAGCCGCACCAAGGATGGCAGGACCGCCGCGGCGAACACAGCCAACCGCAAGCGCATGAGTCTGAACAACGCCATGGAGTACGCCGTGGAAATCGGCGCCCTGCCATCTAACCCACTGAAGGCGGTGAAGTGGGTCAAGCCACGCACCCTCACCAGCGTTGACCCACGAGTCGTGATCAACGTGGAGCAGGCGCGACGCTTCCTCGCTGCGGTCCAGCGACGAGGTACCCAAGGCCCGCGCATGAAGGCGTTCTTCGGCCTCATGTACTTCGCTGCCCTCCGTCCCGAAGAGGTCGTTGACCTTCGACTGGAGCACCTGGTTAACCTCCCAGAGAACGGCTGGGGTGAAATGCGGCTCACCCACGCCGAGCCCCGTGCCGGCAGCCGCTGGACCAACAGCGGGAAAGTCCGCGAGCGTCGCGCGCTCAAGCACCGCGCAGAAGGCGAAACTCGCGGCGTGCCCATCCACCCGGAACTCAGCGCGATGCTCCGCGAGCACATCCAAGAGTTCGGCACCGGTGCCAACGGCCGCATCTTCATCGGCCCTCGCGGCGGCCTCATGACTGATCGTGCCTACCTGAAGGTCTTCCACGAGGCCCGCGCAGACGCCTTCACCACGACGGAGGGCGGATCGCCTCTGATGGCCGTCCCCTACGATCTACGCCACGCCTGTGTCTCCACATGGCTCAATGCGGGCGTACCCGCACCCCAGGTTGCCGAATGGGCAGGCCATAGCGTCAACGTCCTACTACGTGTCTACGCCAAGTGCATTCACGGCCAGCAAGGCGAGGCAATGAGGCGTATCTGGGACGCGACCAAGTCCTGAAATTAGCCGTGCCACGGCGTAGCCAGCACCTTAGCAGGACCGCCGCGTCGAGTCCCGTAGCTGTCGGGGATCTACGCTAGTGAAGGACATGGCCCAGGTGATTGGCTGGCTCCGCTGCGAGGATCCATCTCTGACGGAACGCTCCGCACACGGATTGTTCAGATGACAGCGGCACCTGCCGAGGTCGCAAGCGCCCAACTCGGCAGGATGGGCAGGCCATGCCGACGTACTCGTGCACGCCACCAGCAAGTTCGAACTGACTTTCAGCACTCTCCCAAGGCTGACCAGTGGCCGATGAGACTCTCAAGTAACTACCTGTTGCGCCCTGTAACGAATAGCATCTAGACACGTATATACGATCAGAGGCTCATATCGGACTGAGAAAAGGATCGCATGGATCTCGATTGTCAGCCTGCGCTGGATCCCGGCAACGCGTTTGAGCAAACCTGCTGGAATATCCTTCGTCGGCGCTACCCACCGGAGAAGCTTGCCTACATTCCAGCAGAAATGGGAGGGGACTGCGGAATTGAAGGATACTCTACGGACGGCATTGCGTACCAATGTTATGCAGATCGAGATTCCTTAACCCTTCGCCATCGAACGGACAAACAGAAGGGCAAGCTGCATGATGATACCGTAAAACTCAAAAAGTACGCGACTCGACTCGAAGGGGTACTGAATGGGCTGATCATTCAGCATTATTTTCTTTTGGTCCCCGAGTACCATGCTGCCGAACTCATCTCATACGCCCATGATCGAGCAGCAGCAGTGCGTAGTTATGGCCTCAGCTTTATCAGCGATAACTTCGCTATTCATATCAAAACCTTGCAGGACTACCCGGCCGAACTGCGGGCTGCACTGGCGGACGGTGCAGCCAAAGCTTCGATCCCATCACCTTCAAGCGACATCGCCGATATTGCCCCATTTCAGGTAGAGAAGCCTCAACTGGTCACCGTAATCGAGGGCAAGTTGGCATATATCGGAAGTCGCAATCCCAATGCAAACCTCGACGCTCTGCGCGACCGCTTCATCCATGCCTTCCTGCAGAAGGAAGAGATCATGGCCGCCTTGCGCGAATGGCCAGATACCTGGGAAGCGATAGAACGTCGACGCCAGCTACGTGAGGAGTATTTGGAGCTTGAGAGCGAGTTAAGCCCCGACGACCCTAATTCGCGAATCCTAGTGCTTGTGAAGACATATCAGGCCGAGCTGGAGGCAAACGTAGCCGGCCTACGTGAGCCTGACGCTCAAAGGGTTGCGATGGGACAGGTAGGGGATTGGCTGATGCGTTGCCCCCTCGATTTCCGGGCGGCATCGTGAACGCTTCTCAGCCCTCGGGAATAGAGGACCTTCTGAACGTTCCTTATCGCTTCACGAGGCAGCCTGACCCGACCCCTCCTGCGCTGCGACCAGAGCGCCGTGTTCCACTCGTCCTTCTTTTGGTAGCTAAATGTCACGGATCCGGCGCGAGCTGGAAAGTTCTACAACTTCTAAGTTGGGCGATACGGGATCAGAATCATACCGCCCTCATGATGGCACTGTTGAATGGCCGTGATCTCCCAGATCGGCCAGTCGTTCGCTTCGAACCCGCCTTAGATCGCGCCCTAGATCTAGCAGTAGGTCATGGATTTCTTGAGCAGAAAGCTGCGCGCACCTTTAAGCTGACTCCAGACGGTAAGAGGCTAGTGCAGTCGATCACCTCTACAGATGCTTTCACGAAAGAGCGTGAGTTGCTTGCCTTGATCCCTGGGAAGCTGACTAAAAAAGACTCTGATCGAATATACGAATGGCGTGCGATATGAGCAGAATCCGCTTTCGCCATCTCCAACTGCGCGCCGAGACAGGCCGTGGAAGGTTCGGCGCAGATATTGCCTTGCATGATGGGCTTATGGTCTTGTGGGCAGATAACTCGCGCGGGAAATCTACGGCGGTACAAAGCTTACTATTTGCGCTCGGCCTTGAACGCATGATCACTGCCCGACCAGCAAACGCAGTAACATCCGCCATGCGCGACAGGCTGATTTACGACGCCACTTCAAAACAGGAGACACCTGTACTATCGTCATGGGTAGCTGTCGAGATTGAGGGCAAGGATGGGAGGATCGCGACCGTAACACGCTGGATCAAGCACGAGGAATATAACTCCAGCTTGATGCGAGTAGTCGAAGGTCCAGCAATATCTTCCCCTGGAAATTACAATGGGTATGACCTCTATGTGGGTCGCGCAGGAGCTGCAGGAAACCCGAGAGGCTTCCACCACTGGCTAGCGCAATTTATCGGATGGGAACTGCCGATCCTGCCGGGAGCGGATGGCCGCATGTCCCGGCTATACATGGAGCAGATATTTCCGCTTCTTTTTGTAGAGCAAAGACGTGGGTGGGGTGGCATTCAAGCCCAGATGCCCTACTTCTCAGGCATAACTGATGTACGGCGACGATCCATTGAGTTTCTTCTAGATCTGGAGGTCGGCAAGATCGAGGCGGAGCGTTTGCGATTGCGGGCTCAAGAAAAAGAGCTTCAGGATGAATGGCGCTCGACTGTTCGGTCCTTCAAGGAAATCATTCGCGGTAGCGGACTTATAACTGTGCGTTTGCCTGAAACGCTCACCGTTGCTTGGCCTCCGGATCAAGCTCCGTTTCTGGCCGAAGGGCGAGAAGCGGAGTGGATCCCGATAAGCGATCTTTTGTTGCAACTCGAGGCCGAGCATCGAGAGTTGGAGAATGCGCCAGTACCCCGTGTGGCCGATATAGAAATCGAAACCGAAGAACGTCTTACGACTGCCCTACGTGAGATTGACAATATACGTGAGGCGGGTGGTTACCTTAGGGATGATATTCTGCGTGATCGCAACGAGTATCACGCGCTACAAAAGCGCCTAGACGCATTGAGGGAAGACCTTCGCCAACATCAAGATATCGTCACTCTACAACGTCTCGGTTCAACCGATATAGATCGGCTCCATGGCGACTGTCCTGTCTGCCATCAAGAGCTTCCAGCTTCTCTTATCGGCGCTCCATCCCCAATCCGCACTCTGAGCCCAGAAGATACCGTCTCTTACATAAAACAGCAGATCGAACTCTTTGAGGTGATGGCGCGAGACACCGAGAGGACACTGACCGCTAAGGAGGAGCGATGGGCAGCTATGCGTTCCAAGGCGTCAGAACTCAACTCTCTTGTCAGGGCTCTACGCGCAACTCTCAACACACCCAGCGGCACTCCATCCATCGAGTTGATAACTCGTCAGGTTCAAGTTCGTGAGCGCATCGACCGGCTACGTTCGTTGAATGAAAGGTTCCTTGAGTTGCTCGGAACTCTAGACCGGGTCGCCGCTAATGGGAGACTGCTCCGAGCCGCCCTTCAGGACCTTCCTACCGATAGGCTGTCTGCCGTCGATCGCGAAAAACTGAACCGTTTGGAGACCTCCTTCGTTCAGCAACTCCACGCGTATGATTTTGGGTCCTTCTCTGATGAGCGGCTGCGCATCTCTGACATAGACTATCTTCCCAGGCGTGATGACTTTGATCTGCAGGCCGACATCTCAGCCTCGGACTCGATTAGAGTGATTTGGGCATACCTCCTAGGCTTACTGGAGGTTTCCAAAACGATGGAAAGCAACCATGTCGGTCTCCTAGTGCTAGACGAGCCAAGACAGCAAAGCGCAAAACAAGTCTCGTTCAGGGCTCTGCTCGAACGGGCGTCTACGGACGCTAAGGATTGCCAGATCATCTTCGCAACGTCGGAGGATCTGGCAACGTTGAGGCGAATGCTCGCTGGCCTTCCTCACCACTTGTACGCTGTCAAGGACTATGTTCTGAAGCCGGTGGCTGAGTAGAATTCCGTGGTTCAGCATCGGAGGACACGATCGTTCGATTAGCTGCCATGACTCTTGCCACTGTCGTAACAGATTGAGCGCCCATCCGAGTTGTAGGCTGGGGACGCCAGTTTAGCTGCCGCCATGTGTATCGCTAAGTCTGCCGCTGAAGGGGTGCCCCACCGATGGCCGTGTCTGAGGCTGCCGCATCGGAACTGTAGGAGGTACTGGGCACCAGCGACGTTGTGGGTCTGCTCCGGTAGTCGCTTCGAATGGTGCTGCAGGAGCTTAGCGAGGCGTGGGTTAACAACGTGATCGACGCCGCCCGCGGAGGACGCACCAACTTACGGGGCAACTAGCGAAACGGCTTGCGGCTGCGGATCCTGGCGATCCTGGCTGATGATCTTGCCTATGAATTCCAAGCGCTCAAGGTGCTGCCCTTCCTCTGATTACGTTCCGCCGCCGTCTGGGCACTCGGTGCGGCCGGTACGGCTTCGCCTGGTTCGTCCTGCGTGACATTCAGTGGCAGATGTGGCGAGGGGATTATTGGGTCGGCCTGCCCTCTTCGGGTGAGGCGGCCAGCCATGCCGACGCTGAACGCCCTGGCTGATCGCCTCGGAGACGCCGGGATGGCGCTCATAGTCGTGCGCCGGTAGCGGCAGGCGGTCGGCCTAGCCAAGGTCCGTAGATCCACAACCTCCACCACACTTGTTCGGAGACAGGCTTGGACGCCGCTGCGCTCCGGAACTTGGCCGCGTATTGGCCGTGAGAGGCCGTAGAAGACCGGTGATCGCCGTGAACGGCCGGACACAACGCGAGAGGCCCGTCACCGCGTTTCCGCTGGTGACGGGCCTCTTCCCGCTGGTGTGGCAGGTGCAAGGTTCGAACTTGCGTAGGCTGAGCCGACGGTTTTACAGACCGCTCCCTTTGGCCACTCGGGCAACCTGCCGTGCCATCCGCTCTCGCGGCGACAGACAGAAGAATAGCGGACTTCCGAGGTGTACGTGACACCAGTTTGTCCCCAGCCGGATCGTGGTCACCGGCTGCGCCGGAACAGCAGGCGTCCCATCCCGCGTGCGTGCTGGTCGAAGCCTGCCGCGTCGTTGGTTCTGGGGAAGGGTTCGTCCGGGACGGGCACGCCGAGGAAGTCGCACAGCGGCTGCCAGCCCTGGGCGACTTCGAACACCAGCAGGCGGTCCTGGGGGATGGTGGCTTTGACCTCCTCCACGTGTTCGGTGAAGATCTTGAGGGCGAGTTCGGTGTCGGGGGTGCCGCCGCCGAAGACGCGCTCGCTCACGACCAGCCGGGTCATCCGGATGAATGCCGCGAAGTCCGTGTCGAGGAGGCGGGAGAGTGTGGCCATCGTCCGGCCCGACCAGGTGCGGGCGCGGGCCGACTGTTTGAAGATGGTGGCGTTCATGCTGGCCAGCCAGCGTTCCGGGTCGCGGACGGTGAGGATGACCTTGGCGTCGGTGTAGTGGTGGGCGAGTTCGCGCCAGTACGCGGCGGCCGGCCAGTCGACGCAGGAGTCGTACCCCGACATGAGGGTTTCCCAGGTGACCGGACGGCCTTCGGCGAGGTCCAGCCAGCGTCGGATGTGGACGGGATTCTGGAGCACCTCCGTCATGTGGTGACATGGGCCGAAGCCCAGACGTTCCAGCGCGGTCTTCGTGGACAAGGTTCCGGTACGGCCGAAGCCGGCTCCGATGACTCGCATGATCCCTACCAATACGATCGGAAACTGCGAAATGTGGGTCCACAGGCATGATCCGTCGCCAAGAGCCCGGCATCAAGCCGCCTCGCGCCCACGTGGACTGCACGGCGCGCCGATGCTGGCTAGGCTCGTTCGCTGGGTCCGCGCATTCGGCGTACGACGGAGCGGTTTCGCGTACGGCGGAGAGGCGGGATCCCTAATAACGCTTTCACAGCCGAGAGGATGGGTGTTTTGGCCGATTCATCTTTCGATATCGTCAGCAAGATCGACCGCCAGGAGGTCGACAACGCGCTGAACCAGACGGCTAAGGAGATCGGACACCGCTTCGACTTCAAGGGCACCGGGGCGAGCATCAGCTGGACCGGTGACAACATCGAGATCAAGGCGAACAGCGAGGAGCGCGCCAATGCCGCACTCGACGCGTTCAAGGACAAGGTGGTCAAGCGCGGGCTCTCGCTGAAGATCCTCGACGCGGGCGAGCCCAGGCTGTCGGGCAAGGAATACCGCATGCTGGTCACCCTCAAGGAGGGCATCGACCAGGAGAACGCCAAGAAGATCTCCAAGCTGATCCGCGACGAGGGGCCCAAGGGCATCAAGGCGCAGATCCAGGGCGAGGAGCTGCGGGTCAGCTCGAAGAAGAAGGACGATCTGCAGGACGTCATTTCTCTGCTCAAGGGCAAGGATCTCGACATCGCTCTGCAATTCGTGAACTACCGCTAACAGGTCGGCATCCGGGGCACATGGCGGCGTACGCGCCTTCTTGTGCCTCGGGCCTGCATTCGCGGTGGAACGGGCGAATCCGGCATCGCAGGCTCGACAATCGTGACGAAGATCCCCCTGCGCCGCTTCACGGCACGCGTCCTGCCCCTTGATGCGAAAGACCGAGTGCTGCTGCTGCACGGCTTTGATCCGCAACTGCCGGACAAGCCGTTCTGGTTCACCATCGGGGGCGCGGCGGAGGCCGGGGAGGAGCTTCGGCAGGCCGCCGCGCGCGAGCTGTACGAGGAGGTCGGGATCCGGCGGGAGGTGGCGGAGTTCACCGGGCCGTACGGGATGAGCACGATCGAGTTCTGCTGGTCCGATTACGTAATCACGCAGGACCAGACCTTCTTCGCGATCCGGGTGCACGACACCGCCGTGTCGTTCGAGCACATGGAGCAGATCGAGAAGGAGACGACGACGGGGCATCGGTGGTGGAGCGCGGAGGAACTCGAGAACACCGAGGAGACCTTCTTCCCGGAGGACCTGCCGGCCATCCTGAGGAGGATCGCTGCGGCCGGAGAGCCGGGGTAGCCCTGACGTCGCCGGAAGGCCCTGATCGCTGCAGCAGGACCGCCGGAGGGCAAGACTGACGGGTGAGCCCCGTTCGGGGCTCTCGGTCGATTTCGGAGGTCCTGGCGCATTCGGCACGGACGCGTCCCCCGCACTTCGTCCTGGCCGGGAAGGTCAGCGGCGGTAGCCGGCCATGCGCTCCAGCCTCGCCACCCGCTCCGACGTGGGCGGATGCGTCGAGAAGAGGCGGCCGAAGCCGGATCCGCTGAACGGGTTCGCGATCATCATGTGGGACGCCGACGTGAGACGGCTGTTCTCGGGAAGCGGCAGCCTGCGCGCACCCATCTCGATCTTGCGAAGGGCCGAGGCCAGGGCCAGCGGGTCGCCCGTGAGCCGCGCGCCCGACTCGTCGGCCTGGAACTCTCTGGTGCGGGAGATCGCCATCTGGACCATCCCGGCCGCCACGGGCCCGAGGATCATCATCAGCAGCGCGCCCACGAACCCGGGCCCCTCGTCGTCGTCGGAACCGCCGAAGAAGACGGCGACGTAGCTGAGCCAGGTGATCATCGTGGCCAGCGCACCGGCCACGGAGGAGACGAGGATGTCCCGGTTGTACACGTGGGACAGCTCGTGCCCGATCACGCCGCGCAGCTCGGACTCGTCGAGCAGCTGGGTCAGGCCGTACGTGACGCACACGGCGGCCTTCCGCGGGCTGCGGCCGGTCGCGAAGGCGTTGGGCTGGACCGTCGGGGAGATGTACAGCCGCGGCATCGGCTGGCGCGCCTCGGTGGAGAGCTCGCGGACGATCCGGTAGAGCGTGGGGTGCTCCACCTCGCTGACCGGCCTGGCCCGCATGGCCGACAGCGCGATGCGGTCGGAGAAGAAGTAGGCGACGCCGTTGCTCAGCAGGGCCAGCACGAGCGCGATCTGCAGGCCGGTGCCTCCCCCCAGCCACGCGCCCATCACGATGATGAACGCGGACAGACCTCCCAGGAGGATGGCGGTACGCAGACCGTTGTGGTGCAAGGTCTCCCCCCTTCGTGGTCCGGGTTTCACCTCGTCCAACGACGACGACCCGGTCTATCGTTCCCCGGCGTGCTCAGCTGCGGGCGGAGCGCGACTTACCCCCGTGTCCGCCGGGGAACAGGGCGGGGTGCGGCCCGGCTGCCCGCATGAGGACAGCCGGTGTCATGACCTGCCTACGGTCAGCTCGTGGCCGATAAGGACGTCATGTCCAGCACGAGCTGCGGAGCGACCGAGAAGAGGATCGCGACGGCCAGGGCCAGGCCGACGGCGAGCCACGCCGACGGGGACGAGCCACGCAGGCGCGTCTCCCCTGGAGGGGCGAAGAGGCGGGCCGCCCAGGCGGCGTAGTAGTAGAGGCCGATCACGGTGTTGACGGCCATGACCAGCGCGAGCCAGCCGAGGCCGCCCTCGACGATCGTCCGGAACACGAAGACCTTGGCGAAGAGGCCGGCCAGCCCCGGCGGCAGCCCTGCCAGGCAGACCAGGCAGAAGGCCAGCACGATGCCGGCCGCCGGGCTGCGGAGGACCAGGCCGCGGTAGTCGTCGAGCTCGTTGCGCGGGGCGGCCCTGGAGACGAGCAGGACGACGGCGAAGGCCCCGAGGTTCATGGCCGCGTAGATGACCAGGTACGCGACGGATGTGCCGGTCGCGGCCTGGGACGGAGCCTGGGACGGGGCCGCCGTGGCGGCGATCGCCAACGGGGCCAGGATGTAGCCGGACTGGGCGACCGAGGACCAGGCCAGCATGCGGACGGCCGACCGCTGACGCATGGCGAGCAGGTTGCCCACGGTCATGGTCAGCGCCGAGATGACCGCGATCACCGGCCCCCAGGTGGACGACTGGCCGGCCAGCCCGGCGACCAGGACCAGGATGAGCCCCGCGAACCCGGCCGCCTTGGAGATGACCGAGAGCAGGGCCGCCACCGGGACGGGCGCGCCCTGGTAGACATCCGCCGCCCAGGAGTGGAACGGCACGGCGGCGATCTTGAACGCGAACCCGGCCGCCACGAGGACGACGCCCACCGTGACGACCGCGGGCAGCCCGTGGGCCGTCTCCAGGGCCGTGGAGTGCGTCCCAGCCGCCCCCGGCGCCGGGATCCGGCCGCCCAAAACGGCCGCCACGCGGGACAGGTGGACCGCCCCGGAGACGCCGTACAGAAGGGAGACGCCGAACAGCATGACGGCCGTGGACACGACCGACACGACGAAGAGCTTGACCGCGGCTTCGGAGGCGCGCCCGTCGTAGCGTTTGAGCGCGGTGAGGGCGAACACCGGCAGCGAGACCAGTTCGAGCGCCACCACGAGCATGATCAGGTCGCGGGAGGCGGGCAGGGTCACCGCGCCGACGAGGGTGCACAGTAGCAGGAAGTACCACTCACCGGCCGGGATGCCACCCCCGGCCAGCTCCGTCATCGACATCAGCACGACCACCACGGCCGCGACGAGCACCAGCCCGGCGAAGACCGTCGTGAACCGGTCGGCGACGAACGAGCAGAGCGTGCCCGCTCCCCCGGTCGCGAGGTCCGGCGGCACGCAGAACGTCGCCCGGGACGTGCCGCCTGCGGCCTGCGCGATCACGAACCCGAGTGCCACGACGACCCCCGCCAGGGTCACCAGCCCGAGCGCGGTGCGGGTACGCGTCGAGGCAGGCAGGAACACGTCGAGCAGCAGCACGAGCCCGGCCACCACCGCCAACGCCAGCGGCGGCGCGATCACGAAGTAGTCGATCTGCTGAGTCATGGCAGGGCTCCCAGCAGGGTCTGCGCCACCGGCGTGGTGAGTGAGAGCAGGAGACCGGGCCAGAGCCCGAAGAGCACGATCAGGACCACCAGCGGGGTCCACGCGGCCACTTCGTAGGACCGGAGGTCGTCGATGCGCTGCGTGGCGTGGTCGGCTTCGAGGGTCGCGGTCGCCGGTTGCCCCGCGAGCGTCTCCTCCGAGCCGAGAGGCACAACGGGACGTTCGTCCGGAGTCTCCCCCTCCGGTGGGGTCTGCCGCCGCCGCGCGGTTCCCGACGGACGGCCGTGGGTGACGCGGGACAGCATGAGCACGAAGTACGCGGCCGTCAGGACCGCTCCCAGGCCGCCGATCACCATGTACGTGCGGAAGAGCGCACGTGGCAGGCCGCTCGCCGGCTGGAACGACCCCAGCAGCGCCAGCATCTCCCCCCAGAACCCGGCCAGGCCGGGCAGCCCGAGCGAGGCGATCGCGGCGAACGTGAGCACCGATCCCAGTCGCGGCATCGTGGCCAGCAGGCCGCCGCCGAGGCTCGGCATGTCGGCCGTGTGATAGCGGTCCTTGATCCCACCGGCGAGGAAGAACAGCAGGCCGGTGATCAGGCCATGGGCGACGTTCGCGAACAGGGCGCCGTTGACGCCGACCGGGGTCAGGGTGGCGAAGCCGAGCAGGACGAAGCCCATGTGGCCCACGGACGAGTAGGCGATCATGCGTTTGAGGTCACGCTGGGCCAGGCAGGCCAGGGCGCCGTAGACGATGCCGGCCACGGCGAACGCCCCCAGCCACGGCGCCACGGCGGCTGCCCCCTCGGGGAGGACGGGGATGGCGATCCTGGCGAAACCGTACGTGCCCATCTTCAGCAGCACTCCGGCCAGCAGCACCGAGCCGACGGTCGGGGCCTCGGTGTGGGCGTCGGGCAGCCAGGTGTGCAGGGGCCACATCGGCGTCTTGACCGCCAGGCCCACACCGATCGCCACGAACGCCAGGATCTGCACGGATCTGGACATTCCTGCGCCGTGGGCGGCGGCCAGCTCGGCCATGTCGAGCGTGCCGGTCCGCGCCCAGACGAGCAGCAGGCCGAGGAGCATCACGACCGAGCCGAGCAGCGTGTACAGGATGAACTTGACCGACGCCGCCCGGCGCCCGGCGCCGCCCCAGATGCCGATCAGGAAGTACATCGGGATCAGCACGATCTCGAAGAAGACGAAGAAGAGCAGCAGGTCGAGGGCGAGGAACGTACCGATCATGCCGACTTCGAGCACCAGCAGCGTGAACACCAGCGCCCTCGGCCTGTTCCCCAGGAACCGGCTCGGCGTGCGAGGCCGGCCCCAGGACAGGTAGCCGAAGCAGAGGAACGTCAGCAACGCGGTGAGCACGATCAGCGGCAGGGAGATGCCGTCGACGCCCAGATGGAAGCGGAGCCCCAGGCCGGGGATCCACGGCTGGTCGACCGCGAACTGCAGGCTCGTCGGCCGCCCGTGGTCGAACGTGGCCGCCATGACCAGGACCAGTGCCAGCGTGACCCCCGAGAGGATCAGGCCGTACGTGCGCAGGGCCGGGCGGAGCGCGCCGGGGGCGAGGAGGAGCACGAGCGCGCCGAGCAGGGGCACGGCGAGCAGTGCGACCGACAGCCAGCCCGTCATGTGAGCATCACCGCCCCCACCGCGATCAGGATCACGCCGGCGAGAACGCCGCTGACATAGAGCTGCACGTTGCCGTTCTGGGCCAGGCGCAGCCATCCGGACAGGCCGCGGGCGGTGCGGCCCGACCCACGGACCGCGCCGTCGACGACCACGTCGTCCGTTCTGACGACCAGCCGGGCCAGGGCCGTGATCGGGCGGACGAACAGCGCCGCGTAGACGTCGTCGACGTAGAAGGCGCGCTCGCAGGGCACCCGTAGCGGGCCCAGCAGGCGGGCCGGGTCGGTGACGGGATCGCCGCGCCAGACGGCGTAGACGACGCCCGCGCCGAGCAGCGCGAGCACGACGCTGATCACGGCCACCGCCAGCTCGACGTGCGGCTGCCCCGCGAAGCCCAGCAGCAGAGCGGGGACCGCGAGGAGCACGACGGGCACGAGCATGGTCTTGGGGGCCTCGGTGACGTCGACGACGTGGGCCGTGCCGGGCTCGGGCTCGGGGAGCGCCACCACGCGCGGCGGCCCGAAGAACGTGCGGAGCCAGGCTCTGGTGGCGTACGCGCCGGTGACGGCGACGGTCGCGAGGGCGCAGCCGTACAGGAGCAGGGCGGCGGCGTCCGTCAGGCCGCCGCCGGCCAGCGCGCCGTCCATGGCCGCCAGGACGCCGTCCTTGCTGAAGAAGCCGCTGGCCGGTGGCAGGCCCATCAGAGCGGCGAACCCCACCGTCATCGTCACGAACGTGACCGGCAGCTCGCGGCGCAACCCGCCCATCTGGGCCATCAGGTTGGAGCCGACGTGGTGGATCACCACTCCCGCGCACAGGAACAGCAGCGCCTTGAACGCCCCGTGGGTCACCAGGTGGAAGATCGCCGCCCGGTCGGAGCCCGCGGCCAGACCGCCGGCCATGTAGGCGAGCTGGCTGACCGTGGAGTAGGCGAGCACCCGTTTCAGGTCGTCCTGGGCGAACGCGGCCAGTGCGGCGCCCAGCATGCCGATCGCGGCGATGACGGCCAGGACGTCGAGCGTGGGACGGGCGGCGAGGAAGGCGGGAAAGAGCCTGGCCACGATGAAGATGCCGGCGGCGACCATGGTGGCGGCGTGGATCAGCGCGCTGATCGGGGTCGGGCCGGCCATGGCGTCCGGGAGCCAGGTGTGCAGCGGCACCTGGGCGCTCTTGCCTGCGACGCCGCACAGCACCAGCATGGTGGCCGTCGTCAGGGTGGCCGCGGACATGTCGGGCACCTTCGCCAGCACGTCGGCGACGCGGAAGCTGCCCGACGCCGTGCCGAGGACGAAGATGCCGAACAGGAAGCCGACGTCGCCGAGCCGGGTGACGAGGAACGCCTTGACCGCCGCGCGCGAATTGCCCCGGTCTTCCCACCAGTGGCCGATGAGGAGGTAGGAGCACAGGCCCATGATCTCCCAGCCCACGTAGAGGACCAGGAGGTCGCCCGCGTAGACCACCAGGAGCATGGCACTGGTGAACAGGCTGATGAACGCGCTGTAGGAGGGGTAGCGGGGATCGTCTTTGAGGTAGCCGACCGAGTAGACCTGCACGGCCAGCGCCACCAGCGTCACCAGGACGCCGAGGAGGGCCGACAGGTCGTCGGCCAGCAGGGTCAGCGAGATCGGGACGCCGCCGGTGACGATCGAGCCGTACGTGCGGCCCACGGGCGCCGAGGAAGCGCCGCCTTCGAGGAACGTGAAGCCCGGCCCCCAGGCCAGCCAGAGAGCCAGCACGGCCGACGCCGCGGTCGGGATGACGGCGATCCAGGCGGCTCGGGTGTTGGCCCGTTCGCCGGAGGTCTTCTCGGCCGCCGCGAGCCGCGCTCCGCCCGGTGGTTGTTCCTGGACAGCGGGGCGGGCGTGCGGCCAGCGGGAGAGCAGCAGGCCGGTGGCGGCGGCGATGGCGGGCAGCAACACGGCCAGCAGCGGGAACGTCGTCACAGCTCGCCCCCTCGCCGGGCGCGGCGGTCGTCCGGGTGGGGCTGGCCTGGGCCGGTCGGCGAGGCCGGATGGTGGTCGTTGAGAGAGGGCGGGGTGGTGTCGGCGGCGTGGCCGGAGGGGGTGGCGGCCGGGACCAGGTCAGGGCGTTCGTCGGGAGGCTCGGACAGGTCGCGGAGGTGGTCGAGGTCGACGGTCCGGCGGTTGCGGTAGAGGGCCAGGACGATCGCCAGGCCGAGGCCGACCTCGGCGGCGGCGATGACGATGACGAAGAGGGTGAGCACCTGACCGCTGTGCAGCCGGTCGCGCAGCCACACGTCGAACGCCACCAGGTTGAGGTTGACGGCGTTGAGCATCAGCTCGACCGACATGAGCACGAGGATCGTGTTGCGCCTGGCGAGCATGCCGTAGACGCCCACGGAGAACAACAGCGCGGAGACGACCGCCGGGTAGACGATGTGCACTAGTGACCCCCGGTCTGATCGGGCGGCGAGCCGGGAATGTCCGTACGGGACAGCACGATGGCTCCGATCAATGCGGCGAGCAGCAGCACGGACAGCGCCTCGAACGGCAGCACCCAGGTGGCGAAGACGCTGGCGCCCAGCTCCTTCGCCGCCCCCTGGCCCGGTGTGAGCGGGGTGTACGCCGTGCGGAAACCGTCGATCACGACCGTGACCAGGACCGCGGCGGTCGCCACCGCCACCAGGGCGGCCACCGGCCGGTTGCCGCTGTCGAGGTCGGCGGAACGGCCGATCGGGGCACGGGTGAGCATGATGCCGAACAGCATCAGGACCACCACCGCGCCCACGTAGATGAGCACCTGGACCCAGGCCACGAACTCGGCGGTCAGCACCAGGTAGCCGCCCGCGAGCGCGCCGAAGGAGACCACGAGCCACAGGGCGGCGTGGACGAGTTGCCGGGTCGTGACGACGAGCAGCGCCGATCCAACCGCTACCGCTCCCAGCAGCAAGAAGACGATCTCTTGCCCGGTGGGTGACAGGTAGGAGGGCACCGCCTCGGTCACGACTCCTCCTCGGACTCCTCTGTGTCGTCAGGGCCGAGCCGCCCCGGCGGTCGGATGGACCTCGGGTCCGCCATCCGGCGCCTGCGGGGGCTCGCGGAAGAAGTCTGCTCGTCCGGGCCGGGTTCCGGAGACGGTTCACCCGCGCCTGTGGAAAACCCGTTCGAGGGCGGCTCGCCTGTGGATGAAGGCGTTCGCGGCGGGTGCTCGTCCGAGGCCGGGGCGTCCTGGTCGGGCGGGCGGTTCGGCTCCTCGCCCGCCGGAGCTGCGGCGTCGCCGTCATGGGCGCGCGGCGCGTCGCCCTCCCCCGCGGGGGGAACGTCGCCTTCCGTCACGTCTGACGGGCTTGCCGCTGTTGACGGTTTCGGGGTTGTTGTGTCGGACGGGCGAGTGTCTTCCGGCTCTTTGTCCTGTGCATCGGCGGACGGTTCGGCCGCTTGCGGGCTTGGCGGGAGAGCGCCTGGAGGACGGATGCCTCGTACGTTGGACATGGGCCTGCGCGTACGCTCGCGGCGGCCCGCAGGAGACGGAGGCGCGGCAGGGCCTTCGCTGGGCGCGGCTTCAGGAGCTTCCGCGGAGCCGGCCTTCTCACCTGCTCGCTCTTCCCGGTCGGCACCGGCGCGCGCTTCGACGCCTCCCGCCGACGGGCCCGCGTCGGTGCGCCCAGCAGGCGGAGTTGCGCCGGCCTGTCCGGCGTCACCTGCTGCGGCCCCCCCGGTGCCAGGGACGGCTTCCCCGCCTTCGGGACGGCGCGCTGCTTCGGCGCCGGGGGTTGCGCTCACGGCGGAGCCGGCGGCGGAGTCGGGGCCGGGCGGGGATGTGGCGCCGGCCTCGGAGTCGGGGCCCGGTCGCGCTGTGCCCGTTCCCTGGGGGGTCGTTGACGCTGCTTCGCCCCCGGCGCCCTCCCGCTCTCGCGGGGCGCGGCGGGCGGCTCCGGCGGGGCCGGGCGCTTCAGGCGCTGCTCCGGGGCGGGTGGTTCCGGTACGGGCCGCGGGACGGCGAGGGGCCGCCGTGAGCTCCTTGGGCGGTTCGGCGCCGGGATCGTGGGCGGGCGGCGGCGGGACGGTCTGGGTCCAGGACGCCAGCTTGTCCTTCTCGTGAAGAAGGTTCCGGATGTCACCCTCGGCGTACTCGAACTCCGGAGACCAGAAGAGCGCGTCGAAGGGACAGACCTCGATGCAGATGCCGCAGTACATGCACAGCGCGAAGTCGATGGCGAACCGGTCGAGCACGTTGCGCTGACGGGGACGCCCGCCCTCCGGTGCCGGGATCGTCTCCTTGTGGGAGTCGATGTAGATGCACCAGTCGGGGCACTCTCGGGCACAGAGCATGCAAGAGGTGCAATTTTCCTCGACGAGGGCGATAACGCCTCGACTGCGCGGCGGAAGAGCCGGCTTGACCTCGGGATACTGCTGGGTGACGGATTTGCGCAGCATGTGGCGAAGAGTGATGGACAACCCTTTCGCCAGTCCGACTCCCGGTATCCGCGCCATGGTTCAACATCATGACGTACTTGGCGGCGGAGGTGAATGAGTCAAGACCGTTGTCCCCAGTTTTTCCACAGCCATCCACAGGTTCGGTGGAAGTTATCCACAGGCTGGGTGACTGTCCGATATGAACGACTGCATGGCGATAGTCTCTCGGCCATGCCGTACAGCCATCCGGTCCGTCCCAGCAGCGGGGCGTGGGCGGCCGCCATCGGGTGGGCCAGCCTGGCCCTGATCTCGTGCGGGCTGGCGACCCCGTTCACGATCGGGTTCGCGGCATTCTGGCTGCGGAGCACCTGGCAGGCCATCGGGGCCTGCGTCTACCTGGTCCTGATCGGCTCGTTCGTCATCGCCATCATGTTGTACGACGACTTCGACAACATCCCCGAGCCGATGTCCACTCTGATCTCGTTCGGGTTCGTGATCGCCTGGATCGGCGGGATCGCCCATTCGGCCGTCCTGGTGCCGGCGATGGCGCGGGCGCGGCACCGGCCGCCGGTGCACGCGCAGGCCCCCGTGCGCACGCAGGCGCCCATGCACGCGCCCGCCCAGACGCCCACGCCGCGGCATCGGCCCGCCGACCTGCATCAACGGACCACGGCCCCCACCCATCAGCAGCATCGCGGGCAGCCGGAGTGGATCGGGCACTACCGGGTGCTGCACCAGCTCGGGCGCGGCGGGCAGGGCGCCGTCTACCTGGCCATGGCGCCCAACGGGGCGCGGGTGGCGGTCAAGGTGCTGCACGACCTGGTCGACGAGACCGCCCGCACCCGGTTCGCGCGGGAGGTGGACGCGGCTCGGCGGGTCGCCACGTTCTCCACAGCCCGGGTGCTCGATGTGAACATCAACGGACAGCACGCGTACATCGTCTCGGAATACGTGGAGGGGCCGTCGCTGGAGCAACTCGTACGGCGCCACGGGCCCCGCGACGAGGACGGCCTGACGCGGCTCGCGTTATCCACAGCCGGAGCGCTGGCGGCCATCCACAAGGCCGGGGTGGTGCATCGTGACTTCAAGCCGAGCAACGTCCTGATCGGGCACGACGGGCCGCGGGTGATCGACTTCGGGATCGCCCGGGCGCTCGACCGGATGACCATGACGTCCGGGAAGATGGTGGGGACGCCGCCGTACATGTCGCCTGAGCAGCTGACCGGGGAGCCTGTGGGGCCGGCGTCCGACGTGTTCAGCTGGGCGGTGACGATGATGTTCGCGGCCACCGGGCGTCCGGCGTTCGGCGAGGACACCGTGCCGGCCGTCTTCAACCGGGTGCTCACGGTCCACCCGGACCTGTCGCCGTTGCCGCCCGCCTTGCGCGGCGTGGTGGGGGCATGCCTGAACAAGCGCCCCCAGGAACGCCCGTCGGCTTCGGACGTGATGGTCGCGATCGTCCACTGACCACCGCCCCCCGGCACATGCCGCGACCACCGAACAACCGACCGCAGGCGGATGACCACCGCTTACCGCTTCGCCCACCGGTGACCGTCCGTGGGCGGTCCGTGCCAGCCGGATCGGGAGGGCCCGAAGCGAGTCGCCCCACCACCAAGCGCCGTACGACGAAAGCGGGCACCCCCTACCCAAGGGGACAGGACGGGAGATGGAGTAGGGCGCCCCTCACGATCCGGTCGAGGGGTTCGTGGAGGGCGGCCCGATGAGGAGGGGGTCAGGGGAAGGCTTGGCGGGAGCGGGTGGTGAGGGTCAGGTATTCCTCGCGGGAGACCCGGTGCATCGCCAGCCCCAGCCCGTGGCGTTCGGTGAAGCGGTGGAGAGAGGCCGGGGGCCAGCGGCCGGGCAGGTGGAGCAGGGGGTTCCCCGCGGGGTCGAGGAGGAAGACGCCGCACAGGTCGTCGTGACGGTAGCGGAGGAGACTGCTGCCCGGTTCGACCGGAAGTTCGGTGATGACCCCCGAACGGCGGTACACCGACAACGTCCGGGACGACTTCATCCGCAGACACGGCCCTCCGGGCGGCCCCACGACAAGGCCCCGCCTCTCCTGCCACCGGTGCACCCCGCCCAGCACGGGCCGTACGACGAGCAACGCGGGACTGAAAGCCACCATCAGCCATTTGGCCTCGATCAGTTCCATCAGAAAACGTCCGAAGGCCGAGAAGCCGCGCCAGGCGACCCACATTCCGGTGACCCCCAGATACACCATCAACGCCAGCCCGGCGATTCCCGCGCACACCCCCAGCGCCAGGTTCCATCGGGCCGTCCGCGGCGCCGGGACTCCGCGGATGCGTTCCCAGCCGGGGGCGCGGGCGGCCAGGATCCGGCGCGCCCGCTCGGAGCTGTCGTCCCGGCCGTCCCGGAGCGGGATGCCGGCCTTGGCGGCGAAGTCCCGCAGCTGGGGTGGGTGCCAGTCGCCAGGCAGGTCCAGCAGGACGAGCCCGTCGGGGTCGAGGGCGGCGACCCCTTTCAGGAACCGCGACCTCTTCCCGGAACCGTCTGTCGAATAGTCGTAACGATAGAGCGACGCGGGCGACAGGGTCGTGGAACGGCCCCTGGCTACGTCGGTGACGGTCAAGGTGCGGCCGTCGGAGGTGAGACTGACTTTCGGGCAGCGGGCGCCTTTCATCGCGCCCGCGACGGGCAGAATTTGCGCGTTCACGAATTGTCCCCTTCATCCGGGGCCCCCTATGCCGGGTACGACGGATAAGGGCGTCATAAAGTTTCCGCCGGCGCGAAACTCAGATGAGGACCTTCACCACTCCGGTGAGCGCGAGCTGCACGAGCGCCAGCGGCACCAGTCCGGCCCAGGCGAGCTTCTGGAGCTGGTCCTCACGCAGCCGCGGATAGGTGACGCGCAGCCAGATCACCACGAACGCCAGCGCGAAGACCTTGATCAGGGTCCAGATCCAGCCGGGCAGGAACGGCCCGTGCCAGCCGCCCAGGAAGAGCACGGTGGTCAGAAGGGACAGGACGACGATCCCGGCGTACTCGGAGAGCATGAACAGGGCGAACCGCATGCCGGTGTACTCGGTCATCGGGCCCATGATGATCTCGGACTCGGCGATCGGCATGTCGAACGGCGGACGGCGCAGCTCGGCCAGCCCCGCCACGAAGAACACCACTCCGCCGATCGCCTGCCAGGGCAGCCACCACCACTGCCACGCCTCGACGATGCCGGGCATCGACAGCGTGCCCGCCGCCATCGCCACGGACGAGGCCGCCAGCACCAGCGGCAGCTCGTACGACATGAGCTGGGCGGCCGCCCGCATGCCGCCGAGCACCGAATACTTGTTGGCCGACGCCCACCCCGCCATGATCGCGCCGAGCACCCCGACGCCCATGACGGCGAGCACGAAGAACAGCCCGAGATCGAGGTCGACGGCGACCAGGCCGCGATCGAGCGGAATGACGATCAGGACGACCAGGTACGGGACCAGCGCCACGCCCGGCGCGATCATGAAGACGCGGCGGTCGGCCGCGGCCGGGATGACGTCCTCCTTCTGCATGAACTTCACGCCGTCGGCGATGAGCTGCGCCCAGCCGTGGAAGCCGCCGGCGTACATGGGGCCGAGCCTCGACTGCATGTGGGCCATGACCTTGTGCTCGGTCTGGCCGACGATCAGCGGCAGCACCAGGAACACGACGAGGATGACGACGAAGCTCAGCACCACTTCAAGCATCAGGCGGACCCCAATCGGCCGGTACTCCGGGCGGAAGCGTCTTGCGGCGGCTCGGGGCGCCGTGCCCTGACTCGCCCGGCTCCTTGGCGCCCGGCCACGGCTTGGCCACGCGGGCGGCCAGCACGAAGTCCTTGCGCAGCGGATGGCCCTCGAAGCCGTCGGGCAGGAGCAGCGGCACCAGGTACGGGTGCTCCTCGAAGATCACCCCGAACATCTCGTACGTCTCGCGCTCGTACCAGTTCGCCCCCCGGTAGACGCCGACGGCGGACGGCAGGCGCGGGTCGGCGCGCGGCACCCGGGTGCGCAGCAGCAGCCGCTCGCGGGCGTCCAGGTTGTAGACGTGGGCGACGACGACGAAGGCGTCGGGCGGCTCGTCCACGCCGGTCAGCCAGTCGAAGAAGGCGTGGCCGAGGTCGTCGCGCGCGAAGGTCAGCAGCTCGATCCAGTCGGCGGGGGCGACGTCGACCGTGGTCTCGCCGTAGGACTCGCTGATCTCGGCGCGCTCGCCGAAGCGGGCGGCGACGGCGGCGTTCACGCCTGGTCCTCGGAGCCGTGGGAGCGGGACCAGACGTAGCGGTCGCTCAGCTTCTCCCCCGCGATCTTCTCCTGGAGCTTCATGATCCCGTAGAGCAGCGCCTCGGGACGGGGAGGGCAGCCGGGCACGTAGACATCGACGGGGATGATCTGGTCGACGCCGTTGGTGACGCAGTAGGAGTCCCAGTAGGGACCGCCGGTGTTGGAGCAGGCGCCGAACGAGATCACGTACTTGGGATCGGGCATCTGCTCGTAGAGGCGCTTCACGGCGGGGGCCATCTTGTCGGTGACCGTGCCGGAGACGATCATCAGGTCGGCCTGACGGGGGCCGTTGGCGAACGGGATGACCCCGAACCGGATGAAGTCGTGCCTGCTCATGGAGGTCGCGATGAACTCGATGGCGCAGCAGGCCAGCCCGAAGTTGAACACCCACAGCGAATAGCGCCGCCCCCAGTTGAGCACGAACCGCATGGGTTTGGGCGCGAGCCTGGAGACAGGTCCGACGGTGGGCATCGGGAGATCCGTTGCTGCCATGTCGCCCATTCTTGCGCGAATCGCAGGTCAGGCAAAGGAATCATGTCTCTTGGTGGCGCCGAGCTCGGTGGCGAGCCGGTCGAACAGGGGGGCGAGTTCGGCCTCGATGGCCTCGTTCTCAATGTCGCGCAGCCTGATCAGGGGCCAGTCGTGAGGCAGCGAGCGGACGAACTCCACGCGCAGCGGGAGCGGTGGATGCGAGTCGTCGAGGCGGGCCTGTGCCATGGCCTCGATCCGGCGGCGCCGCTCGAGCTCGGAGTCGGGGACGGCGGCCTGCCGCTCACGCAGGTGCTCCCACACCGAAGGACCGAGCGCGGACGACATCCAGGCCAGTTCGTTCACATCGACGTCGGCGGTGGCGACGAGGTCAAGCATTGCTGCGGCGGCCGCGGAGGAGGCGATGCGGGCGGAGCGTTCGTCGGCGACGTACTCGGCCTGGCGGGCGGAGCGCATGGTGACGACCAGCAAGAGCAGACCCACCAGCCGGACGACGAGCCCGGCCACGCGCATCACGATGAGCAGCACCAGCGCCAGGACGCTGAGCACGCTCTGCGGCACGGCCTCCGCCACGTACTCCCCACCCCCGGCCGCGCCGCGCATCGCGCGGTGCACGGCGGCCAGCGCGCCGAGCGCCGTACGGGTGAACCGGTCGTGGCGGCTGTCGCCGTTGCTGGAATGGCTCAGCTCGTGCGCGAGCAGCGCCACCCGCTGCTGGGGTTCGAGCAGCGCCCAGAGGGGGGCGCCGATCGTGAGCACGCGTCTGCCGCTTGGGCCCACCTGTTCGAAGGACGCGTTGAAGACGGGGGTGACGACGACGAGGTCCACCCGGTCCGCCCCGATCTCCGCCCCGATCCTGTCCGTCAGGTCGTACAGGCGCGGCGCGGCGTGTCTGGTGAGCACGAGCGGCCCGCTCGGCACCCGGCCCAGACGCGGCCGCATCAGCCAGGCCACGAACAGCAGGAACGCGCCGAGCAGCACGCCGAGAACGTTCGGCCACGTGACGACCGTCCAGCCGGCCGTGACGATCGCGCTCGCCGCGATCAGGTGGATGAGCCCCGCGAACAGGTACGAGAGCGCCCGCGGGACTTTCCCCTTCGGTACGTCGGCGCCTCTTCTGAGCGTGTCGGCGTGCAGTCCGGCCGTCAGGCGGTCGGCGAGAGCCGCGCTGATCGAGCGCTTGCCCTGAGGGACGGGCAGATTCCATCCGCAGGACGGACACCAGGCGGGATACCGCTCATCATGCTCGATCGAAACGTCGCAGCGGGGACACGATCTTTGTCTCGGCACGACCGAGGACGGTGACAGATGACACATTCAGGGCGCCAGCACGTCCGGGTAACGATCGGCGGCCAGGAGCAGGGCTATGTCCAGGACAAGACCCGTTTGCGCCAGGCGTACAGGATGCCGAGGGCGATGAAGCCGAGGAACACGAACATCTCCACCAGTGTCGTCACCCCGTAGCCGGGCGCGTCGAAGATCGTGGCCCACGGGAAGAGGAAGACGGCGTCGACGGCAAAGACGACGTAGAGGTAGGTGAAGACGTAGTAGCGGACCTGCGACTGCGCCCAGCCGTCGCCGACGGGGTCGACGCCGCATTCGTACGTGGTCAGCTTCTCGGGGGTCGGCCTGGTGGGCCGCAGGAGCCGGTTGGCCATGAGAGCCCCGGCGACGATGGCGACACCGATCGCGAACAGCGCGGCGACCAGCACGTAGGACCCGAAGTAGCCCTCCATGACGTGATCGTAACCCAGTCAAACCTCAGACCCCATAACCCCAAGACGGGGCAAAAGCTAAGATCTCCCACATACCCTGACAGACATGCACCAAACGCGATTCTTTGCTGGAATCGCTCTGCTGGCCCTCTCGGCCGGGGGCTGCGGGCTGGCCGCCGCCGCACCCGAGCGGGACGTGCTGGTCCCGGCAGAGCCGACCGCGATCGACTTCGTCGACCCCGCGACAGTCGTCGGCCTGTCCACCGCGACCATCACCAACGAGGACGACGACCACAGCAGATACGTGCACATCAGCTACCCCGAACTGACCGACGCGCCGGGCCTGAACCGCGCGCTGCGCGCGGACGCCGAGCGGCAGCTGCGGGACTTCCGGGCCGCCAAGAGCGTCAACGGCGACTACCCGCGTCCCGAGCTGAACGTGGACTGGCAGCTCGCCGCCCGTTCCCCGGAGGCCGTCGCGGTTCGGCTGCGCACCGGCGAGTTCCTGGGCGCGAGCTGGGGCAACTCCACCCGTACCTTCTGGTTCGACCCGCGTACCGGCAAGGCGGGCGGGTCCACGGCGCTGCTGGGCGGGACGCAGGCGCTGGACCGGCTCGCGGTGCTGGTCAAGGAGCAGCTCAAGGGACGCGGGCCGCAGGTCGAGCGGGACGGCGTGCGGGCCGACCCCGGCCAGTTCGACTCCATGGCCTTCAACCGGAGCGGCGACCTGGTGGTCGAGTTCGACGACTGCCAGATCGGGCCGTGCTCGCTCGGCCGGGTCGCGGTGGCCGTCCAGGCGGGACGGGTCGCGCCGCTGCTGTCCGAGCTGGGACGCCGGGCCCAGGAGAGCGTGCGGGAGGCCGCCCGCAGCGCCCCTCCGGCCGGGCCGGCGACGACGCCGAAGACTGCGCCGGCGGCGAGCCCCGAGGCGTCCAGCAACCGGGCCGGGAGCGTGAACTGCGCCAGGACCAAGTGCGTGGCGCTGACGTTCGACGACGGGCCGGGGCCGCGGACCGGGCGGCTGCTCGACCTGCTGGCCGCCGGCAAGGCGCGGGCCACCTTCTTCACCGTCGGGACGAACGCCGTCGCGCAGCCGGGCCTGCTGCGCCGGATGAGCGCGGAAGGCCACCTGGTCGGCAACCACTCCTGGTCGCACCGGGACCTGTCGAAGCAGGCGACCAGCAAGATCGCCGACTCCTTCCGGCGTACCGACGACGCCGTCCGGGCGGCGATCGCGCAGGAGCCCACGCTGGCCCGCCCGCCGTACGGCGCGATCAGCAAGGACGTGCGCGACGTCGCCCGCGACCTGGGACTGTCGCTGGTCGGCTGGGACGTGAACTCCAGGGACGAGCCCGGCGCGACGGCGTCGGAGATCGCCGAGCGCGTCGTGCGCAAGGCCCATCCGGGCGCGATCATCCTGATGCACGACACCAACCCCGAGTCGATCGACGCGATTCCGGGCATCCTGAAAGAACTCAGCGGGAAGGGTTACACCTTCGTGACCGTTCCAGAGTTGTACGGCTCCGCAGCGATGCGCGCCGGACGCCTGTACGAGTCGGGGAACCAGCAGTCGCGTAAGCAGCCCCTGACGTAGCACACGTGTTGGGGGGACGTATCATTGGCGCTCGTGACCCGAACCGTCCTCTTCGCACGCCTGCATGTAGACCTCTGCAGGCTCGCGTCAGGGCTGTGTCGTCGTTCTCCCGCCTCACCCTGACTTCCGACCGCGTTACCCGCTTTCGCGGCTGGCAAACGCGTGACCTTCCGAGGATCTAGCATGGAAACAGAGAACGCGCCCAACGCAACCGCGCCTTGGCGCGTCGAGGAGGACTGAGCTGTGACGAAGCAGGTCCAGCAACTCGACCGCGTGATCATCAGGTTCGCCGGCGACTCCGGCGACGGCATGCAGCTCACCGGCGACCGCTTCACCGCGGGGACGGCGGAGTTCGGCAACGACCTGTCGACGCTGCCCAACTTCCCCGCCGAGATCCGCGCCCCCGCAGGAACCCTGCCCGGCGTGTCGAGCTTCCAGCTCCACTTCGCCGACCACGACATCCTGACGCCCGGCGACGCGCCCAACGTGCTCGTGGCCATGAACCCGGCGGCGCTGAAGGCCAACCTCGGCGACCTGCCGCGCGGCGCCGACATCATCGCCAACACCGACGAGTTCTCCAAGCGCAACCTGCAGAAGGTCGGCTACGCGGCCAACCCGCTGGAGGACGACTCCCTGAGCGAGTGGCGCGTGCACGCGGTGCCGCTGACCTCGCTGACGGTCAAGGCGCTCGAAGGCTTCGAGATCTCGAAGAAGGACGCCGAGCGCGCCAAGAACATGTTCGCCCTCGGCCTGCTGTCGTGGCTCTACCACCGGCCGACCGAGCAGACGATCTCGTTCCTGCAGCAGAAGTTCGCCAAGAAGCCCGACATCGCCAAGGCGAACATCGCGGCCTTCCAGGCGGGCTGGAACTACGGCGAGACGACCGAGTCGTTCTCGGTCTCCTACGAGGTCAAGCCGGCCAGGCTGGCTCCCGGCGTCTATCGCAACATCTCCGGGAACCAGGCCCTCGCCTACGGGCTGATCGCGGCCAGCGTGCAGTCGAAGCTGCCGCTGTTCCTGGGCTCGTACCCGATCACGCCGGCCAGCGACATCCTGCACGAGTTGTCCAAGCACAAGCGGTTCGGCATCCGCACCTTCCAGGCGGAGGACGAGATCGCGGGCGTCGGCGCGGCGCTGGGGGCCGCGTTCGGCGGGGCGCTGGGCGTGACCACCACCTCCGGCCCCGGCGTGGCGCTGAAGGCGGAGACGGTCGGCCTCGCGGTCACCACCGAGCTGCCGTTGATCATCGTTGACGTCCAGCGCGCCGGTCCCAGCACGGGCATGCCGACCAAGACCGAGCAGACCGACCTGCTGATGGCCATGTTCGGCCGCAACGGCGAGTCGCCGGTGCCGATCGTCGCGCCGCTCTCGCCGAGCGACTGCTTCGACGCGGCCGTCGAGGCGGCCCGCATCGCGGTCAAGTACCGCACGCCGGTCATGTTGCTCTCGGACGGCTACCTGGCCAACGGCTCGGAGCCGTGGCGCCTGCCCGAAGTTTCCGACTTGCCCGACATTTCGCAGGAATTCACGACCGAGCCCAACGGTGAGGGCGGCGAGTTCCTGCCGTTCAAGCGTGACACCGAGACGCTGGCCCGCCCCTGGGCCATCCCCGGCACCCCCGGCCTCGAACACCGCATCGGCGGCATCGAGAAGGCCGACGGCACCGGCAACATCTCCTACGACCCGGACAACCACGACCTGATGGTCCGCACCCGGGCCTCCAAGATCGCCGGGATCGACGTGCCCGACCTCGCGGTCGACGACCCCGACGGCGACGCCAAGGTCCTGGTCATCGGCTGGGGCTCGACGTACGGGCCGATCGCGGCGGCCGTGCGGCGCATCCGGCGCGAGGGCGGCAAGGTCGCCCAGGCGCACCTGCGCCACCTCAACCCGCTGCCGGCCAACACCGGCGAGGTGCTCAAGAGCTACGACAAGGTGCTGCTGCCCGAGATCAACCTCGGCCAGCTCGCGCTGCTGCTGCGGGCCCGCTACCTCGTCGACGTGATCAGCTACAACCGCGTGCGCGGGCTCCCGTTCAAGGCCGAGGAGCTGGCCGGAGTCATTCAGGACGTGATCGACAGTGACTGAGCTGGTGAACGGGAAGGGCCTGAGCCTGGTTCCCAAGACCGACGTCAAGCAGGGGCTGAAGGACTTCAAGTCCGACCAGGAGGTGCGCTGGTGCCCGGGTTGCGGCGACTACGCGATCCTGGCGGCCGTGCAGAGCTTCCTGCCCGAGCTGGGGCTGCGGCGCGAGAACATCGTGTTCGTCTCCGGCATCGGCTGCTCCTCGCGCTTCCCGTACTACCTCAACACCTACGGCTTCCACTCGATCCACGGCCGCGCGCCCGCGATCGCGACCGGCCTGGCCGCCTCGCGGCCCGACCTGTCGGTGTGGGTGATCACCGGTGACGGCGACGCGCTGTCCATCGGCGGCAACCACCTGATCCACGCGCTGCGCCGCAACGTCAACCTGAACATCCTGCTGTTCAACAACAGGATCTACGGTCTGACCAAGGGCCAGTACTCGCCCACCTCCGAGGTTGGCAAGATCACCAAGTCGACCCCGATGGGCTCGCTGGACAAGCCGTTCAACCCGATCTCGCTGGCCATCGGCGCCGAGGCGTCGTTCGTGGCCCGCACGATCGACTCCGACCGCAAGCACCTGCAGTCGGTGCTGCGCGAGGCCACGGCCCACCGCGGCACGTCGCTGGTGGAGATCTACCAGAACTGCAACATCTTCAACGACAACGCCTTCGAGCAGCTCAAGGACCCGGCGGTGCGCGACGACATCACGCTGCGCCTGGAGCACGGCCAGCCGATCGTGAGCGCGTCCAAGGCCGTCGTGCGCGGCGCGAACGGCGGCATCGAGGTCGTCGCCAGGGACGGCGTGAGCGAGGAGCAGATCCTCGTGCACGACGCCCACAACCCCGACCCGTCGGTGGCCTTCGCCCTCAGCAGGCTCGACGAGCCGGCCTTCGAGCACGTGCCGATCGGCATCTTCCGCCAGGTCGACCGCCCGGCCTACGACGTGCTCATGGCCGACCAGCTGGAGGAGGCCGTGGCGCAGAAGGGCCCCGGCGACCTGAGCGAGCTGCTCATGGGTGGAGACACCTGGCGCATCGGCTAGTTCGTGTATTAGATGGAGCCGTCGGCCCGACGGCTCCATCTTCCACGGAGGTCAATCCACGATGTCGTATTGGCCTGAGGCCGTGGTGCTGGTGACGGGTGCGGCCGGGTTCATCGGATCGCACCTGGCCGCGCGCTTACGCGTGCTCGGCGCGCAGGTGCACGCGGTCAGCCGGCGGCCACAGCAGGCCCGCCACGGGGAGATCTGGCACCAGGCCCGGCTCGACGACGCCGGCGACACCGCGCGGCTGTTCCGGTCGGTACGCCCGAACCTGCTGTTCCACCTCGCCGGCGAGGTCACCGGGTCGCGCGGCGACGAGGTCGTCCTGGCCACGCTGGAGAGCAACGTCGTGGGCGCGGTCAACGTGTTGTCGGCCGCGCGCGAGCACGGCGTCCGGACCGTGTTCACCGGCTCGATCGAGGAGCCGCGGCCGGGCAACGACCATGCGCCGCCCTCGTCGGCGTACGCGATGTCCAAGTGGGCCGCCACCGGCTACGCGCGGCTCTACCACCGGCTCTGGGACCTTCCCGTCACCGTGCTGCGTCCCAGCATGGTCTACGGCCCGGCCCAGCCCGACACCACCAAGCTCGTGCCGTACGTGACGCTCAGCCTGCTGCGCGGCGAACGTCCCCGGCTGACCAGGGGCGCCAAGCTCGCCGACTGGATCTACGTGGACGACGTCGTCGACGCGTTCGTGCTGGCGGGCGAGTCCGACAAGGCGGTCGGCCACACGCTCGACGTCGGCACCGGCGTACGGACCGCCGCCCACGAGGTCGTCGAGCGGCTCTACCGCATCACGGGCGCGGACACGCGGCCCGAGTTCGGCGCCGCGCCCGACCGTCCGCACGACATCACGCAGGTCGCCGACATCGTCCCGGCGGCGGACCGGCTCGGCTGGCGCCCTGCCACGGAATTGGACGAAGGGTTGCGCCGGACGGTCAATTGGTATGCATCCCAAGAATGTCACGAAGAAAGGCCCTCTTAGCCGGACAGGCGAAATTCTGCGAGCATGGGGCTACTTATTCCGGCCGGAGGAGTTGCCTTTATGAGCCGCCTGAACGCCCTGCGCAGTCGTTTCGTGGACGCTCCCGACTCGCTGGGAGCCAAGGCGCGGGCACGCAGGTGGCAATGGTTCGCCGCCCGTTTCCCCGACCTCGACCGGATGAACGTCCTCGACCTCGGCGGCACGGCCGGGGCCTGGATGCGCGCCCCGGTCAGGCCCGCGCACGTGCACATCGTCAACCTCGAACAGCCGCCCGCCGACCTGCCGTCCTGGCTGCGGGCCGACGTCGCCGACGCCTGCGACCTGCCGCCCGCGATCCGCGGCAGCCGCTACGACCTGGTCTTCTCCAACGCCGTCATCGAGCACGTCGGCGGACATCAGCGCCGGCAGCGGTTCGCCGACACCGTGCACGAGATGGCCGATCGCCACTGGGTGCAGACGCCCTACCGGTACTTCCCGGTCGAACCGCACTTCCTGTTCCCCGGCTTCCAGTTCCTGCCGCTCGCCGCGCGGACGACGATCCTGCGCCGCTGGCCGCTCGTCCACACGCCGACCTCCGACCGGGACGCCGCCCGGATGATCGCCATGGAGGTCGAGCTGCTGAGCGTGACCGAGATGCGGCACTACTTCCCCAAGTCGCGGCTGCGCTTCGAGCGGCTGGCCGGGCTGGTGAAGTCGGTCATCGCGGTCCGCAGCTGAGGCCCAGGCTCGCCGGGGTCAGTCCGTGCCCATGATGGTCGCGCCGCCGCCCTCCCAGGAGTTGCCCTTCCAGACGTTGCCCGGCCCGTTCGCGTCCCAGTACGACACCGGGCCGGCGTAGCCGCCCTTCGGCCAGACCTTGCGGCTGAAGACGTTGTCGATCACCTTGATGTTGGACGACAGGCCCTTCCGTCCGGCGCCCGCGTACAGCGACCAGCCGCCGCCGGCCAGGAAGTTGCCCTGGACGGTGACGTTCCTGGTGACGCCGAAGTCCTGGAAGAGGGCGATGGCGCCGGTCTGGTCGAGCGTGTTGATCACCGTGTTGTGCCGGATGACCAGCTCGGTGCCGGGGGCGGCGGTGCCGGTGGACATGATCATGTCGGTGTGGTCGCCGGAGTAGTACTTCGGGTCGTGCACGTAGGAGTCCTCGACCAGCCCCTGGTCGGTGAGGATGCCGTTGGAGATCGTGTGGATGTCCACCCGGCGGATCGTGACCAGCTTGCCCTGGTTGAGGATGCCGAACTGGGTGCGCACCTTGCCGTTGCCGAAGATCTCGCTGTCCTCGACCTTCAGGCCGGAGAAGCCCTCGCGCTGGAGGATGCCCCAGTAGTCGCTCTGGCCGCGGACGCGGGTGTTGCGGATGGTCACGTTGTCGGCCTCGACGGTGATGTCACCGGTGACGTCCCAGCCGTCGATGACCTTGCCGTCCTCCTTGATGACGATCGAGCCGGTCTTCTTGACCAGGTCGGTGCCGTCGGGGACGCCGGTGTTGCCCGCCCCGGGCCAGCCGCCGCCGCCGGGGGGCGGGGTGGAGGTGGGGGTTTTGGTGGGGGTCTGGGTCGGCGTCTGGGGCGGGGTCTGGGGCGGGGTCTTGGTGGCCGTGGGGGTCGCCGTATGGGTCGCCGTCGGAGTGCCGGTGGGCGTCTTGGTGGGCGTCGGGGTCGGCGACTCGGTGGGCGGCGTGCCCGTGGGGGTCGGGGTCGGGGTGGGCGTGGCCGTGACGGTCGGCGTGGCGGGAGGACTCACCGTGGGCGTCGTCGTGGGCGTCGTCGTGGGCGTCATCGTGGGCGTCCCGGGTGGGGTGCCCGGTGGGGTGCCGGGCAGGGTGCCGGTCGGCGTCGGGCGGTGTGTCGGCCGGTGGGTGGGACGGCGCGTCGGGCGCGCGGTCGGCTGCCTCGTGGGCCGCCTGGGCCACCACCTGGGCTCCTGGCTTCGGGTCCTGGTGGGCCGGGGCTTGTGGGTGGTGGGACGCGGCTGGGCCCGCCGGCCGGCGGCGGCCTGCGGCGAGGCCGCGCTGCTCGCCCCACTGGCCTCCGTCAGGACGGCCCGGGGGTCCAGTACATCGGAGACGACGAGGCCGTACCCGCCGGCCAGCAGCGCCACCACGGAGACCCCGGCCAGGGATAACCAGCCGGTACGTCTCTTCCCTCTTCGATGCCGCGACACAGGCGACTCCTTCCGATCGTGGCCGAGTCCGAGTCCCCCAAGGGGAGAGAGTAGCCATGCCGAAAGAAGAAGTGGTGCCTTTTACCGAAATAAACTCGTTATCCTCCAAATTCACAACAAGCTCATGTTTCTCATCTATTGCGGCAAATCCGACAGAGAGGCGTCATCCCGGCGTCACCGTGCCGCCGTTTTCCCAGGTGTTCCCCTGCCACCGATTTCCGGGCCCGTCCTTATCCCAATATGAAACCGGCCCCGCCGCTCCGCCCTTGGGCCAGACGCGGCGGCTGAAGACGTTCCCGATCACCTTGATGTTGGACGACTTCCCCTTCACCCCGGCCCCGGCGTACAGCGACCAGCCGCCGCCGGCCAGCAGGTTGCCCTCGACCGTCACGTCCTTGACCACGCCGAAGTCCTGGAAGAGGGCGATGGCGCCGGTCTGGTCGAGGGTGTTGATCACCGTGTTGCGCCGGATGACCAGCTCGGTGCCGGGCGCGGGCGGCCCGGTGGACATGATCATGTCGGTGTGGTCGCCGGAGTAGTACTTCGGGTCGTGCACGTAGGAGTCCTCGACCAGGCCCTGCTGGGTCAGGATGCCGTTGGAGATGGTGTGGACGTCCACCCGGCGGATCGTGATCAGTTTGCCCTGGTTGAGGATGCCGAACTGGGTGCGCGCCCTGCCGTTGCCGAAGATCTCGGTGTCCTCGACCGTCAGGCCGGTGCGTCCCTCGCGCTGGAGGATGCCCCACCAGCCCTTGGTGCCGCGCACCCGCGTGTTGCGGATGACCACGTCGTCGGCCTCGACCGTGATGTAGCCGGTCACCTCGACGCCGTCGATCACCGTGCCGTTCCTGGTCACCCGGATCGATCCTGATTTGCGCAGCGCCATCCCCTCGGGCACGCCGGTGTTGTGCGCGCCCGGCCAGCCCTGCTCGGCCGGCTTCGACGACGGCGGCGTGCCCGGCCTGGACGTGGCCGCGGCGGGCGACCGGGTGACCTCGGGCCCGCCGGGGGACCCGGTGCAGCCGCCCAGCAGCACGACCAGGACCGCGACGAGGCACCAGGCCCCTCGGACGTACGGCCTCACTCGCCCTTGGTCCTCCGGCCGCCGACGAGGTCGGCCAGCGCGGGCGGCGTCCAGCGTTTGGCGACCTGGCGCAGGTTGCTCTTCCACGCCTCGCCCGGCCGCTGCTTGAACAGCGTGGTGTGGTCGTCGGTGACCTCGTCGTCGGGTCTGCCGTTGGAGTAGTAGTAGAGCGCCATCGAGCGGCGGGCCCGGTCGTCCGGGCAGGTGAGCGGGTCGGGGTGGCCGTGGTTGGCGTCGTCGGTCGTGGCGAACAGCACGAAGCGGTTGAAGACCGGGAGGATCTTGCCCTCGCACTCGGTCATGTCCTTGTTCCACAGCTGCAGGTGGCCGCCGTAGCTCTCCTGCCAGTCCTTGTTGAGGTAGAGCAGGCCGTTGAGCCGGCGGTCGAGGTTGAGCCGGCGGCTGCGGTTGAAGTCGGCGTGCACCTTCAGGAAGCCGCCGGGCCGGATCTGGTGCAGGCCGCCGCCCTCGAAGTGCGGGTCGGAGACCAGTTGCGTGATGCCGGTCAGCCGCTCCAGGAACTCGACGAACACGCCGCTGTTGAACTCGGCCAGCAGGCGCCGGGTGGCCGGCCCCATGCGCTCGGTGTCGGCCAGCGCCAGCTTCACCTCGCGCGCGCTGTCGAACCGCTGCCAGGTGGCGTCGCGCGGCTCGGGGAACTCGTCGAGGACGGGCTCCAGCACCTCGGGCGGCAGGAAGTCGTCGATGACGACGTGACGGAACGGCGAGGCGGTACGGAACTGCTCGGAGTACTTGTCCGCCAGCGGGAACAGCTCGTCCCGGTGGAAGGTGAAAGCCTGCAGATCCTGCATGGAATGTGTCTCCGTCTCCTACGACACCCGGCCCCTACCTCCTCATCGCCTCATCAGTGCCTTCTGTTACCTGTAACGATCCATTCCCGGCCGCCGATGGCGACATGTGACGCCCGGCTCTCCCCGAGTCGCGATCGTGATCGTGACCTACAACAGCGCGCCGGTCCTCGGCGGTTGCCTGGCCTCCCTGCCCGAGGGCGCGAAGGGGGTCCGGCTCACCGACGTCGTCGTGGCCGACAACGCCTCCAAGGACGACTCGCTCGCCATCGCCGAACAGGCCGCCGGCCTGCCCGTACGGCCCCTTCAGGTGGGCCGGAACGCCGGGTACGCCGCGGCGATCAACGCCGGGGTCGCCTCGCTCGACCTGGACGACCTCGACGCGGTGCTCGTCCTGAACCCGGACTGCCGCCTGCGTCCCGGCGCGCTGGCCGTGCTGGCCGCGGCCCTCGACCGGCCCGGCATCGGCATCGCGGTCCCCCGGCTGGTCAGCACCGAGGGGGTACTCCACCACTCGCTGCGCCGCACGCCCGCGGTACGCCGCGCGCTGGCCGAGTCGCTGGTCGGCGGCCGATTGGCGGGCCGGATCGGCACGCTGGGCGAGATGGTCGTCGATCCGGCCCGTTACGAACGTCCCGGGCCGGCCGACTGGGCCACCGGCGCCGCCATGCTCGTCTCGGCCACGGCGCTGGCCCTGCTCGGCCCCTGGGACGAGTCCTTCCTGCTCTACAGCGAGGAGACCGAGTACGCGCTGCGCGCCGCGGACGCCGGCTGGACCCTCTGGTACGAGCCGGCCGCCGTGGTCGAGCACATCGGCGGCGAGGCCAAGACCAGCCCGATGCTGGCCGCGCTGCTCACCGTCAACCGCGTCCGGCTGTTCCGGCGGCGCCGGGGCCGGGTCGCGACCGCGGGCTTCTACCTGGCGGTGCTGCTCGGCGAGGCGATGCGGGCGGCGGCCGGGCGGCGTACGGCCAGGGCCTCGGTCGTGGCCCTGCTCAGGCCGTCCCGCCGCCTGCGGGCCCTGCCGGGCTGAACCGCGGGCCCTCGCACAGGAGCCGCGGGCCCTCGCACAGGAGCCGCGGGCCCTTCCACAGGAGCCGCGGGCCCTTCCACAGGAGAGGAACACGATGAGAGTCGAGCGACTGGGGCTCGAAGGCGCGCTGCTGTTCGTGCCGACGCCGAGCCACGACGACCGCGGCCTGTTCACCAGGACCTTCGACGCCGTGATCGCCGCCGAGCACGGGCTGGACCACACGGCGTTCGTCCAGGACAGCCAGTCGCGCTCGCGGCTCGGCACGATCAGGGGCATGCACGGCCGGTCGGGGCGCGGCGAGGCCAAGCTGGTGCGCGCGGCCCGCGGCGCGGTGCTGGACGTCCTGGTGGACGCGCGGCCCGGGTCGCCGACGTTCGGCTCGCACGTCGCCGTCCGGCTCGACGACGTGACCTTCGCCAACCTGTACGTGCCGCCGGGCGTGCTGCACGGCTACCAGGCGCTGACCGAGCAGGCCGACGTCTGCTACCGCATCGACAGGGAGCACGACCCGGCCGAGGACCTGGCCGTCCGCTACGACGACCCCGACCTCGCGCTGCCGTGGCCGTTGCCGGTGACCGCGATCAGCGAGCGCGACAGGTCGGCGGGCTCGTGGAAGGAGCTCAGGGCCGTCCTGGCCGCCTGATCGCGGCGTTCGAACCGCATCAGCGCCCCGGCCGCGCCGACGAGCAGGAACAGCACGCTGGTGATGCCGGGGAAGGACAGCAGGTCGAAGGTGGCCGCGCCGAGCAGCGGGATCACCAGGCAGGCGGCGATGGTCAGGCCGAGGTTGCGCACGTTCGGGTCGGTGCTCATCCGGCGCACCCGCAGGGCGACGACGATCCCGCACCCGATCACGCCGACGAACCCGAGCACGCCGACCACCCCGGTCTCCACCAGGGACAGCAGGTACTGGTTGTCGAACACCTGGTGCTTGAAGGGGTACCAGGTGCCGAGGCCGCGGCCGAAGAACGGGCTCTTGGCGAACTCCCGCATCGCGAAGGGGTAGTCGTGGGTGCGGTAGATGACGCTGCTGTCCTCGCCCGCGCCGGCGAACAGGTTGTAGAACGTGCCGATCAGGCCCGGCGCCAGCACCTTCATGAAGCCCAGGAACACCACGAACGCGCCGATGGTGACGATCCGCCGCCGGTTGGACCAGCCGAGCAGCAGGATCAGCCCGGCCCCGGCCAGGCCGAGCACGGCCGTCCTGGAGACCGAGAACATCAGGCCGGCCGCGATGACGGCCGCGCAGATCCACCAGCGGGTCGCGGCCTGGCCCCGGCTGCGCGCCTGGAAGCCGAGGTGGGCGGCCAGCGGCAGCAGCATCGCCGACAGCGCGCCGAACTCGATCGGGTGGCCGAGCGTGCCGGCGACCCTGCGCAGGTCGGACCGGGAGATCACGGTCGGCACCTCCTCGACCGAGGAGTGGCGCAGGCCCGGGACGCGCATGTACTCGGTCAGGTCGAAGTCCAGCCGGAACTGCAGCAACGCGACGATCGCGGCGAACGTGCCGCCGATGACGACCGCCTTGAGCACGAAGTCGAGGCGCTCGCGGCTGCCGATCCCGTCGCACATCACCAGCAGCAGGCTCGCGTACCCCAGGTACAGCACCAGCGTGTGGTCGGCGAGGTTGAGCTCGTCGGAGGGCAGGTAGCGGTAGGTCGTGTAACCGTAGACGGCCAGCAGGAGCATGCCGTAGACGAAGATCGAGGTGCGGACGGGGTTGCCGCCCTTGGCGACGCCGGTCGTGCCGACCATCTGGGCGCACACCCACACCACGCCCATGAACAGGGCCATGATCTCGGCGGGGGTGAGCGAGAGCGGCAGCCCGGCGACCGCCAGGCGGGCCGGCAGGATCAGCAGGAACAGCACGAACAGGCAGGCCAGGGTGGCGCCGTCGGCGCGCCGCGGCAGGACGGTGCCGGTCATCCTTCGTGTCCCGCAGACGTCCTGGCGCCGTTGGCGAGCGCGGGCTCGAACAGCACGGGACCGCCCCAGGCCCGGCGGCGTGAACGGCGGTGCCGGGCGAAGCTCTCGACGGCGAAGGCGGCGAACAGGCTCATGAAGAACGCCAGCGCGCCGGTGATGACGGCGCTGCGCATGCGGCTGCCCTTCTTCTCGTCGGGCGCGGTCGGCGGCACCACGACGGTGGCGGTCACGTACGTGGTGGGCGGCGCCTTGACCTGCTGCTGCCGGGCCCGCAGCTCCTTCTGGGCCAGGGCGGTGACCTTCACGACGATGCCGTGGGCCAGCTCGGCGGTCGGCGCCTCACAGATGATCACGATGAACGGGGTGGCGGGCATCAGCTCGGGGTTGGTGCCACCGCTGGTGATCTTGAGGGTGACGTCGCCGCCGATGGGCGCGCCGAGCGCGGCGGCCGTCTGGGGCGTGTTGAGCGCCTGGATGAGGATCGAGGAGGTCATGCTGAGCCCCTGGTCGAAGGAGACCAGGGGGTTGGTGCGCGGATTGGGGAACTTGGGGTCGCTGGGCACGCTGCCGCCGGTCACCGGCAGGGTCAGCACGAGCGCCGAACTGGAGATGAAGGTCTTGGGCGCGACGGCGAAGACGCCGAGGGCCGTCACGACCGTGAGCAGGAACGCGGGGACCGTCACGTACCAGCGCTTGAACAGGATCTTCGCCGTCGCCCAGAAGTCCATGGCGGGCCCTCACTTCTCGCCGTCGTCCTGGTTCGCCTTCCTCGGCCCCGGGACGGGCGACAGCGGGCCAGCCCGGTAGGCGGGGAACTCCATGGTGGCCGAGCTGTCCTCGTCGAGGACCGGGAGCTCGACGGGCTCGGCCGCCTGGGCCTCGACCGGCTCGGGCGCCGGAACCGGAACGGGAACCGGAACCGGCACCGGAGCCGGAGCCGGAGCCGGAACGGGAGCGGCGACGGGAGGCGCGGCCGGGGCGGCGGGCTCGGGCTGCCGGGGCTGCCGGGGCTCGCGCCGGACCACCACGCCGTAGGCGATGCCGAGGCCCAGGAACAGGGTGAGCAGCGCGCCGCCGATCGCCCCCTGCCAGCTCACGCTGTGGTCGGCCTCGGGCTTGGACGGCGGCACGATGTCGGTGGAGGTGATGAAGGTGTTCGGCGGCGCGCCGAGCGTCTTCTGCCACTTGAACAGCTCGCTCGCCACGCGCTCGCGGGCCGCCATGAGCACGGTCGTGGCCTGCCTCGGGGACTCGCTGTCCACCCTGATGTAGATGTAGGGCCCGTTGATGTCCAGGACGTTGGGGTTGGTGCGCCCGTCGTCGATGGTGATCTCGGTCGGGCCGTCCTTGGGGGCGCCGAGCTCGGTCCAGACGTCCTGGGTGTTCATCGCGAGGATGACGATGCTGGCGCCGGTCTTGAGCGCGTCGTTGAAGGAGAGGAAGGGGTTGGTCAGCCCTTGCTTGGTCTTGTCGCTGTTGACCGTGCCGCCGTTCACCGGGGTCGCGAGGACGAGGGAGACGTCGGTCGTGTAGTGGGCCGGGAGGACGAGGTACACCACGCCGCCCACCAGGATCGACAGGAGGATCAGCGGCGGGCCTATCAGAATTCGTCGGAGAAGACCAAGGATCGCCTTCCAGAACTCCATTTTGGTACGTTCCCCCGCATCAGCGAACTTGCCCTATAGCGGACCATCGCCCAATCACTGGCAGACGTTACATCCCCCCAGATCGGTTACATCGGACGTGATCGCCGCGATAGACCTACGACTACGGCGACGGGGGCTTTCGGTGGGGCTGACAACTGAGCGTCCGGCGACACGGAGCAGGCTCGCCGGGCTCGACGGGTTACGGGGGCTGGCCGCGCTGTTCGTGGTCCTGCACCACTGCTGGCTGCTGTCGTTCCCCGGGTTCCCGGTCAACGACGCGCCCTGGTGGACGGGGTGGCTGCTCTACGGGCACTTCGCGGTCGTGGTGTTCATCGTGCTGTCCGGGTTCTCCCTCGCGGTCTCGCCCGCCCGGTCCGGCTGGCGGCTGGGCAGCATCCCCACGTTCTTCAACCGGCGGGCCTGGCGCATCCTGCCGCCGTACTGGGCGGCGCTGCTGTTCAGCCTGGTGATCGCCTGGACGGTCATCCCGCAGCCGGGCCAGCAGGCGCCCACCGGGCAGTCGGTGCTCATCTACGGCCTGCTGCTCCAGGACGTCTTCGGCTCCCCCAGCCCCAACGGCGCCATGTGGTCGATCGCCGTCGAGGCGCAGCTCTACCTGGTGTTCCCGCTGATGGTGCTGGTGCTGCGCCGGTGGGGGGCGGCGGTGATGCTGGGCGCGGTGACGCTGGTCGTGGTGGCCGTGGGGGCGCTGGCGCCGTACGTCCCGGCCGTGGAGCTGCTGATGCGGCTGACCCCGCAGTTCGCCGCGCTGTTCGCCATGGGCGCGGTGTGCGCCGGGGTGGTGCGGGCCTCGGAACGTTCCGGGCGGCCGCCCTGGCACTGGCTGGCCGCGGCGGCCGCGCTGCCGGTGCTCGCGCTGGTCGTGGTGGCCGGTCCTGAGTGGGTGGTCGGGCACTTCTTCTGGGTGGACCTCGCGGTCGGGCCCGCCGCCGGCCTGCTGCTGGCCGGCGTGGCGACGGGCCGGCCCTCCTGGCTCGTCCGGCTGCTCGACACCCGTCCGGTACGGCGGCTCGGCTCGTTCTCCTACAGCCTCTACCTGATCCACGCGCCGTTGGTGGTCATGGTCAACCGGCTGGTGGTCGCGCCGCGCGTGCCGCCGGGGATGCCCGCCTTCCTCCTCACGCTCGCCCTGGCCGTGCCGGCGAGCGTGGGAGTGGCGTGGTTGTTCGCGTCCGTCTTCGAGCTGCCCTTCCAGCGGCACAGAGGCTGGCGGAGGCTGCGCGAGGCCGCGCGGGCGCGGTTCAGGTGACCCGGATCAGGTGATCTTCGCCAGCGCCTCGGCCTCGTAGGCCGCCGCGAGCTCCTCGGGGATGCGCGACAGGTCGTCGGCCCGGTGGAAGTCGCGCAGAGTGGTGCCGCGGCAGGCGGCGTCCACGTTGGGGGCGGCGGCGCGCGAGCGGACGTCGTCGATGTGGACGGTGCGGAAGTCGATGCTGAACCGGGTCCTGCCGGAGGTGTTGGCGACGGTGGAGTGCAGGTGCGCACCGGAGAACAGCATCATGCCGCCCGGCTCCGGGACGAGCCGCAGCTCGGGGTCGAGGTCGAGCGCCTCCTCCGGCTTGGGCTGCTCCCTGGTGTCGCTGTGGACGTGCTGCGCGGCGGTGGGCCGGCTCACCGCGGTCCATTCCGCGTAGTCGTAGCGCCCGCTGCCGTTGAGCACGGGACGGTCGAAGTACTGCGGGTGCAGGGCGAAGACGTTCTCCGGGACCACCTCGTAGATGGGCATCCACCAGTTGACCTGGCAGAACGGCGCGGAGTACCAGCAGTCCCTGTGCGCGTGGTAGGCGTAGGAGATGCCCGAGTCGAGGTAGTGGTCGGCGGTCGAGGTGCGCAGCCGCGGCACGTCGAAGTAGGTCTTGTCCAGCGCCATGCCGAGCTCCTCCAGCAGGGCGCGGATCAGCTTCTTGCTGGTGGGATGATGGATGAAGCGGGGCTTGAGCTCGGCGAGCAGCGCGGCGAAGTCCTCCACCGGCATCTCGTGCTGGGCGGTCTGCGGGTCGCGTGCTCCGAACGCCTCCTCGATCAGCTCGCGGGCGAACTCGATCAGCTTGGTCGAGGCGGGGGTGGCGGAGTAGAGGAACACATCCCCTTTGAAGATCATTTGGCGCCGAACATCATCCCGAATTCGGCTATTGGTTAATATGACGGACATAGCGAGATTTACCCCCTCGCGTCGTTCTTTTCCTTTCTCTCGCCGGTGCCCGCTTCTTCGTTACAGGGGATTACAGCGGCAATTGTGTCTCGGTGTCCGGCCGGGCGACATAGGTCGAGTAGTCGGGGTGGTCGAACCGGTGCAGCGCCTGGATGTTGTCGTTCCAGGGGGCGGGGACCGGGCGCTTGTGCCGCAGGCCGTGGATCGGGGCCAGCTTCATCGCCTTGTGCTCCTCGTTGAACTCGCGGATCGCGCTCAGCTCGCCGACGTAGTCGTTGTGGATGACCTGGTCGTCGTCGCCGACGGTGTCGTCCAGGTAGACGAACACGCGGGGCAGGAAGTAGCGGTGGTCGCCGGCGAACAGCCTGAGCGCCGCCGCCGTCGAGGAGTAGAAGTCCACGTCGATCGAGACGAAGCCGATGGGCGCGGGGTGCTCGCCGTCCAGGAACTCCCCGACGGTGTCCTCGATGTTGCCCAGGATCAGCTGCGCCGCTCCCAGGCGGGCGCGCAGGGCCTCGACGTCCATGACGAAGTCGCCCTCGCGCCAGATGTAGGGCAGGTCGCGGTAGTCGGTGGGCTTGGGCAGGCCGGCGCCGGTGTCGAAGCCGTACACGTCGATCTTGACGCCGGTCGCCGCCGTCGCCAGCGCCGCCATGCGGTTGAGCTCGACCATGCCCGCGCCGCCGGCGACGCCGAACTCGACCACGCTGATCCGGCCGACGCCGAGCCGCCTGGCCAGCTCGGCCGCCTGCTGGACGCCGTACGCGTAGTGCGGCCGCGGATAGAGGTCGAGCGCGCAGCGCAGCTCGTGGGAGCCGAACGGCAGGCGCCGCAGGACGGCCAGCAGGATGCGGCCCGGCTGCATGAGCAGCCGCACGATGCGAATCAGCACGAGGGTTTCACCCTTTCGAGGAGACGAGTCGGGCGGCCAACCCGGCGATCTTGCGGCTGCGGTGCGTCAGCATCTGCTGCTGACGCCGCCAGTACGTGCGCAGCAGCACGGCCCGCGCGCGGGCGCGTTGCTCCGCCGACAGTTCCGTGCCGCCGAGGGCCCGGTGCATGGCCCGGAACTGCAGCGTGGTGGCGAAATGGGCGGTCCAGGCGGGCACGCCGAGCGCCGCGGCGATCCCGGACAGACGGCGTTCGCGCAGGTTGCGATGGGCCAGCACCCGAGGGACGTGCCCCCAGGGCGCGGTCAGCGCGAGCATGGTGGCGTAGACCTCGTCCTCGCGGATCATCAGCGGTCTGGGCACGGCGGCCACCCGCTCGCGCCGCATCAGCCCGTAGAGGGGGTCGAGGCCGTGGTGCTGGGTCGTGACCACGTCCCACAGCTCGTCGAGGCGGTCGACCGGGTCGTCGGAGAGCATCCGGGTGCCGCGGTAGCGCGGCTCGTGGACGGTCCCGTCCGCGCCGGTGTACCGGACGTCGGAGGTGACCAGGATGAGCCGCTCGTCGGCCAGGAACGGCTCCAGCGTGCGCGAGACGTAGTCGGGTTCGAGCAGGTCGTCGTCGCCCATCCAGCGGAAGAACTCGCCGCGCGCGCGGCGCAGCACCTCCACGAAGTTCCCGACCACGTGCAGGTCGTGGGGCTGGCGGTGGTAGGCGATGCGGTCGTCCTGGCGGGCCAGCTCGCGGCAGAGCTCCTGCGTGCCGTCGGTGGAGGCGTTGTCCGAGATCACGACCTCCAGCTCGGCGTGATCCTGGGCGAGCGCGGAGCGCACGGCCGTCTCCAGCCGGTCCGCGCCGTTGCGTACCGGGATTCCGATGGACACCAGCATCGTCTCTCCTCGGGGTCAGCGCGCGCGGGCGGGCAGCAGCCGCACCAGACGGGCGCTCACTAGGTGGAACTGGTCGCGGGTCACCACGACCAGCACGTACGCCAGCAGCCCGCCGCCGCCGGCCAGGGCGAGCTGGACGAACGGGCTGCCGTGGGTCAGGCTCGCCAGGCCGAGCATGACGGCGGCGCAGACCACCGCCCCGACCGCCGGGCGTACGAGACCGGGCAGCACCGGCCCGAGCCGGACCCCCGCCCGCTGCACGGCGATCATCGCCAGCGGCAGGGCGACCAGCACGGCGGCGGCGGCCTGGCCGATCGCGGCGCCCCGGATGCCGTCGAGGTGCGTGCCCGCGATGACCGCCGGGATCATCGCCGCGGCGTGGCCGAGGTTCATCCAGACGGTCGAGCGGGTGGCGCCCTGGCCGTTCAGGATGTCGAGCGCGAAGGCGGTGAGCATGCGCACCACCATCAGGACCGCCAGGAACCGCAGCACCCCGGCGGACTGCTCCCACTGCGGGCCGTAGATGAAGATGATCAGCGAGTGCGCCAGCACCGCCATGAACACGGCCAGCGGCAGCACCATGGCGATGAGCAGCGGCACGCTGCGCTGGACGCCGATCGACAACGACTCCTCGTCCCGCTCGGCCAGCCGGGAGAAGCCGGCGATCGACACCATGCGGATGGCGCTGCCGATGATGCCGGGCACCCAGCTCGACACGTTGAACGCCATCAGGTAGAACCCGAGCCACGCATCGCCCATGATGTTGCCGACGATGATGTAGCCCACGTTGAGCAGCAGGACCTCCAGGGCGATCCCGGCCGCCGAGGGGATCCCGAACCTCAGCAGCCGGCCCGCGACGTTCCGGTCGAACCCCAGCCGGTAGGGCAGCCGGGCGTAGATCAGCATGAAGACGCCGGTGACCACGGCCCCGGCCAGCTGCCCCCAGGCGAAGCTGTAGGCCCCGGCGCCGTTGACCGCGAGCACGATGGCCACCGGCGCGTTGACCAGGAAGCCCGCGAGCACCGCCTTGGCGTTCTTGCCGGTGCGGAACCAGCGCAGCAGGGCCGCGCTGCGCACCGCCGTGACGGCCTCGACCAGGATGACCGCGGTGAGGATGCGCACCACGGAGGTGGCCTCCGCGCTGCCGGCCAGCGCCGAGAAGTACGGCGCCCCGACCCAGAAGAGCCCGTACAGGCCGAGCGCGGAGATCATCGTGAGCGTCGTGGCCGTGGGCGCGATGTCCTCCAGCCGGCCGCGCCACTGCACGACGGCCGACATGACGCCGACGTCCTTGACCACCATGACGAACTGGGTGGCCGCGAGCGCGACGGCGTACGTGCCGAAGTCCGCGGGTGCGAGGAGCCGGGCCAGGATCAGCCCGAGGATGAACGAGCCCGCACGGGTGACGAGCGTGCCGAGCAGGCTCCACACCGCCCCTCGACCCGCCTTGCGCCCAATGTCACTGATGTCCGGGCTCGCCTGATCCACCATGCTGTGCCCTACTTTTGCTCGTTGACCCGCTCCAGCCAGATCTCCCGCCAGAACGGGATGAACGCGCGGGGGCAGTTGGACTTGTACACACCGTCGCAGATGATTCCGTCCAAGGCGATGCACGGATTTTTCATCTCAAGCAGCTTTCCGGTCTTCTCGTCGATGCAGCGCTCGACCCGCGCGGTGACCCGGGCGACCTTGCCGCACGACCGGGCCATGTCCTCCTCGAAGCCCAGCCCCCGGTTGAACCCCTTGGTGGTGAGCGTGGCGACGATCTCGTCCTTGGACTTGACGCGGACCAGCTCACCCGGCTGGAGGTCGGTCGTCCCGGTGGGGGCCGGGCCGGTGTGCGGGCCGGGCTGCACGAACCCCCAGTCCAGGCCACCCCTGAAGCGCAGCGCCCGGGGGAACCTCCTGGACAGCCGCTGGTAGCGGTTGAACAGGCCGAAGAACAACGTCCGGACGGTCGAGGCGATCCCGGCGTTGCCCACCCGGACGTCCGTGACGTACTGGCCCAGGTCGCGGAACGGCAGCAGCTCGGGGGCGGCCCGCAGCAGCTCGGTCGCCTGGCAGCGGAACCGTTCCTCGCCGTCCGGCGCGGGCTCCTTGCGGGTGTTGACCTCCAGCAGCGGCAGCAGCGGCCGCTCGGGACGGACCCGCTCCTCGGCCGTGGGCGGCCCGTCGACCTTCCGCAGCCAGGACGTCTTCCAGTAGAGCAGGCAGGCCGTCTGGCAGCCGCCGTGGGCCGTGCCGTCGCAACGGGAGCCGGTCAGGTGGACGGCGTCCTCCATCTTCCGCATCCCGGTCCTGGTCATCGTGTCGCAGAGCTTGTTGGCCACCTTGTGGACGGTCAGCCGTTGCCCGCAGAACCGCAGCATCTCCGGCATGAACGGAAGGCTGTCCAGCTCTCCGCGCTCATCGAGGGTCGCCAGGATCTCTTCAGCACTGAGAACCTCGACCACGTCGCCGACTTTCAGCGCCAGGCTCAATCCACCCACTCCTTCAGCAGGCCCGCGTTCTGCAGGGCGTTCGCCGCGTCCGCCAATGCCTGGAACGGCAGGTTCGACCGTTCCGCGATGTCGAGCAGGCTGTGCCGCCCGTCGGAAAGGTTGAGCACCCACAACATCGCCATCTGGGCCTGTTTCGTGTCACTGCGGCCGCCCAGCGAGCCGTACAGGCCGCGCGCCCCGAGCTGGGGCTCGCCGTACGGGCTGAGGTTCTGGTAGCGGCGGTTGCCCTCCAGGACCCGCACGGCGCTCCACAGCGTCTCCAGGGTGTCCTCCATGGCCTCGGGCCGCACGAAGTCCGGATCGTCGGCCGAGGTGTGGTACTCCGGGTAGCCCCCGTAGGGCGTCCTGGTCAGCGAGCCCACGGGCAGGTCGAAACCCGGCGAGCAGTACTGCCGCTCGTCGTAGCCGTAGGGCGAGAAGTCCAGGAGGGTGTGCGGCCGGTCCTTGAGCACGTGCGCGAAGACCTGGTCGATCTCGGCGTCGCCGCGCCTGCTGCGCTTGTAGGTGATCGTCCCGGCGTCCCCGGCGCAGGCCAGGGTGAGGCCGTGCCTGATCCGGTCCACGCGCTCGCGGTTGAGCGCCAGCCAGGTGATCGCGCCGATGGTGCCGGGCGCGAACACGAACCGGTAGGTGTACCAGGGGTCGAGGAGCCGCTGGGCCAGCGACACCGCCACCGCCACCCCGGCCAGGTTGTCGTTGGCCAGCGAGGGATGGCACACGTGGCAGGAGATCAGCACCTCCTCCGAGCTGCGGCCCCGGATCACGTGCTCGCCGTAGGTCAGGTGGCCGTCGGCGAGCGTGGAGTCGATCCTGACCTCGTACGGCCCGTCCGCCAGCCCGTCCAGGGTGTTCTGGCTCAGGCAGAAGCCCCAGGTCTCGGCGTAGTAGCTGGTCCGGTACGGCACCAGGTCCGGCTGGCCGGGCAGCGTGTGCAGGCGTCCGCGCAGCTCGGCCAGTGACATGGTGGCCTCGACCGGCGCGCTGTAGCCGACGACGTGCAGGTTGCTCCGCCGGAAGTCGACGACCCGGTTCCCGGCGGCGTCCTTGACGTAGGCGTCGCGGATGTTCCACTCGCGGGGGATCGTCCAGTCGAGCACCTGCGTGCCCGTCGGCACCTCGGTGATCTCCAGCGGGATCGAGCCGCCGATGATCTCCAGGGTGCGGCGCAGGCCGTCGCCGGTGATGCTGCGGCACAACGGGTAGAGCCGCCGTACCAGGTCGTGCATCTCCGGGCCGGTCATGGCCGCAGGGTGGCGTCGACGGTGCCGGCCTCGCGCCGGTCGGCGAGCCGGGCCAGCCTGGTGAAGCGGCGGTCGAAGTCGTGCCGGGTCAGGCCGTGCTCACGGTAGGCGTCGATGAGCTCGACGGCGCCCGCCTTGACCGTCCAGCGGGCCTCGTAGCCCAGGGCGGACCTGATCCGGGAGAAGTCGACGCGGTAGGAGCGCGGGTCGGCGCCCGTCTCGCCGGTGATCGTCAGCGTCGAGCCGGGGACGGCCGCGACCACCTCGGCCGCGATCTCGGCCACGGTCACGTTGTTGGCCTCGGTGCCCACGTTGAAGGCCGTGGCGTGCACGGCCTCGCGCGGCGCGGTCAGGGCGGCGGCGAACGCGTCGGCGATGTCCCTGGCGTGCACCAGCGGACGCCACGGGGTGCCGTCGGACAACACCCGGACCTCGCCGGTCAGGTGCGCGTGGCCCACCAGGTTGTTCAGCACGATGTCGGCGCGCAGCCTCGGCGAGAACCCGAAGGCGGTGGCGTTGCGCAGGAACACCGGGGTGAAGTCGTCGTCGGCCAGCGCGGTCAGGTCGTCCTCGACCCGCACCTTCGACTCGGCGTACGGCGTGACCGGGCGCAGCGGGGCCTCCTCGTCCAGCAGGTCCGCGCCGCCGGAGGCGCCGTAGACCGAGCAGGTGGAGGCGTACAGGAAGCGGCGCACGCCCGCGTCCTTGGCCAGCCTGGCCAGCCGTACGGAGGCGTGGTGGTTGATGTCGTAGGTCAGGTCGGGCGCGAGCGCGCCGAGCGGGTCGTTGGACAGGGCGGCCAGGTGGATCACCGCGTCGAACCCGGCGACGTGCTGGGGGCCGGCGTCGCGCAGGTCCACGGCGTGCGCCTCGACCGGCTCGGGCTCGGGCCCGAGCACGCAGTCGGCGAACAGGCCGGAGTCCAGGCCGACGACCTGGTGCCCGGCCTCGGCCAGGACGGGGGCCATCACGCTGCCCAGGTAGCCCTGGTGGCCGGTGAGAAGTACCCGCATCAGTTCTCCAGATCGACGGTCAGCTTGGACACGTGGAACGCCTCGGCGTACCGCGTGTGGCATTCGATGCCCCGGATGCGGGCCAGCCCCAGGAACGCCTCGCGGTCGTACCAGGGGCGGTGCCGCTGCGAGGCGTAGTGGCGCTGGAGCAGGTCCGCCTTGCGCTCGGCCACCTCCGGCGTGAGCGGCTGGTAGACGGCGGGGGCGGCCAGGTCGCCGTCCCACTTGACGATCTCGTAGCCGAGCGTCAGGTGGTCGCGGAAGGCGGTGGGCGCCAGCTCGGCCAGTCCCCGGTGGTCCTGGTGGGCGTCGCCGCGCCAGGGCGCCAGGATCAGGCCGGGCTCGGTGCGGGCGCGCAGCTCCTCGACCGCGGCCTTGGCCTCCTCCCAGCGGGCCGGCAGGTAGCCGTCGGGCAGCTTGAGCACGCTCACCCGCAGGTCCGCGCCGGGGCAGAAGTCGGCCAGCGCGGCGCGCTCCTCCTCCTCCCGCTCGGTCCCGCCGCCGGACAGCACCAGCGCGTCCACGCGCACGCCGGGACGGGCGGCGCAGATCGTCAGCAGGCTGCCGCCGGCTCCGATCGCCAGGTCGTCGCAGTGCGCGGCGAGCGCCACGACGGAGGTCACGCCCCCGGGACGCAGTCCGATCACCGGGACCGTTCCCACAGAGCCCACGGGCGCACGCCGCGCGAGTACGCCTCGTCCAGCTCCATGCGCTGGTTGACGGTGTCGGTGGGCCGCCAATAGCCGCGATGGGGGTAGGCCAGCAGGCGTCCGCGCTTGGCCAGCTGGGCGCAGCCGTCGGCGACCAGGTCGCCGTTCTCCGGGATGTGCTCGAAGATCTCCTGGGTCAGCACGAAGTAGCCGCCGTTGACCCACACCGGCATCTCACTGACCGGCGAGATGCCGCCGACCAGCCCGTTCTCGCCGACGTCCACGCAGTGGAAGGTCTGGGACGGCGGCACCACCATCATCGAGGCGGCCGCGCCGGACTCGGTGAACCGGTCGATGATCTCGGGCAGCGGCGCGTCGGTGAGCACGTCGGCGTAGTTGGCGAGGAACACCTCGTCGTCGCCCAGATGGCTGCGGACCCGGCGTAACCGCTCCCCGATCGGGGAGTCCGTCCCGGTCTGCACGAACGAGATGGACCAGTCGGAGATGTCGCTCGACAGCAGCTCGACCTTGCCGCCGCGCAGCACGAAGTCGTTGGAGGTGGCCTCCTGGTAGCCGAGGAAGAAGTCCTTGATGTGGTGGGCGCCGTACCCCAGGCACAGGATGAACTCCTTGTGTCCGAAGTGGGCGTAGTAGCGCATCACGTGCCAGAGCAGTGGTCGCGGACCGACGAGCGCCATCGGTTTGGGCACCTCGCCCGGCACACCGGTCCGCATCCGGGTGCCGAATCCTCCGCAGAACAAGACAACCTTCACACGACCTCCAGGTGTGGGATCGGGAAGACCAGCCGGCCTCCCCATTCGTACACATAGGAGAGCTGAGCGGTGAGCTCTTCGCGCAGGTTCCACGGCAGGACCAGCACATAGTCCGGACGGTCCTGGGCGATGCGCTCCGGCGGAGCGATCGGGATCCTGGTGCCCGGCGTGAACCTGCCGTGTTTGTACGGATTGCGATCCACGGTGTAGGCCAGCAGATCCGGCCGGACGCCACAGTGGTTGAGCAGCGTGTTGCCCTTGCCCGGCGCGCCGTACCCGGCGACCGTCTTGCCCTCCTCGGCGGCGGTGATCAGGAATCGGAGCAGGTCGCGGCGGACGCGGGCGACCCGCTCCGCGAACCCCGCGTAACCGGAGAGGTCGTGCAGCCCGGCGGCCTTCTCCCTGGCGAGCACGTCGAGCACCCGGCCGGACGGGCTGCCCGAGGGCCGCGCCCACAGCCGGATCGACCCGCCGTGGGTGGGCAGCAGCTCGACGTCGACCAGGGTCAGGCCGCCGCTCGCCAGCGCCCGCTGCGCGGAGGCCACCGTGTAGTACTGGAAGTGCTCGTGGTAGATCGTGTCGTACTGGTTCAGCTCCACGAGCGTGAGCAGGTGCTGGACCTCGATCGAGACCCATCCGTCGTCGGCCACCAGGGCGCGCAGCCCCTTGGTGAAGCCGATGACGTCGGGGATGTGCGCGTAGACGTTGTTGGCCACCACCAGGTCGGCCGGACCGTTCCCGTCCCGCACCGACGCGCCCGTCTCCGGGGTGAGGAACGCGGTGAGCGTCGGCACGCCCTTGTCCTTGGCCGCCTGCCCCACGTTGGCCGACGGCTCGATGCCGAGGCACCGGATGCCGCGTCCGACCACGTGCTGCAGCAGGTAGCCGTCGTTGCTGGCCACCTCGACCACGAACGACGGCTTCAACCGTTCCACGGCCGTGTCGACGAACCGCCGCGCGTGCTCCACCCAGGAGGCGGAAAATGACGCGAAGTAGGCGTATTCGGTGAATGTCTCTTCCGGTGTGATCAACGGCGGGATCTGGGCCAGCCAGCAGCCCGTGCAAACCCGCAGATGAAGGGGATAGGTGAGCTCGGGCTGATCGAGTTGTTCCGCCGTGAGGAAGAGCTCACAGGGCGGTGTCGCCCCTAGATCCACCACGCCGACCAGGTCCGTCGAGCCGCACAACCGGCACGATGTCATCAACAAAGGGCCCCACCCAGAAATGACAAGATTTCCCCCTTTGGAAACCCACAGCCATACTTCGGGTGAGCGGCAATGAGTGTTACAAGTGTCTTCATGAAACGCCTGAGCATCGATGGAGCATTGCTCTACACCCCCCGCATCCTCAGCGATCCCCGGGGCGTTTTCCTGGAAAGCTTCCGCGCCGCCGACCTGCGGGAGGCGACGGGGCGCTCGATCGAGCTGGCCCAGGTCAACTGCTCGGTCTCCGGCCGGGGCGTGCTGCGCGGCATCCACTTCGCCGACGTGCCGCCCGGCCAGGCCAAATACGTCATGTGCGTGGCGGGCGAGGCCATGGACGTCGTGGTGGACGTCCGCGTGGGCTCGCCGACGTACGGGCGGTGGGAGGCGGTGCGGCTGGACGACGTCTCGCGCCAGGGCATCTTCCTGACCGAGGGATTAGGCCATGGCTTCATGGCCCTCAGCGAGTCGGCCACGGTCGTCTACCTCTGCTCCTCCCCGTACGACCCGGCCCACGAGCACGGCATCCACCCGCTCGACCCCGACCTCGCCATCGAGTGGCCGTTCGACGTGGAGCCGGTCCTGTCGGCGAAGGACGCCGCCGCCCCCACGCTCAAGCAGGCCCGCGACGCGGGGATCCTCCCGTCGTGGTGAGCGTCGTGATCCCGGCCCACAACGAGGCCAAGGTGCTCGGCCGGCTGCTGGACGGCCTGCTCGGCGAGGCGGCGCCCGGCGAGTTCGACGTGGTGGTCGTGGCCAACGGCTGCACCGACGGCACGGCGGAGGTGGCCCGGCCGTACGACGTCCGGGTGCTGACCACGCCCGTCCCGTCCAAGAGCGCGGCGCTGCGCCTGGGCGACGCGGCCGCCCGCGGCTACCCCCGCCTGTACGTGGACGCCGACATCGAGCTCAGCACGGCCTCGGCGCGCGCGCTGGCGGCCGTGCTGGCCGCGCCGGACGGGCCGCTCGCCGCCGCGCCGGAGCGGGACCTGACGCTGGCCGACCGCCCATGGCCGGTGCGCGCCTACTACGCGATCTGGACGCGGCTGCCGCACGTCCGCGCCGGGCTGTTCGCCCGGGGCGTGATCGCGGTGAACGACGCAGGCAACGAGCGGCTGCGCGCGCTGCCGCCGGTGATGGCCGACGACCTGACCGCCTCGCTGGCGTTCACGCCCGGCGAACGCGTGATCGTCGGCGCCGCCCGCGCGGTGATCCATCCGCCGCGCACGGTCGCCGACCTGCTGCGCCGCCGGGTCCGCGCCATGACCAGCGTCACCGAGCTGGAACGGACCTCGGCCGGCGCGGGCGAGCGCACCGGGCCGCGCGACCTGGCGGCCATCGTGGCGAAGGAGCCGCGCCTGGCGGGCGCGGCGGTGGTCTTCGCCGCGATGGCCGTGCTGGCCAGGCGGCGGGCCGCCCGCGCGATCCGCGCGGGCGACTACACCACCTGGCTGCGCGACGAGAGCAGCCGGAGCTAGCTGACCGGCGTGTTCATGTCGGTGCCGATCTGGGCCCGGGTGAGCACCTTGTTGTAGATCCGCACCTCGTCGATCAGGCCGCTGAAGTAGTCACCCGAACCGCTGTTCCCGCCGATCCGCAGCGGGCTCGTACCGATGCGCAGGTCGCCGCCCGTGGGGTTGGTGGCCACCTCCACTCCGTTGACGTAGAACCGCAGCGTGGAGCCGTCGTAGGTGGCGGCCACGTGGCTCCAGGCGTTCAACGTCAGGTAGTTCGGCGCCTGCGCGTTCACCCCCGAGGAGGTGTGGATGAAGGCCGACGGGCTGCCGTTGCTGCCGCTGCTCATGATCGCCCAGGCGAGGTCCGCGCCGAACTCCTTCATCAGCACCGTCCGCCAGCCGTCCATGCTGGACGGGCGCACCCACGCCTCCAGCGTCATGGCGTCGGTCAGGTGCAGCGAGGCGGAGTCGGCCACGGTCACCCAGCTCGACGTGCCGTTGAACGACAACGCCTGGCCGTACTTGCCGGCCACCCAGGTCGCCGCGGTGGCGGTGCCGTTGTTGCCGGCGCCGGAGGAGTCGGCGACGGCCGTGCCGCTGCTCGCGTTCATGCCGTACGCGGCCACCAGGCCGCTGACGGCGGGCGGCTGGGTCACGACCGCCGACACCTCGTTGGACGGCGGCCCGGTGTTGCTGGCGGCGTCGAAGGCCACCACCCGGTAGTAGTACGTGCCCGGCGCGACCCCCGAGTCGACGAACGCCGGCCCGCCGGTCGAGCCCACCTGGTTGGCCCCCGACGGGGTGAACCCCGCGGTCGAGGAGCGGTGGACGGTGTACCCGGTCACCCCGACGTTGTCGGTCGCGGGCGTCCAGACGAGCTGCGCGCTGCCCGGCCCGCCGGTCGCGGTCAGCGGGCCGGGCGCGGTCGGCGGCGTGGTGTCGGGCGGTCCCTGGGGGCCGACGGGGGTGTTCATGTCGGTGGTGATCTGCGCCGGGGTGAGCGCCCGGTCGTAGACGCGCACCTCGTCGATCAGGCCGCTGAAGTGCTCGCCGGAGCCGCTGTTCCCGCCGATCCGCAGCGGGCCCGTCCCGGTGCGCAGGTTGCCGTACATCGAGGTGCCGCCCACCTCGCTGCCGTTCACGTACAGCCGCAGCCGGCTGCCCTCGTAGGTCGCCGCCACGTGGCTCCACGTGTTCAGCGGCAGGTTGCCCGGCGCCTGCGCGTTCGTGCCCGCGAAGGTGTGGACGAACGCCGCCGGGCCGCTGCCGCCGCTGGCCATGAGCGCCCAGTCCAGGTCGGCGCCGAACTCCTTCATCAGCACCGTCCGCCAGCCCGTCACGCTGGTCGGGCGCACCCACGCCTCCAGCGTCATGCCGCCGGTCAGGTGCAGCGAGGCCGAGTCTGCCACGGTCACCCAGCTCGACGTGCCGTCGAACGACAACGCCTTGCCGAACCTGCCGCTCGTGCTCCACGTGGTGCTCGCCGCCGTCCCGGCGTTGCCCTTGCCGGAGGAGTCGGCGACCGCCGTGCCCGCGCCCTCGTTCATCCCGTACGCGGCCACCAGCCCGTCGGGCCCCTGGGCCCGCTCGAAGGTGGCCGTGTAGGTCACGCCGGTGGCCGGGGCGGTGATGTCGTGGCTGACCGCGCCGCCGTCGGACCAGGAGGCGAAGGTGTGGGTGAAGCCGTCCGCGCTCTGCGGCGACGGCGCGGAGATCGAGTTGTGCGAGCCCACGATCACCGTCCTGGTGAAGGGGGTCACGGACTGCTCGCTGTTGAAGCCGATCTGCAGGCCGGAGGGCGAGGTCTCGAACCCGACGTTCACCGTCTTCGGCTGCAGCACCACGCTCTTGATGTCGGTGAGGCCCTGCGCGTCCGTCGCGGTCAGGGAGAGCTTCAGGTAGGAGGGGTATTCGTGGTCGGGCGCGACGAACGTGCCGCTGGTGCCGGTGGTCGAGGTGATCTCGTGCTCATGGCAGGTGAGCGGGCAGTGCATCAGGCTCAGCTTCCACACCATCCGCGAGCCGGGGATGGTGCCCTCCTGGGCGTCGGTGGCGGAGCCCGAGTAGGCGATCGTGTCGCCGACCGCCCAGGTGAGCCCGGTGGACGGCGTGTTGATCGTCGCCTGCGGCGAGGTGTTGCCCACGTTGATCGTGACGGTGGCGTCCCCCTGCCCGCCGTGGCCGTCGCTCGCCCGCAGCCGCACGACGTAGGAGCCGCGCTGGCTGTAGGTGAAGGACGGCGCGGTCGCGGTGGAGTCGTCGAGCTCGCCGTCGCCGTCCAGGTCCCACTGGAAGGTCAGCGGGTCGCCGTCGGCGTCGCTGGAGTCGGCGGCGGTGAAGTTCACCGTGAGGGGTTCGACGCCGGCGGTGGCGCTCGCCCTGATGACGGCGGACGGCGGGTGGTTGGCGTAGATGTAGCGGACGATCTGCCCGTTGGTGTAGTCGACCGCGAACAGGTCGCCGCCGGGGCCGGTCTGCACCTCCACGGCGGGCATCCCGGAGTCGAACGTGGTCACCGTGGCCGGGTCGGGCAGGCCGTTCGCGCCCTTGGTCATGACCCAGACGCACGACCTGCTGAAGTCGGAGAAGAACAGCGCGCCGTCGTAGGCGTGCGGGTAGGAGCCGCCCTCGTAGAACGCGACGCCGCTGGAGGACGATCCGCCTGACGGGCACGGGTCGTTCGGCGCGGGCTTGGAGGCGTGGTTCCAGGCGAAGTACGGCTGCGTCACCGCCGACGGGCCCGCCGCGTACAGGTTCTCGCAGAGCGTCAGGTTCAGGTTGTCGTAGCCGCCCTGCCGGGCCGGGCCCTCGTAGCAGGGCCAGCCGAAGTTGCTGACCGGGCCGGTGGGCGAGGCGATCCGGTTGATCTCCTCGTAGGTGTTCCAGCCGACCTCGCCCGCCCAGATCTCGTTCGTGCCGGGCCGTACGGTGATGCGGAACGGGTTGCGCTGGCCGTAGGCGATGATCCTGGCCGCGTTGGGGTCGCTGCTGCCCGCGTTCGGGTTGCCGGGGGCGGCCGCGCCGGTGTCCGGATCGACCCTGATGATGCTGCCGTTCAGGCCCGCCGGGTCGCCGCCGGTGCGCAGGTCCTGCGAGCGCAGCGCGCCGCCCTCGGCGGCCGGCGGGCTGAGCGCGGTGCCCACGGGCGAGGGCGGGTCGCCGCAGGGGTTGTCCGGGGTGACGTCGGAGCTGGTCACGTTGTCCTGGCCGTAGTCGGCGAAGTTGAAGCTGGCGCCGTCGCCGCCGCTGGCGTAGAGCATGCCGTCGGGGCCGAACGCCAGGTCGCCGACGGAGTGGCTGGGGTGCTGCTGGCACCAGCCGGTGATCAGCGGCGTCTCGGCGACCGAGCCGCCCGAGGGCGCCAGCACGGACAACCGCCCGGTGATCAGGCAGCCGTCACCGGTCGCGCCGGGCGGGGTCGGGCACGGGTCGGCGCTCACGCCCGCGGTGCCCCAGCGCGGCGCGCCGCCGCCGGGCACCGCGTCGTAGGAGTACAGCACGTAGATGCGCGGGTCGGCCGGGAAGTCCGGGTGCAGGGCCAGGCCGAGGAGCCCGCGGTCCCAGAAGTTGTGCACCTGCGTGCGCAGGTCGGCGTAGATCGCCGGCGTGGTGTCGGTGAGTGAGTCGAAGACCTTGATCAGGCCGCTCTTCTCGGCGACGAACACCCGGCCGTCCGAGGCGAACTCGATGTTGGTCGGATTGGTCAGCCCGCTGAAGACCACCTGTCTCTGGAAGCTGCCCGGCAGTGCCTGCGCGGGCGGCGGCGCGACGATCGCCAGCCCGGTCGTGATCAGCAGGACGGAAAAAAGCGCATGGCGAAGCCGCCGTAACACGGGAACCCCCTTGAAACGGAAAAATCCCCCGAGCCCTGGATCGATCTATCGCACCGATTCAGGGCTAAGTCACGCGCTTTGTCCGCATCTGGCCAGCCACGCGTACAGCAACCACCCCAGCTCGTACGGCCGGCACTCCCGGTCCACGGCGACCGGCGGGTAGACCCGGTCCAGGACGCCGAGCCGCATCTCCTTGTGCACCCCCGTCGCCATCGCCCGCAGCCCGCGCACCAGCTTGCGCGGATCGGCCCTGGCCTCCTTCCGCCAGGTCAGCGCCAGGTCGTCGAGCACGAACGAGGGCCGAGCGATCATCCAGTCGAGCCCCTTGGAGATCTCCGCCACGTACGCCGTGCCGCCCGCGTCGGCCAGGTCCAGCAGCGCCATCGGCCCCATGGAGAGCTGGTGCACGCTGTACACCGGATACCCCTCCACCACCGAGCCGGTACGGGCGTCGTAGTGCCACCACCACTCCCCCTCCGGCCCCTGCGCCCGGCAGATGCCCGCGGCCACCTGCTCGGCGGCCCGCAGCGCCTCGGCGTCCCCGGTGGCGGCGTGCAGCCGGGCCAGCGCCTGCAGCGGGTAGACCTGGTCGGCGAAGCAGCCCACGTGGGCGCGGTAGCGCGGCACCAGCGCGCCCCGGCCGAGCGCGTGCGGGTAGAGCCGGTTGCCGGCCAGCCCGCCGAGCAGCCGCTCGCGGGCGCGTTCGGCCCGGCCGTCGCGCACCCCGGCCGCGACCAGGGCGGCCAGCACCCACGCCGCCTCGACGGTGTGGATCTGCCCACCCGCGTCCAGCTCGGCCAGGCGGCTCAGGGCCAGATCGAGGTCCGCGTGCCCGGCCTCGGCCGCCGCCCAGCAGATCAGCGCCGCGTCGCCGGCGCCGCTCACCTCGGGAAGCCGCTTGACCAGGTTCCCCACCAGGTCGAGGACGTCGTCGCCGGCCAGCGCCGCCCGCTGCCGCGCCTCCTCCAGAGTGGCCACGCCGAGCGCGACGATCGCGGAGTAGCGGATGCTGCGCCCCTCGGGCACGGCCGTCCACGTGCCGTCGGGCTGTCGCCGGCCCCGGCGGGTGAAGACGAAGCCGCCGTCGCCGTAGCCGGGGGGCAGGCCGCGTACCGACAGGTCCAGCATGCCCCGCACGAAGTCCTGGTGGCCGGAGCTCAGCAGAGCGATCCGGTGATCCGTCACGTCGTCTCCTCGATCCTGCGTCTGACACCGGCCCACTCCCTGACCACCAGGAGCAGGAAACTGCCGTTGGTGCGCACGTAGCGCGGCCCGAGCCGCAGCGGCTCCTGGAGCATGCGGTAGAGCCATTCCAGCCCTGATCGCTGCCAGCGCACCGGCGCCCTGCGGGTACGTCCGGCCAGCACGTCGAACGAGCCGCCCACGCCGTGGATGATCCGCGCCCCGGTGCGCTCGCCCCACTCGCGGATGAAGATCTCCTTCTTCGGCGAGGTGATGCCCAGGAACAGCAGGTCGGCCCGCGAGGCGGCGATCTCGGCGGCGACCTCGGCCGACTCCTCCGGCGCGAAGTAGCCGTCGCGGGAGCCGGCGACGGCCAGCCCCGGGTAGCGGGCGCGCACCTCGTCCAGCACCCCGGCCAGCACCTCACCGGTCGCGCCGAGGAAGTACGCCTGGTAGCCGCGCCGGCCGCCCTCGGCCATCAGCTCGGTGAACAGGTCGATGCCCGCCACCCGCTCGGGGATCCGGTGACCGAGCGCCCGCGCCGCCCAGACCACCGCCTGCCCGTCGGCCAGCACGAGGTCGCTGTCCAGCACCGACTGGCGCAGGGCGGCGTCCGCGCGCATGTTGACGACCTTGGCGGCGTTCACCACGCCGATGGTCAGCCTGCCGCCCTCCGCGACGGCCGCCACGCAGCGGGCGATCACCTGGTTCATGGTGAGGGCGTCCAGCACGGTGCCGAACACCGTCTTCCGCTCCGGCAACCTCGTCATCCGTCCCCCTGGGTGTCCATGACATATCGGTCTCAGCTCCGGAAACGTCACATCAAGGAAGGACCAGCTCGGTGAGCGTGGCCCGGTGGTCGGTCCGCGGCACCCGCAGGGTCTGGAAGCTCCGGACCGCGATCCGCCGGTCGGCCAGCACGTGGTCGATGGCCACCTTCGGGAACAGCCGCGGCTGCTCGTAGTAGGGCCAGGTCATGGAGAGCCCCTTTCCGGTGACGTCGGCGGCGTCCCGGTAGCCCGTGGCGATCAGGTCGCGCAGCACCGCGTGGTCGAGCGTGGAGTTGAAGTCCCCGGCCAGGATCCGCAGGCGGCCGCCGGCGGGCGGCAGCGCCCGGATGCTCGACGCCCAGCAGGCCGTGCGCCAGCCCTCCGAGGGCGCGCACGCGTGCACGGCGACGATCTCGGCCTCCCGCCCGCCCGGCAGCGTGACGACGGCGGGCAAGTGGCGCGGGCTCTCCTCGAAGGGCGGCGCCGCGATCGGCGAGTCCGCGGCGCGCAACGGGTACCGCGAGTAGATCGCCGCCCCCGACGAGTCCTCCCCCGGCAGCACGATCCGGTACGGCAGCAGCCGCGTCAGCCCCAGCTCCTCCACCCGCTCCCGCATCAGGCCGGTGAACTCCAGCAGGTGCAGCACGTCGGGCCGCTCGCGCTCGACCGTCTCCACCAGCACCGGCGGCAGCACGGAGGAGTGCAGCAGGTTGACCGCCAGCACCCGCAGCACCGGCCCGGCGGCCGGCGGGTTGCCCTCGGGCACCGCGCGCGGCACGACGGCCACCGCGAACGCGCAGGTCACGGCTAGCGCGGCGGCGATCAGCGCCCCGGCGCGCAGGTAGAGCGCGAACGCCAGCGGCAGCACCGACAGCGCCGCCGCGTACGGCGTGAACGACACGAGCTGCGACCACAGGAACTTCGGCTCCCACCCGAGCAGCCGCAGCCCCGCCCAGCCCGCGAGGCCCGCCACCATGATCCACAGCACCGCGCCGCCTACGCGACGCCGCACCGGCGCCCGCGGGTCAGCACCGGCCAGGCCGCGCGCAGCGCCTGGTGCCAGTGCCGGATCGGCTCTCCCTTCGTGTGCGCGAGCACGCTGTTGGCCGGACGCCGAGCCGGCCGGGGGAAGCCCGCCGAGCTCACCGGGCGCACCCGGTCCGGGTCCAGGCCGAGCAGCGTGAAGATCTCCTTGGCCAGGCCGCACCATGTCGTCTCCCCGGAGCTGGTGCCGTGGTAGACGCCCGGCGGCAGCTCGGAGCGCGCCAGCCGTACCAGGTAGTCGGCCAGGTCGGCGGTCCACGTCGGCTGGCCGTGCTGGTCGTCGACCACGTCCACGGTGTCGCGCTCGGCCGCCAGCCTGATCATGGTCCGGACGAAGTTGGGGCCGGCCGCGCCGTACAGCCAGGCGCTGCGCACCACGTGGTGCCCGTGCTCCAGCGCCGCCCGCTCGCCGGCGAGCTTGGTCCTGCCGTACGCGTTCACCGGCGCGGTCGGCGCGTCCTCCGGGTACGGACCCGGCGCGGTGCCGTCGAAGACGTAGTCGGTGGAGACGTGCACGAGCCGCGCCCCGGCCCGCGCGCAGCTCTCGGCCAGCCAGCCCACCGCGTGCCCGTTGATCTCCAGCGCCTCCGCCTCGTGGGTCTCGGCGTCGTCCACGGCGGTCCAGGCGGCGCAGTTGACCACCACGCCCGGCCGGTAGGCGGCGACGAAGTCGCGCACCGCGCGCCGGTCGCACAGGTCGAGCTCGGACCGGGCGAGCGCGAGCACCGGCTCGCCGGTCAGCGCGGCCCGTTCCAGGACGTCGGCGGCCAGCATCCCGCCGCCGCCCGTGACGAGCCACCTCATGGCAGGCGCCCGGTCACGCGGGCCACCAGTCGCGGTGCTCGGCGTACCAGCGGATCGTGTCCTTCAACCCCTGGTCGAACGGGATCTCCGGGCGGTAGCCGAGCTTGCGCAGCTTGCTGTCGTCCAGGGAGTACCGGCGGTCGTGGCCCTTGCGGTCCTCGACGTGGCGCACCGAGTCCCAGTCACGGCCGCAGGCTTCGAGCAGGCGGGCGGTCAACTCCTTGTTCGTCAGCTCGGCGGTGCCGGCGATGTGGTAGATCTCGCCGGGTTCGCCCTTCTCGGCGACCAGGCGGATGCCGGCGCAGTGGTCCTCGGCGTGGATCCAGTCGCGCACGTTCCCGCCGTCGCCGTACAGCGGGACCGGGCGGCCGCGCAGCAGGTTCGTGACGAACAGCGGGATCAGCTTCTCCGGGTACTGCCGGGGGCCGTAGTTGTTGCCGCAGCGGGTGATCGACACGTTCAGGCCGTAGGTGATCGCGTACGAGCGGGCGATCAGGTCGCCGCCCGCCTTGCTGGCCGCGTACGGCGACCGCGGGCGCACCGGCGCGGACTCGTCCCAGGAGCCGATGTCGATCGACCCGTAGACCTCGTCCGTCGAGACCTGGACGACCTTGGGCGTGCCCGCCTCCAGGCACGCCTGCAGCAGCGTCTGGGTGCCGAGCACGTTGGTCCGCATGAACTCGGCGGCGGCGCCCTCGATCGACCGGTCGACGTGGGACTCGGCGGCGAAGTTCACCACCAGGTCGTGCCCGGGGACGACCTCGCGCAGCAGCTCGGCGTCGCAGATGTCGCCGTGGACGAACTCGTGCCGCACCCCTTCGAGGTTGGCCCGGTTCCCCGCGTAGGTGAGCTTGTCGAGGACCGTGACGTACGCGTCGTGCAGCCCCCGGACGAAGTGGGAGCCGATGAATCCCGCGCCGCCGGTCACCAGAATTCTTGTCATGTAGTGATCTGTACCTTGCTGTGATCGCCCAGCACGAGACGGTGGGCTCTGGGCGTGTTGGGCGCTCGGGTGACCTCGACGTCGTGGCCGATCAGTGACGCCTCGATCCGGCCGACGCCGTTGATGGACGCCCGGGGCAGCAGGATCGAGTATTCGATCTCGCTGCCGGTGACCACGCACGACGCGCCGACCGAGGTGAACGGCCCGACGTAGCTGTCCTGGATGCGCGCCCCCCGGCCGATGATCGCCGGGCCGACCACGCGGGAGCGCTCGACCACCGCGTCCGGCTCGACCACGACCCGGCCGATCAGCTCGCTGGCCTCGTCGACCCGCCCGCGCACGCCGGGCTCGACCGACTCCAGGACCAGCCGGTTGACCTCCAGCATGTCGGTGACGTTGCCGGTGTCCTTCCAGTATCCCGAGATCACCGACGACTCCACGCGCAGACCGGCCTCGATCAGCCACTGGATGGCGTCGGTGATCTCCAGCTCGCCCCGCCACGACGGCTTGAGCTCGGCGACGGCGGCGTGGATCGCCGGGCTGAACAGGTACACGCCGACCAGCGCCAGGTCGCTCTTGGGCCGGGCCGGCTTCTCCTCCAGGCCGATCACGCGGCCCTTCTCGTCCAGCTCGGCGACCCCGAACTGGCCGGGATCGCCGACCCTGGTCAGCATGATCTGCGCGGCGGGCCGTTCCCTGGCGAACCGGTCCACCAGGTCGTTGATGCCGCCGACGACGAAGTTGTCGCCCAGGTACATGACGAAGTCGTCGTCGCCGAGGAACTCGCGGGCGATCAGCACGCCGTGTGCCAGCCCGAGCGGCGCCTCCTGGCGGAGGTAGGTGACCTGCAGCCCGAACGCCGAGCCGTCCCCCACGGCCGTCTCGATCTCCGCCTGCGTGTCCCCGACCACCAGGCCGAGCTCCCGGATCCCGGCCGCCGCGATGGCCTCCAGCCCGTAGAACAGGACCGGCTTGTTGGCGACGGGGACCAGCTGCTTGGCCGAGGTGTGCGTGATGGGCCGGAGCCGTGTGCCCGACCCTCCGGCGAGCACGAGTGCCTTCACTGCTAGTAAGCCCCTTCTCCACGGGTGACGACGGACCAGGTCTTCCACAGGATCTGCAGGTCGAGCAGGAGCGACCAGTTCTCCACGTAGCGCAGGTCGAGCCGGACGGATTCCTCCCACGTCAGATCGGAGCGCCCGCTGACCTGCCAGAGGCCGGTCATGCCCGGCTTGACCACCAGACGGCGGCGCACGTCGGCGCCGTACCTGGCGACCTCCTCCGGCAACGGCGGCCGGGGGCCGACGAGGGACATCTCACCACGGATGACGTTGAGCAGCTGCGGCAGCTCGTCCAGCGAGTAGCGGCGCAGGAACGCGCCGACGCGGGTGATCCTTGGATCGTTCCTCATCTTGAACAGCACGCCGTCGAATTCGTTCGCCGCGAGAAGCTGGTGCTTGAGCCGTTCCGCGTCGACCACCATCGTGCGGAACTTCACCACCCGGAACTCCCGGCCGCCCCTGCCCACCCTGGTCTGGTGGAACAGCGCGGGCCCCTGGCTGGTGAGCCTGATCACCAGGGCGAGCGTCAGCAGCGGCAGCGCGAGCACGAGCAGGGCCGCGCCGGCCACCAGCCGGTCGAAGGCCGCCTTCACGAGCTGCCGGGTGCCGTCGAACTCCGGGTGCTCGACGTGCAGCAGCGGCATCCCGGCCACCGGCCTGATGCTGATGCGCGGGCCGGCGACGTCCAGGAGGGCGGGCGCGACGAACAGGTCGGTGCGCGCGGTCTCCAGGCTCCAGGCCAGCCGGCGCAGCGCCGCGCCGTCCAGCTCGGGACAGGCCAGGACGGCCACCGCGTCGGCCCGCGAATGGGCCACGACCTCGGCGACGTCGCCGAAGGAGCCCATCACCGGGATGCCGTCGAGGTCGACGTCGAGCGTGTCGTGCGGCAGGCAGGCGCCCACCACCTGCATGCCGTGGTGCGGCTGGCGGCGGAACTGCACGACGAGGTCGAGGATCGACTCCCGGTGCCCGACCGCGATCACCTGCCGCATGTACTCGCCGATCGCCCTCCTGCGATGAAGCCGCTTGCGCATGCGGTAACGGAAGTAGAGCGTGGCCAGCAGCACCAGCGGCAGCATCGCCATGACGAAGCTGCGCGCGATGGCCGTCTGCGTGGCGTAGGCCAGGATGGCCGTGGTGGCCATCAGCCCGATGCCGCCGGTGAAGACGGCCTTGAACTCCTCGGTGCCCTCGCCGTTGGCGCGCTGACGGTACGCGCCCGCCATCATGAGCGCGACCGGCCAGCCGACGAGCAGGCCGAGCCCGAGCACGTACTCGGCGATCGGCACGTACACGCCGGAGGCCAGGCGTACGCCCAGCACGCACGCGCACGCCAGCAGCGCGCACGCCGTGTCCCCGCCTAACAGGAGCCGCAGATACGCCCGGGTCCAGATGTTGGACTCAAGGCGTGGCGCGGCCTCGAGGAGCACAGCAGTGGACTCCCCAGTCCCCACCCTCATAGCACCACCCTGTGATAACTGCTTTCACCGCGATAACAGGACGTTCCTTGTGCCGCATAGGTTGACAATGACCCATGCGTTATCAAGGGCGGCGGCCCCCACTAAAGAGTAAAGATCGATTCCAACCTGGGGAATAACGGGAAATGTCCACAATCGGACGTCGATCTAGGGGTTTCGGGGGTTGACGGAACGATCCAAAAGTGCAGCATCGAAGCGAGAAAATGTGAGGTTTATGGCGACATTTCGCCAGGTGACCGGGGGGCGGAGCCGCTAGTCGTACTCCAGGTCCGGCAATGCGGACGGCGGATCAGGGCTGCGCCACACGACCACAACTCCGTCACGCGCGGAATCGGCGGCCAGGTTCAGCCGGTCGAGATCGAAATCGGGCAAGTAGCGTAGCCGGGCGACAAAGGTGGCATCGGTCGCGGAACGCGGCACCACGCAGCCTTCGCCGTCCCGGTCGAGCAGGATGTAGTGGACGTCTTCCCCGGATTCGGTGGCGACACGGACCTCCACCACGTCCTCCCACGCGAGGGCTTCGACGCTGCCGTCGGCGTAGTGGCGGGTGACGCCCTCTTCGGTGACATATACGTAGGAGTCCGGCATCGGGTTGCCGTGCATGGCCGCGATTCTTGCGAGTTCCGGGGCCGTCCCGCAAGGGTTCGCGCTCAATGACGCACATGAGCCACCCGTTCAAGGAAGCTCGGGACTGCCCCAGTTGTGGCTGAGATGCGCCGCGACGGCCGCCCGCGCCGCCTCCACCGGGCCCGCCGCGATGGCGTCGAGGAGCTCGCGGTGCTCGCGGATCAGGACGTCCCGGTCGCGGTAGACCTGGCGCAGGCGCACCATGCCGAGCCTGGTCTCCGCGGCGAGCGTGGCGTAAAGACGTTCGAGCCGCCGGCTGCCGGCCGCCTCGATCAGCGCCTCGTGCAGGGCCATGTGCTCGGCGACGGTCGCCGACCAGGGCGCGTCGGCCGGCAGCTCCGCCCACCTGAGCAGCGCGGCCTCGGCGTCGGGCACCCGGCGGCCGGCCACGGCCTGGGCCATCAGGTCCTCCAGGGGGCGGCGCACGTACATGAGGTCCTGGAGGTCCGAGATCGTCACCTCGGGGACATAAGCGCTGCGGTTGCGCTCCCGCCTGAGCAGTCCCTCGTGCACCAGGCCGGCCAGTGCCTCGCGCACGGTCGGCCTGGCCACGCCGTACGACGCGGCGATCTCCTGCTCGGGCAGCGGCGTGCCCGGCGCGATCTCGCCGGAGAGCACACGGGTGCGCAGGGCGTCGGCGAGCGCGCCGACCGTGGAGACGGGTTTGAGGGGCAACATCACGGCTGTGATGCTAGTGCCGTTTCCCTGCCCTGCTCGCTGCCCTGCTCGCTGCCCTGCTCCCCGCCCCGGGCTCCGCCGCGTTCCGGCACGGCCACCGCCACCAGCCCGAGCACCAGCATCACCAGCCCGGCGATCGACAGCGGGGCCAGCCGCTCGCCCAGCACCAGCAGGCCCAGCAGCGCGGCGACGGCCGGCTCGGCCAGCGCCAGCGTCGAGGCCGTGGCGACCGGCGTGGTGCGCAGGCCGCGCCCGTACAGGATGTAGGACAGCGCGGTGGTGCCGAGGCCCAGGTAGAGCACGGCGAGCAGCCCGCGCGGATCCCCCAGCCAGCCGACGCCGTTGATCAGCAGCACCGGCAGCATGACCAGGGCGGCGCCGCCGAACAGCACGCCCATCACGGCGTCCGACTCGGCCCCCTTCTCGATGGCCCTGGCCGCGGAGACCGCGTAGAAGGCGTAGAGCAGGCCGCCGAGCAGCGCGAACAGCACCCCCGACACCATCTGCCCGCCCGCCTGCGCGCCGCCGCCGCCGATCAGCGCCGCGCACCCGCAGACCGCCGCCGTGGTAGCCAGCGCCCACCGCCCGCTCGGCCGCCGGCCGTGCAGCCCCCAGGACAGCAGGCCCGTGAACACGGGCCCGCTGCCGATCGCGACCACCGTGCCGACGGCCACGCCCGTGCGGCCGACCGCCGCGAAGAAGCACAGCTGGTACGCCGCCACCGCCAGGGCCGCCGGCACCAGCACCGGCCGGAACGCCCGCCGGACGCCGGCCCGCGCGAGCAGGCCGAGCGCGGCGCCGCCGATGACCAGCCGAGCCGCGGCCAGGGCGACCGAGTCGGCCGAGACCAGCAGCCCCGCGGTGCCCGCGGTGCCCCAGAGCGCGGAGGCGCCCACGACGGCGAGAGGTCCGTTCTTCATGCTGCCATTGTCAGACAATTAGACAATTTCGTCCAGCAGGCCGTCCAGCATGCGGTCAGCGGGGGCGGCGACGTCGCCTGCGTAGTCGTCCAGGACGGCGAGCGCGTCGTGCACGTTCGGCAGGCTTCGGCGCGGCAGTTCCAGCAGCGGCTCGCCCTCCGCGGTGATCCCGCCCGCCACGTGGAAGGCGTCGCCGGAGACGGTGAGGGACACCTCGAAGCGCACCTCGCGGCCGTCGGGGAGGACGAAGTCGGCCCCGGTGCGCACCCCCGAGGGCGGGACGAAGCAGGAGAAGGGACGGCTGCGCACGAAGGGGTGGCGTAAGCCGGCGAGGATCTCAGCCGCCCTGCTCAGGGCCGCCAGCAGCCCGGCCGCGGCCCGGCTCTCGCTGTCCACCCGAAAAAGGGTAGTTCACCCCGCCACCACGTGACCAGCGCACCCGATCACCCGGCCCTCCCGGGCCCTCCGGCCGCCGGGCCCTCCGCAGTGGGATCAGCCGGTCACCAAGCCCCTCCCCGATGCGAGCGTCGCCCCGGGCCCTCCGCGGCGGGAGCAGGCCGGGCGGGTCAGTCGGTGGCGAGGCGGGCGTGGCGCTCGACGTCGAGGCGCACGCCCTCGTGGCGGAGCTTGCCGCGCTCGATGCCCTCCGCCCGGAACCCCGCCTTGGTCGCCACCCGGCACGACGCCGGGTTGTCGGTGCGGTGCCCCAGCTCCAGCCGGAAGAGCCCGCGCTCGCCGAACGCCCACCGGGCCAGCTCCTGGGTGGCCGCGGTCGCGATCCCGAGCCCCCGGTGCGCGGGCAGGACCCAGTAGGACACCCACCCGTTGTCGTGGGCGTCGATCCCGGCCACGGCCACGTTGCCGACCACCGCGCCGCCCTCGACGGTCACCGCGAACGCGTGCCCGACGCCCGTCCAGGACGTGATCCAGCCCACCGCGTCCTTGAGCGTGACGACGGGGAAGGACGACTGGCGGCGCAGATCGGGCGTACGGAACGCGCGCAGCACGGCCGGGGCGTCGTCCTCGCGCCACTCGCGAAGCCGGATGTCGACGGGGGTCACGCTGCCCGAGACTACCGCCGGCTCACGAGGGCGCGATCTGGTGCTCCGCCTCGAACGCGCTGACCAGCGGCCGGGGCGCGGTCAGGCACCACGCCTCGGCCATCAGCTCGAACAGCTCGTCGATGTCGATCTTGTCGAGGTGGACGACGACCCACCCGAAGCGCCCGGCGGTGAACTGCACCTCGAACACCTCGGGCCGCTCGGCCACCAGCGCGAGCTGCTCCTCGATTGTGGCCTTGACCCCGACGGTCTCGGTCTTCTCCCACAGGTAGCCGAAGCCCTTGCCGTGGACCTTGAAACCGACCCACTCCGCGCTGGGATGCTCGGTCACCTCCGGCAGCCCGCGCACCAGATCGAGGAACTCGTCGACGCTCACACCCATGCCGACCTGTCTACCAAACCCGACCGACAACTCCGCCGGCTCAGCGGTAGTAGCGGACCTCGATGACGTTGCGGTCCGGGTCGGGGAAGAAGATGGTCTCGGGGGCGATGCCCTGGGCGCCGAAGGAGTTGGAGCCGGTGCCGGTGACCTCGACCCCGTGGTCCTTCAGCCGGACCTTGAGCGCCTCGAAGTCCTCCCTGCTCACCGACAGGCAGAAGTGGTTGATCTGGTGCCCGGCGCTGCCCGTCACCCCCGTGCCCTCCTCCACGCCCTTCGACACGTCGTGCGCCATCAGGTCGATGATCGTCCCCTCGGCGATCCGTACGCTCGGGAACCCCGCTTCGCCCTCGCGGAACTCCTCCCCCCGGACCCCGGGCAGGCCCACCACCTGCTCGTAGAAACGCAGGGCGGCAAGCTGGTCGGAGACCCAGAGAACGAGATGATCCAGACGCGCATCCATGTAATAGATCCTCCATTCCCGTCCAATATCCGTTGCGCGCATGCCGCTGTCCAATTGAGGGCTCCCGGGACGGACGATCGTCCCCTGATCGAAAGACGGGATTCACGCGGGGTTCCCCTGTCCCGGCCGGGGGCCGATCCGTCATGATTTGTCCCATGACGGTGACCGTGCGGACCGAGCCGATGCCCTTCGTCGTACGGGCCGCCAGGTTTCTCATGACGCTCCAGGTGGCGTTCGGGCTGGTGGCAGTTGTCTCCCTGGGCGCCGCGGCGTTGTCCGTCCTCGCCCCCGGCCCGCTCCTGCTGGTCGCGTGGGAGGCGGCGATCCTCGGGCTGACCGGCTGGCTGTTGGGCCGGTTCGGCAGGCGCGCCATGTGGGTGCGCTGGGCGGTCGTCGCCCTGGAGGTGCTCGTCGTCACCGATTACGTGGTGCTGCGACTGATGGACTCCGGCGGCCTCGACCCGGTGCGACTGCTCGTCGCGAACGCCCTCGGGCCGGTGCCCGTCGTCGTCCTGCTGCTCCTGCCGCCGTCCTGGCGCTGGTTCTCGCAGCGGAAGCGGACGGATGCCCCCTCTTGACAGGAATGGGCGAAGATCGTCCATGATCGGGCATGAACGCGTTGATCCGGGCGGCCCTCGTGGGGGCCGTCGTGGGCCTGGCACAGGCCGTCATCGCCTTCCACGGCCCTGAGGACGCCGCGGGCAACCTGCTGCTGATGTTGTTCGCGCCCCTTCCGGCCGGGATGTTGCTGTCCTGGTACGCCATGTTGCGGAACTGGTGGCTCGTGGCGCTGCTGGGACAGTTCGCCCTGGTCGCGCTGTACGTCGGCCTGACCATGACCGCGCCCTTCCCCGTCCTCGTCGGCTTCGGCTCCTGGCGCGTCGGCCTGATCACCATGGCCGCCGGAGCCTGCGGCTACGCCGTGGGAGCGGGCCTCGCCCTGCCGCTCGCCACGCCGCTGCGCGTCTCGGCGGTCGGCGTGGCCGCGTCCCTGTTCCTGGCGGCCTGGTCGAACCAGGACGTGATCGCGCTCGCCGCCCAGGCGCAGGGCATGGCCGCCCGGGACACCACGAACGTCGTGCCCGACCTGCCCGGTTTCCGGCTGACCAAGGCGAAGATCTTCGGCCCGGAGCTCTCCCTATGGTACGAGCGCGCCACCGCCACCGTCTTCGTCGACGTCCTGCCGGAGACCATGTCCCCGGAGCAGGCCTGCGACGACGTAGTGGATCCCCAGGAGGACATGACCTGCGTGGAGGCCGCGCCGGACCTGTGGATCCTGACGAGCGACTACGGCAGCACCGTGTTCACCGCCTACGAGAACACCCTGGTGCGGCTCTCCAGCGGGTACATGCCCGAGAAGCAGCTGCTCGCCGCCGCGCGCGCCCTGCGGCCCGTCGGCCTCTGGGAGCTGGCCGCGCCCGCGTACGAGCGACCGTGACGCTGCCAGGCAGCCGGAAAGTGATGAAAGATGCTGGATAGGCTGGGGTTCAGCGACGAGGAGGAGGTCGTCTACCTGGAGCTCCTGCGCCGCCGCCGGGTGACGATCCCCGACGTGGGCGAGGCGCTGGACCTGCCGGTGACGGCCGTGACGGCGGCCGTGACGCGGCTCGTCGCGCTCGGATTGGCCAGCCGCGACAACACCGGGTTGTACATGGCCGTGCCCCCCGACGTGGGCCTCGGCACGCTGATCGCCGAGCGCCAGGCCGCGTTGCAGCAGGTGCAGGGCAGGCTGGCCGAGCTGGTGGAGGTCTACCGGACGGGCGCGGCCTCGCCCGCGGGCGAGATCGAGGCGCTCACCACGCCGGAACAGCTCGCCACCTGGCTCGGCAACCTGGAACGCGGCGCCCGCCGGGAGGTGCTGGCCTTCTTCCGGCCTCCGTACGTGCTCGACGTCAACCTCGACGACTCCACCAACGCCCTGGCCACCTACCGCTACGTGTACGAACGCGCCGCGCTGGACGACCCCAGGGCCCCGGCCGAGATCGCCAGGTTCCTGAAGGGCGGCTACGAGATCAGGATCGCCGCCGAGCTGCCCAGCAAGATGATCATCGTGGACCGGGAGGTCGTGCTCCTGCCCGTCCTGCCCGACCAGACGAGCGTGGAACCGGGCTTCCTCCTGGTCAGGGGGCAGTCCCTGGTCCATCTTCTGGTGGAGTTGTTCGAGCGGGTGTGGCAGGCGGCGACCCCGCTGCGGCTCACCGCCACGAGCGTGACCGAAGGGGTCGCGGCCTGGGACGACACCGATGTCGCGCTGATGACGTACCTGCTGTCCGGGATGCCGGACAAGACGGTCGCCAGCCGGCTCGGCACCAGCGAGCGCACCGTCCAGCGCCGGATCCGGCGGCTGATGAAGCTGGCCGGGACCGACAGCCGCATGCAGCTGGCCTGGTACGCGGCCCGGTCCGGCATGATCCCGCTGTGAGGGGCGCCCCCGCCGGGGACGCCCCTCACCTGGAACTATCGGCGTAGCTGGTACGCGCGGGTCACGATTTGCTCGACGGTGCCGCCGTCGGCGTCGGTGGCCTGCACGCGCAGCGACACGAACCCGCCGGGCTTGGCCGGGTTCGTGATCGTGCCGGTGAAGGCCCGCTCACCGGCCCCGGCGAGCCGTATCGGCTGCCAGGTGGCGCCGTCGTCGGCGGAGGTCCACAGGGCGGCCCGGGTGATGCGCGGCCCCGCCAGGCCCTTCGGGTAGCGCAGGCCGAGGCCGACGCGGGTGGGGGCGTTCGCGTGGGCGCTGTTGGTCTCGTCCACGTCGAGGTCGTAGTCGATCGACAGGACCGGCAGCAGGTCCTGGGCGGCCACCTGCTGCGAGTGGAACGTCCAGTCGGTGCGCACCTTGGTGGAGGTCGTCCAGAAAGGTGCGTTCCGCTGCACGTCGGTCACCACGCGGTACTGGGCGCGCTCCGGCACCACCGGGAAGGCGACGGCCGCCGACGGCGCGGAGCCCAGCAGCTCGCCGTCGCGGTAGACCGTCGACTGCTCCTTGTCGGCGGAGGCGCGGAACAGGTACGTCTGGCCGGGCGCGGTGTCGAACAGCCCGCCCGCGAAGAGCACGCCGATCGCGCCCTCGCGGACCGCCGACTTGTCCGCCGCGGCCGGCAGCGCCGTGCGGACCACCGCCTTGTTCCAGTCGCGCGACACCCGCTGACCGGCCTTGAGCACGGACGGCGCGGTCTGCTGCCACGCCTGGCCGCCCTCCCAGACCGAGCCCACCTGCATCGACTCGAAGGTCCGCAGGTCGGCCGTGACGTACTCGGTGAGGGGCCGCGGCGTGATCATCCGGGTGAAGACCGCGTAGGCCGTGCCCTGCATCGGCGAGACCAGCGACCGGGCGTACCCGGCCTCCGTGGCCGGCGCCGAGGCGTGGAACGACGACTGCACGGTGGCCAGCTCGCCGTCGCGCACCTTGTACCGCTGGTCCGCCGGGACGCCGCCGTTACGGTACTTGACCAGCTCGTAGGCGTACGGGCTCACCGCCGTGCCCGAGAGCCGGACCTGGAGCCTGCCCTTGGCCGCCGCCGCGGCCAGCCGGGCCCCCTGCTCACCCGCGAGCGTCATCGCCGGGATCCTGGTCGGCGACGTGCTCCAGTTGTCGGCGCCCCAGTTGTCGGGCTTGTCGTTGTAGATGATGACCGCGCCCGCTCCCGCGGCGGCCGCGTTGTCGACCTGCTGCTGCGGCGTGAGCTCGGCGCTGCGCTTGACCAGCGCGAGCCGTCCCCGGACCGGCTGCCCCGCGTAGTCCTCGGGACGCCCGCTCCCGGCGTCCGCGGCCCGCAGGACCTGGGCGCCGTCGATGCGCGCGGAGCCGGCCCGGCCCCGGAAGTAGGCCGGCTCGATCGGCTCGGCCCCGGCGCCGAGGACCTGGGCCTTCAGCTCCGGCGCGGTGAGCGACCAGGCGACCCGGGACTCGAAGCGGCTGCTCGTGCCCTGGGACGGGACGGAGTACACCTTCGTCTCGCCGTTCATCCACTGTTCGAGGCCGTAGGCGCTGGTGCCGGCCGCGCTCTGGACCGACAGGCCGAGCCGGACCCTGTCCGTCTGGTTCGGCTTCGGGGTGTCCATGGTGACCGGTCCGGCCTTGGCGCCGTCGAAGGTGATGGTCCGGTCGGAGTCGATGACCGCGCCCGGTTCGGCGCCGTAGGTGTACTCCCAGACCCGGTTCCCGTCGGCGGCGTAGTGGAAGATCTCCGCCATGAAGGCGTGCTCGCCCCGGGGCAGCCGGACCTTGGCGGTGCCGTCCGCGCCGATCAGGTAGCTGTCCGGAAGGGCCAGCCTGTCGAGGTTGATGTCGTGCACGACGGCGGCGCCGGTGGTCGGCCTGCCGTCCCGGTCGAGCACCTTGAGGGTGACGTCGAAGCGCTCCACGTCCCGGACGAAGCCGACGGCCGTGGTCACGACCGTCTGGCCGTCGGCGGTGGTCGCGGTGACGTGCGCGCCGTGCGCCCCCGCCGGCACGGCCGAGGTGTCGACCGTGACGGCCGCCGACGCGGTGCCGTGCGCCGGCACGGTCACCGTCTGGGCGCCCAGGGTCAGCGCCGCGGCCGGCAGGTCCTCGCCCGCGCCCTTGGCGGCGAGCGTCAGGGTGACGGGCTGGTCGCCGTCGTTGACGTACTCGATCTGCTTGGTGGCCGGCTCTCCGGCGTCCCAGTCGGCGAGCCTGAAGTCGATCACGCCGGAGCCCGAGACGGGCTGGCGTACGGCGCGGCTCACGTCCACGCGGCCGGCGCCCTGGCTGTGCACGGGGGTGCCGGCCGTCGTCCGCGCCGTGCTGACGAGCTGGTTCTTCAGCCTCGCGGCGGTCCAGTCGGGGTGCCGCTGCGCGAGGATGGCGGCGGCGCCCGCCACGTGCGGCGTGGCCATCGACGTGCCGCTCGCCGTGGTGTACGTGCCGTCCACGGGCGTGCCCATCGAGGTGCCCGCGGCGCGGGCGGCCACGATCTTGAAGCCGGGAGCGGTGATCTCCGGCTTGAGCGCCCCGTCGCCGCCGCGGGGACCCCGGCTGGAGAAGTCGGTGACCGCGTCGGCCGAGTCGACCGCGCCGACGGTGAGCGCCGCCTCGGCCGCGCCGGGCGAGCCCACCGTGGTCGCCCCCGGGCCGCTGTTGCCCGCGGCGATGGTGAACAGCACGCCCGTCTCGGCGGTCAGCTCGTTGACCGCCACGGCCATCGGATCGGTGCCGTCGGCGCCCTCCTGGCCGCCCAGGCTCATCGAGACGACCTTCGCGCCCGAGTGGGCCGCCCAGTTCATCCCGTCGAGGATCCACGACTCCATGCCGGCGCCCTCGTCGGCCAGCACCTTGCCCACGAGCAGCCGGGCCCCGGGCGCCACGCCCTTGTACTTGCCGCCCGAGCCCGCGCCGCTGCCCGCGATCGTGGAGGCGACGTGCGTGCCGTGCCCGTGGCCGTCCTGCGCCGTCTCGCCGGGGACGAAGCTGCGGCTCTCGGCGATCCGGTCGGCCAGGTCGGGGTGCTCGGCGTCCACGCCGGTGTCCAGGACGGCGACCTTGACGCCGGTTCCGTCGTAACCGGCGGCCCATGCCTCGGGGGCGCCGATCTGCGGCACGCTCTTGTCGAGCAGCGTCTTGACCTTGCCGTCCAGCCAGAGCTTCTCGATGCCGCCGGAGAGCCGGGCCTTGGGCGTGCCCGCCTTGGCGGTGTCGTCGTCCACGGCCTCCCAGAACGCGCCGCCGCGCTTCTTGTCCGCGGCGACGGCCGCTCCCCGGATGCCGGGCAGGGATCGGGTGAGCCGGCCGCCGTCGGGCGGAGCGGCCTTGGCCAGGCCCTTGCCGGAGTAGCGGACGATGGTGGGGATCGACTCGCTGTGGGCGTCGTCGTACCCCTGGGCGATGAGCTGGGTGACGTTGAACAGCCGCTTGTCCACCTGGCCCGAGGCGACCAGCGGCGCGGCCTCGTTCGGCAGCACGTACACGTCGCCGCCGACCGTGTAGGTGCGCAGGGCGCCGGCCGACCGTTCGCCGGGGGTGACGGTGACCGAGACGGGACGGCCGGCCTGGCTGGCCACGGTGACCTCGTCCCCGGTGATGAGGGTGACCCGCGCGGTGGTGACCGACGACGCCGGGACGCCGGTGACTCCGGCGGCGGGGGCCGTCGCGTCACCGTGGGCGCTTCCGGTGCCTGCCGCGACGAGCGTGGCGGCGAGGGCGGCGCTGAGCAGCGCCGCTCTACGACTGAATGGCATGGCGGTGGCTCTCTTTCTACCGGTTGGGGGGTTGCGCAACCGGCAGAAGAAAGTTTTGCCAGAAAGGGACGTACACACCATGACTAGGGCATGGCGGACAACCGACATGTCAGGTCGTCGCCACCGTCCAGGTCAGCGACGGTTGTCAAGGCGTGAGGTCGCGGGCGGTCCCGGCCGCGACCGCCCCCAGCTTGTCGGGGTTGGCGACGTTGTGGACGGCGGTGATGTGCCCGTCGGCGTCGAAGTCGAAGGTCACGGTGGCGACGACCCGGCCCGGACCGCTGAACACCACGCCGGGACCGCCGTTGATCTCGGCGAGCTCGGCCCGCATGTCGCCCGGCTCGACGCCCTGGTAGGAGACCGTGCCGATCGCGGCGAACCACGCGGCCACCGTCTTCGCGCCCACGACCGGACGCAGCGCCTGGCGCACCTTCCCGCCCCCGTCGGTCCACAGGGTGACGTCAGGGGACAGCAGTTCCATGAGCGTGTTGATGTCGCCGCCGGTCGCGGCGGCCAGGAAGCGCCGCGTGACGTCCCGCTGCCGCGTCCGGTCCGCCGTGAAGCGCGGCCGCCGGGCCTGTACGTGCTCCCGCGCCCGATGCGCGACCTGGCGCACCGCCGCCTCGGAACGCTCCACCGCCTCGGCGATCTCGGCGTGGCTGAAGCCGAAGACCTCCTTGAGCACGAACACCGCGCGTTCGAGCGGGCTCAGGGTCTCCAGGACCACCAGCATCGCCGTCGAGACCGAATCGGCGCCCGCGACGTCGTCGGCGGTGTCGCCGCTGGTCAGGATCGGCTCGGGCAACCACGGCCCCACGTACGTCTCGCGCTGGTACTGCGTGGACCGCAGCCGCTGCAGGGCCACGTTCGACACGATCCGCGCCAGGTACGCCTTCGGATCCGCCACCTGCGAACGGTCGTCGGCCGACCACCTGATCCAGGCGTCCTGGACCGCGTCCTCGGCGTCGGCCGCCGAGCCGAGCACGCGGTAGGCCACCGAGAACAGCAGCTTGCGATGCTCGTCGAAGACCTGCTGGTCCTGCTCCGGGTACGCGCGGCTCATCGCCCGGCGCCGATCCGGGTGAACCGGCCGCCACGCGGCCAGAGCGCGCCGGAGACCGGCATCTTCTTCATGCGGACGTACGTCGGCCAGGGTGCTGCGGTCACCGTCTCCTTATACCGTGCGGCCGTGCGACCGGTGAGATACACCCGGCGCGGGCTGTCGTCGGGATGGGTGAACTGCACGACCCCGTCGTTGCGGCCGAGGCTCACCGGGGTGTGGTAGTAGCCGAAGCGGAACGGCTTGAGCCGCCGGCCGTCCAGGGCGCGCAGGATCGACACCGCGGCGTGCACGCCGGTCGGCATGCCGCTCTGGCAGGTGCCGTGCATGACGCCGTAACCCTGGCGGATCGCGGCGGCGTCGCCGAGGGCGTACACGTCCGGGTGCGAGACCGAGCGCAGGAAGGCGTCGGTGACGATCCGGCCGCGGTCGTCCACGGTGAGCCCGGCGGCCGCCGCCAGCGGCGAGACCCGCGTGCCGCTCGTCCACAGCACGACGTCGGCCGGGACGCTCTCCCCGCCCGCCATCTCGACCGAGTCCGGCAGCACCTTCGTGACCTCGACGCCGCTGCGCACCCGGACGCCCAGCCGGGCCAGCGCCTTCCTGACGTACTCCCTCGGCCCGGCCGCCATGGCCGCGCCCGGCTCCTGCCTGCCGAGCAGCACGACGTCCAGCTCGGGGTGGCGCTCGGCGATCTCGGCGGCCGACTCGACGCCGGTCAGCCCACTGCCGCAGACGGCCACCGTGCCCCTGCCCAGGCGGCCCAGCCGGGCGGCCAGCGCCTCGGCGTCCGGCACGCTGTCCAGCGTGTACGCGTGCTCCTCCACCCCCGGCACCGTCACCGTGTCGGCCACGCTGCCCAGCCCGTACACGAGGGTGTCGTAGTGCAGGACCTGGTCGTCGTCGATCCGCACGCTCCTGGCCCGCACGTCCACGGCGGTCACCCAGCCGCGCACGAATCGGGCCCCGGTGCCCTCCAGCAGCTCAGGGATGCGCATCTCGGCGACCTGCTGCCCGCTCGCCACGACGTGCATCCGCAACCGCTCGGTGAACCGCTCCCGCGGATTGACCAGGGTCACCCGGACGTCCGTCCGCCCCTTGGTCCGCGCCGCGAGCTGAATCGCCGCCGCCATCCCCGCGTACCCCGCCCCCAGCACCAGGACGTGGTGCGGAGCCTTGCCGTTCTCGCGCTGTGTGGTCATCGCCGTGCCCTTTCCTACGGTGCGTCTGACCACGTGATGCAAGACCCCGCCCCATCCGTGACACGACGTCCCTGTGATCCGCGCCACAGCCCGGCGACAGGCCTCTTACGACTTGGCGCCGCCAGAAAGGGTCAGGCCCGGCCGTTACGCCGGATGTAGGACCCGAAGGTCGAGCCGCTGCAGGGCAGACGCATTCCCGTCGCGATCAGGGCGTCCACGAGGTTCCCCGCGGCGACCTCGTTGAGCTTGCCGTCCTGGGTGGCGCGGGCGAGCAGCCACAAGGTGCCGTGCACGTCCAGGCCGTGCGCCCTCCCCACGGTCACGGCCTCGCGATCGTCCGTGACGGCGATGCCCCGGGCCAGCTCCGCCGCGGAGAAGACGCTGGCCTCGCCGAGGTTGCGCTCAGCAGACCCGATCCGCTGCGCCCACTTCATGAAGCACCTGAGCTCCTCCAGCGAGTCGAGCCGCGCCAGCCCCAGCCAGTCGGCGTCCAGCACCGTCCGAAGGAGGGGATGCTCCTCCATGCCCGCGCGGATCTCTTCCCGGACGACATGGGTGGTCAGGCACGCGGTGCCGGCCAGGAGATCGCGCAACACGTCGAGGCGCTCGGCGCGGGCGAAATGGTTCAGGCACATCGCGTCGAACACCAGGACGGGCTCCGGGCCAGGGGCGCTCACAGCTCGCAATCCGTGTCCTCGCGCACCGGCAGGTCGCCTGCCACGATCTGGCCGCGCATGAGCTCGACCGCACGGGACTCCGTGATGAGCGATCTCTTGAACGCCTCCAGCACAGCATGCGCGAAGCTTGGGGGCACTCGCACCGTTTCCAGGTCGGGCTGCGGCGCCCAACCGACCGCTTCCATCAGCTCCGCCCGGGTGGGGTTCCTCCGGCGCATCTCTTTGGCGACGCCTCTGGTGACGGCTCCGGCCTCCACCGCCTGCCGTACGGTCAGAGACCAGGACGCCCTGAACCGGGCCGCGAGAACCACCAGATCCTCACGCCTCGCTCCCCCGTCCGTACGGGCCGCCGCGCGGAACGCTTCGACCGGAAGCAGAAGTTCGGCGGCGAACGCGTCAATGATCGCTTCTCTGTCGTCACGGGAGGCGTGGACGCCGATGTCGGTCGAGTATTCGTCTCCTACGATCAGATGCCCCAGCTCATGGGCCGCGGTCGCGCGCCGGCGGCCGGGATCGCCGTGCTTGCTGACGACCGCCACGGCCACGTCGCCCTCGATCAGTGACGCGCCTTCACCCGGCACTTCGACGACCGCGACCAACTGCCCGAGCCGTTCGCACACGCTCATGAGTGAATCGATGGGTTCGGCCCTGTGCCCCAGACGCTCTCGCACCCACAGGGCCGCACGGCGGGCAGCCGCAATATCCTGAACCGGCTCCGGGCAGCGCCTTGTTTCGGGAGGACTGAACACTCCCAGGTTTACAAGCTGCCGAATGTCGGCCAGCCACGTGGAGAGCGCCACCTCCAATCGATGCGACTGCCGTGACGCGTCGGTCACCGTGTCGTCGGCCAACTCCGCGCGCCGGGACACCACCAGTGGTGTCGGATCGAGGAAATAGCTCAAGGGAACCCCGAGAACCGCCGACAATCTGGCCAGTTCGAGCGCGTCGACCCGGCGGACGCCTCTCTCGATCTTCGCGATCATCGTCCGGTCGAGCTTCAGCTCCGAGGCCAGCTCCTCCTGGGACATGTCGGCGGCCATGCGGCACTCGCGTACGCGCTCACCGATGTCCAGCCACTCTCCCGGCTCCTTCATAGTGCGATAATCGCACACGCACAGATGAGGGCGCGAGGCCGGAAAATAGAATCCCGGCAATCATCGCTCCAATAAACATTCATCCACCTATGCGCACCTACGCCCGATTACCTAACCCCCTTCGGCGAACGAAGTCGCCTGCGGCGGCATCCAACTGTTCATGATCGGCGTGACGCTCTCCCTGCTGCTGGCCCTGTCTCCGGCGGCCGTGACCGAGATTCCGAAGAACTTCCTGTTCACCGAGCGCGAGGCGCGCGTGCCGCTGAGCCCGGACGACGCCGCCGAGCAGGGATACAAGATCAGCGACAGGCTCACCGCGCCCTTCGAGCTGAACCCGTGCGGGCACCGGCGTGCCGTCGACCGTGGCCGGACGGCCGCCCGCACGATCAGCCACTGGACCACCGGGCCCAGTGAGTCGGCCGAGCAGCTCGTCCTCTACAGGAGCCCCCGGGCCGCCCACGCCGCGCTCACGGGCCTGCGCGCCGAGGCCGCGCGGTGCGCGCGCAAGGGCGACCCGTCGGCGCCCACGCTCAAGATCCAGTGGCGGACGACCAAGGTGAAGGCGGGGGACGAGGCCATGGGCATGGGCTACCGGACCCGGCAGGACGGCAACGTGGACCAGACGGTCACGGGGGTCGTCGCGCGCCGGGGCAGCGCACTGATCATCTACCGGACCGACGAGGGCGACTACGACCCCGGCCGGCTCACCAAGAACGCCAGGAAGATGGCCGTCAAGGTCTGCGGCCTGCCCGGCGTCTGCTAGCCCGCCCGGCGCGAGGCCAACCGGTCCAGCAGGACGGGGACGACCGTGAGCGCGGCCAGCCCCGCGCCGATCCACGGGACGGCGGCGACCCCCGCCCCCGCGTCCAGCACGACGGCGGCCGGCACCGGAACCAGGCTGATGCCCAGTTGGAAGGCCGAGACCGTGGTGGCCCCGGCGAGCGCCGGCGCCCCCGACGCGATGGCGAACACCCGCCCGTAGACGGCCGGGTTCAGCACGAACCCGGCGACGCCGAGCAGCAGCACCAGCGGCACGACGGCCGCGACGTGCCGCCCGAGCACGGCCAGCAGCACGGAGCAGGCCGCGATCCCGAGCGCCCCCGCCAGGAGCGCGTGGGTGGGCAGCCGGTCGGCGATGCGGCCCCCGACCGACAGCCCGGCGAAGGCCCCCACGCCGAACAGCGTCAGGATCACCGGTACCCAGACCCCGGGCACGCCCGTGACCTGCGTCAGGAACGCCGCCAGGTAGTTGTAGGAGATCATGTAGGCCGCGGTGCTCAACAGGGTGACGGCGTACACGATCCACAGCTGCGGCCGGCGCATCGTGCGGAGCTCGCCGCGGACGCTCGCCTGCCCGTGCCCGCCGGTGGCGGGCAGCGCCACGAGCGTCAGGACGGCGCCGGCGACGGTGAGCGCGGTCACGGCCCAGAACCCGCCGCGCCACCCGGTGAAGTAGCTGATCATCGCCCCGGCCGGCCCGCCGGCGATCATCGCCAGGCTCAGCCCGCTGACGACCACCCCGGACGCGCGGGCGGTGCGGTCCGCCGGGACCAGCCCGATCGCGGTGACCGCCGCCACCGCCCAGAACCCCGCGTACGCCAGACCGGAGAGAAAGCGCGTGACCAGCAGCACCGGATGGCTGTCGGTGAGGATGCCGATCGCCACGCAGGCGGCGAAGGCCGCCTGGGCGACCACCAGCGTCGTCCGGCGCGGCCAGCGGAGGGTCATGATGGCCAGCGGCGGCCCGCCGATCACGACCCCCGCCGCGAACGCCGAGATCAGCCCGCCGGCCGAGGCCAGCGTGATCCGCAGGTCCGCGGCGACCGCCGGCAGCACCCCGGCGAGCAGGAACTCCGCGCTGCCCATCGAGAACAGGCTGAAGGACAGCAGGTAGACCCCCAGCGGCAGCCTGCCGCGGGCGACCGCCGCCGCCCGTCCGGTGGCCGTGGCGCTCATCGGTCCGCCCCCGCCGCGCGCAGGGCCGAGGTGAGGTATTCGTCCAGGACGTGCCGGGGAGCGGCTCCCGTCCAGGAACCGGCGGGCCGGCCGCCGGCGTACACCACGAAGGCGGGGACGGCGGTGATGCCGTGCCGGGCGGCCAGGCCGGGTTGGTCGTCCAGGTCGGCCCGGACGACGTCCACCTCGCCCGCGCGGTCGGCCGCCAGGCTCTCCACGATCGGGGTGACCATCTGGCACGGACGGCACCAGGCCGCCCAGAACTGGATCAGGACCGGACGTTCCGCCTGGAGGACGCGTTCGGTGAAGCTCTGCTCGGTGACGCTGCGCACCGAGCCGGGAACATGCGCGGGCATGACGAAGTCTCCTTGCGTGCGGGGGGGCTAACGAGCCAGGACGGACGTCGCGCGGCGCCGCTCGACGGCGTCCCGCACCTCTTCGTCCACCAGGTCGGCGTTGACGGCGGACGCGGCGGCCGACCCCGTCCCCGCCGCCGTGACGACCTGCGCGCGCGGGTCGACGACGTTGCCCGCCGCCCAGACCCCGGGCACGCTGGTCCGTCCCGTCCGGTCGGTGACGACCCAACCGGCGTCGTCCTTGTCGCAGCCCAGACGGGTGAGCACCTGGTCCTGCGGCACCATGCGCGGGAACAGGAACACGGCGGCGCGCGGCAGCACCCGCCCATCGGTGAGCTCGACGCCGCGCAGCCGTCCGTCCTCGACGACGAGGTGGTCGATCGGGCCCTCGACGATGCGCACGCCGCGGGCCTCCAGCCGGTCGCGGTCCTCCGGCGTCAGGTCGAGGGTGTGGGTGAGGAGGACGACGTCGTCGCTCCACTGGCGCAGCAGCAGGGCCTGGTGGACCGCCCCCGGATGCGTGCCGAGCACCCCCAGCGGCTGGTCGCCGACCTCGTGGCCGTGGCAGTAGGGGCAGTGCAGGACGTCCTTGCCCCACCGCTCCCGCACGCCGGGGATGGCGGGCAGCTCGTCGTACAGGCCGGTGGCGACCAGCAGGCGGCGGGCGCCGAGCACCGGACCGCCCTCCAGCCGCACCGCGAAGCCCGGTTCGACCTCCTCCACACGACCCCGGACGAACCGCACGCCGTACCGCTCGATCTCGGCCCGGCCGAGCTCCAGCAGGGTCGCGGGCGGCAGGCCGTCGCGGGACAGGAAGCCGTGCATGTGCGCGGCCGGGGCGTTGCGCGGCGCGCCCGCGTCGACCACGACCACCTTGCGGCGCGCGCGCCCGAGGAGCAGGGCCGCGCTCAGTCCGGCCGCCCCCGCGCCGACCACCACCACGTCGTACTCGGTGTCCTTGCTGTTCATCGCCGTAGTCATGGCGATCACCTCCGGCCCCGATGGTGCGACCCGGCACGCGGGGATGACAACTTCTGTTGCCATTTCTGGGAAATCGGAGGTGGAATGGGCCTCATGGAGCGGCAATCGCGGATCGACGCCACGCTGGCCCAGGTCGGCGCCCGGCTCAGACACCTCCGCACCCAGCGCGGCGTGACCCTGTCGGCCCTGGCCGAGGCCACCGGCATCTCCAAGAGCACGCTTTCGCGCCTGGAGTCGGGGCAGCGCCGGCCCAGCCTGGAGCTGCTGCTGCCGATCGCGGAGGCGCACCAGGTGCCGCTGGACGAGCTGGTCGGCGCGCCGGAGGTCGGCGACCCGCGCGTCCGGCTCAAGCCGGTGGTCCGCAACGGCCGGACCGTGCTGCCCCTGACCGCCCAGCCCGGCCCGCTGCAGGCGTGGAAGTCGGTCATCCCCGCCGACCAGAACCAGCCGCAGCCCGTCACGCACGAGGGCTATGAGTGGATGTACGTGCTCTCGGGACGCGTCCGCCTGATCGTGGGCGACCACGACCTGGTCATGGGGCCCGGCGAGGCCGCCGAGTTCGACACCCACCTGCCCCACTGGTTCGGCCCCGCGGGCGATCATCCGGTGGAGGTGCTCAACCTGTTCGGACGGCAGGGCGAACGCATGCACATGCGCGCCCAGCCCCGCCCCCGGCAGCCGTCCTAGAGGTGTCCGGTCACTGGCTGGTGCAGCGGGTGGGCCGCACCACGATGACCACCCTGCGCTCGGCGTCGCCGACGGGCCGCGCGTAGTCGAGGCCGTACCGCCTGGCCAGCACGTCGAAGAAGTCGCCCTGGGGGTCGGGTTCGACCCGCTCCACCGTACCCCGCACCTCCAGGTAGCGGTACGGCTGCTCCGGATCGTTGACCGAGATCGCCACGTGCGGGCGGGCGCCGGCGTTGCGCCCCTTCTGCCGGTCGTTCGTGGTGGTGAAGCGCAGGAACTCGCCGTCCCAGATGGTCCACACGGGCGTCACCTGCGGGGTGCCGTCGGGCATCAACGTCGCCAGATGGACGTACAGGGGACGGGTCAACAGGTCGAGATGGCTCTCCGGAATAACGGACATGCCCGGAAGACTATCAAAGCTTTTATGTCCATAAGAGCTTTGAGTCCTTGCCGACTTGTAGGCTCCTGGCATGGACATGCCCCCGGAGGAGCGGCTCGGCCTCGACGTCAAGCGTGCCGAGCAGCGACTCATGGCGGCCAAGCACGCCGCGGTCAAGACCGCCGGACTGACCGTGCCCCAGTACGCCGCCCTGCTCGCCCTCCACGCCAACCCGGGCATCTCCGCCGCCGCCCTGGCCAGGGAATGCCTGGTCACGCCGCAGGCCATGAACGTCGTACTGAAGAACCTGCTCGAACACGGCCTGATCGAGCGTTCCCCCCATCAGTGGCACCGCACCATGCTGGAAACCCACCTCACGGACGCCGGCCGCGAGGCGCTGCGGGTGGCGGACGAGGCAGCCGTGATCATCGAACGCCGCATCTCCGCCGCCTTCACCCCCGAGGAACGCGCCACCCTCCGCACCCTCCTCACCCGCTTCACCGACGCGATCTGACCGGCCGCCAGGCAGGCTCCTCATCCGGCCGGGGAGCCACCGAGGATCAGGTCGGCCATCCGCAGCAGCCGGTCCACGTACGTCCTCGCCTCCCGGCCACGCGCTCGCCGCCGGATCCAGCGCAGGTCGCGGGCGCTGCTGACGAGCTGCTCGCGCAGCTGGTCGGTGAGCGGCTTGCCCTCATTGCGGACGTACCAGAACATGACACCCGCGACTCCGTCGTCCGCCAGGACCAGGTCCGCGAACAGGTCCCGATCAGCCAGCCCGGGAAACGGAATGTGCCGATGCTCTTCCCAAAGCACGGACACCTCTTCGAACACCGCTGGCGACACTTTGCCCACCCGCCAAAGATACGGTCACCGCTCTACGCGAAGGCTCACCTGTGACCCCAGCTCGCGGAACCCGAGAGCTCGGGCCACCCGCCGCGACGCCTCCGGACGCGCCCTCCACTGCGGCAGCAATCCCGCATCGAGCGCGTCGGCCACCGCCGCCGACGCCACCGCCCGAGCCAGCCCCCGCCCCCGAAACCCCTCGGCAGTCAGTACGGACAGATGCGCCGCCGTGTCCAACCACGTCCGATACCCGGCGGCGGCGACCACCTCACCGCCCTCCGCCCGAACCACCCACACCGCCGAACCGACCTCCGCCAGCCCGCTCTCGTCGGCATCCTGCTCGCTCACCGCCGCCAGCAGCCCGCCGACCTCCGGGTCCCCCAGCGTCAGCGGTTCGACATCCGCCCCGACATGGCAGGGAACGAACGCGTCGGCATCGACGTACGCAAGCGTCGCCGGCCCCAGAACCTCGCGAGCCCCCAGCCCCTCTTGAAGCCGCCCGGACAGCCTCTCGGTCACGCGCGGAAGATCGACGCCGTCCTCGACGAGAGCGCCGCGCAGGGCGTCACGCAGCGGCTCGACCAACCCGGCGTCAGGCACCGTGACCAGCGCCCCGCCGTCCAGCACGACGATCCCCGTCCATCCGGGCGGGCACAACCCCGACCCGGAGGAGACGACCACCGCGACCTCTCCCCGCCCGGGAAACCTGACAGGCACCCGAGCCAGGTCCGCCCACAACCGCCCCGCCGCATTCCGCACCACACTCAATGATCCCAGACAGCGTGGGACATGAGCCCTCCTGTCGCGTAGACGAAGACGGCGTCTGCCCCGACAGGAGGTCTTCCCAACCGGCACCGGCCCGTCAGTTGCTCTCCGGTCGCTGCCGAACGTCCGGACGGCGCAGGAGACCGCAGCCATGGCCGTTGATCTGGCGCCGGAGCCCGGCGATCTCGCCCACCAGGGCCTCGTAGTCTTGTCTCAGCTCAGCCTGGAAGGTGACGAGTTCGGTCATCATCAGAACGATGCTGATCATGGTGAGGTCGTCCGCGGTGCGGGTGCTCGTCTCGAGCGCCTTGACCCGTAGCATCACCTCAAGGATCTGCGCCTCTAGGTTCACGGCTCCTGCCTGTTCCACGCAGGGAAGAAGATGCCGCACCGGTGGCCCGGCACGTGCTCTGACGTGAGCACAGTGACAGGTGGACGGCAAAGAACCGAGCCGCGGTCCGACCCCGAGGTGTAGTTCTTTCTCCTACCACCAGCCGTCTTTCCTCCCGGGGATACGGTTTCTCACCAGCCCCCCGACCACAAACCCAGCCGAACAGCCGGAAAGCAGGACGAGCAGGCGGGACACACAGATCTACAGCACACCGCCGAGATCGAGTACCGCACGAGCGAAGATCTGGTCGGCCCCGCCCGCCAGACAGGACAACCCACCGAGGTCGGGAAGGCACGCCACAAGAACCTCACATATCGCCCGATCGACCAGTACAGCGGTCTCTCCCGGCAAGCCCCTGTGCCCCGACACAGCGACGCGCACCATGATCACCTCCGGGCGCCGGCAGCCGGTTCCCTTACAGGTGGAACCAGTGAATCCGCCGACAAGTGGTACAGACGAAGCAGGTCGCGTCCCGGTTGGCCCAGTCCAGGCCCATGAAACTCATTCCGGTCGTCTGCAGCTTCCACTGACGGGACTCGAAGATTTCGCTCTGGCATGTGTCGCACCTGAGGTTCTGCCCGTGCGGGAGCCTTACGGTGGTGGCCTCGTCCATGTTCACGATGCTATGCGAGATGATCCGCCGCGGCTCAGCAGAAACAGGTCCGGCACCGGCCGACCGAGATTGTCGGTGCCGGACTCTACGCTTCGCGCCCATGACCAGAGAAGAGTCTCCCGTCACGCACACGAAGCGGATTGATGTGGAGGTCGCAGACTGCGGTCAGGTCTATCTCCTGGACGAGGGAGACCACGAGCCCAATGGCAGGCCAGCTGACTCACCGACCCACTCGGTCGGCCTCGTCACAGCAGAGGGAAGAGGCTTCGCCAGCCTGAACATCGCCACACTTTGGGGGCTGATCCCCTTCACCGTGACGGTCGCCGACCGGGATCCAGGCGCTGACCTTGACGGCTATGAGGACATCGTGGAGATCAGTTTCGACTCCCCGTCGGGCCAGGTCTTCCTGGCCGGATGGCTCATGGATTGGGACGACGAAAAGGCGCACGACCTTTCCTCGTTGCTTTCCGGTCCCGGCACATACCGTCTGCGATATCACGTCCGAGGAATGGCCGAAGAGCGCTGCTCCGTTGACGACCACTACCTTCAGATATGGCCTGCGGCACAGCACGATCCGGCCGTACTGAAAACCACGAGCATCCCCTTCCAGCACATGCTGAAAGCCGACAGGGCCGCGGGGTGAGTGAGAGAACGGCGCCACTCTCTCAGGAGAGTGGCACAGTGGGCATCAGCTATCGAGAAGGAGTTGAAAGACGATGGGTGACTACTTCGAGCGGATCGTCGATGTCGAGGTGACCGGCCAAGAGGCTGAGTCGCTCGCAGAGCGGGTGGTCGACTGGATGGTTGCCGAAGGGCTGATCACGCGCGAAAGGTCCAGCGACGGCATGTACAGCCTGCAAGTGGACGACGGATACGAGCCCGGCCCCAACTGGCAACGAGCAGTGGCTGATTCCTCGGACCCGACGTGGATACCGGGCCCGGTGGCGGTCATCGTCGGGCGGGACTACCACGTCGGAGGGCAGGGGATGAGCGAGGCGGACTCCGCGACCTGCCCACGATGTGACGCGACGACTGTGATCATCGACTACCCGAACGCGTGGGAGGCCGACCAGGCGGCTTGGCAGCCGTTCAGCGACGGCATCGACACCTGGAAGGAGACCGGTGAAGGGAGTGTCACCTGCTCCTCATGCGGCGCCTCCGTTCCGGTCACCGAGTGGCAGTTCGGGTCCGGTTTCGACCTCGGGGCGCTCGCATTCGACTTCTGGGGATGGCCACCTCTCAGCGTCAGCTTCCACACGGAGTTGAGCAACCAACTGGGACACCGCATAGAGGTACAGTCAGGCAAGTTCTGACCCCAGCCACAAGCGCTGAACCGGGTGACGACGCCAGCAGCCGGGAGTGACCGCGCCCCCGCCCGTCCTGGCACAGATCTGACACGCCCCAGAAGGCCTCACAGCCTTCGATCAGCCGGGGCTGAGGAACGAAGCCTCGGACCGTCGCCCCACGGCGACCAGCCCAGCCGCAGCGTTCGGCCGGAGGACGGGGTGCGGCGGCGCGCCGTACCTTCGCCCTGACCTACTGGTAGGCGCCCAACTTCACGAAGCAATGACTACCTACTCGGTGTCCTTCGGGTGTCGAGGTGATGCGTAGATCACCCAGACGGTACGAGTGGTGTCATCGATGACGTACCGCACACGCCCACCGCTGGTGATCTCGAACTCCCACTGCTCCAAATCCTTGCCGTTGTGACGATGGGATGCGAGATCGCCACGTAGACGATGTTGTCGATCACGACTGGCACCCGTGCGCGGATCAAGGCGCAGGATCTCGAAGCATCGACGGGTATTGGCCAACGCATAGCGGCACAGTTCCTCCCAGCCGCGGACCGCCTCGCCGGTGCCGAACCGGACATCCCATTCATCGTCAGGGGGCGGGACCGTAACCCTGTCACCCCGCTTCGGGCTCATACGGAAACCTGCACCGGCCCGAAGTCGCCGCTCGTGGCCTTACGAGCCTCGGCGTAGTGGGCAGGATCCGCCTTGATCCTCGCAGTGGCTCGCCAGCCCGCTATGACCTCTTGGCTGGTGGCGTCGACATCCAGTTCAGCCGCGTCGGAGAGCGCCTCGACCAATTCCAGCGTGAAGGCACGCAGTTCGGTGGACGACAGGTGGCGAACCCACGGGAAGACCTCTGGCATGGCGATGACCAGGGCGCGCGCGGTGGGATCGTGCTTGATCAACGCAAGGAACAAGCGCGAGGCGGTGGCCAGCGTCCGTTCCCGCTCTTCTTCACGATCAGCTGCGGTGAGGTAGAAGTCCGGAGCGTCTCGATGCGTGACACGTACCCGTCCAAGACGTGCGGCCCGTTCCGCGACCGCTCGCGGATTCCTCGACAGATCAGAGAAGGTCACTGCGTCGGCATGACTAGTGCTCACTCCCGCAGTCTATGTCAGAACACAATCTGATGTCCGTCGTCAGTCCCGAATGTACGCCGCCCCCTGCCGAGCAGTCCTGGCGTACATCGTCGCGGAGGAGTCAGCCAGCCGTCCGCGGCGGCCCCGCGGATGAGTTTCGGCGCCCGACCGGTCAGAGGGTGAGCAGGTCGAGGGGGCCGAGGTCGCGGACGGTCTGAGCGAGGGCGCGAATCAGAGCGTTCTCCGCTTCGGTCGACCACACCAGTGCGAACTTCAGCGGATCGTCGTCCCGGAGCGGCAGGTACGTGATGTCGGGCCGGAGGTAGTACCGCCTCATGTGGTGGGCGACGAGACTGACGGTCTCCCCGGTGGTGACCAGGGAAAGGATCTCCTCGGTGTTGAGCGCCAGGGGGCCGCGCTCGATTCGATGGCTCACAGGAGTCCGGGTCGGGAGGAAGCCGTCCGCCCAGTAGTCGGGCCTGGACGGAGTGTCCACGTGCGGGAAATCGGCGAGCATCTCCATCAGGCCGGTGGCGTGCCGGGTGAGTTCGTGATCGGCGGACACGACCAGCAGGCGCGGGTCCGTGAACAGGACCGGCCCCGTGGTCAGGTCGGGTTCTTCAACGGGCAGCCACGCGACGAGGACGTCGATGTCGCCGCGCCGCAACCCGGCGAACGGATCGGCGAAGGGGGAGATGCGGATCTGCAGCTTCCACTGGGGGTGGTTGCTGCGGAACGTGTCCCAGTAGCGCCGCAGGTCGTGCGAATTGTGCGGGATCATGCCGACGCGCAGCACGCCGGTGATGCCCTCGGCGGCCAGCCTGGCTCGGCGCATGCTCTCCTGGAGGCCGCTGTACATCGGCCAGAGATCGTCGCGGAGCTGCCGACCGAGCGGCGTCAGCCGTACCGACCGGGGGTCCGTTCGACGAGCGGGGCGCCGATCTGGCGTTCCTGTTTCTGGATCGCCTTCGTGATCCGGGCCGGGGTGACGTGCAGTCGTTCGGCGGTGCGGCTGCTCTACCCCGGCGACATCCTCTTCGACAAGGTGCTGGCGTACGCCAAACAGCACCGACCCGCCCTGCTGCCCGAGCTCACCCGGCTGTACGACGGGCTGCGCCCCACCACGAAAAACGCCGGCGAGTACATGAGGCTGGCGCTGGCCGTACCCCTGGAGACTCGGCAGGACAACGCCGAGCGGGCCACCCAGGCCCTGAAGCTCCTCCAGAGGGAGGGCGCCGACCGATGGACGCTCCAGCACGCCCGCGCGCTGTCGCAGACCTTCACCGACTTCGCCTTCGACCAGGCCACCGCGGACGGCCGCCGCCAGGCGGCGATCTACCGGAACCAGGTGCTGGCCGACAACGTCGCCTGGTGGAACCGTGTGACGGACGCCAAGATCCAGGTGTCCGGGCTGAACGCGCACCTGAGCTACACCCCGATCGACACCACGTACGTGCCGGCCCCGATAGGCGGCGAGCTGCGCGAGCGGCTCGGCGACCGCTTCGTCACCGTCGGCACCAGCTTCAACCAGGGCGGCTACAACTTCCTCAGCTCCGACGGCGCCTGCCCCGACGGCGTCAAGCCCGCCGAACGGCCGGGTACGTGCAAGGGCTGGGCCGCCGCGGGCCCCGACTACAACGAGTACGTCCTGGACCAGGTGCGCCACCGCGACTTCATGCTGGACACGCGGACAGCTCCGCGGACGGCTCGGACGTGGCTGGCGCAGGCCCGGCCCACCCGGCTCATCGGCGGCGGCTTCTGGTCCCCCGACCAGGCCGTCCAGGCCTCCCTGAGCCGCTCCTTCGACGCGGTGATCCACCTCCACCAGGTCAAGGCGGCCACCCTCACCCGCTGACGGCATGCCGGACGACCCCGGCCCGTGATCGCCCCCGGACGCACCGGTCGACCACGGGCCGCTCTCCGCCTCGCCAGACGTCAGGCCGACCGGACAGCCACGAAGGGCAGCGCCCGCCTCAACGAGACCGGCCGCCCTCCTTTCCGCCGCTCGGTGTGTCGTCAGCTCAGCATGGGACGGATTCACTGTGACCAGCTGCGTTCCGACTACTTCTCTGCCGAGAGTCTCCCGTAACCTCGCGCTATGCCCACCGACAACCCCGAATGCCGTTGCATCCTCTGCCATGTCCATGAGGATCAGGATGAGCTGGACCTTACGGATCAGCACACCGTCGAACACGTCCAGGCACGCGGCTGGAGTGTGAAGATGATTCCGGAGGACGACCATGGTCCCGGCTTCGCCTACACAGTCGGCCTGTGGCACACTCACCGCTCCCCCGAGCTGGCCATGTTCGGCCTGGACGTTCGTCTCATGCACGTGCTGCTGAACGACCTGGCTGACGAGATCGCCGCCGGCCGACCGGCACAGGCCGACGAGGAACGGCACGATCTCCTCGAGCGCCATCCCGTGGTCCTCAAGACCGTTGATCTCAGCTGGTACCGCGAGTTCTTCGGCTGCGCGATCTCGTTCTATCGCCGGCTGTCCTTTCCGGTCCTGGAAGTCCTCTGGCCCGACCGCGACGGACGCTTTCCCTGGAACACCGGCTACGACGAGCAGTACCGCGAACTTCAACCTCACCTGTGGCTGAACCCGGAGGATCACCCCACCGGAGTCTGGACAAAGCTCATCCAGCCACCAAGTCCCCCTGCATCCTGATCATCTCAATGCTGGAGCCCAGCGGAAGGCATGACCCAGCGGTCGGGACGGTGGCGGAAGCGATGGCCGCATGCCCGGACGATGGCGAGCGGGGGCCGGTGCGCGGTGCCGACGTCCCATCATGACTACGGCACGCCCATGGTGTCGGTCTGGGTCGGCCTGATCGTTGGGTGCGCGGACGGCACGTACTGGTGGCGCACCGGCTCGAACCCACGCGGACACCGACCGATCTACGCAGGCCCCTTCACCCAGCAGGCCCGCGCCGCCCACCGAGTCGCCCTCCGGCAAGCTCATCAGGGGCGAGGATCTCTGTCTCCGGCGACGGATGCGTTGCGGCAATCCGAACTTCCGCTAGCAGGCGGACCGATCACACTGCTCGACTGGTCGGGGCCGTGCTCGGGAACGTGTGCATGGTGGCCGCAGTGAGCCCGCGTGCGGGGACGTTGCTGTCAGCACTGCTGTGACCAGCCAATCCGGACTCCCAAGATCGCGCAATTTGGCGAGACCATGTCCTCATGTCAGTGACTGAGTTCGTCAGCGTGACCAAAGACTGGGATCGTGGCATCACCTCCAACAGAGGACGGTATGAGTTCTGGACCGAGGACTCCGCCACCGTCTACCTGCAAGACACCGACTTCAGAAACCTGACCTACCAAACTGGCAGGCCACCAGTGCTGGAGGCCGATTGCAGCAAGATGCCAGGGCCTGGACCCGTGATCGCCCGGTGAACTGATCCGGCCCCTCTGGGTTGGCTTGGGAGAAGACACGCATGGTCCATTCGATTCGCTCGGACACCACGGCCCTTTCGTTGATCATGTCCATGTCCCGAGCATTGGGAGGGTAAGCGGCCTCCCGCACACACCTGACCGTGATCACCTTGCCATGTTCGGCGTGCCGACCCGCTACCTTGGCGACGTGCCGAAAGCGAACGTCATCCATCAGCCGAGGAGCAGGCCGTGATTCTGACGCCCCCCGTGCAGGACGGCGTTCCGATCTCCGCCTCAACACGAGCACGCGGTGACGGCGTCCTGCTCTTCGTCGAAGACGGGCACCTCTGATGCCTGGAGATCTACGCCGTCGACGGCGAACCCGCGCCGCTCCCTTACCCGACGATCTCATCGTGGATCCGCTGGGCTCCTGGCAGTGACGTCCTCCAAGGCCACGTGGATCCACCCAAAGCTGCGGTTGAAGATCCAGTTCGAGCCGTTCCAGACAGTTCAATGCAGGTCAGCGGGTATACCCTGTCCGCTCTGAACGGCTTGGGACCACCCTGCATTGCAACCCGGCTGATTCAGGTAGCTGACCGTGGACGCTCGAAGCGCCGTTACGCGGTCACATCACTGCGGCCATCGGGTGGTGAACACCAGAACAGATCAAGACCAACATCGAGAAGTTCCGTACGGCGTAGCTCCGGTAGCCCTGCCAACGATATCCACGCTGCCCGGTCAGAGCTGCCACCGGTTTCGTTCCGAAGGAACCCTCCCATCACGGCCACTTCGTACAACAGATTCGTCGCGTGGATTTCGGCATCCGGGCTACGCCAAACGTTGGAGTGAACTCCGAGCAGCCGGACGACTTTCACCAGGTATCCCGTCTCCTCATACACTTCGCGGACAACCGCGTCAGCGGGATGCTCCCCGTGCTCCACGCCGCCACCCGGCGGACCCCAACGACAGTCCGGTGCTGCGAACCGGGACAGAAGTATGGCGGCTTCTTCGTTGATGCATATCGCATAGGCTCCGACCCGTTGAATCGGATCACGAGGGTTCGCCATCTGGAGATGGTGACACGCATCGGGCTCGTTGGCGGCCGTCCATTTCGTCGCCGTGGCTCCATAGGCATGCGCTCGCCTGATCGGAGGGCAGCCACACTGCTCGGCGAGCCAGGACGAGCAACGAGCCCTGGATCGTCGAGCGCCCCCAGCACGTATGGCCGCCAGCCGTGCAGTGGCGATCGTAGACGGCATCTGTAAGGCGGCGCGACGACCTTGGTCAGAGCGTTCGATCGGTACGGCGGGGCTGGCACGCGGCGCCCCGCCCGGCGTCCCGCCGCCGTTCGGGACCGGCCCTCAGGCCGCACGCCCGAGACATTGGGTCCAGACGGTCGAGGGCTTGGCCGTGATACGCCTTTCGACGTTCTAGCTGTTCGCCGTACTGCTGATGGCGCGCGGCGCGGCCGCGACCGGCCGGAGAGCCGCAGCGCGGCCAGCGACCGCCCCGGCGTGCGCCGACCGCCGCAGGCGGGCGGCTCGATTCTGTGGTGAAGGTTGTCGCCGAAGACGACTCCCGCCCATGATCGACGTCGGACGTGCCGGGCGACCATGGGCCAAAATCTAGCTGTCTCCGCTGGTCTACGCGTCGCCGGAGGTCAGGCCGGTCGGGCAGGACACGCCCCTGCCGCCGATGCCGCAGTACCCGTTGGGGACTTGTACAGGGCATTGCTCCTGGTAGAACTTGACTCTCCGCAACAATTCATGTGAGGAGAGTTACATGACCATTGTCCCGGTCGTCTCCTACGCTCGTATTTCCGCCGACATCAGGCGGGATGAGCACGGGGTGCAGGACCAGCACCGCCTCAACTGGGAGACGGCGGAACGGCAGGGGTGGACGGTCGTCCACGAGTACACGGACAACGACAAGTCAGCCGCGAAGGCCGACGTCGTACGCGACGACTTCGAGGCTATGCTGCGGGTTCTCCGAGCCGGCGAACTCCCCGATGGTACGGCGGTCCAAGGCGTCGTGATCGTCGCCGAAGACCGTCTCGCTCGACGTCCCGGCGACTACGAGCGCTTCGTCGAAGCGATCACGTACCAGGATGGCCGCGTGTTCGCCGATGCTCGCGGCACGAAGGACCTGTACAGCGAGGACACCGAGAGCATGGGCCTCTTCGGTGCGGTGATCTCCAAGATGGAGGTCCGCAAGATGCAGCGCCGCATGCGCCGCTCGCATCGGACGCGAGCCGAGCAAGGACTGCCCGTCGGCGGTACGCGCCCGTTCGGCTGGATGCCTGACCGACTCACCCTCGACCCCAAGGAGGCACCTCTCGTACGGCAGGCAGTCCTTGACCTCGTCGCAGGCCGCTCGCTCTACTCCATTGCCAACCAATGGCGTCGGGAGGGCGCAAAGACATCGCTGGGGAACGAGTGGACCCCTCAGTCGCTCAAGCTCACCGTGCAGAACCCTCGCGTCTGCGGTTGGCGGGAAATCAACGGCGAACTCGTCCGGGACGCAGCGGGCAACCCTGTGGTCGGCCAGTGGGAACCGATCGTGACACCCGAACAATGGATGGCGGTCAAGAACATCTTCGACGCCCGCAGAGGCCACTACATCCACCGGGACGGGCGCATCGGCCACATCCTCACACCCGACTTCCGCGAGCCGAACTACCTGCTCACCGGATTCCTCCGCTGCGGTCGCGCCAAGCCGGACGGTTCCCTCTGCAACACCTCGCTGCGCGTCACCCACAGCAAGGACTGCGTCCAGCACATCTACATCTGCCCTACCAAGACCGCTGGTGGCTGCGGCGGCCTCGGACGGCGCGGTGACATGGTCGATCTCTTCATCTCGGAAGCGGTCCTCGCCAAGCTGGAGCAGGTCCAACTCGCCGCGTCCGCCGCCCCCGCCGAATGGCCGGGCCAGGCCGAGTACGAGGGCGCGAAAACCCGTCTGGAGGAACTGCGCGTGCAGTGGACAGCTGGCAACATCACGAACGAACTGTTCTTCTCAACGGCCCCTGATCTTGAGAAGCGCATCGCCCGCCTTCGCACCGAAGCTCAAGGCTTCACCGCCGCCGCTCAGCGCCGCCAAGCCCGCTCCGACACCGACATCAGCGACATCCGACGGCGCTGGTACCTGCCAGAGGAGAACGACGGACTCCCCCTCACCATCAAGCGTTCTTACATCCGCGAAGCCCTCCTAGCCGTGATCATCTATCCCTCAGGCAAGGGACGCAGGACGTTCAACCCCGACCTGCTTGAGCCGATCTGGCGAGAAGGCTGAGCCCAAGACGTCCAGGACGTCCGAGAAGGCTGTCACCCTTACCTATGGGCGACAGCCTTCTTACTTTGCCCTCGAACCACCGGTGACAACCGGACGTCTACGGACCCAGCCGGACGTCTACGGTACGTACCGGACGTCTGCGCTCAGGTCGCCGCCGGAACTCCGACCTGCGTAAACACGTTCTCCGAGTGGTACAACGTACTCACACCAAGAGCCACCGTCCCTCTACAGCACGACCGCAGCGAACATCTCGGCGAATCACCTCAAGGCGCATAGACGATTCCGGGCAAGCACATCCACGACCACCGATGACCCGTCGGATTTCCCGGCCCGACGGCAGGTGTCCACAAAGAGCGCGCCATTCACCTCCTCGCCGCACTCCATTCCTGTTCTCTCGCTGCTGGTACCACCGCCAACGGCTGTCTTCAGGCTGCCTCGGCGCTGGCGTCTGGTCGTGCTCGTCAGGTACGGCGGTGGCTCCCGCCCACGAGCTGAGGAGGCCACCTGAACCAACCGAACGAGCTGTCTGCCCAGGAGTGGGGCAAGCAGCAAGCCGCACGATCCCCTCGCTGGTCAGAAGAGAAGTGGCAGCGCATCGCCACCGTGCTCGGCGTATGCGTCGCCCGCCAAAGCCCGCCCGACGGCTCCTCCGGGAAGGACGCCGCATGAGCGAGGTTCCTCACCTGTCACCCGAGATGCTGGCCGTGATGCAGCGAGCGGCCATGCCCGACTTCGCCCGCTGGCAACAGATGGTCCACGCCACGGGCGGCTGCGCCCAACCGGTCCGGCTGCGCGGCGAGAGGTACACGCTGGACAGCCGGACGGGTGAAATCCTCGACATGTACCGGACCGCCGACGAGCCGACCGGCTTCCTGCTCACAGCCTGCGGCAACCGGCGCGCGTCCAGGTGCCCGGCATGCTCGGCGGTCTACAAGGACGACACGTACCACCTGATCATCACTGGCCTACGCGGTGGCAAGGGCGTTCCGGAGGAGGTCAGCCACCATTCCCGAGCGTTCGTCACCTTCACCGCCCCCTCCTTCGGTGCCGTCCACGCCCACCGCGAGCAGTCCGGCCGGACGCTCCCATGCCGTCCTCGTCGGGACCGTCCCGTCTGCGAGCATGGCCGGCCGAAGGGGTGCGGTGCGCGTCACGAGCGCGATGACGTCCAGGTCGGGCAGCCCTTGTGCCTGGACTGCTACGACTACATCGGGCCGTCCTGTGGAACGCCCACGCAGGCATGCTCTGGCGGGAGTTCACCAAGACCGTGCCGAGCGTCCTGGCCCGCCTGCTCGGCATCACCCGAACGGAGCTGCGCCGGACGGTCCGCCTCTCGTACGCCAAGGTCGCCGAGTACCAAGCTCGCGGCCTGGTCCACTTCCATGCCGTCGTCAGACTCGACGGACCGGACGGACCCGCCGACCGCCCTCCGAGCCACATCACGATCGACCTACTCGACCAGGCCATACACCGGACCGCCAGTCAGGTCACAGTCCGCATAGAGGGCGGACCGCCCTCGCCCGTCCGGTGGGGCGATCAGCTCGACGTACGACCGGTCTACGTCTCAGCCGAGCTGGGCGGACTGAGCGATCAGCAAGTCGCCGCGTACGTGGCCAAGTACGCCACCAAGGGAGCCGAGTCCGCAGGCACCGTAGACCGTCCGATTCGGCATGCCGGACAGATCGCCGGTCTGGAGGTCACCGAGCACGCCCGCCGCATGATCTATTCCTGTTTCAGTCTCGCCGAGCTTCAGCCCTACCGAACCCTGCTCCTGCGGCAGTGGGCGCACATGCTCGGCTACCGGGGACACTTCTCCACCAAGTCCCGCCACTACTCGATCAGACTCGGGGACCTTCGACAGGCCCGCGCCGACTTCCGCGCCGAGCAAGCCCGGCTGATCACGGGCACTCCGCCACCCAATCCGGAGATGACCGTGACGGTGGGCGAATGGCACTATGCCGGAAGCGGCCACCGCCACGGAGAGGCTTTCTGGGCCGAGGTAGCCCGACTAAGGATCGCCACCGCTCGCTAGATCGCACGACAACAAGCAGGCGACAACCCGATAGAGCCCTGCGCCTCTAGACCTAGAGAGATCACCTCTAGGTCTAGAGGCATACCTAGAGGCTCATTAGCCGCCTGACCAGGTACCTAGCGTCTAGAGGCTCCTAATCTCGCCGGGCTCCATCGGGCCAGATCACTCGAACAGGCACCTCCCGCCGCCGCGCCTCCGCCACCACGTCAGCGGTGCCGCCATAGCCTCGGGCCCGCTGCCCGTCCCAGACGGCGAACAACACCTCGGCGTCGTCCAGCATCCGCGCGCTGGCAGTCATGTGCGACTCCGCGGTGGACTCCACAAAGTCCAGCCTGTAGGTTCGGACCGCCCGGCTCAGCAACTCGTCGTAAGCAGCCTGGCACTCGCCCGGCAACCCATCCCGATACTCCTTGGCAGGGATCACGGCTTCCAGCACGCCGCCGAGGTCGAGTACCGCGCGAGCGAAGATCTGATCAGCCCCGTCCGCCAGACAGGACAACCCTGCGACTTCAGGACCGTACTCCGCGAGCGCCTGGCGTACCGCTCCGTCGATCAGTACGGCGGTCTCCTCCGGCAAGCCCCGATGACCGGACACAGCGATGCGAACCATGATCCCCCTAGATCAGAGTGGCGTGAAGACGTTCGTCGAACAAGCGCAGAGCACCGGACGACGGCCCGGCATACGATCGGCGGAAGTTCTTGACCCGGTGCAGGACCCGTTCAGAGCCATACGTCGTCGCCACGGTGAGCGCATTGGACGCCAGATACACCGCCTCCTCGTAGCGCCCCGACATGGCCTCAGCCGTCGCCACCTCCGTCATGAGCACACCCCGCTGCTTCGCACCAGGCTGGGCCGACGAAAGCGACTCGTTGAACGCGGCAACGGCTTCAACCGGCCGCTTGAGCCGTACCATCACCAGGGCCCGATATCCCGCCAGCTTGGCGTGATCGAACGGGAACACCCACGGCCAGGGCGGTGCAGCGGCCCGCTCACCAGCCCGTACCGCCGCCTCGGCCGCACCCAACGCCTGAAGCGCCGCCGCCTCGTCCCGCGCGGTCGCATGTCCGAGCGCTTCAAGACTCGACAGCCACGCACGAGCGATGGCCGGTGGCCGCTCACCGATCTCCCGCCGCGCCCGCGCCAAGAGGTTCAGTCCGATCAGCGAGTCGTCGGCGTCGATCTCGAACGCGGCCAGACTTCCGATCATGTACGCCGCCAGCAACGCATGGTGGGCCTGTCGTGCACTGTCGACGGCGCGACGGTAGTAGAGGCGCGCCGAACCGGTGTCCTGCATATCGGCGTGCACCCAGGCCGCGAAGCCTGCCGCCTCGCTCAGACCGGCCCGGATCTCGTCAGCATGCGGAGACCGCGACGCGCGGCCGAGAACCCGGCTCGCGAGATCGACCTGCGCCACAGCCGGCCGGGCGAGTTCCCGCGCAGGCGTGACGGACTCCAACCGACGCTGGGCGCCGGTGATGCTGGTCAGCGTGGCAACCGTCGTCTCGTCCACATCGGGACGTTTGGGCAGGGCCACGCCCGCCAGCGCGGTCAACGCCAGCACCTTGCCGAAATCTCTGCGCTTCGTCGGATCGTCATCCCCTCGGGCTCCGAATCGGAGCAAGTGAAGCGGCACCCCGATCTGGATGGATATCTCCCGGACCTGGTCCACAGTGAGCGGCTGACGACCACGCAACACCTTGGACACCCAACTCTGGGAGTAGCCGACCGCCTCAGCGAGCTGGCCCTGCGTCCAACCGTGCGCCCGCCGCACCTCTTCGAGGATGGTTGGTAGATCGCACTCGGCGAGAGCGGCGGCCACGACTGGCCCGGACCAGAACTGCGGCGGTATCTGGGTCACAACGCTAGGTTAAGCCGCCGACCTCTGCCGTACCGATATTCGTGACGGGAATACCCGTACCACCGGCAGCACTAGGCCGTTCACCTGCGGTTTCATGACGGCAACGCTCAGTACATGAACGAACTACCGCCTCACCCCTTGGCCGCTGCACAACAACTGGCCACCGCCCTAGCGGACGAGGGAATCACTGCCGACGTCCATCACGACTACGGCACGCCCATGGTGTCGGTCTGGGTCGGCCTGATCGTTTGGTGTGCGGACGGCACGTACTGGTGGCGCACCGGCTGGAACCCACGCAGACACCGACCGATCTACGCAGGCCACCCCTTCACCCAGCCGGCCCGCGCCGCCCACCGCGTCGCCCTTCGCTACACGCAACTGCGCATGTCGCATCCGCTCTCGTCACTGATCGCCGGAGCGCAGCCGTGCCCCTGACCGTGCAGCAAGTGCTTAACAGATTCCCCGGCTGGCAGATCACCGACATGTCCGGAGGCTGGGTCGCCATGCGAGTGAACTTCATGCCCAAGGTCAGTGGCCTCTCCAACATCCGTTGCGCAGAGACCTTGGAGGAACTGGCCGGGCATCTACAGGCCGAGCTCAGGCACCAGAAGTCACGGCCACCAGCGGTAGGCGAGTAATTCGATGGCAACCCGACCCGGAGCGCAGGGCCTCTAGGCCCGAGACATCCGATCGGCGGCGATGTCAAACGTGCTCGGTCCGTGGTGGCCGGCGACGCTACGGCGGGCTGTGATCAACAAGATTGGGCGTCGTCGGCTGCCGCGGTTCGCGGGGGTCTGGGGGCGGTGGAGCCCCCAGGGGCTGCGGTGGGGAAGGCGAGGCGTTCGCTGTAGGGCTGGCGTGTGGTCAGGCAATGAAACAGGCAGCCGAGGAAGCGGTTGTAGAGGTTGCGCAGTGCCGCTGAATGTCGATCGCCGTGTTCTTTGCGGCGGTCGTAGTGGACACGGGCGCCTGGCGAGGCGGTCAGGCTGGCGAAAGCCCAGATGTAGCCGACAGCTGCCAAGCGGCGATTCTTGACCCGGCGGTGGACGACGGCCCGGCTGCGTCCGCTGGCGCGGGTGATCGGGGCGGCTCCGGCGTAGGCCTTGAGGGCACGGGCGTCGGCGAAGCGAGTATGGTCATCGCCGATCTCGGCGAACAGCCGGGCGGCCGTCAGCTCGCCCAGGCCGGGGAAGCTGGTGACGATGTCGTGGTCGGGGTGGTCACGGAAGGCTGTGACGGTGGCCTGGTGCAGGTCGGCTGCGGCTTGGCAGGCGGCATCGAGAACGGCCAGTAACGCCAGCGCTTGCCGGCCCATTGCCTCTTCGATCGGGGTTGGTTGGCGTAGCTGGGCGCCTTGGAAGCCGGCGTGCAGGCGTTCGGCCCAGGTCTGTAGATGATAGATGCGACCGCAGTCCTTGAGCGCAGCTCGCAGTTCGGCGATGGTGCGTTGGCGCGCTGTGGCGAGGGTAGGGGCGATCTTGAGCACTGCGCGGGCTTCGCGGCAGGTGATGCCGCCTTCCTGGCCCGCGAACAGCGTCAAGAAGGCCGGGTGGTACTCGCGCAGCAACGAGCGCAGCTCGTTACCGATGCGGTGGACGCGCCAGACGGCGTCCTGGTGTCCGCGCGCGAGCACCGCGATGGCCTGGGCCTGGTGGCTGTCGGCGGGCAGCGGCCGGTGCAGTGCCATGTCGGTGCGCAAGATGTTGGCCAGGACGACGGCGTCTTGCCGGTCGGACTTCTTGCGGGACACCGAGTGCCGGTCGCGGTAGCGCGAGGCGCTGAGCGGATTGATGGCATAGACCCGCCGGCCGGTTGCGCGAAGCTGGGAGACCAGCAGGCCACGCGGGGTCTCGATGGCCACTGGGATCGGTATCTCGGCGGTGTCGCCGGCCTCGGCCAAGATGGTCAGCAGTTCCTCGTAGCCCTGAGGCGATTCGGCGATGCGTTGCTGGGCGATCACCGTGCCTGCCTCGTCGACCAGGGCGATGTCGTGGTGCTTCTCGGCCCAGTCGATGCCGCAGTAGACCTTCATGACGTTCCCTCCGTCTGCTGATGCAGCGTGCAGAGGTCCTCGCCGAGATCATGCGGCGTGCTAATGACAAGACTTGGTTGTCTACCATCCGATGAGCCGTCTGCTGACCTCGGCACCCGCGCAGTCCCGGCCTTGCTGAGAGCTGACAGCCCACGACATGAAGAGGGATACCCCTGCGCGAGCGGCCCTCGATTCCGCTCTATCAGAGGGCGGTCACGCCCTGCGAGCCGATTGGCCAAAGGCGCCGGTCTCGGGCGGAAAGATCTCAAAGATCCTGCACCGGAAGTAGGCATCCCACGCGGCCCGGCCGGTGGGGCGTGACCTGCCCCACCGTCATTAGCACCGGAAGCGGGGCGGCAGTCTGCCCAAAGGAGCTTGCCGCCTCACATGAGCAGGTCGGTAAACATCACACAATGAACGCGCTAGCTCCCATACTCCCACGAAGAGACATCTTTCCGACACAGCTAGGCACATACATCATTGTCAGTTAGTACGGGAACGCCAGGCAAGAATATTACCCCCGACGTTGATCCCACCTCGATAATCCTCGGCGAGGGGCAACGCCTCAACGTCTTCCCTTGGCGAGTTGACATCCGCATCCACGCGCCACTTGAGAAAGAAGGCGAAGTATGGGTCAGAAATGTGCAGGGTCGAGAGATGCTCGTCGAAATCTACAACCGGCTCGCCCTCGATTTGATCCCGCGCAATTTTGGACATCTCCTCAAGAACCCGCGTCACTTCGTGTCTCTGCGGAAGCTCTTCGGAAATAACGTCCCGAATTGATGCTCTCAGCTGCTCATAGGTTATAGCCGTTCGCGGTCCCGTATTCGCGATGCCAGCTAGCACCACACCGTAGATATCCGTCGTAACGCCATTCTTGAGCGTCCTGATTTTACGGTCGGTCCGCTGCCTTGGGCCTCTAGCAAGTACATCGAAGGCGGTACGGGAGGCATCTTGTGCCCGCGCAGCAAAGAACTCCTCCCAGGCTGGCGCAAAGAGTTGCTTCGACTGATTCACATAGGACCGTACGTCATTGTATTTACACACCTGAAGACAGAAGCTCTGCATTAGGTGTGGACTAGAAAAGCTCTCGTCTGCCAACCGCTCCGCGATCGACTCCGCATCAACAACGTTCAATGCCTCGAAACCCCGTTGGGCAATGGCCAACAGTTCGCTTTTCGACCAAAAGCCAACCTCTAGCTGCTCTACTCGCCCTGTCATTTCTTTCTCCACTCGAACCACATCGTATGCGCGATGAGGAACCGAGATAACAATGACAGGTAGACCATCGAAGACGAGGTCCTTGAGTCCTCGGACGATCTGCAACTGAACTTCGGAGGGCACATAATGGAAGTCGTCTATCACGACTATGTGCAGTCCGGTACGCAGCGCCTCCCTAGCTACAGATACAACGGGGCGAGTGCGAGAACTCTTGTCCGACGTGGCACTGGACGTCGAAGACTGGCCTTCCCTTCCGCCTTTACCGAAACCAACATTTAGTTCGCCACGGGTGGTTCGCGACTCAGCCTCGGTGGATGTGTTGGACGACTCCAGGCCCGTGATTAGACCAAGGTCGTCGGCAATCGACTGCCAGAAATCTTCGATTGAAGAGATTGTCCCACCAGACAGCCATACGACTTGTTCCGCGGCTAGCACACTCTTGACTAGCACGGTCTTGCCAGTTTTAGTTGGGCCCGCGATGGAAAGGATGCGATGGCCCTCGTCTAGATAGTCCCTCACCTTCTGCTCAAGCTTATATTCACCTCGCGGAATATAAGTATGAGTAGGCAGGCCGCCAGCCACGAAAACCTTGCCCACCTTGAGGTGGTTGCCCCCCAACGCCATACAACAAGCTTACGTGATCGTTTAACTACTCCGAACAATTACACAGAAAGGATGAATAGGACAATAACGCCCATCGGCCGCCATAGTCATCGGACAGCACATACCCCGCGCGTGGGCGGTGCTGGCCGCGACCGGCCCCCAGGCCGCAGCGCGGCCAGCGACCGCCCGACGCGCGGCGGGCCGCCGCAGGCGGCACGCCCTTGACCTAGTAAGGAAGGTTGTCGCCGAAGACGGCTCTGGCCCATGATCGACGCCGGACGTACCGGGCGACCACGGGCCAGGATGTAGCTATTTCCGCAGGTCTACGCCTCGCCGGAGGTCAGGCCGACCGGACAGGCCACGCCTGTTCCGCCGATCCCGCAGTAGCCGTTTTTGTTGCGGTGGAGGTACTGCTGGTGATAGTCCTCGGCGTAGTAGAAAGGCTTGGCCTGGGCTATTTCGGTGGTTATGGTGCCGTAGCCGGCCTGGGTGAGGACCTGCTGGTAGGCGGCGCGGGACGTCTCCGCCGCCTTCTCCTGCTCCGGCGAGTGGTAGTAGATCGCCGACCGGTACTGGGTGCCGGTGTCGTTGCCCTGGCGCATGCCCTGCGTCGGGTCGTGGTTCTCCCAGAAGACCTTCAACAGCTCCTCGTACGACACCTGGGCCGGGTCGAACACCACCCGGACGGCCTCGGTGTGCCCGGTGAGGCCGCTGCAGACCTCCTCGTACGTCGGGTTGGGGGTGTAGCCGCCCTGGTAGCCGACGGCGGTCGTCACCACCCCGGGCGTCTGCCAGAACTTGCGCTCGGCCCCCCAGAAGCAGCCCAGCCCGAAGTCGGCCACCTCCAGGCCCGAGGGGTACGGCGGGGCGAGCGGAGCGTCGAGGACCGCGTGCCGCGCGGGCACGGGCATCGCCTCCGAGCGGCCCGGCAGAGCGTCCTCGGGACGGACCATCGATGTCTTGTTGCCGCCGAACAGCCAGCCCATCGTGCCACCTCCATCAGGTGTCTCCACCCTACGCAGCGCCGCGGGCGGCGGCGTGACGTGGGTGGCGGGATTGCGCCTACACAACGCCCGAACAGTTAAGGATGCCTAAACATTCCCGTATAGTGACACACATTTGTATTTAAGCTGGTAAGGCCCGAAAATGGGTTACATGCCTGACCTTCGGCGCGGTGTACTGTTCGGGATCGCCGCCTACACCATGTGGGGGCTGTTCCCCCTGTACTGGCCGCTGCTCAAACCGTCCGGAGCCGTGGAGATCCTGGCTCATCGGATGGTCTGGTCCCTGGTCGCCGTCGCCGTCGTGCTGGCCGTGCGCCGGCACTGGAGCTGGTTCAGGGAGCTGGCCCGGCAGCCGCGCAAGCTCGTCCTGCTGACGATCGCCGCCATCGTCATCACCGTCAACTGGGGCACCTACATCTACGCGGTCAACACCGGCCACGTGGTCGAGAGCGCCCTCGGGTACTTCATCAACCCGCTGGTCAGCGTGCTGTTCGGGGTGCTGGTGCTGCGAGAGCGGCTGCGTCCGCTGCAGTGGACGGCGGTCGGCTTCGCGGCGCTGGCAGTGGTCGTGCTGACCCTGGACTACGGCAGGCTCCCCTGGATCGCGCTCACGCTCGCCGTCAGCTTCGGCGTGTACGGGCTGGTCAAGAAGCAGGCGAACGTGGCCGCCACCGAGAGCCTGGCCGTCGAGACGCTGGTGCTGCTGCTGCCGGCGCTCGGGTACCTGATCTATCTGGAGTTCGCGGGGCAGGCCACGTTCGGGCAGCAGGGCCTCGGGCACGCGCTGCTGCTGGTGGGGGCCGGGATCATCACGGCCGTGCCGCTGATCTTCTTCGGCGCGGCGGCGATCCGGGTGCCGCTGAGCACCGTCGGGGTGCTGCAGTACATCGCGCCGATCCTGCAGTTCATCGTGGGGGTGACGATCGCCGGCGAGGTCATGCCGCCCAGCCGGTGGATCGGGTTCTCGATCGTGTGGCTGGCCCTGGCCATCTTCACCTACGACAGCCTCCGGGCGGCACGGACGGCCGCCCGGGTCAGGCGGTCAGCCCGAACGCTCGACCACGTAGTCGCAGAGAGCTAGGAACGCCGCCCTGGCCGGGATGTCGGGCAGGGCGGAGAGGTCGACGCGGGCCCGGTCGACCCACGCGGTCAGCTCGGCGCGGGCCCGCTCCATGGCCGGGTGGGCCCGCAGCAGGGTGAGCGCCTCCTCCACGTGCTCCTCCGGCACCGGGCCGGACAGCAGCTCGGTCAGCCGCGACTGCTCGCCGCTGGTGAGCGCGTAGAGGACCGGCAGGGTATGGACGCCCTCGCGCAGGTCGGTGCCGGGGGTCTTGCCCGACTGGGCGCCCGAGGAGGCCACGTCGAGCAGATCGTCGCCGAGCTGCCAGGCCACCCCGACGGCCTCGCAGGCGCGGCTCAGCCGCTCCTCGACGTCGGCGGGGGCGCCGGACAGCAGCGCGCCGAACCGGCCGGAGGCGGCGATGAGGGAGCCCGTCTTGTCGGCCAGGACGCTCAGGTAGTGGCCGACGGGGTCCTCGCCGTCGCGCGGGCCGATCGTCTCGCGGATCTGCCCCTGGACGAGGCGGGAGAACGTCTGGGCCTGGATGCGGATGAGCTCGGGGCCGAGGTCGGCCAGGAGGTCCGAGGCCTGGGCGAACAGGTAGTCGCCGGTGAGGATCGCCACGGTGTTGTCCCACCGGGCGTTGGCCGAGGGCGAGCCCCGGCGCACCGGGGCCTCGTCCATGACGTCGTCGTGGTACAGCGAGCCCAGGTGGGTCAGTTCGATGACCACCGCGCCGGGCACGACACCCGGCGCGGACGGGTCGCCGAACTGGGCCGCGAGCAGCACCATCAGTGTGCGGAACCGCTTGCCGCCCGCCTCGATGAGGTGCTTGGACGCCTCCGTGACGAAGGCGTCCTCGCTCTCCACCGACGAGCGCAGGAGCTTCTCGACCGCGGCCAGTCCGGTGGCCACGTCCTGCGCCAACCGTTCGTCCTCGATGGGAAGGTCAACCACGGGCGGCGCAGACATACGAGATCCCCTTATCTAATGAACAGTGCCGAAGCGGCGTCGTTGGCGACACCGAGGAGGGTCTCCGGGTAGAGCCCCACTCCTACGGTAACCAGCAGGGAAACGGCGATGACGGCCACGGTCCCCATACTGGGCACCGAGATCGCCGGGCCGTCGGCCGCGGGCTCGCTGAAGAACATCAGCACGATGACCCGGACGTAGAAGAACGCGGCGATGGCCGAGGCCACCACGCCCACCACGACCAGGCCGGCCATCCAGCCGCCCATCGAGTCGCCGGGCTGCGTGCCGCTGTTCAGCGCGGCCGCGAACACGGCGTACTTGCCGAAGAAGCCGCTGGTCAGCGGGATTCCGGCGAAGGCGAGCAGGAAGAAGGCGAACACCCCGGCGAGCACCGGCGACCGCTTGCCGAGCCCGGCCCAGCGCGACAGGTGTCCCGCCTCGCCGCCGGGGTCGCGCACCAGCGTGACCACCGCGAACGCGCCGACCGTGGTGATGCCGTAGACCGCCAGATAGAACAGGATCGACTTGAGCGACTGGGCGTTCTGCCCGGCCGAGCCGAACGTCGCCATCACGCCGACGAGCAGGAAGCCCGCATGCGCGATGGAGGAGTAGGCCAGCATGCGCTTGATGTCGGTCTGCGTGATCGCCAGGATCGAGCCGACGATCATCGTGAGGGCCGCGACGGCCCAGATGACCGGCCGCCAGTTCCAGTCCAGGTTGCCCAGACCGACCCAGAACACCCGCAGCAGGGCGCCGACGGCCGCGACGAGCGTGCCGGAGGCCATGAGAGCGGTGATGGGGGTCGGGGCGCCCTGGTAGACGTCGGGCTTCCACGCCTGGAAGGGCGCGGCGCCGATCTTGAACAGCAGGCCGACGCCGAGCAGCGCGAGCCCGGCCATGAGCAGCGGGTCGAGCAGCGCGCCCTTGGCCAGGGCGGCGTTGATCCCGGGCAGCGAGACGGTGCCCGCGTAGCCGTAGATCATGGCGGTGCCGTACAGGAAGAACGCCGAGGAGAACGCGCCGAGCAGGAAGTACTTCATCGAAGCCTCCTGCGACAGCAGGCGGCGCCGGCGGGCCAGGCCGCACAGCAGGTACAGCGGCAGCGACATGACCTCAAGGGCCACGAACATCGTCAGCAGGTCGTGCGAGGCCGGGAAGAGCAGCATGCCGCCGACCGCGAACAGCACCAGCGGATAGACCTCGGTCTGCCCGGCGCCGTTGTCGGCCGCCTCGGCCTCCTCCTCGTCCGCGCTGCCCGGCACGGCCGCCGCCGAGGCCACGAAGTGGCCCTCGTCGTTGATCAGCAGCACCGACACGAACGACAGGACGATGATCACGCCCCAGATGAACAGCGCGGGACCGTCCACCGCGACCGCGCCCATGGCGGCGGCCTGGGTGGGCACGCCGCGCATGACCTGCAGGATGACCAGCGCGAACGCGCCGATCAGGCTGAGCAGCGTGAGCGGGACGTGGATGGACTTGCGCAGGTAGCGGGGCGCGAACGCCTCGACGAGCACGCCGATGCAGGCAGCGCCGAAGATGATCAGCAACGGCGCCAGCGTGCCGTACTCGATCGTCGGCGCTGGGATGACGTCGTTCACTGACCTGTCCCCTTCTCAGCGATGGTGGCAGTGGGTACGTGCACGTTGGTCAGCGTCTGCTGCACGGACGGGTTGATCACGTCGAGCAGCGGCTTGGGGAAGAAGCCGAACCCGATGATCAGCGCGACCAGCGGCGCCAGCACCCAGATCTCCCGGGCGTTGAGGTCCTTGAACGCCTTGACCGGCTCGGCGGTCGGGCCGTTCAGGGTGCGCTGGACCATCCACAGGATGTAGACGGCGGCCAGGATCACGGCCACCGCGGAGATGATCGCGGCCACCGTCAGCGCGCCGGAGCCGTGCGCCTCGCTGGAGTACGTGCCGATCATCACCATGAACTCGCTGACGAAGGACGACAGTCCGGGCAGCGAGAGACCGGCCAGACCGGCGACCAGGAAGAAGCCGGCGAGCACCGGGGCGACCTTCTGGACGCCGCCGTAGTCGGCGATGAACGGCGAGCCGCGCCGGGCGATGAGGAACCCGGCGGCGAGGAACAGCGCGCCCGTGGCGAAGCCGTGGTTGACCATGTAGAGGGCCGCGCCGGACTGGGCGACCGACGACATGGCGAAGACGCCGAGCACGATGAAGCCGAAGTGCGAGATCGACGTGTAGGCGATGAGCCGCTTCATGTCGGTCTGGCCGATGGCCACGATCGCGCCGTAGATGATGCTGATGACCGCCAGGACGACGATCGGCATCGTGAACGCCTTGGCCGCGTCGGGGAACAGCTCCAGGCAGAAGCGGAGCATGCCGAACGTGCCGACCTTGTCGAGCACGCCCACGAGCAGCACGGCGGCGCCGGCCGGGGCCTGGGCGGCCGCGTCGGGCAGCCAGGTGTGCACCGGCCAGAGCGGCGCCTTGATGGCGAAGGCGATGAAGAAGCCGCCGAACAGCCACTTCTGCGTCGTCGGGTCCTTGATGGCCCCGACGAGCGGCTCGAACATGAACGTGCCCTTGTTCGCCAGCACGTACAGGCCGATGACCGCGACCAGCATGAGCAGGCCGCCGAAGAGCGAGTACAGCAGGAACTTGACGGCCGCGTACGACCGCTGGGCGCCGCCGTACGACCCGATCATGAAGTACATCGGGATCAGCATGGCTTCGAAGAACACGTAGAAGAGGAAGACGTCGGTCGCCGCGAAGACGCCGATCATCATCGTCTCAAGGACGAGCAGCAGCGAGAAGTACGTCTTGACCGACCGCTTGGGCGTGATCAGCGTGCCGTCCGCGGTCCTGACGCCGTCGGCGTCGTGCCAGGAGGCCAGGACGACGATCGGCACCAGCACGACCGACAGGGCGATCAGCACCAGGGCGACGCCGTCGACGCCGACCCCGAACTTCACGCCGAAGCTCGGGATCCAGTCGTACTCCGCCTTGAACTGGAAGCGCTCGCCACCGGGCTTGAACCCGGCGGCCATGACGCCCGTCAGCACCATCGTCAGCAGCGAGACCGCCAGCGTGACCTGCTTGGCCAGCTTGTCGCCGCCCTTGGGAAGCAGGGCCACCACGATGGCGCCCACAACGGGCACCGCCATGAGTATCGGGAGCCAGGGTGACATCAGATGTTCCCAACGAGGAGCAGGGCGCCGGTCAGCAGGGCGGCACCGATCAGGATGGACAGCGCGTACGTTCGCGCGAAGCCCGTCTGGAGCCTGCGCAGGCGACCCGAGCTCCCGCCGATGCCTGCCGCCAGACCGTTGACCAGCCCGTCGACGCCGCGGTTGTCGAAGAACACCGCGATGCGGGTCAGCCACTGGCCGGGACGCATGAACAGGGACTCGTTGAGGGCGTCGCCGTACAGGTCACGGCGGGCGAACGTGGTGAGGAAGGAGCCGCGCGGCTGCACCACCGGCACCTGCGCGCGGCCGTAGCGCATCCACGCGTAGGCCGCGCCGACGGCCACGAGCACGAGCGTGGCCAGACCCACCGTCGTGGTGCTGAACACGTGGAACGACGGCAGCTCCTCGGGCAGGCCGACGGCCGGCGAGAGGAACTTCATCAGGCGGTTGTCGTTGATGAGGAAGTAGCCGAGGACGACCGAGCCGACCGACAGCAGGATCAGCGGCAGGGTCATCACCGCGGGCGACTCGTGCGGGTGTGCTTCCTTGTCCCAGCGCTTCTCGCCGAAGAACGTCATGAAGATCATGCGCGACATGTAGAAGCCGGTGATGCCCGCGCCCAGGACGGCCAGCCAGCCCATCCAGGCGCCGTGCTCCATGGCCGTCTCGATGATCCCGTCCTTGGTGTAGAAGCCGGACAGGAACGGGAAGCCGATGATGGCGAGGTAGCCCACCATGAACGTGACGAACGTGATCGGCATGAACTTGCGCAGGCCGCCGTACTTCCTCATGTTCACCTCGTCGTTCATGCCGTGCATGACCGATCCGGCGCCGAGGAACATGTCGGCCTTGAAGAAGCCGTGGGCGATGAGGTGCGCGATGGCGAAGGCGTAGCCCGCCGGGCCGAGGCCCGCGCCGAGCATCATGTAGCCGATCTGCGACATCGTCGAGCCGGCCAGGCCCTTCTTGATGTCGTCCTTCGCGCAACCGATGATCGCACCGGCGAGCAGCGTGGCCACACCGACGATCGTCACGACCAGCGAGGCGACGTCGGACGCCTCGAAGAACGCGCCGGATCGCACGACCAGGTAGACGCCGGCGGTGACCATGGTCGCCGCGTGGATCAGGGCCGAGACCGGGGTCGGGCCCTCCATGGCGTCGAGGAGCCAGGACTGCAGCGGGAGCTGCGCCGACTTGCCGCACGCGCCGAGGAGCAGCAGCAGTCCGATCGCCGTGAGCGTGCCGTCGCCCTGACCTGAGACGACCGCGTGCGTCAGCTTGCCGAAGCTCAGCGTGCCGAACGTGGTCCAGATGATGAACATGCCGACCAGCAGGCCGAAGTCACCGACGCGGTTGACGACGAACGCCTTCTTCGCCGCGACCGCCGCCGAGGGCTTGAACTGCCAGAACCCGATCAGCAGGTAGGACGCGAGACCCACGCCCTCCCAGCCGATGAACAACCCGACGTAGTTGTCGGACAGCACCAGCAGGAGCATCGCGGCGACGAACAGGTTCAGGTACGCGAAGAACCTGCGCCGGTGCTCGTCGTGCGACATGTAGCCGATCGAGTAGATGTGGATCAGCGATCCGACACCGGTGATCAGAAGGGCGAAGCTGATCGACAGCGGGTCGATGAGCAGCCCCATGTCGACCATGCCGGGGATGAACTCGTACAGATGCACGGCCTGGCGACGCTGATCGTCCCCGAGTCCGAGGATTTCGAAGAACGCCAGCACAGCCACGACGAACGAGGCGAGGGACATGGCCACGCCCAGCAGGTGGCCCCACCGGTTGGTGAACCGGTTGAACACCAGGAGGATGAACGCCCCCAACAAAGGGAGAGCGATCATCAACCAGGAGACCCCGATCGCGCCACCGGCGGTGTGCTGGACGATCTCAGCAGGAGATTCCACCAGTCACCTCTTAGTACTTCAGCAGGTTGGCGTCGTCGACGGACGCGGACCTGCGGGTTCGGAAGATCGTCACGATGATGGCCAGGCCGACGACGACCTCGGCCGCGGCCACCACCATCACGAAGAACGCGATGATCTGGCCCTCCAGGTTGCCGTTCTGCCTGGCGAAGGTGACGAACGCGAGGTTGCAGGCGTTGAGCATGAGCTCGACGCACATGAACACCACGATCGCGTTGCGCCTGATCAGCACGCCGAGCGCGCCGATCGCGAACAGCACACCCGACAGGATCAGGTAGTGGGTCGTCACTTGGTCACCTCGTTGGTCGTCTCCTCGGCGTCATCCTCGGCCGTGTGCTTGATGGCCTCGGCGAGCTTCGGGTCCTCGGGGAGGTGGCCGTGCTCGACGTCGTAGCGGGCGATGTAGCGGTTGACCGACGACTCGGCGACCGAGCCGTCGGGCAGCAGCGCCGGCATGTCGATGGCGTTGTTCCTGGCGTAGGTGCCGGGGCCGGGCAGCGGCGAGGGACGCTCGCCGAGGAACCGGGCGCGCGAGAGGTCCTTCTGCGTGGCCTTCTCGGTGAACTTCTCCCGGTGCGCCAGGACCATCGCGCCCAGGGCGGCGGTGATCAGCAGGGCCGAGGTGACCTCGAACGCGAAGACGTACTTGGTGAACAGCAGCAGCGCGATCGAGCGGACGTAGCCGCCCTGCGCCGTGGCCTGCGCCAGGCCCGCCTCACCGGAGAAGATCGCGTTGCCCACCGCCAGGATGATCAGGACGGCGAAGCCGAGGGCCGCGAGGGCGCCCCAGAAGCGCTGGCCCCTCAGCGTCTCCACGAAGGAGTCGGAGGAGTCCACGCCCACCAGCATGAGCACGAACAGGAACAGCATCATGATGGCGCCGGTGTAGACGATGATCTGCACCGCGGCGAGGAAGGGCGCGTCCTGGACGGCGTAGAGCACCGCGAGGCAGAGCATCACGGTGCCGAGCATCAGCGCTGAGTAGACGGCCTTCCTGTTGAAGACCATGCCGAGCGCCGCGCCGACGGATACGACGGCGAGAACCCAGAATGTGATGGTCTCACCCATTGGTTCGTCCCAGCCGGTAGTAGTCCTCTTCGGTCTCGCCGAGACGCATCGGGTGGGGCGGCTGCTCCATGCCCGGCGTCAGGTCCGCGAGGAGCATCTCCTTGGTGTAGATGAGGCTCTCGCGGCTGCTGTCGGCGAGCTCGTACTCGTTGGTCATGGTGAGCGCGCGGGTCGGGCAGGCCTCGATGCACAGGCCGCACAGGATGCACCGCAGATAGTTGATCTGGTACGTGCGCCCGTAACGCTCACCCGGCGAGAAGCGCTCCTCGTCGGTGTTGTCCGCGCCCTCGACGTAGATCGCGTCCGCCGGACACGCCCACGCGCACAGCTCGCACCCGACGCACTTCTCCAGCCCGTCCGGCCAGCGGTTGAGCTGGTGACGACCGTGGAAGCGAGGAGCCGTCGGCTTCTTGACCTCCGGGTAGTTGGTCGTGACGGGCTTCTTGAACATCGTGTGGAAGGTGACCCCGAAGCCCTTGACGGGGTTCAGCCAATCAGTTAGTCCCACTGGGAATCTCCTTGTGCTGCACCCCGTGGTAGTGCGGCAGATCGAGCGGCGGCACAGGGAAGCCGCCGGCCGTCGGCTCGTCGGACAGTTGCTCGAACTCGGCCTCCACCTCGGCCTTGCGCGCCTCCTTGCGCCGCTGGTTGACGGTGTCGAACCGCATCCAGATGGCCAGCGCGCCGACCACGATGACCGCGCCGATCACGATGCCGACCGTCTTGTTGCCCTCGTTGACGACCACGTTGCGAGCCGCGGCGACGAGCAGGATCCAGGCCAGGTTCACCGGGATCAGCACCTTCCAGCCCAGGGACATGAGCTGGTCGTAGCGCACGCGCGGCAGCGAGGCACGCACCCACACGATGAAGCTGAAGGTCAGCACGAACTTGATGAAGAACCACAGCACCGGCCACCAGCCCGTGTTGGCGCCGTCCCACAGGGAGATCGGCCAAGGGGCCCGCCAGCCGCCCAGGAACAGGGTGACCGCGATGCCCGAGGCGGTGAAGGTGTGCAGGTACTCGCCCATCATGATGAGGGCGAACTTCAGGGACGAGGAGTACTCGGTCTGGAAGCCGCCGACCAGCTCGCCCTCGCCCTCGGGGAGGTCGAACGGGATTCGGGCGGCCTCGCCGAACATGCAGATCACGTAGATCACGAACGACGGGATCAGCAGGAAGACAAACCAGCCCTGCTCGCCCTGCGCCTTGACGATCTCGGAGGTGGACAGCGTTCCGGCGAACAGGAAGATCGCCACGAACGACAGGCCCATCGCGATCTCGTACGAGACCACCTGCGCCGCCGACCGCAGACCGCCCAGCAGCGCGTACGGCGAGCGCGACGACCAGCCGGCCAGCACCACGCCGTAGACCGAGATGGCGCCCATGGCCAGCATGAACAGCACCGCCACCGGCAGGTCGACGAGCTGCAGCGGCGTCTGGACGCCGAACAGGTTGACCATCGGCGCGAACGGCACGATCGAGAAGGCCAGGAACGCCGGCACGACCATGATCACGGGGGCCAGCAGGTAGAGCACCTTGTCCACGGTCCGCGGGAAGATGTCCTCCTTCAGACCCATCTTGATGCCGTCGGCCACCGACTGGAGCAGACCGAACTTGCCGGCCCGGTTGGGGCCGTAGCGGTGCTGCATCCGCGAGATCAGCTTGCGCTCGTACCAGACGCCGAACAGGATGCCCAGCATCAGGAAGGCGAACAGCATCACGGCCTTGATGATGGTGATCCACAGCGGGTCCTTGCCGAAGTCGGCGAGGGTGGGATCGGCCGCGAGAACGTGGGTCATGATGCGCTCCCGATCGTGACGATGTCGCCGGCCAGCGCGCGCAGGTCGCGCGTGACCGAGCAGCCGCCGGAGTTCGCCGGCACCCAGACCACCCGGTCGGGCAGGTCGGCGACGCGGACCGGCAGCGTGACCGCGTTGGGGCCGGGGCCGCCGACGACGAGCTTGTCGCCGTCGATGACGCCGATCTCGGCCGCCGTGGCCGCCGACACCAGCGCCTCGGTGGCGCGGGCGGTGCCGGCCAGGTACGGCTCGCCGTCCTGGAGCCTGCCCTCGTCGAGCAGCAGGTGCCAGGTCGCCAGCAGCGCCTCGCCGGCCGCCGGGGCGGCCTGGGCGCGGGTGGCGGTGCTCGGCGCGGCGACGCGGACCCCGCGCCAGGCGCCGAGGCTGGCCAGCTCGCGCCGGACGGCCTTGGCGTCCGGCAGGCCGAGGTGCACGTCCATGCGGTCGGCGAGGTTGCCGATGACGGCCAGGTCGCTCTGGAGGCCGGGCACGCGCAGCGGCGCCTCGAACGAGCGGCCCCTGCCCTCCCAGTTGACGAACGTGCCGCTCTTCTCCTGCACCGCCGCGACCGGCAGCACCACGTCGGCGCGGTCGGTGACGGCGCTGGCGCGGATCTCCAGGCTGACGATGAACGGCGTGTTCTCCAGCGCCTCCAGCGCGGCGGCCGGGTCGGCCAGGTCGTGCGGGTCGACGCCGGCCACGACCAGCGCGTCGATCTCGCCGGCGCGGGCGGCGGCGATGATGCCGCCGGTGTCGCGGCCGGGCACGGCGGGCAGCGAGCCCACGTTCCAGACCCTGGCGACCTCGGTCCTGGCGGCCTCGTCGTCCACGGGACGGCCGATCGGCAGCAGGTTGGGCAGCGCGCCGGCTTCGAGCGCGCCGCGCTCACCGGCCCTGCGCGGCACCCAGGCCAGCCGGACGCCGGAGCCGGCGCCGAGGCGGACCAGGGCCGACAGCGCGCCCGGCACGGTGGCCAGCCGCTCGCCGGCCAGCACGATCGTGCCCTCGGCCAGCGTGCCGACCAGGTCGCCGATCGCGTCGGCCTCGGCGCCCGGGGCGGTGGCGATGAGCGTGCCGCCCATCTTGGCCAGCCCGGCGGAGGCGAACGGCGCGATCGCGGTGACCTTCAGACCCTTCTTCTGCCACGCCTTGCGCAGGCGCAGGAAGACGATCGGCGACTCCTCCTCGGGCTCGAACCCGACGAGCAGCACGGCCGGAGCCTTCTCAAGGTCGGTGTAGCTGATCTCGATGCCCTTGCCGGCGACCGCGTGCGCAAGGAACTGCGCCTCCTCGGCGGAGTGCGGACGGGCGCGGAAGTCGATGTCGTTGCTGCCCAGCGCGACCCGGGCGAACTTGCTGTAGGCGTAGGCGTCCTCGACCGTGACCCGGCCGCCGACCAGCACGCCGGCCCTGCCGCGGGCGGCGGCCAGACCTTCGGCGGCGACCGCCAGCGCCTCCGGCCACGAGGCGGGCACGAGCACGCCTTCCTCGTTGCGCACCAGAGGCGTCTTGAGCCGGTCGGGCTGGGTGGCGTAGGAGAAGGCCCAGCGGCCCTTGTCGCAGTTCCACTCCTCGTTCACCTGCGGGTCGTTGCCCGCCAGGCGGCGGGTCACCCGGCCGCGCCGGTGGTCGGTGCGCAGGGAGCAGCCCGACGCGCAGTGCTCGCACGCGCTCGGCGTGGAGACCAGGTCGAACGGGCGCGCCCGGAACCGGTAGGCCGCGCCGGTGAGCGCGCCGACCGGGCAGATCTGCACCGTGTTGCCGGAGAAGTAGGAGTTGAACGGCTTGCCGTCGGCGACCCGGACCTGCTCCTTGGCGCCGCGCTCGAAGAACTCGATGAGCGGGTCGCCGGCGATCTGGTCGGAGAAGCGGATGCAGCGGGCGCACTGGACGCAGCGCTCACGGTCGAGCAGCACCTGCGTGGACAGCGGCAGCGGCTTGGGGAACGTGCGCTTCTGCTCCTGGAACCGCGACTCGCCCTGGCCGTTCGACATGGCCTGGTTCTGCAGGGGGCACTCGCCGCCCTTGTCGCAGACCGGGCAGTCGAGCGGGTGGTTCATCAGCAGCAGCTCCATGGCCCCGCGCTGCGCCTTCTCGGCGACCGGTGAGGTGAGCTGGGTCTGCACGACCATGCCCTCGGCGACCTCGATCGCGCAGGACGGCTGCGGCTTGGGGAAGCCGCGGCCGTTGCCCGCGTCGGGGATGTCGACGAGGCACTGGCGGCAGTTGGCCGCCGGGTCGAGCAGCGGGTGGTCGCAGAACCGGGGGATCTGGATGCCCAGCAGCTCGGCGGCCCTGATGATCAGGGTGCCCTTGGGGACACTGACCTGGAACCCGTCGATGGTGAGGGTCACCAGGGTGGTTTCTGTTTCTACGACGGTCACTGCTCACCCCAGAGAGTGGACTTCTTCGGGTCGAACGGGCAGCCGCCGATCTCGAAGTGCTTGAGGTACTCCTCGCGGAAGTACTTCACCGAGGAGTGGATCGGGCTGGTCGCGCCGTCGCCGAGGGCGCAGAACGAACGGCCGAGGATGTTGTCCGCGATGTCGGTGATCGTGGACAGGTCCTCCTCGGTGCCCTGGCCCTTCTCCAGGCGCTTGAGCACCTGCTTGAGCCAGTACGTACCCTCGCGGCACGGCGTGCACTTGCCGCAGGACTCGTGGGCGTAGAACTCGGTCCAGCGCAGCACCGTGCGGACCACGCAGGTGGTCTCGTCGAAGATCTGCAGCGCGCGGGTGCCGAGCATCGAGCCCTTGGCGCCGACGGCCTCGAAGTCGAGCGGCACGTCGAGGTGCTCGTCGGTGAAGATCGGCGTGGACGAGCCACCCGGGGTCCAGAACTTGATCTGGTGCCCCTCGCGGATGCCGCCGGCCATGTCGAGCAGCTCGCGCAGCGTGATGCCGAGCGGGGCCTCGTACTGGCCGGGCCTGGTGACGTGGCCGCTGAGGGAGAAGATGCCGAAGCCCTTGGACTTCTCGGTGCCCATCGAGGCGAACCAGTCGGCGCCGTTGCTGATGATCGAGGGAACACTGGCGATCGACTCGACGTTGTTCACGACAGTCGGCGAGGCGTACAGGCCCGCCACGGCCGGGAACGGGGGCTTGAGTCGCGGTTGACCTCTGAAGCCCTCCAGCGAGTCGAGCAGCGCCGTCTCCTCGCCGCAGATGTACGCGCCGGCGCCGCTGTGCACGACGAGTTCCAGGTTGTACCCGGAGCCGAAGATGTCCTCGCCCAGGAAGCCCTTCTCGTACGCCTCGCGCACGGCCGCGTGCAGCCGGCGGATGACGTGCAGCACCTCGCCGCGCACGTAGATGAAGGCGTAGTTGGCCCTGATCGCGAACGCGGTGATGATGACGCCCTCGACCAGCGAGTGCGGGTTGGCCATCATCAGCGGGATGTCCTTGCAGGTGCCCGGCTCCGACTCGTCGGCGTTGACGACGAGGTAGTGGGGCTTGCCGTCGCCCTGCGGGATGAATCCCCACTTCATGCCGGTGGGGAAGCCCGCGCCGCCGCGGCCGCGCAGGCCGGAGTCCTTGACCGCCTGGATGACGGCGTCGGGGTCCATGCCCAGCGCCTTCTTGGCCGCCTTGTAGTCACCGCCGTAGCCGTCGAGGGTGAAGGAGTCGGCCTGGTCCCAGTTGGCGGTCAGGACCGGGGTCAGTGTGGTGCTCATGCCTCGGGGGCCTTCCATCCGTTGGCCTTGGCCACCTTCAGGCCTTCCAGCGAGGGGCCGGCGGCCGACGGGCCGTCGCCCGCCAGGTCGTCGGGCAGGCCCGCGAGCACGCGCGAGGCCTCCTTGAAGGTGCAGAGCTTCTTCGGTCCGCGGGTCGGCCGCACGTCCTTGCCGTCACGCAGGTCGTCGACGAGCTGCTTGGCCGAGTCGGGGGTCTGGTTGTCGAAGAACTCCCAGTTGACCATCATGACCGGGGCGAAGTCGCAGGCCGCGTTGCACTCCAGGCGCTCCAGCGAGATCTTGCCGTCGCCGGTGGTCTCCTCGTGGCCGACGCCGACGTGCTCGGACAGCTCGGCCCAGATCTCGTCGCCGCCCATCACGGCGCACAGCGCGTTGATGCAGACGCCGACGTGGTAGTCGCCGGCCGGCTTGCGCTTGTACATCGTGTAGAAGGTGGCCACGCCGGTGACCTCGGCCTTGCTCAGGCCCAGCATCTCGGCGCAGAACTCCTTGCCGTCGTCGGAGACGTAGCCGTCGGCCGACTGCACGAGGTGGAGCAGCGGCAGCAGGGCGGACCGCGTCTTGGGGTAGCGGCCGATGATCTCCTTGGCGTCCTGTTCGAGACGCTCGCGGACTTCCGGTGAGTAAGTCACCGGTCCACACCTCCCATGACGGGGTCGATAGAAGCCACCGCGGCGATCACGTCGGCGACCTGGCCGCCCTCCGCCATGGCGGGGAAGCCCTGCAGGTTGCAGAAGGAAGGCTCGCGGAAGTGCACGCGGTACGGGCGGGTGCCGCCGTCGCTGACGACGTGCGCCCCGAGCTCGCCCTTGGGCGACTCGATGCTCGCGTACGCCTGGCCGGCCGGGACCCGGAAGCCCTCGGTCACCAGCTTGAAGTGGTGGATCAGGGCCTCCATCGAGCTGCCCATGATGTGCGCGATGTGGTCGGGCGAGTTGCCGAAGCCGTCGGGGCCGAGCGCGAGCTGCGCGGGCCAGCCGATCTTCTTGTCCTCGATCATGACCGGGTCGCCCTTGAGCGGGCCCGCGATGCGGTCGAGAGCCTGCTCGATGATCTTGAGCGACTCCTCCATCTCCCGCATGCGCACGAGGTAGCGCGAGTAGACGTCGCAGCCGCGCTCGGTGGCGACCTCGAACTCGTACGTCTCGTAGCCGGAGTAGGGCTGCGACTTGCGCAGGTCCCAGGGCAGCCCGGCGGCGCGCAGGATCGGGCCGGTGATGCCGAGCGCCATGCAGCCGGTCAGGTCGAGATAGCCCACGTCCTTGGTGCGGCGCACGTAGACGGGGTTCTCGTCGAGGAGCTTGCGGATGTCCTTGATCCGCTTGGGCATCTCCTTGAGGAACTCGCCCACCTTGTCGACCGCGCCCGCGGGCAGGTCGACGCTGACGCCGCCCGGCCTGACGTAGGCGTGGTTCATGCGCAGACCCGTGATGTACTCGAACAGGTCCATGATCATTTCACGGTCGCGGTAGCCGAACAGGAACGGCGTGGTCGCGCCCAGCTCCATGCCGAACGTGCCCATCGCGACCAGGTGCGAGGCGATGCGGTTGAGCTCCATCATCATCACGCGGATGGCCTGCGCCCGCTCGGGCACGCGGTCGGTGATGCCGAGCAGCTTCTCCACGCCCATGCAGTACGCGGTCTCGTTGAAGATCGGCGAGAGGTAGTCCATGCGGGTCACGAACGTGGTCCCCTGGGTCCACGTCCGGTACTCCATGTTCTTCTCGATGCCGGTGTGCAGGTAGCCGATGACGCTGCGCGCCTCGGTGACCGTCTCACCGTCGAGCGTCAGGACCAGGCGGAGCACGCCGTGCGTGGACGGGTGCTGCGGGCCCATGTTGACGACCAGGCGCTCTTCCTCGGTGTCGCGCGCGCCGCCGACGACCTCGTCCCAGTCTCCGCCGGTGACCGAGTAGACCTTGCCCTCTGTCGCCTCGTCATAAGCGGTGCTCATGAGTAAGACCTCCTCTGGTCCGGCGAGGGGATGGTGGCGCCCCGGTACTCGACCGGGATGCCGCCGAGCGGGTAGTCCTTGCGCTGCGGGTGACCGTCCCAGTCATCCGGCATCATGATCCGGGTGAGCGACGGATGGCCGTCGAAGACGATTCCGAAGAAGTCGTACGTCTCCCGCTCATGCCAGTCATGACCAGGGTAAACGCCCACGGTGGATGGAATGTGCGGGTCGGTGTCCGGTGCGCTGACCTCCAGGCGCACGCGCCTGTTGTGGGTGATCGAGCACAGGTGGTAGACGGCGTGCAGCTCCTCGCCCTTCAGGTGCGGGTAGTGCACCCCGGAGACGCCGAGCGACAGCTCGAAACGCAGGGCCGGGTCGTCGCGCAGCTTCTGGGCGACCTCCACCAGACGCTCGCGGCGGACGTGCAGGGTCAGCTCGCCGCGGTCGACCACGACGCGCTCGATGGCGTCGTCGAGGGCGAGGGCGTCGACCAGCTCGTCGAAGTAGCCGCCGTACGGGCGGGGCGTGGAGATCTGCGGCGCCCGGCGGACGACGAGACCGCCGTAGCCGGAGGTGTCGCCGGAGTCGTGCGCGCCGAACATGCCGTGCCGGGCGACGGGCGCCTCGGGGACGGCCGGGACCGAGGCGGCCTCGGGGGCCTCCCCGCTCTCCGGGCTCCCGGGAAGGTGGTCGGGCGAGGTCACTTTCCGGCCCCCTGGTCGATCAGCGGCAGCGTGCGCAGCGCCCGCAGTTCGAGGTCCTCGATCTGCTTGGCGCGGTGAGCGCCGAACTTCATGTTCTGGATCTTGTCGTGCAGCTTCACGATCGCGTCGATCAGCATCTCGGGCCGCGGCGGGCAGCCGGGCAGGTAGATGTCGACCGGCACGACGTGGTCGACGCCCTGCACGATGGCGTAGTTGTTGAACATGCCGCCGCTGGAGGCGCACACGCCCATGGCGATGACCCACTTGGGCTCGGCCATCTGGTCGTAGATCTGCCGCAGGACGGGCGCCATCTTCTGCGACACGCGCCCGGCGACGATCATGAGGTCGGCCTGGCGGGGAGACGCCGAAGCGCGCTCCATGCCGAAGCGCGCCAGGTCGTAGTGGGGGCCACCGGTGGCCATCAGCTCGATGGCGCAACATGCGAGGCCGAACGTGGCCGGCCACACCGAGCTCTTCCGCGCCCATCCTGCGGCGGCTTCGACCGTGCTGAGGATGAACCCGCTGGGGAGTTTCTCTTCAAGTCCCATTTTCAGTCCCAGTCCAGACCCTTGCGGCGCCACACGTACGCGTATGCGACGAGCACGGTGACGATGAACAGCAGCATCTCGACCAGCGCGAACAGCCCGAGGCCGGACGCGATGACGGTGCCCGCGTCGTTCTTCAGCGGCGCGAAGGAGACCGCCCACGGGTAGAGGAAGATGATCTCGATGTCGAACACGATGAAGAGCATCGCGGTGATCATGTATTTGAGCGGGAACCGTCCGCCACCGACCGGCTGGGGCGTCGGCTCGATGCCGCATTCATAGGCGTCAAGCTTGGCGCGGTTCCAGCGCTTGGGTCCGGTGAAGGGAGCGATGGCGACCGAGAAGATCGCGAAGCCCCCCGCGAGAACGGCGAGCACCAGGATGGGCACGTAAAGGTCCATCGCTACGCCTCCTCTGGAGTCGCCGCGCGCGCGGGCGCGCAGCTTGATGTGTCTGTCGTGGGAATCATGCTGGTGGGGCGACCTTCGAGAGAGCGTTGATGATCATGTCGGACGCATCGCCTCGCCGGTCGGTGAGATTACCAAGGAGCTTGAGCGCGAAGCGCATCAGCCTCGGGTGTGGCAGGCCGTGCCTGGTCCCGAAGCTCATCACACCCGGCTTCCCAATCGCCTCGACGAACAACCTCCCTAGTGTGAAGTAGCCGCCGTAGGCGTCCTTCATCACCTGGGGGTAGGTCCTCAGGATCCGCTCGCGCTGTGCGGGAGTGGTGTCCTTGAGTGCCTTCGCGATGATCTCGGCGGCGATCTCGCCGGTCTCCATGGCGTAGGCGATGCCCTCGCCGTTGAACGGGTTGATGGACCCGCCGGAGTCACCCACGAGGATAAGACCCCGGGTGTAGTGCGGCTGCCTGTTGAAGGCCATCGGGAGAGCGGCGCCGCGGATGGGGGCCGTCATGTTCTCCTCGGTGAAGCCCCAGTCGGCCGGCATGGCCCTGCACCAGCGCTTCAACAGGTCGCGGTAGTCGATGTTGCCGAACTGGGCGCTGGTGTTGAGCAGCCCGAGCCCGACGTTGGCGGTGCCGTCGCCGACCCCGAACACCCAGCCGTAGCCGGGCAGCAGGGTGTCGCCGTCCCACAGCTCCAGCCAGGTCTCCAGGTAGTCGTCGTCGTGGCGGGGGCTCTCGAAGTAGGTGCGGACGGCCACGCCCATGGGCCGGTCCTCCCGCTTGTGCAGGCCCATGCCGATCGCCAGGCGGGTGCTGTTGCCGTCGGCCGCCACGACCACCCGGCTGCGGTACGTCGCGCCGTCCTTGGTGCGCACGCCGACGATGTGCCCGCTGCGGTCGTCGAGCACCGGCCCGGTCACGGTGACGCCCTCCATGAGGCGCACGCCGTTCTTGACCGCGTTGGCCGCGACGATCTGGTCGAAGTCCTTGCGGGTGCGGACCAGGCCGAAGTCGGGGAAGCGCTCCAACTGCGGCCAGTCGAGCTCGAAGCGGAGGCCGCCGCCGACGACGCGCAGGCCCTTGTTCCTGATCCAGCCGGGCGCGTCGATGTCGACGCCCATGTTGAGCAACTGCTTGACGGCACGTGGCGTCAGGCCGTCGCCGCAGACCTTCTCGCGGGGGAACCTGGTCTTCTCCAGGAGCAGCACGTCGAGACCGGCCTGAGCGAGGTAAAAGGCGGTTGCGGAACCGGCGGGACCGGCGCCGACGACGATGACGTCGGCGTCAGCCTGTATGGCTGGTGGCACGGTCACTGGACTGTCCTGTCCTACACGCTCGAAGGCCTCGGGGTCTTGCGCCTTCGTTCCTTTGTGAACCCCTTCACAAACTTGTCGGCCCGCAGTCTACTGCTTTTCCTGTACATAGTGGCAGTCGGGGTACGGATCCTGGACACAAGAAGGCCCTCCGTCGTCAACGAAGGGCCGGGCACGGGAACGTCAGACTTCGAACTCGGCGTTGCGCACTCCGCCCGAGGGATCTTTCGAGTCACGCGACAGCACGTCGCCGGTCGCGCTCCGGGCGAACTCGACGCACTCGCCGGCGGCCGCGCCGAGACTGCTCCTGCGCCGTCCGCCCGGCGAGACAGTGGGGCCGCTCATCGGACGGACTACCTCCTGAGTCTCATTGGTCTGGACCAATGACGGTAGCCAACAGAAGATCGGCCGGACCTGCAAGACACGCCGCGATAACCATGTCGTTACGATTGATCTGCCGACGACGCGATGAATTCGCGCGATTCCTCCTCGTCCATGGCGGTGTCCCGAAGCGGTCCATGGCGGTGTCCCGAAGCGCCGGCGCGGCACGGCCTCGTCGAGCGCGGTCGAGCAGCGCAGCGCGGCTCCTCCGTCAGCAGCCGGCGGGGCCCCTTCCGAGAAATCGAGAGATATGCCCACAAAGTGCGATGGCAATCCTCGCCCCTGGTTTCGTCCCGGAAAGAGGCCTTGTCGTCATCCCAGCGGGAATTCCCTCCGGCACATCCGCAGAGTGGCCCGCATAACCGAGAACGGGCGGAAAGCCGGAAAACGATTTCAGGAACTTCCGCCATGGCCGCCCGCCCGCGGCTCAGGCGGGCTTGAACGCCCGGTGGACGGCGACGATGCCCATCGTCAGGTTGCGCCAGGCGACCCGCTCCCAGCCGGCGTCGCTGATCGTCCGGGCCAGCGCCCGCTGGTCGGGCCAGTCCCTGATGGACTCGGCCAGGTAGTCGTAGGAGTCGTCGTTGGAGCCGAACACCTTGGCCACCTTGGGCAGGGCCCTCATCAGGTATTCGCGGTAGACCAGGTCGAACGGCCCGAACGTGACGTGCGAGAACTCCAGGATCACCAGCCGGCCGCCCGGCCTGGTCACGCGGAGCATCTCGCGCAGCGCCTGCGAGGTGTCGTGCACGTTGCGCAGCGCCACCGAGATCGTCACCGCGTCGAAGACGTCGTCGGCGAACGGCAGCCGCATCGCGTCGCCGGCCACGAACGGGATGCCGGGCCCGCTCAGCGCGTTGCCGCCGTGCCGCTGCACGCCCGTGCGCAACATGCCGAGGGAGAAGTCGGAGGCCACCGCGCGGGCGCCGAGGCCGGTGAAGCTGTCGGTGGAGGTGCCGGTGCCGGCCCCCAGGTCGAGCACGACCTCGCCGGGCCCCGCATCGACGGCGGCGGCCACGGCCTTGCGCCAGAGCCTGACCTGCCACAGCGAGGCCACGTCGTTGACCAGGTCGTAGCGCCGGGCGGTGCGATCGAACATCGCGGCGACCTCGTCCGGCTGCTTGTCCAACTGAGCGCGCGTCATGCGGACAAGAGTACTCAGGCGGCCCGTGCGGTATTCGCCGGGCGTTACGGCCTTTGACCAGCCACCACCGGGCCGCCGGCGAGCCCGGCCCTTGCGGCAATTGACGCAAAGTAGCGGCACCGCTACCGAACGTCTGCTAGTTGTTGGTGAATGCTTGCCCGTGTCGCCCTTGCGGCGATCATCGCCTCGGCCCCCGTCGCGCACTCCCGCGTGGTCTCGGCCGACCCGGTCGACAACACCCCCCACGTCCTCGACGGCATCGTCAACGCCATCGCGCTGGTCGGTGGCACCGTCGTCGTCGGCGGCTCGTTCAGCGAGGTCAGCGACGCCGGGCGCACGTACACGCTGCGCCGGGCCAACCTGTTCGCCTACGACCTGGCGACCGGCCGCATCCTGCGCGGCTTCGCGCCGTCCGTCGCCGGGCCGGTCTACGGGCTGGCCGCCGGCGACCACGGCACGGTCTACGTGGGCGGCGCCTTCCCCGGCGTCAACAACGTCGGCGCCCGCGCGCTCGCCCGGATCAACGTCGCCGACGGGCAGCTCGTCGACGGCTTCATGCCCCGGATCGACGGGGGCATGGTCACCACCGTGGTCAGGAACGGCTCCAGGCTCTATGTCGGCGGCGACTTCGTCCGGCCGCGCGTCGCCCTGGCCGGGCTCGACGCCGCGACGGGCGTGGCCGACCCCGGCTTCGCCGTCACGCCGGGCGAGCCGCTCACGCCCAGGGTGAAGGTCCAGGCCCTCGCCCTGTCGGGCGGCCGGCTGGCGGTCGACGGCTCGTTCACCACGCTGGGCGGGCGGTCCCGGCCGCAGCTCGGGCTGATCGACGTCAGCGGGCCCGTGGCCAGGGTCGCCGACTGGCGCACCGAGGTCTACGCCCAGCGCTGCGCGGAGGCGTTCCCCTCCTACGTGCGCGGCCTGGACTTCGCACCCGACGGCCGCTCCTTCGTGGTGGTCACGACCGGGGGCCCGAAGGGCCGCATGTGCGACACGGCCGCCCGGTTCGAGACGTACGCCGCAGGCTCGGACGTCAGGCCGACCTGGACCAACGCCACCGGCGGCGACTCGCTCTACGCGGTGGCGGTCACCGGCTCAGCCGTGTATGTCGGCGGCCACCAGCGCTGGCTGGACAACCCGCAGGGCCGCGACTCGGCCGGCCCGGGAGCGGTGCCCCGCGAGGGCATCGGCGCCATTCATCCGCGTACGGGAAAGGCGCTCGCCTGGAATCCCGGCCGGGAGCGGGGCATCGGCGTGAAGGCATTTCTGGCGCACAAGAGCGGCCTACTAGTCGGTAGTGACACAACGCGACTCGGACGGGAGTACCATGCCCGGATTGGCATGTTCCCCCTGCCCTAGTCGTCCTGCGGCTCCGGCCGGTCGATCCGGCCGCTGAGGCGTGCGCTGACGGCGTCACGCTGCCTCGACAGCAGCACGTAGCTGGCTATGCCGCTGATCACGAAAGCGGCTGCGAGCAGGAACAGCGGGTTTTGCAGGCCGACGAGGTACAGAACACCCAGGGTCACGACAAACAGGCCGATCCGCGACGCGGTGTAAACGAGAACGGGATGCACGGGTTCGAGGTTACTCGTCCCTGCGTAGCGGTCGCTCTTCGCATCGGACGCGAGCGCTGCTACTGTTCCCAGTAAGGGTGTTTCGTAAAGAAACACCCACGAGAGCCCCAAAGAGGCTCTATCATATAACAATCGGGCAGTCAGCTGATAACAACCCGTGATCTTTGTCGAAAACCACGGATAAATCAGGCTTCGCTCGACACACTGGTTACCTGTCCGCCCGCTGGCAGGAAGCGGGATGCGAGGGGGAGAGATTGGTGGAGAGTAGCAGCGAGCGTCTGCTGACCCCAGGAGAGGTTGCCGCCCTCTTCCGGGTAGACCCAAAGACGGTTACGCGCTGGGCTGCGGCAGGCCGCATCAGCAGTATCCGCACCCCCGGAGGGCACCGGCGCTTCCGCGAGTCGGAAGTGCACGCCCTTCTTCGAGGCGAGGACGTTCTCACGGCCGACAGGCCAGCAGGTGAGTCCCCGCGCGTCTGACGTTCCGTCTAGTCGGTGATCCTGAGATCCGCCAGGATCACCGCTGGCGGGACCTCAATCCGCCTCACGTCGTGAGGCCGTGGTCGAGCGTGCCTGCGGGCCACACTTCCCGACGGCAGGCACGGGGCGGCGCCAACCGCCGACCGTGGCTGGCGCCGATCCTTCTCAGGCGTCCTCCTGGCTGGCCTTGAAGGCCAGGAACTCGCGTTCGAGGTCGTCGTTCTCCTCTTCCCAGCGACTGCGGCGCTCGGCCGCCTCCTCCTCGGTCAGCGACTCGGGCAGCCACTTGTCGTAGTCGGGATCGCCGGGCTGCACGTCCACGTACGCGTTGCCGATCAGACGCCCGTCTTCGCTGGTCAGGCTCTGCGGCACGCGCAGGGTCCCGTCAGCGAGCCGGATGACGTACATGGCTGATCACCTAGATTCCGTAGCGCCGGTTGAAGAAGAGCATGACGTCGAGCGCCATCCGTGTGTCGCCGCCGAGCATGTCGACCAGGGCCGGGCGCTGGCGGGCGGCGATGGCGGCGAAGGCGTCGGCGAAGAACTCCTTGCGGCCCAGGCCGTTGCCCTGGCGGTGGAAGGTCGAGGCCAGCTTGGGGAAGGCGTTCTCGTAGAGCCGGACGAACTCCGGCGAGTCCGACACCCATTCGCCGTGGAACGAGTCCAGGTCGTCGATGGCGTGGCCGACCTCGTGCATCATCACGTCCGGCGTGGGTGAGGGGCGGTCGCCCACCACGATCTTGCGGTCGCCGTACGCGCCGGCGCAGATGTCCCAGGTGGCCCGGCCGGACGGTAGCGGCGCGCCGCGTAAGTAGCCCATGTCGTCGAGGTCGGGGACGCCGCCGGGGCCGACGTAGATGCCTTCGAGGCCGGCGGCCAGCAGCTCCTTCAGCCGGTCGGGCAGCCGGGCCAGGCTCTCCACCGCGCGTACGGCGTCCCTGGAGGGCGGGCCGTGCCGGGCGTCCCACTGGCGGTGGAGGATCTTCTCCAGCTTGCCGCAGTGGCGCAGTCCGTCGCCGATGGAGGGGGCCTCCGGCCTGTTGGGCTGGGCCCTCGGCGGCGTGTCGTCGAGCTCGAAGTCGTACCAGGTGTAGCGGGGGCGTTCGGCGACGGCGGCGGGCAGGCGTGGCGCGCGCTCGCGCAGCGAGAGGCCGTCCCAGGTGACCTCGCGCCGCTGGGGGCCGCCGGGACGGGCGAACCGCTCCGGCTGCTGCTCCCTGCGCCGCTCGGCGCCCTTGAGCTGCTCTCTCGGGGCCTCCGGGCGGCTCTCCTTCCGCCGGGACCAGAAGGAACGGTCCGCGTCCGGAGGAGCCTCGTCACGCCGCGAGAACAGGTACGACCCGCGGCGCCACCAACGGCCGCGCCGATGTCGGCCCTTGTCGTGAGAAAAGGCCATCGCACCCCTTCACGCCGCGTCCATGGCGAACCGGGTTCCACGGTACGACGCCGATCTTCCCGAGTCATCCGAAACGGGACATCGTCCGACACGATCACGTCGCGGATGGCTTACAGTTCGGGCATGGCAGGTGTTCTGATCGGCCTGGCGTTGCTGGCCTTCTGGCTCTTCTCGCTCTTCGACGTCATCACCGCACCCGAGGAAGAGGTCAGGAACGTACCAAAGGCGCTGTGGGTGCTCATCGTCGTGCTGGTCCCGCTGCTCGGCGGCGTGATCTGGATGCTGCGCGGGCGGCCCAGGGCCGAGCGCGACCCGTGGCCGGTGCCGCCGGGCCCGGGCGCGCCGAAGGGCCCGGACGACGACCCCGACTTCCTGAGAGATCTCGACCGGCGGATGCGCGGCGAGGACTAACCGCTGACGTCGGCGTAGCTGTGCAGGCCGGAGATGAAGATGTTGACGCCGACCAGGTTGAAGATCAGGCACCCGAACGCCAGCAGCTGCACGATCATGGCGGCCCTGCCCCGCCAGCCGGCCGTCACCCTGGCGTGCAGGTAGGCCGCGTACGCCACCCAGGTGATGAACGACCAGACCTCCTTGGGGTCCCAGCCCCAGTAGCGGCCCCAGGCGCGGTCGGCCCAGAGCGCGCCGGCGATGACGGCGAACGTCCACAGCGGGAAGGCCAGCACGATCGCGCGGTGGGCCACCCGCTCCAGGTCGTCGCGGCTGGGCAGGCGCGACAGCCCCTCGCCGCGCACCAGGAACAGCACGCCCGACACGCCGGCCAGCGTGAACAGCCCGCTGGCCAGGATCGCCGCGGTGACGTGGATCGCGATCCAGTACGAGTTCAGCGCCGGCACCACGGGCCCGGCCGCCGTGTAGAGCACCTTGACCGCGAACCCGAGCCCGAGCGTGGCGGCGATCATGACGAACGCGCCCAGGAACCGCACGTTCTGGCGGACCTGGGTGAACAGGAACGCGGTCACGGCGGCGAAGCAGATGGCCACCACGAACTCGTACATGTTGCCCCACGGCCACCGGCCGACCGCCAGGCCGCGGGTGATGATGGCGCCGAGGTTGGCGGCCCACCCGATCCAGGCCAGCACGAGCGCGACCCGCCCGGCCCTGGCCCCGCCCGCCATGACGGGCACGGGATCGGCGACGGGCGCCTCGGCCTCGGGCGCGGCGTCGCCTTCGGAGGGGGCGCCGACCGTGACGGGCTGCCGGGCGGCCCGCTTCACGGCCGCCTTGCCCAGGACGGCCCTTCCGAAGGCCAGCTCCATCGCGAAGCCCACCATGGCGATGATGTAGAGCAGGACGGCGCCGACGACGAAATTGTCGCTCAGCCCGGCCAATTGCTCAGCGGACATGCTGTTCTCCTGCTGATAGAGCCTTGACGATCTCGGCGAACTCCTCGGCGAAGCCCGCCGCTGAGCCCTCGGTACGGGTCAGGCCGCCCACGTCGACCCGCCCTTCCCTGACCCGCACCCAGACGCGCCGGCGGCGGATCATCAACGACAGCGCGATGGCGACCACCGCGACGGCCGCGGCGATCAGCGCGGGCACGCGCCCGGGGTCGTAGGCGGTCTGGAGCGTGATCCACTCCTTGACGCCGGTGAACTCCAGCTTCCCCGCCCCGCCGGGCAGCTCGGTGGACTCCCCCACCGACAGCGGCTTGGTCGCGAACGATCCCCGCACGACGGGCACGACCTTGCCGTCGAGCTCGTCCGGCAGGATCTTGTAGACCGACTGCGGCTTGCCCGACCGCATGCCGAGGTCGCCCACGTAACCGCCGAGGAGCTGCACCTGCGGCTGGAGCTCGCCGGGGAAGGCCGAGGCGTAGTTGCCGTCGGTCAGCGGCACGCTGGTGGGCAGGAAACGCAGCAGGAACCCGAGCTGGGACGGCTGCGCGTCGGGCGCCTTGACGACGCACGACGAGGTCAGCGTGGCCTTCTGGTCGATCAGGCAGGCCACGGGCCCTTCGTAGGCGACCTGGCCCTTGCCGTCGGTGACCTTGAAGACGGGCGCGTAGCCGTGGCCGATCAGGTACGTCTGCGTCCCGTCGACCTCCAGCGGGTCGTTGACCTTGAGCTCGTAGTCGCGGGCGGGCGCGCCGGGCTCGTCGTGCACCTTCAGGTAGGCGGAGTAGTCGAGCTCCTGGCCCTTCTTGTCGCCCTCGACCTGGTAGGTGGCCTTGAAGTCGGTCAGCTCGAACGAGAACGGCTGGAGCGACTCGGCCGAGACCCGGCTGCCGGGGATGAACCTGTCGTAGGCGGCCACGGTGTTGGCGAAGCCGTCGCCCTCGACGACCAGGACGTTGCCGCGGTAGCCGTACAGGGAGCCGAAGCCGACCGCGAGCAGGATGCCGATCAGCGCGACGTGGAAGAACAGGTTGCCGGTCTCGCGCAGGTAACCCTTCTCGGCGGCCACCCAGCCGTCGCCGGTGACGACGCGGAAGCGCATCTTGCGCAGCCGCCCTGCGGCCTCTTCCACCGTGAGGTCGCCCTCGAAGGAGTCGGAGTGGGGCAGCCGGGACAGGTTCTTGGGCGCGGCGGGCGGCTTGCGGCGCAGCTCGCGCAGGTAGGTGGCGGTGCGCGGGATGATGCAGCCGACGAGCGAGGTGAACAGCAGCAGGTAGACGGCGGCGAACCAGACCGAGGTGAACACCTCGAAGAGCTGGAAGCGGTCGTACCACTCGGCCAGGGTGGGGTTCTGCTGGTAGAGCTGGGCCACCTTGTCGGGTTCGACGCTGCGCTGGGGCACCAGCGAGCCCGGGATGGAGCCGAGCGCCAGCAGGAAGAGCAGGATCAGCGCGGTCTTCATCGAGGTGAGGGTGCGCCAGCCCCACCGGAGCCAGCCGAGCGGCCCCATCCCGGCCTGCCGCGGCTCGCGCTCCTCGCGCACCAGCTCGTCGACGCTCATCAGATCACCGGCTCGAACGCGCCGATGAGCCCCTGCATGGCCGCGATCATCGCACCCCACAGTCCGGTGACGAGCAGCAGCCCGACGGCCACCATCATGCCCCCGCCGATCCTGGTGATCAGCCGGGTGTGCCGGCGCACGGCCTGGAACGTGCGCAGGGCCTTGCTGTAGGCCAGGGCGGCGGCCACGAACGGCAGCCCGAGGCCCAGCGCGTAGGCCACGGCCAGCAGCGCGCCGCGCGAGGCGCTGCCCTCGTTGAGCCCGAGGGTGAGCACGACGGCCAGCGTGGGGCCGATGCACGGCGTCCAGCCGAGGCCGAACACCACGCCGAGCAGCGGCGCGCCGGCCAGGCCCGCGGCCGGCAGCTTGTGGATGCGCACGTCGCGCATCAGGCCGGGCAGCACGCCGAGGAAGGCCAGCCCAAGCAGGATCGTCAGGACGCCGAGCACCCGCGTGATGACCTGGGCGTTGCCCAGCATGATCGAGCCGAGCCCGCCGAACAGCGCGCCGCTGAGCACGAACACCAGCGCGAACCCGGCCACGAACAGCACCGTGCCGAGCACCAGCCGCCCCCGCTTGGGGTCGGCGCTCATGCCCGTCACGTACGACAGATAGCCCGGCACCAGCGGCAGCACGCACGGCGACAGGAACGACACCACCCCGGCCAGCAGCGCGATCGGCACCGCGAGCAGCAACGAGCCCGAGGCGACGACGTCACTCATCGCGCACCTTGGTCACCGTGTTCATCAGGTCGGTGTACTTGACCGCCCCGAGCGCCCTGGCCGCGATGCGGCCCTGCTTGTCGATGACCAGCGTGGACGGGATCGCCGCGGGCGGCACGGTGCCCTGGAAGGACAGCGCGACCTTGCCGGGCTGGTCGAAGATGTGGGAGTAGCCGGTCTGCTCGGTGCGCTCGAAGGCGAGGGCGTCGGCCTGGCGGTCCTTGAAGTCGATGCCGAGGAACTGCACGTCGCCCTTGGTCTTGGCGGCGACCTCCTTGAGCACCGGCGCCTCGGCCCGGCACGGGCCGCACCACGAGGCCCAGAAGTTGATCACCACGACCTTGCCCTTGTGGGCGGCCAGCGACGCCGTGCCGCCGTCGAGCGTGGGGCCCTCGACCGGCGGGGCCGCCTTGCGGTCGGCGGCGTCGAAGACCTGCATCTTGCCGTCGCCCGCGACGAACCGGGTGTCGCCCACCTGGGGCTGCCCGCTCTGGTTTGCCGCGCAGCCCGCGGCCAGCGCGGCCAGGAGAACGAGGGAGATGGACGTCGCGCGCACGGAGGATGATCTCCTTGTACTACAACCGGTAGAGCTTGCAACTCTACCGGCGGGCAGACATGGCCCGGACATCAGGCCCCTGGTATCGACGGCCCCGAACTCAGCGACCCGGCCGGCTCGCTGTAGCCGACGCTGACCAGGCGGTCGCCCTCGAAGGTGAAGGTGGTGAGGCTGGCCAGCGCGCACTGCCTGCGGCGCGGGTCGTGCCACAGCCGGCGGCCCTCGGCGGCCATCCTGATCGTCCAGATCGGGAGCTGGTGGCTGACCAGCACGGCCTCGTGCCCGCGCGCGGCCGCCCTGGCGTCGTCGACGGCCGCCTTCATGCGCGCCACGATCGCCGGGTACGCCTCGCCCCACGACGGGCGCAGCGGGTTCCAGAAATAGCGGTAGTTGCGCGGGTTGCGAAGGATGGCCAGGCCCTGGCCGACCGGACGGCCCTGCAGCATGTTCGCCGCTTCGAGCAGGCGGTCGTCCTTGGTCACGTCGAGGCCGAGCTTGTCGGCGAGCGGTGCCGCGGTCTCCAGCGCGCGTTCGAGCGGCGAGCTGTGGACGGCGACGATGTCGCGGCCGCCGACGGCCTTGGCGACCGTCTCGGCCATGAGCCTGCCGGTGTCGGACAGGTGGTAGCCGGGCAGCCTGCCGTACAGGATGCCGCCGGGATTGTGCACCTCACCGTGGCGCAAAAGGTGGACGACGGTGGTTTCAGCCATGGTGTGCCACAGCCTATCCGTTTCGATGCCGGTCATAGTCAGGGGCTGCCTGGTCCGGCATTTCGCGCGGAGGTATGGTCGGGACGACTGCGCCTAGGGTTCCGCGTCCGGTCCGCCTCCCCCGTCACACAACCAGGGCCGGAAGACAGGTCCGAGCGGCGCCGCGGCCCGCCGGGCCGTACAGCTGACGGGACAAAAGCCTGGAGGCTCCTCTCCGTCACCCCTGGAAGGAGTCGCCCGGATGAGCCCTTGGGCGCTGGTCCTCATTCTCGTCGCCGCCGTCGCGCACGCCACCTGGAACCTGCTGAGCAAGAAGGCGTCCCAGGCGGACGGCATCGTCTTCCTCTGGCTGGTCGGGGTCGTGGCCACGGTGGTGTGGAGCCCGCTGTTCGCCGGGTTCCTGCTGGTCACGGGCGCCCGGCTGTCGTGGGGCGACCTGGCGGTGATCTGCGGCAGCACGGCCCTGCACCTGGGGTACTTCGTGCTGCTCCAGCGCGGCTACGGCGCGGGCGACCTGTCGCTGGTCTACCCCGTCGCCCGCGGGACGGGGCCGATGCTGGCCAGCCTGGTCGCCGTGTTGTTCCTGGACGAGCACCCGGCGCCGGCCGGCGTGGCCGGGATCGTGCTCGTCGGGGTCGGGGTGTTCATGATGAGCGGCGGCGCGGCCGGGCGGGGCGACCTGCGGGGGCTGGTGTCGGGGCTGGTCGTGGGGCTGTTCATCGCCGGGTACACGGTGTGGGACTCGCAGGTGGTCAGCGCGTTCGCGGTGGCGCCGATCATGCTCAACTACCTCGGGGAGGTCGGGCGGGCGCTGGCGCTCACGCCGTTCGTCGCCGGGGCCAGGCGGCGGCTGGTCGGGTCCGTGTGGCGGGAGCACCGGTCGCGGATCGTGGGGGCGGCGTTCCTGATCTTCCTGTCGTATTTGCTGGTCCTGATCGCGTTCACGATGGCGCCGGTGAGCGTGGTGGCGCCGGCGCGCGAGGTGAGCGTGCTGATCGCGGTGCTGCTCGGCGGGCGGCTGCTGGCCGAGGGCGACCTGCGGCGGCGGCTGCTGGCGGCGGGCGTGATCCTCGGCGGCGTGGTGGCGATCGCGCTCAGCTGAGCGCGGCCCGGCCGGGTGCGCGGCCGGGTGCTCAGCTGACCGCCCAGGCGTTCTCCTGCTCGCGGCTGACGCCGATCAGGGCCTCGACCGTGGCCCTGATCGCCGGACGGCGGGCCGCGTCGGTGCGCCACACCGCGTAGATGCGGCGCGTCTGCCGCGGCATGATCGGGACCAGCCGCACGCCGTCGGGCACGCAGTCGCGGCCCAGGCGCGGCACGATCGCGCAGCCGAGCCCGGCGGCGACCAGCGCGAGCTGCGTGGGGTACTCGTCGGCCATGCAGGCGATCTCCGGCTCCAGCGAGGCGTTGCGCAACGTGAAGACCAGCCAGTCGTGGCAGACCGTGCCGGGCGACGAGCTGATCCATCGCTCGCCGTGCAGCTCGGCCAGCCCCACCTCCCTGCGCCCGGCCAGCGGATGGTCGGCGGGGATGGCGACGTCGGCCACGTCGTCGAGCAGCGTGGCCCTGGACAGGCCCTCGGGCATGGCGATGGGCCGGTTGAGCCAGTCCTGCATCACGCCCAGGTCCAGCTCGCCCCTGGCCACCTCGCGCAGCACCCGCTCGGGCTCGCGCTCGTAGAGCTGCACGTGCAGGTCGGGGTGGTGCCTCTTGAGCTGGACGAGCGCGCCGGGCATCAGGCCGCGGGTCGCGGTGGCGAAGGCGGCGATGCTGAGCCGGCCGACGACCTCGCCGCGCAGCGCCTCGAAGTCCGCCTCCGCGGTCTCGACCAGGGCCAGGATGCGCTCGGCGTGCTCGGCGAGCAGCCCGGCGGCGTCGGTCAGCCGGACGCCCCGGCCGCTGCGCTCCATGAGCCGGGCGCCCGTCTCCCGCTCCAGCTTGGCGATCTGCTGGCTGACGGCCGACGGGGTGACCATGAGCGCGTCGGCCGCGGCGCCGACCGACCCGTACACGTGCACGGCGTGAAGTGCCTTGAGCCGGTTCAGGTCCAACATGTAAGCCAGACTAAAGGGTTTAGCGTAGAAAGTCTCGCTTGTCCTTGTATCTGAAGCAGATGAAAATATATGCATGCGAATCATTAAGAGCAGGAAGCCCGAGACCCGTTCCACCTCGTACCTGAAGGTCCTCGCCGAGCAGGCTCGCGAGCAGCGCAACCGGTACCAGAAGACCCGCTCTGCGTGAGCCCCCGCCACCTCGCCCTCGCCGTCGGCCTCGCGGCCGTGTGGGGATTCAACTTCGTCGTCATGCAGGTCGGCCTGAAGCACTTCCCTCCCCTGCTGTACGCGGGGATCAGGTTCACCCTGGCGGCGTTCCCCGCCCTGCTGCTCGCGGGGCGGCCGGGAGTCCCGTGGCGCTGGGTCGCCGGGGTGGCGGCCACTCTCGGAGTGGGTCAGTTCGGCCTGTTGCTGGTGGGCATGCGAGCGGGCATGCCGGCCGGACTGACCTCTCTCGTCCTGCAGATGCAGGCGTTGTTCACCGTGCTGTTCGCGGTGACGCTGCTCGGCGAGCGGCTCACCGCCCGCCGCGTCCTCGGCCTGGCGGTCGCCTTCGGCGGCCTGGCCCTGGTCGCGTTCGACTTCGGGGTGTCCGGCCCGCTGGGCGCCTTCGCCCTGTGCGTGGCCGCCGCCGCGGCCTGGGGGCTCGGCAACGTGGTGCAGCGCAGGGCCGCGCCGCCGGACTCGCTGCGGTTCATGGTGTGGGTGAGCGCGTTCTCCGCGCCGCCCCTCCTGCTGCTGTCGCTGTTGGTCGAGGGGCCGCCCGTGCTGACGGCCCCCGCCGAGGGCTGGTTGTCGCTGGCCTACGTGGCCTTCGTCTCGACGCTCGGCGGGTTCGGCGTGTGGGGCTGGCTGCTGCGCCGGTACGACGCCTCGACCGTGGCGCCGTACACGCTGCTGGTGCCGGTGTTCGGCATGTCGTCGGCCGCGCTGGTGGCCAGCGAGCCCCTCTCCTGGACCGAGCTCCTGGCCGCGGCCCTCATCGTCGCCGGCGTGCTGTACGCCGGCACCAGGCCGCGCCGGGCTACAGAACCGCCGCGGCCGCCTTCGCCGCTGCCGGCAGGGCCTCGGCGATCCGGTTGAGCGCCTCGTCGTCGTGCGAGGCCGACAGGAACCACGCCTCGTACGCCGACGGCGGCAGGTAGACGCCCTGGTCGAGCATCGCGTGGAAGAACGCGGTGAAGGCCGCCGTGTTCTGCGCCTTGGCCTGGTCGAAGTCGCGCACCTCGCCCTCGGCGAAGAAGATCGAGAACAGGCTGCCGGCACGCTGCAACCGGTGGGGCACGCCCGCCTTCGCCAGCGCGTCGGCCGCCGCGTCGCCCACCGCGAGCGCCGCGGCGTCGATGCGCGCGTAGGCGTCGGCGTCGAGGGCGCGCAGGGTCGCCAGGCCCGCGGCGCACGCCAGCGGATTGCCGGACAGGGTACCCGCCTGGTAGACCGGGCCCTCCGGAGCCAGGAAGGCCATCACGTCGGCCCGGCCGCCGAACGCCGCCGCGGGCAGGCCGCCGCCCATGACCTTGCCGAACGTCATCAGGTCGGCGTCGACCGGGTCGAGGCCGTACCAGCCGGCGGACGAGACGCGGAAGCCGGTCAGGACCTCGTCCACGATGAGCAGCGCGCCGTTGGCCGTGCACAGCTCGCGCAGCCGGGTATTGAACCCGTCGCGCGGCGGGACGACGCCCATGTTCGCCGGGCACGCCTCGGTGATCACGCAGGCCACCTCGGCGGCCGCGAACGCCTCCGCCACCGCCTGGATGTCGTTGTACGGCAGCACGATCGTGTCGGCCGCCGACGCGCCGGTCACCCCGGGGGTGTCCGGCAGCCCGAACGTGACCACTCCCGACCCGGCCGAGGCCAGCAGGGCGTCGACGTGCCCGTGGTAGCAGCCGGCGAACTTGATCACCTTGGACCGCCCGGTGAAGCCGCGCGCCAGGCGAACCGCGCTCATCGTCGCCTCGGTGCCGGAGCTGACCAGGCGCACCTTCTCGACCGGCGCCATCCGGGAGACGATCTCCTCGGCCAGCTCGACCTCGCCCGGCGTGGCGGTGCCGTAGGAGAAGCCGTGGGCGACCGCGCCGGAGACGGCCTCGACGACCGCGGGATGCCGGTGGCCGAGGATCATCGGGCCCCAGGAGCAGACCAGGTCGACGTAGCGGTTGCCGTCGACGTCGGTGATGTACGGCCCCTGGCCCGAGGCCATGAAACGCGGCGTGCCGCCCACCGCGCCGAACGCGCGCACGGGCGAGTTGACGCCGCCGGGCACCACTTCCCTGGCGCGGGTGAAAAGACCTTCGGAGTTCTGTGTACGGCTCACCCGACCCAGGTTAGTCCCGCAGGTCCGTGCCCCCGCCGCGGGGCGTGCTCAGTCGGCGAGCCATTCCAGGATGCGCAGCGGGTCGGGCAGCGGACGGCCGTCCGGGGGCCGGAGCCAGGAGACCGGCTGGCCCGAGGGCAGCATGGAGGGCGGCGCGAGCACGTAGCTGTCGCGGCAGTGCCAGCGCAGGCCCGGCGTGTCGTCGATGGTGGCCGGGTCGCAGTCGAGCTGGCAGGACCACCACTCGTCCTCGTCCTCGGGGTTGCCGCGGGTCGCCACATAAAACAAGACCCGGTCGCCTTGAGCGGCGACCGGGCCTGGGTGGGCTCCGGCGGCGTCGATCCTGGTGAGGGCCGACAGGCCGGCGGCGAGCGGTACGTCGAACACGTCGAACACGCGCCCTGTGGGCAGGATCACGTTGGCCTCCGGCTCGCTCTCCCACCAGCGGGTCAGCAGCGTCGTGTCCGTCGTGGCCTGCATGTGCCAGGCGGGCGAGAGCGGATGGGCGCCGGGGTCGGGACAGCCGACGCGGTCGCACGAACACGCGCGCGGGCCGTGCCGCAGCGGAAAGGCTCCCGGCACCACGGGCCAGCCCAGGGACGCGTACTCCAGCACGGAATCGATGCGTGTCGGCCGCGACCGCTTTCTGGTACGCCGAGCCAGTGGTACCCCCACCATGGTGTCTCCCGTCGAGTCAGCGCCTGAGGAGGTCCCGGCTCCGGGCCGTTCGCACACCCCGGGACACACCAGCACTTGTCATCGCACTCTAACGCACACGCCTCAGGAGTTGACGGGAAACCCCTTGGTTAGAGCTGTCGCGCCACTTCCGTCGCCCAGTACGTGAGGATCATGTCGGCGCCGGCGCGCTTGATGGCGACCAGTGACTCCATGATCGTCCGGTCGCGGTCGATCCAGCCGTTGGCCGCCGCCGCCTCGACCATCGCGTACTCGCCGCTCACCTGGTAGGCCGCCACCGGCACGTCGACCGCGTCGCGCACCCGGGTGATGACGTCGAGGTAGGCCAGCGCCGGCTTGACCATGACGGCGTCGGCGCCCTCCGCCAGGTCGAGCCTGACCTCGCGCAGCGCCTCCTCCAGCGGCCCGGCCGGGTCCTGCTGGTGGGTGCTGCGGTCGCCGAACTGCGGCGCGCACTCGGCGGCCTCGCGGAACGGGCCGAAGAAGGCGGAGGCGTACTTGACGGAGTAGGACAGGATCGGGACGTCGGTGTGGCCGGCCCCGTCGAGCGCGGCGCGGATGGCGCCGACCTGGCCGTCCATCATGCCGCTCGGCGCGATCATCTGGGAGCCGGCGGCGGCCTGGGCCAGCGCTATGGAGGCGTAACGCTCCAGCGTGGCGTCGTTGTCCACCTCGCCGGACGAGGTCAGGATCCCGCAGTGGCCGTGGTCGGTGAACTCGTCGAGGCAGGTGTCGGCCATGACCACGAGGGCGTCGCCGACCTCGGCGCTCACCTCGCGCAGCGCGACCTGGAGGATGCCGTCGGGGTCGTCGGCCGCCGACCCGGTCGCGTCCTTGACCGCGGGGATGCCGAACAGGATCAGGCCGCCCACGCCCGCCTCGGCCGCGTCGTGCGCGGCCTTGCGCAGCGAGTCGCGGGTGTGCTGGAACACGCCCGGCATGGACGACACCGGCTGCGGCGCGTCGATGCCCTCCTTGACGAACAGCGGCAGGATCAGGTCCGCGGCGTGCAGCCGCGTGCCCGACACCATCCGGCGCAGCGCCTGGCTGCGACGCAGGCGCCGGGGACGTGCGACGGGGTACTGGGCGCTCACTTGGCTCTCCTCCTGGCGCCACGGCGGTTCTGGGAGGGCCTGCGCGGGCTGTCACCCGCGGCCACGGCCGCCTGGCGCTGCTTGGCACCGAACTCGGCCAGCGCTGCGGCCAGGGCTGATGCGGATGGCTTGTCGGACATGACGTCGACCCGGAGCCCGAACTCCTCGGCCGTCTTGGCCGTCTGCGGCCCGATCACCGCGATCACGGTGACGTTGTGCGGCTTGCCCGCGATGCCGACCAGATTGCGCACGGTGGAGGACGAGGTGAACAGCACGGCGTCGAAGCCGCCGCCCTTGATCGCCTCGCGGATGGGCGCGGGCGGCGGCGCGGCGCGCACCGTCCGGTACGCCGTCACGTCGTCGCACTCCCAGCCCAGCTCGGTGAGCCCGGCCACCAGCGTGTCGGTCGAGATGTCGGCCCGGGGCAGCAGCACCCGGTTGATCGGGTCGAGCATCGAGTCGTAGGGCGGCCACTCGGCCACGAGCCCTTCGGAGGACTGCTCGCCCGAGGGCAGCAGGTCGGGCTTGACGCCGAACTCGACCAGGGCCCGCGAGGTGGCCTCGCCCACGGCGGCCACCTTGAGCCCGGCGAAGGCCCGCGCGTCGAGCCCGTACTCCTCGAACTTCTCGCGCACCGCCTTGACGGCGTTGGCGCTGGTGAAGGCCACCCACTCGTAGCGGCCGGTGACCAGGCCCTTGATGGCGCGGTCCATCTGCTGCGGCGTGCGCGGCGGCTCGACCGAGATGGTCGGCACCTCCTCGGGCACCGCGCCGTAGGCCACGAGCTGCTCGGACAGGCTGCGGGACTGCTCCTTCGTCCGCGGCACCAGCACCCGCCAGCCGAACAGCGGCTTGGTCTCGAACCACGACAGCCGCTCGCGCTGCCCCACGGCCTCGCCGACCACGATCAGCGCGGGCTCGGTGAACCCGGCGTGCTTCAGGTCGGCCTGCAACCGGCCGAGCGAGGACACGACGGTGTACTGCTCGGTGGTGGTGCCGCCGCTGCTGACGGCGACCGGCGTGGTGTCGGGCTTGCCGCCGGCGATCAGCGCCTTGCCGATGGCGACGGCCTCGGTGATGCCGTTGTAGATCACCAGCGTGCCGCGGGTGGCGGCGTGGGACGACCAGTCCTGCTCCTGAGCGGCGTCGACGACGCGGAACTCGGGCACGGCCGTGGCCGCCGGGATGCCGGCGTAGGTGAGCACGGCGGTCGCGGGCGGCACGCCGGGCACGATCTCGAAGTCCACCTCCGCCGCCACGCAGGCCGCGACCTCGTCGTCGATCGAGGAGAACAGCATGGGGTCGCCCGCGCACAGGCGCACCACGAGCTGCCCGGCCTTGGCCCGCTGGACGTAGTCGCCCTCGGCGACCTCGACGCCCTCGCGGCAGTGCTTGAGCAGCGGGCCGGACTGCTCGTCGTCGAGCACGACGGCGTCCGCCTTGCCGAGAAGTTCGGCGGCGCGGAGCGTCAGCAGGTTGGGGTCACCGGGACCCGCCCCCACGAAGGCGACGAAACCGGAGGTTGGACTATCGGAGCTCAATGGGATTGCTCCCCCATCAATCTGTCGGCCCCTTCGGCGATCATCTCGGCCGCCAGGAGGCGGCCCAGCTGTGCAGCCTCCGAAGGAGAACCGGCGGCGGACTTGCGGACCGCTTCGCGGCCGTCGATGGAGACGACCACTGCGGTCAGGTTCAGAGTGTGCCCGTGATCGGCCGCGAAAGCACCCACGGGTGCGGCGCAGCCTGCTTCCAGGGCGGACAGCACGGCGCGTTCGGCGGTCACCGCGCTGCGCGTGCGCGGGTCGTCGAGCACGGACAGGGTCTCGATCAGGTCGGTGCGCGCGGCCAGGCACTCCACGGCGAGCGCGCCCTGGCCGGGGGCCGGCAGCAGCTCCTCGACCTCGAAGATCTGCGCGATCTCGCCGCCGCGGCCGAGCCTGGTGAGCCCGGCGCTGGCCAGCACGACGGCGTCGAGCTCGCCCGCGGCGATCTTGCCGATGCGCGTGTCGGCGTTGCCGCGGATCGGGACGTACTCCAGGTCGGGGCGGAGCGCGCTCAGCATGGCGACGCGGCGCGGCGAGCCCGTGCCGACCCTGGCCCCGGCGGGCAGGTCGGCGAACTTGTGCGAGCCGATCAGCGCGTCGCGGTGGTCGTGGCGCTCGGGGAGCGCGGCCAGCGTGAAGCGCGGGTCCTGCTTGGTCGGCAGGTCCTTCAGCGAGTGGACGGCGAAGTCGATCTCGCCCTCGACCAGCTTGTCGCGCAGCGCGCTGACGAACACGCCGGTGCCGCCGAGCTGCGCCAGGTGCGCCTTGGTCACGTCGCCGAAGGTCGTCACGCCCACCAGCTCGACCGGGTGCCCGGTGCGCGCGGTGAGGGCGTCGGCCACCATCTGGGACTGCGTGGTCGCCAGCATGCTGCGGCGGGTGCCCAACCGCAGGTTCACAGCTCCACCTCCCTCACGGCCGCGGGCATCTTCGGATCGAGATTGAACAACTCACGCAGGGCTTCCGCATAATGATCGCCCCCTGGACCGGCGGCGAGCTGCTTGACACGCACAGTCGGCTCGTGAAGCAGTTTGTCAACGACCCTCTGCACGGTCATGGCGATTTCGTCCCTGGCCTTGTCGTCGAGATCGGGCATGCGCATCATCAGTCGGCCCAGCTCGGACTCCACCACGCCCGCCGCCTTGCTGCGCAGCGCCACCACGGTCGGGGTGACGCGGGCGGCGCGGGCGGCGTCGAGGTAGGCGTTCAGTTCCTCGGCCACGAGCGCGCGCACGGACTCGACGGCGTCGCCGCCGCGCGAGCCGACGCCGGACTCCTGGATCGTCTCCAGGTCGACCAGCGTGACGCCGGGCACCTCGCGCACGGCCGGGTCGATGTCGTGCGGCAGCGCCAGGTCGAGCAGGAACACGCCCCCGGTCAGCATGTCGGGGGTGATGACGTGCCGCCCGGCGCCGGTGCAGGTGATCACGATGTCGGCGTCCGCCAGTTCCTCGCGCACGGCGGCGAACGCGACGGCCCGGCCGCCGACCGACTCGGCCAGCCGCGCGCCCCGCTCGTACGTGCGGTTGGCCACGACGATGTCGGTGACCCCGGCGCGCTGCAGCGTGACGGCGGCCAGCGAGCTCATCGAGCCCGCGCCCACCACCAGCGCCCGCCGCCCGGCCAGGTCGCCGGCGAGCGCGAGGCCCGCCGTGACCAGCGAGGGACCCGCCTGGTCGATGCCAGTGTCGGTGTGGGCGCGCTTGCCGACGCGCAGCGCCTGCTGCGTCAGCTCGTTGAGGGTCGCGCCGACCGTGCCGTGCTTCTGGGCGAGCTTGAGCGCCTGGCGGACCTGGCCCAGGATCTGGCCCTCGCCGACGGCCATGGAGTCGAGGCCGCACACCATCGAGAACAGGTGCTCGACGGCCCGCTCCTCGTAGTGCACGTAGAGATGCGGGGTCAGCTCGTCGGCCGGCACGCCGGAGTGGACGGCCAGCAGCCCGCTGATCGAGGTGACCGCGGCGTGGAAGCGGTCGACCGTGACGTAGATCTCGACCCTGTTGCAGGTCGAGATCACCATGGCCTCCGCGACGCTGGTGTCCTGCTGCACGTCGTGCAGCAGCTTGACCAGCGCGTCCCCGGTCACCGAGACGCGTTCGAGAAGCGCCACCGGAGCGGTCCGGTGGCTGAGTCCGATCGCCAGAACACTCATTGACCGTCCACCGCCATGAGTGGCCCCCCAGCCTTGCGTTGCTCGTGGAACGCGAGAATCTGCAGTTCGATTGACAGGTCGACCTTCCGGACGTCGACGGTGTCCGGAACGGTGAGAACGACTGGGGCGAAGTTCAGGATGCTGGTCACGCCCACGGCGACAACACGATCGCACACTTCCTGCGCCGCTGCCGCCGGTGTCGCCAGTACCACGATCGAGACTCCACGCCGCTTGATGACGGCTTCCAGTTCGTCGATGTGCTCCACATTCAACCCCGCGATGGTGTCGCCCACGACTTCGGGGTCGGCGTCGAAGAGCGCGGCCACGCGGAAGCCCCTGGAGACGAAGCCGCCGTAGTTCGCCAGGGCGCGGCCGAGGTTGCCGACCCCGACGATCGCGACCGCCCAGTCCTGGGTCAGGCCGAGTTCGCGGGAGATCTGGTAGACGAGGTACTCCACCTCGTAGCCTACGCCGCGGGTGCCGTACGAGCCGAGGTGCGAAAGATCCTTGCGGAGCTTGGCCGAGTTCACGCCCGCGGCCACGGCCAGATCCTCCGAGCTCACGGTCGCGACGCCGCGCTCCGCCATCCCGTGCAGCGCCCGCAGGTACAACGGAAGCCTGGCGACCGTCGCCTCGGGGATGCCGCGGTCACGGGACTGGGACGTGCTCTTCACGTGCCGGAGCTCCAGGGAACGGGCGGTGGGGACCGCTGAACGGATTAGAACCGTCTTTCAGGTTAATCCCTTTGTGAACCGATGCACAAAGTAGGGGCGCTACGGTTGGGGACATGCATCGCATCACCTTGCTCGGCAAACCCGGCTGCCACCTCTGTGACGACGCCCGCGCGGTCATCGCCAGGGTGGCCGGAGAGCTGGGCGTGCCGTGGGAGGAGGTCAGCATCGACTCCTCCGAGGAGCTCAGGGAGAAGTACTGGGAGATGATCCCGGTGACGCTGATCGACGGCGTGCAGCACGACTTCTGGCGGGTCGACGAGGCCCGCCTGCGCGCCGCCCTCGCCTAGGACACGACGGTCAGAACATGACGGTGGGCAGCGGCACCACCTTCGCGGCGTTGACGTTGAGCTCGATGACGTTGGTGGCCAGCACCATCGCCTGACGCTCGTTGAGGAACCGCTCGACGTGCGGCTGGCGCTGGTGGTCGCGGTAGGCGACCTCGTCGCGGTAGAGCTCGTAGACGATGCGCTGCAGGGGCGCCGACTTGACGGCGTGGCAGGCGTAGACGAGCGTGTCGGGCTCGCCGCGGCGCACGGCCTCGACAGTGGCCTCGGCCAGGCGGTCGAACGCGTCGCCGGCGCCGTCCATGATCGTGAAGACGGTGAGCAGGCCGTAGATGCTGGGCGAGGGCCTGCCGCCCGCCTGCTGGGGCTGCGACGGGGTGAACAGCTCGGCGCCCGGGTAGGCCACGCCGGTGCCGGGCATCGAGTAGTCGGGCCGGGAGGGCTGGGCGTCCATGCGCGGGGAGGTGTCCATGCGCGGGGGCGGGGAGCCGTTCATGATGTAGCCGGTCGCGGGGCCCGAGTCGGGCGCGGCCCCCATCCGGGCGGCGTAGTCGACCTGCTGGTCGCCTGCCCGGTATTCGGCCACCAGGTCGCCCAGGCCGGGCGAGCGGCGCGGGGGCGCCACGGGAGGCGGCTCGGCGGCCGGCACCGGCACCGGCACGGGCTCGGGCGCGACCCTGCGGCCCGGCCGGCGCTCCACGTCGTCGTGCGGCGTCTCCAGGTCGTCCTCGTCGTCCTCGTACGGCGCCAGCGGGCGCAGCACGGTGTACCAGATCGCCGCCGCGCCCACCGCGAGCAGCGCGGTGGTGAACAGCGGCGGCACCGAGAACCGCATGGCCCCCACCAGGGCGATGCTCGACGGCGCGATGACCAGGACCGCGTGGAGGTTGTCGGTGTCGTACTCGTCGCCGCCGCGCCACTTGAGCCCGGCCACCACGACGCACGCCAGCAGGACGAGCACGTCGATCGTGTGCACGCCGATGAGCAGCTTGTCCGGGATGAGCCCCCACATGGCCGAGCCGGACGGCAGCGACTTGCCCAGGTCGGTGGACCTGAGCGGGTCGAAGGTCAGGATCGCGACGGAGACGACGGTGAGCGCGATGCCGAACAGCCAGGCCAGGAACCTCGGCGGCACCTTGTCGGACAGCAGCTGGATCAGGCCCACGGCCAGCCAGAGCGGCGCGAGCAGCGACCCGGTCACCTGGTAGAGGCGGAACGTGACCGGCCCGAACCCCAGGACGTAACCGACGCCGATCGCGGCCAGCGACAGGCACAGGGCTCCAGCTGCAACGGTCCAGGCGATCAACCACCCCTCGGGCTCGTCGCGCAGCCGGCGGATCAGGGCTCCGGTCGCGACCGCGGCGAGGAGCGCACCGGCAAGGGCTATGACAGCAACGAGGATCTCCATGGTGACTCCAATGCTGCCGGACGATGCCTCCCGGCCGGTAGCCGAAGAGGAAACAGGCGCTCCATGAGGGGCTTCGCCGCAGGCTGTGGGGTATGCGCCTATACGGTATAGGGCGATTACTCGTAGCCAGGCCAGCAGGCGCGGATTGTGGAATTTCCAGTTGATTTCTAGAGTATTCGAGCACGCCGCACCCCTTACCCCTAGGGATACCGGATGCCTGATTCGTGGCCGTTCGCCGGGCTGCTTGCTCCAGCGGTCGCTGGACCTGCCCGGACGGGCGAGCTTGGCGTGCGCGAAGAAGTGCCCGACGACATCCGCACGCTGGTGCTGCACGCCAAGAACGGATGCACGGACTCCTTTGGCACGCTCTACGACCGCTACGTGGACCTCGTCTACCGCTACATCTACTTCCGGGTCGGCTCCCACCAGCTCGCCGAGGACCTGACCAGCGAGACCTTCCTGCGCGCGCTGCGCAGGATCGGCGACTTCACCTGGCAGGGCCGCGACTTCGGCGCCTGGCTCGTCACCATCGCCAGGAACCTGGTGGCCGACCACTTCAAGTCCGGCCGCTACCGACTGGAGATCCCGACGGGAGAGCTGATCGACGTGCCGCTCGAAGGCGCGCACATCCCGGAGAACGCGGTGGTCACGGCCATCATGAACGACCGGGTGCTGCGCGCCGTCCGCGATCTCAATCCCGACCAGCAGGAATGCGTGGTGCTGCGCTTCCTGCACGGCCTCTCGCTCGCGGAAACCGCGTTGATCATGGGGAAGAAGAGTGGAGCGATCAAAGCGCTGCAGTTTCGGGCCATTCGAACGCTCGCCAGGGCACTCAAGCACGACCTGGCGTAACCTCTCCCACCCGCACCTCGTTAGGCCAGTTGGCACGGCTGGATCCCTCAGGGAGCTGTCATGAGTAGGGCGCGCAGGCGGCGGGAGCTCGTCATCGAGCGTCTCACGGAGCTGCACGGCCCGTCTCTGGGCGGCGGGCCCGAGCCGGCGTTCCGCGAGCGCCTGCGCGCGGACCTGGTCTCCGGCCGCCTGCTGCTGACGGCCCCCGACGAGGAGCGCGCGCCGGGCCCGGACGTCCCGTCCGTACGCCGCCGACGCCGTCCGCTGCTGTCCCAGGTCGCCACGCTCGGCCTGGCGGGGGCCATGATGGTGGCGTCCTTCGCCACGTACCAGGCGGTCCCGGGCGACACGCTCTACCCGCTCAAGAGGGCCGCGGAGAGCACCCTCGTGCACCTGAGCACCGACGACGCCCAACGCGGCGAGCGCGAGCTGGCCTCGGCCGAGACCCGCGCCAAGGAGGTCGCGAGCCTGCTCGGCTCGTCCACCGACAGCCCGCTGGTCGGCCAGACGCTCAAGGACATGGAGGACTCCACCCGCTCCGGGATCAGCCGGCTGACGCGTACGCAGCCCCGCTCGTCCAAGATCAAGAAGTTCGCCCAGAAGCAGCGGGAGACGGTCGAGCCGATGCTGGACCACCTCAACGAGGCACAGAAGGGACAGGCCGCCGGCTACCTCGACTACATCGAGGGGCTCGTGGCACCGGCTAGGTAAGCTGAACCGCATGTGGCGGCTAATGCGACGACGACACGAGGTTGGGGCCGAGGCCGCCGGCGAGGCCGCGGCGCGGGCGGCGGTCACCGTCGCGCCTACCGAGCCGGTCGAGCCGGACCTGGAGGCGGCGGCCTTCTTCGACGTCGACAACACCATGATGCGCGGCGCGTCCATCTACCACTTCGCCCGCGGGCTGGCCACGCGCGGCATGTTCACCACATCCGATCTGCTGAAGTTCGCCGTCGGCCAGGCCGTGTTCCGGCTGCGCGGCAACGAGAACCCGGAGCACATCGCGGTCGCCCGGGAGACCGCGCTCGCCTTCGTCGCGGGCGCCAAGGTCGACGACGTCGTCCGCCTCGGCGAGGAGATCTACGACGAGGTCATGGCCGACCGCATCTGGGGCGGCACCCGCGCGCTCGCGCAGAGCCACCTCGACGCCGGCCAGCGCGTCTGGCTCGTCACTGCCACGCCCGTCGAGCTGGCCCGGGTCATCGCCCAGCGGCTCGGCCTCACCGGCGCGCTCGGCACGGTCGCCGAGACCGCCGGCGGCGTCTACACCGGCCACCTGGTGGGCGACCTGCTGCACGGCCCGGCCAAGGCGGAGGCGGTGCGCGCGCTGGCCCGCCGCGAAGGGCTCGACCTGACCCGCTGCACGGCCTACAGCGACTCGGCCAACGACCTGCCGATGTTGTCGCTGGTCGGCAGCGCGGTGGCGATCAACCCCGACAGCGAGCTGCGCGAGCACGCCAGGAAGCACGACTGGCCGGTCAAAGACTTCCGCACCGGCCGCAAGGCCACCATGACCGCCCTGCCGATCGCGGCCGGGGTCGGCGCGATCGCGGGCGGCGTGGCGGCCGGCATCGCCCTGCGCAGGCACTACCGCTCCCACTGACCGCCCGCGGACGAGGCCGCCGGCGCGGCCCGGCGGCGTGGACGGCTCCTTGACGTCCACGGCCGGGCGCGCGCCGGCGCCGGTCATCGCAGGCGTTCGAACAGCTTCTGGGCGTCCGGCTGCCGCCACTCGATCCGGTTGGGGTCGTCCTGGGCCGGTTTCCAGGGCACGGTGACGAACGCCACCTGCGTCGCGGACGTGGCCCTGGCCAGCTCGACCATGGCCTCCAGGCTCAGGTCCGTCTTGACCGACTTGCGCACCTCGCCGACGAAGTCGCGCAGCCGGCCCGGGTCGGCGGCCGTGCTCCTCGCCTTCTTCAGCATCGCCAGCAGCAGGATCTGCTGCCGCTTGATCCGCTGGACGTCCGAGCCGTCGCCGTAGCGGCGCAGGCGGGCGTAGCCGAGGGCGCTCTCGCCGTTGAGCATGACCTTGCCCGCGGGCAGTTTCAGCTTCGACGCCTTGTCGTCCACGGGCGACCTGAGCGTGATCTGCACGCCGCCGAGCGCGTCCACCATGCCCTTGAAGCCGGCGAAGTCGACCTCGACCGTGTGGTCGATGCGGACGTCGGTGAGCTTCTCCAGCGTCTTGACCAGACAGCCCGCTCCCCCGGTGTTGTACGCCGAGTTGATCATGTCCTTCCGCGCCGGGTCGGACCCGCACGACGGGATCTGCACGATCGAGTCGCGCGGCACGCTGACCCCGACGGCCTGGCCGCGGTCGGCGGGCACGTGCACGAGCAGGATGGTGTCGGAGCGCCTGCCGCCCTGGTCGGGCGTCCTGGCCATGGCGGGGCCGTAGTCGGCGTTGCCCGGCCCGCCGCGCGTGTCGGAGCCGATCACCAGGATGTTACGGGCGCCGGTGATGTCGACCGGCCGCACGCCCGTCGACGGAGCGGCCACGATGTTGCTGTTGACCAGCATGGTCGGCACCGCGACGGCCGCGGCCGTGCCCACCGCGACCAGGCCGGCCGTCCAGTAGGCGTTCCATCGGCGGCGCGGGCGCTCCCGCAGCAGGCGGTCGCGCTGGCGGGCGAGCGCCGGGGGCGGCTCGTGCTCCAGTTCACCGCCGAGGTCGCGGAGCATCCGCAGGTCGTCCATGGTCACTCCTCCGCCAGCATGGGGTTGGTGTCGCCGAGCGCGGCCCGCACCTTCCGCCTGCCCCTGTTGAGGCGGGAGCGCACGGTTCCGATCGGGATGCCGAGGGCCCGGGCGACCTCTTCGTAGGTGAGGTCGCCCCAGGCGATCAGCAGCAGGACGTCCCGGTCCTTGGCGGGCAGCGCGGCCAGCGCGCCCGCCAGGCGGGGACGGGCGGCCTGCGCCGTGACCCCCGCGGCGACGCGGTCGGCGGGCGACTCCACGTCCTGGTCGAGGGGGGACCGCAGGAACGCCCGGTACCGCGCCGCCTCCTTGCGGTGGTGGCGGGAGATGAGCTTGGTGAGGATGCCGAAGAGCCACGGCCTGGCGTCGGGGCAGGACAGGTCGTAGCTCTTGCGGCGGGAGAACGCGACGAGGAACGTCTCGCCGACGAGGTCCTCGGCGGGCTCAGGGCCGAGGCGTTTGGAGACGTACCGGTAGAGCATGGCGGAGTAGCGGTCGAACAGCTCGGCGAACGCCTCCGGCTCGGTCAGGGAGGCGCTCACGAGCTCCGAGTCCGCCCCCCTGGTGGCGGGTTGCGTGATCATCTCCGCCCTTCTGTGAAGAATCGGTCACGGATGTCTTGCCACAACCCGCCAAGAGGGTTCAGATCTCCTTCAGGAACCCGCCGTCCACGGCGATGTCGGCGCCGGTCGTGCTGCCCGAGCGCGGCGAGACCAGCAGGGCCACCATGTCGGCGATCTCCTGCGGGCTCACCAGGCGTCCGGTGGCCAGCTTCATCATGCCGGGGGCGACCTGGGCGATGACGTCCTCCTTCGAGGCCCCGGCCATCCCGGCGATGACGTCGGCGGCGCCGCCGTCCTTGGTCCACCAGTCGGTCAGCACCGGGCCGGGCGAGATCGTGTTCACCCGGACGCCCTGCGGGCCGTACTCCTCCGAGACGGCCTTGCTCACGTGGTTCATGGCGGCCTTGGCCGCGCCGTAGTCCACGTTCATGGCCCCGGGCTGGCGGGCCGAGCCGGAGGAGATGTTCACGATCGAGCCGCCGCCGCGCTCCACCATGAGGGGCACGGCCGCGCGGATCATGCGTACGGCCGCGAACAGGTTGAACTCGAACATGGCCTGCCAGTCGTCGTCGCCCGGCGCCATGAACCCGACCCGGGGCAGCGTCACGCCGGGGGGCGGCCCGCCGGCGTTGTTGACCAGGATGTCCACCCCGCCGAACTCCTCGACGGCTCGGGCGATCACCCGGGCGGGCGCCTGCGGGTCCATCAGGTCCACCGCGACGTGCGTCACCTTGGCGTCGGGCGCGGTCCGCGAGGCCGCCACGACGTGCACGCCCTCCTCCGCCAGGGTGCGCGCGACGGCCAGGCCGATGCCCTTGGACGCGCCGGTGACGACGGCCACACGGCCGGAAAGCTGGAGATCCATCGAAGAGGTTCCTCTCGGGTGTCAATGACTGCACCCGCAGGAACACCGGCCGGACGCGACCGGTTGCACCCTTCACAGGAACGGCGGGAAGGCCGGCCCCCTGCGCAGCCGCAACTCGTTGAGCATCTGCTGGACGACCTCGCGCACGTGGTCGGTCAGGTTGAACACCAGCATCGGGTCGTCGGCCGCGGCGGGCTCGTACTCGTCGGTGCGGATCGGCTCGCCGAACTCGATCATCCACTTGGACGGCAGCGGCACCAGCCCGAGCGGCCCGAGCAGCGGGAAGAACGGCGTGATCGGCAGGTAGGGGACGCCGAGGATGCGGGCCAGGAACTTCAGGTCGCCGATCTTCGGATAGATCTCCTCGGCCCCCACGATGGCCGTGGGCACGATCGGCACGCCCGCACGGATCGCCGAGGCCACGAACCCGCCCCGGCCGAACCGCTGCAGCTTGTAGCGCTCGGAGAACGGCTTGCCCACGCCCTTGAAGCCCTCGGGGAACACGCCGACCAGCTCGCCCTTGCGCAGCAGCCGGTCGGCGTCCTCGGGGCAGGCCAGCGTGTGGCCGGTCTTGCGGGACAGGTGGCCGAGCAGCGGGAGCTGGTAGACCAGGTCGGCCCCGAGCAGGCGGACGGCCCGGCCCGCCTCGTCGTGCAGGGCGACCTGCATCATGAGCGCGTCGATCGGCAGCGTGCCGGAGTGGTTGGCCACCACCAGCGCGCCGCCCTCGGCGGGCACGTTCTTCAGCTCGGCCGTCTCGACCCTGAACCAGCGGTGGTAGAGCGGCCTGATCAGCTCAAGGAGCACCTTGTCGGTCAGCTCGGGGTCGTAGCCGAACTCGTCGACCTCGTACTCGCCGGTGATGCGCCGGCGGACGAACGCCAGCAGCCGGGCCAGCGGATCGGGCTCCTCGTAGGACGGCGCGGCGCTGATCGGGATCACCCGGCCTTCCTCCTCGTGCGGCACGCTCACGGACGCACACCTCCGAACGGATGCATACCCCGTGAACGCACGAAGTCGTCGAAGGCCGCCGCGGTGGTGTACTTGGGCCGCCAGCCCAGCTCGGCCTCCAGCCTGGCGGTGTCGACCGCCCGGCCGTAGCTCATCAGCCGCAGCTGCTCGGGCGAGTACTCGACGAGGCCGAGCCTGCGCACGGTGTTGCCGAGCGTGCGGAAGACGGGCGCGAGCAGCGGCAGCGACGCCCGCCCGGCCCGGCGCGCGCACTGCGACAGCAGCAACACGCCTGCCCCGGCCACGTTGAACGTGCCGGGGTGGTCTTCGTTCGCCATCCTGCGCAGCACCTCGACCGCGTCGTCCTCGTGGACGAACTGCAACCGCGGGTCGAAGCCGAACACCGTCGGCAGGACGGGCTGGGTGAAGTACCGCGTGAGCGGCGAGTCGACGCCCGGACCCATGAAGTTGGCGAAGCGCAGCAGCGACACCGTCACGTCGGGGCGGCGGCGCGCGAAACCGCGCACGTAGCCCTCGACCTCCGCCGCGTCCTTGGCGTAGCCGTGGACCGGGCCGACGTGCGGCTCCAGGTCCTCGGTGAACACCGCGGGATCGCGCGGGGACGAGCCGTAGACGGCGGTGGTGGAGCGCACCACCACGCGCCGCACGGTCGACGACCGCTGGCAGGCACCGAGCAGTTGCATGGTGCCGATGACGTTGTGCTCCTTCATGGCGGCCCTGCCGTCGCCCTTGGACGGGGCGCTGACCAGGCTCATGTGCACAACGGTGTCGATGTCCGCGGCCGCGATCACCTCGGCGATGTCGGGGCTGCGCAGATCGACCCGGACGAATTCCGTCCGGCCCAGAGTGATGCCGCCGTCCCGCGTCAGCGAGGGGGGCGGCACGGTGTCCACTCCGATGACGCGGCTGATCTCCGGGTCAGCCGCGAGGACGCTCGCCACCCGGGCGCCTATGTGGCGCGAGACCCCGGTGACAAGCACGGTGTGGGTCATCAGCGCCTCGCAGCTGCGTCGGTTACTTCTTGTTACGCCGCTGGATGCGCGTCTTCTTGAGCAGCTTGCGGTGCTTCTTCTTGGCCATCCGCTTGCGGCGCTTCTTGATCACAGAGCCCACGGGACCCCCAGGTACTGATAGCAAGTCTGAATCGATGTGCGAGCGCACACCGGGTGACAGACTACCGGCGATCGGGGGTGGATCGCCCCTTGGGGGGTGAAAGCCCGGCCTCGTGGTGCGCAGGCCGGGCTTCTCCCGCGACCGAATTCACGGCGCGTTCGGGCGCGCCGCTACTTCAACCTGCCTCGATGTAGGCCTCCCGCAGATAGTCGTGGACCGCCTGCTCGGGCACTCTGAACGACCGGCCAACTCGGATGGCCGGCAGCTCCCCTGAGTGGACGAGCCGGTACACCGTCATCTTGGACACCCTCATGACCGTCGCGACTTCAGCCACGGTCAGGAACTTCACCTCGCTGAGAGGTCTTTCGCCTGCACCCATCGGACGCCTCTTCCGCACGTGTTTCCGGGTTATCCCCACTGGTGCCATTGCTCACGCACGTGTACTGCCGTCAGCGTAAGTCGGGACTCCGGGTGCGCAAACCCCCTATTTTCTCAGTCCGCGGAGCCACCTGTCAGCCGGACCAGTAAAGTCGCTGGTTAGCAGCCAGGCCGAGCACCTCGCCTGGACCTTGGAACTGTCCAAGTTGCCACACATAAGAGTCGCCCAAGCCCCATCAAAAGTTGGCAAAGGGACAGCGAGCCTCTTGGAATGCAGGCGCGAAAAGACGGTATGGGGAGGGCCGTTTTCGACTCAAAGGGCTCGTGAGACCAGAGTGACCAATCGCTCGGTCAGCGGAGCGTAATAGCGGGGTAGCACATTGTCGTCGAGTGGCACGACGACGTCGATCTTTCCCTCGGCCTCGCCGAGGAACAGGCCGGGGTCGTTGCTGTCGGCGAAGGCCACCGTCGGCACGCCCGCCTCGCCCGCCGCCCCCGCCCAGCCGTGGTCGGCGATCACCAGGTCGGGCAGCCCGCCTTCGAGCTCGTCGAGCATGTGCCGCATCGGGGCCGAGTCGTGGGTGTGCACGAAGCCGCCGCGGTCGTCGAGCATGGCGACGTCCTGGAGGTAGCGGATGCGGCGCGGACGGCCGAAGCCGGAGCCGGCGTACGTCCAGCCCTCGGCCGGGGTGAGCAGGGTCGCGCCGCGCTCGACGGCGAACCTGGCCAGCGGCAGGTGGACGGCGAGCAGCCCGGTCGGGTGTCCGGTGGCGAACAGCACCCGCGGGGCCGGCCGCGACAGCACCGACGCGATGCGCGCCGCCATGGCGTCGATCGCGTCGATCGTCAGGTCGGGGTCGATGGTGTCCTGGCCGCGGCGGTGGCCGGGATCGGCGACCACGCCGGCCGACTTGGCCATCAGGTCGAGGACGTCCCGGAAGGTCCACGGCTGCTCGAACGTCAGGCCGAGCATGTAGTACGGGTCGCGGTTGGCCAGCGAGCTGTAGTGGTCGAGGTTGTTCTCGCGCGACGTCGCGACGTCACCGGCGATACGGCTGTGGATCAGGTGTCGGCGGAGTTCGTCGCGGCTCAGCACAGGTCTTCCTCATCAGGGGCATCGAGGACGTCGAGCGTCGTCGGGGCGGTCGTCAGGGCATCGGGTCGAGGCCGTGCAGAGGGAACACCGCCTGCCGGGTCGCCATGACCGCACGGTCGATGGGGTCCGCTGGGTCATAACCGCCGGAGATGTCGCGAAATTCCGGGTTACGTCCGTCGGTCATGGTCAGCGGGGGCGCCTCGCCGGTGCGCTCCCTGACGTACTGGCGCCAGGCGTCGGGGGTGGGCGTGGCCGGATCGACGGGATGGCCGGCCGCCTCGGCGATGAGGTGCGTCCAGATGCGCGGCACGACCTGGACGAGCTCGTAACCGCCGCCGCCCACCGCGATCCACCGGCCGCCCGCCGTCTCGTGCGCCAGGTCGTGCAGGGCCGCGTAGGCGGCGCGCTGGCCGTCGATGCTGAGCATGAGGTTGGCGAGGGGGTCGAGCGCGTGGCTGTCGCAGCCGTGCTGGGTGACCAGGATCTCCGGGCCGAACTCGCGCAGCAGCGGCGGCACGACCGCGTGGAAGGCGCGCAGCCAGCCGGAGTCGCCGCAGCCGGCCGGGAGCGCCACGTTGACGGCCGTGCCCTCCGCGCCGGTCTCGTGCGGGAAGCCGGTGCCCGGGAACAGCGTGCGCGGGCTCTCGTGCAGGCTGATCGTCAGCACCCGGGGGTCGTCGTAGAAGACGGCCTGCACGCCGTCGCCGTGGTGCACGTCGACGTCGACGTAGGCCACCCGCGTGGCCCCCTGCTCCAGCAGCCAGGCGATGGCCAGGGCCGGGTCGTTGTAGACGCAGAAGCCGCTGGCCGCGGCCGGCATGGCGTGGTGGAGCCCGCCCGCGACGTTGACCGCGTGCTCGGCCGCGCCCTCCCATACCGCGCGCGCCGCCGCCAGGGACGCCCCCGCGATCAGCGCGGACGCCTCGTGCACGCCCTTGAAGGCCGGATTGTCGGTGGTGCCGAGCCCCGCCCGCAGGTCGGGCACGCCGGCCACGGAGACGCCCTTGACCGCCTCGATGTAGCCGCGGTCGTGCACCATGGCCAGCTCGTCGTCGCCGGCGGGCGCGCAGCCGGCCATCTCGACCTTGTCGAGGACGCCGAGCGCGCGGGCGAGCGCGATCGTCAGCTCGACCCTGATGGGCGCCAGCGGGTGGCTCGGGCCGAAGTTGTAGGAGGTGAGAGCGTCGTCCCAGATGACTCGTGCCGTTCGGCTCATGCCCCGCCCTCCGCGCGTCCCTCACCTGGCGCCGACGTTACCGCAGCGCCCTGTTCCGGTTGTAGCCCGGGTGATCGTCGGGGACGGTCTCGGTCGCATCAGAAATTTCGTGACTTAGTGTTTTATGGTGCGCTGGGCGCGACCTTTCCGCAGAATCTTCCATTTCTTCCGACGTCCCCGGGTTTTCGACACCACGATCGTGGTCGTGCTCGCCCTGTTCGCGGGCCTCGGGGTGATCGTGTCGTCCGTCCAGACGGGGGCCGACGGGGCGCTGGGGTCGGCGCACTTCCTGCTGACCAGCGTGCTGCTGCTGGTCCGCCGGAGCAGGCCGGTGCTGGTGGCCGGGGCCGTCACGGCGTTCGACGTGGTCGGCATCGCGGCCGGACTCGTGACGTCGGCCACCATCCCGGAGGGCATCGCCTTCTACAGCCTGGTGCGGCACTCCTCCGGCCGTCCGCCGCTGGTCATGACGGTCGTGGGGATCGTGGTCTACGGCACGGTGATGGAGATCAAGGGGCCGGGCCTCGGGCAGTTCCTGGCCGGCGCCTTCGTCGTCGCGATCCCGGCCGGCATCGGCGCGCTGGTCAAGGCCAGGGCCGAGCTGAACGAGCGCAGCAGGCTGGAGGCCGCCGACGCCGCCGTACAGGCCGAGCGGCGGCGGATCGCCAGGGAACTGCACGACGTCGTCGCGCACCACATCACGGTGATCAACGCCCTGGTCGGCGGCGCGCGGGCGACGCTCGCGCCCGAGCAGGAGGTCACCCGCGAGGCGCTGGAGAGCGCCCAGCAGACCGCCCGCCAGGCGATGTCGGAGATGCGCCGGCTGCTGCACGTGCTGCGGGCCGACGGCAACGACGGCCCGGACGCCGCGACCGGCGTGGGGGCCGACCGCCTGCCCGCGCTCATCGGCGAGGCCAGGAGCGCCGGGCTGCCCGCCAGCCTGACCGTCACGGGCGAGCCGGTGGCGCTGCCCTCGGCCGTGGACCACGCCGTCTACCGGATCGTGCAGGAGGCGCTGACCAACACCCGCAAGCACGCGGCCGGCGCCAGGGCCAGCGTGCACCTGGCCTACGGGTCCGAGGCGGTGGAGGTCGAGGTGCTCGACGACGGCGTGCCGCAGCAGGGCGGCGCGCCGGGGTTCGGGCTGGGCGGCATGGCCGAGCGGGTCGCGTTGTGCGGCGGCCGGCTTTCGACCGGCCCGCGTCCCGGGGGAGGATTCCGGGTGCACGCCCGCATCCCCTTGGAGGCAACATGATCACGGTGCTGCTGGTCGACGACCACGAGCTGGTCCGCAAGGGGTTCCGGCTGATGCTCGACGCGCAGCCCGACCTGTCCGTGGTGGGCGAGGCCGGCGACGGCGAGCGGGCCGTCGAGCTGAGCCGGCGGCTGCGTCCCGACGTGGTGCTGATGGACCTGCACATGCCGGGGCTCGACGGCGTGCGGGCCACCGAGCTGATCACCTCGGAGCTGCCGGGCGTGCGGGTGCTCGCGCTGAGCACCTTCGACCTGGACGAGAACGTGCTCGCGGCGCTGCGGGCGGGCGCCGGCGGCTTCCTGCCCAAGGACGTCTCCCCGGAGGAGCTGATCGAGGGCGTGCGCGTGGTGCACCGGGGCGAGTCGGCGGTCGCGCCACGGCTGCTGACCCGGCTGATCGGCACGTTCGTCCGCGCGTCGAGGCCGCCGGCCGCGCCCGCGCGGCCCGTGCTGGACGCGCTGACCGAGCGCGAGCGGGAGATCCTCGTGCTGATCGCCAGGGGCCGGTCGAACACCGAGATCGCCGGGCAGCTGGCCGTCTCCCCCTCGACCGTCAAGAACCACGTGACCAGCCTGTTCGCCAAGATCGGGGTCAGGGACCGGGCGCAGGCCGTGATCGTCGCGTACGAGGCGGCGCTGATCAAACCTGGAGACTAGGACCAGGCTCCCAGGCCGCGCCCGGCAAGAACGTCCTCACGGCCGAAGAGAACGGCAGGCCCCGGGCGGCACGCTTGGTGACATGACGGCGATTCGCGCAACCAATCTGAGCAAACGCTACGGCGCCACCCATGCCGTCGCGGACCTGTCGTTCGACGTCGAGCCCGGCCAGGTGACCGGGTTCCTCGGGCCCAACGGCGCCGGCAAGTCCACGACCATGCGGATGATCCTCGGCCTCGACCGGCCGTCGAGCGGGTCCGTGCTGGTGGACGGGCGGCCGTACCAGGAACATCGGCACCCGCTGCGCAAGGTGGGCGCGCTGCTGGACGCCAAGGCCGTGCACGGCGGCCGCAGCGCCCGCAACCACCTGCTGGCCATCGCCCAGAGCAACGGCATCCCGGCGGGCCGGGTGAACGAGGTGCTGGAGGCCGTCGGCCTGCGCGAGGTGGCGCGGCGGCGGATCGGCGGCTTCTCGCTCGGCATGTCGCAGCGCCTCGGCATCGCGGCCGCGCTGCTCGGCGACCCCGAGATCCTGCTCTTCGACGAGCCGGTCAACGGGCTCGACCCCGAGGGCATCCTGTGGATCCGCACGTTCATGCGCAAGCTGGCCGCCGAAGGGCGCACGGTGTTCGTCTCCAGCCACCTCATGAGCGAGATGGCCCAGACGGCCGACCACCTGATCGTGATCGGCCGGGGCCGGCTGATCGCCGACACGAGCGTGCAGGAGTTCATCGGGCGCAGCTCGCAGGGCTACGTACGGGTGCGCTCCCCGCGCCTGGCCGAGGTCGCCGACCTGGTCAAGGTGGGCGACCTGTACCCCGACCACCTGCGCGTCACCGCGATGAGCACGCTGGAGATCGGCACCCTGACCGCTCGGGCCGGGATCCCCCTGGAGGAGCTGACGTTCGTGCAGCCCTCGCTCGAAGCGGCGTACATGGAGCTCACCAAGGACAGTGTGGAGTACTCGTCATGACCGACATCCTGAGGTCCGAATGGACCAAGATCCGTTCGGTGCGCTCGACGGTGTGGACGCTCGCCGTCACCGCCGTGCTCCTGATCGGCCTGGGCGGGCTGCTGTCGGTCGCGTCCAAGGCCACGGCCGACGGGCAGCCCATCACCGGTGACCAGGCCGTCATGACGAGCCTGACCGGCATCATGTTCGCCGCGCTGTCCATGGCCACGCTGGGCGTGCTGGTGATCTCCAGCGAATACCGGACCGGCGGCATCCGCACGTCGCTGCTGGCCGTGCCGAGGCGGCTGAAGCTGCTCACCGGCAAGATCGTGGTGTTCACCGTGACGGCGCTGGTCGTCTCCACGGTCGCGGCGGCCGCCGCGGTGGCCGTCGGCGTGGCGATCCTCCGGCCTGACTCGGTCGACGTGGGCGCCGCGGCGCAGTCGGTGTTCGGGGCCGGGCTCTACCTCACCGCCTGCGGCCTGTTCGGGCTGGGGCTCGGCACGGTGATCCGGCACACGCCGGGCGCGATCGTCTCGGCCATCGCGCTGATGATGGTGCTGCCGCAGCTCACCAACGCGCTGCCCGGCGAGTGGGGCAAGGCCGTCTCCGACCACTTCACCACCAACGCCGGTATGGAGATCGTGCTGGACCAGCCCGGGAACCCGCTCGGGCCGTGGAGCGGGCTTGGCGTCTACGCGCTGTGGGTCGCCGTCGCGGTGGCCGCGGGCGCCGTGCTCCTGCAGCGGCGGGACGCCTGAGCCGCACCCGGCGGCCGGGCTCCCCCGCCGCCGGTCAGCCCGAGGCGAGCTGGCGCCCCCGGTCGCGGGCGGCCTCGATGGCGGCCAGGAAGGCGGCGCGCACGCTGTGGCGCTCCAGCTCGGCGATGGCCGCGATCGTGGTGCCGCCCGGCGAGGTGACGGCCTCCCGCAGGATCACCGGGTGCTCCCCGGAGTCGCGCAGCATCACGGCCGCGCCGACGATCGACTGGGTGACCATGTCGAGCGCGGCGGCCCGCGGCATGCCGAGCAGGATGCCCGCGTCGACCATGGCCTCGACCAGGTAGAAGAAGTAGGCGGGGCCGCTGCCGGACAGCGCGGTCGCGGCGTCCTGCTGGGACTCGGGGATGCGCAGCACCTTGCCGACCGGCTTGAGCAGGCCCTCGGTGAGCTTGAGGTGCTCCTCGCCGGCGTGCGCGCCCGCCGAGATCACGCTCATCGCCTCGTCGAACTTGATCGGCGTGTTGGACATGACCCGGACCACCGGCACCTCGACGCCGAGCCGCTGCTCGACGAACGCGGTGGTGATGCCGGCCGCCGCCGTGATGACCAGGCGGTCGGCCGGGACGTAGGGGGCGATCTCCGCCAGCAGGGTCGCCATGTCCTGGGGCTTGACGGCCAGGATCAGGGTGTCGGCCGACTTGGCCGCCTCGGCGTTGTCGACCGTGCGCACGCCGTACGTCTCGCGCAGCGCCTGCGCCCGCTCCGGACGGCGGCTGGTCGCCATGATGTCGCCCGGCTTGAACCCGGCGCGCAGCAGCCCGGACAGCAGGGCCTCGCCCATCTTGCCGGTGCCCAGAATCGCGATCATCTCGACCTCTCGAAGGGGAACGGACGCCGGCCCAGCCTACTAGCCCCGCGACAGCAGCGATCTGAGGAAGAACGCCAGGTTGCGGGGGCGTTCGGCCAGGCGGCGCATGAGGTAGGCGTACCAGTCGGCGCCGTACGGGACGTACACGCGCACCTGGCCGCCCAGCCCGGCCAGACGGCGCTGCTCGCCGGGGCGCACGCCGTACAACATCTGGTACTCGAAGCCGTTGACGTCACGGCCGTCGAGCACGGCCAGGGTGGAGGCGATCTGGATCATCCTGGGGTCGTGCGTGGCGATCATGGGGTAGCCGGTGCCCGCCATGAGGATCTTGAGGCAGCGGACGAACGAGCGGTCGACGTCGGCCGGCCTGCTGTAGGCGCCGGGGGCGGTGTAGGCGCCCTTGCAGAGCCGTACGCGGGCGCCGGCCAGCTTCTCGCAGCGTTCGAGCGCGTCGGGCAGGTACGCCTGGACCACGATCCCGACGTCGGGGTGCTCCTTGCGCAGGGTGGCGTGCACGAAGTGCAGGCCGCCGATCGTGTCGTGCTCCTCGGCGTCGAGCGTGACCGTGATGCCGCGGGCGGCCGCCGCCTCGCAGATGGTGGCCGCGTTGTCGAGCGCGACCTGCTCCGACAGCCGCAGCCCGAGCGCGGTCAGCTTGACCGAGGCGTCGCCGCCCGGCGGCAGCCGGTCGAGCAGCGACAGGTACTCGCGCACCGCCGCCTCGGCCTGTCTCCTGTCGGTCACCTCTTCGCCCAGGTGGTCGACGGTCACGAGCAGGCCCTCGTGGGACAGCCCGCGGATAACCGCACCGACGTCGTCGGCGACGTATCGCTTGACCACGTCCCTGGTCAGCGGCGATGTGGTGATGACGCGTTCGGCGCGTTCGCTCTTGGAGACGGCGAGCATTGCCTGACGGAGCACGTGACCCACACTAACCGCCCACTTCCCGGGTATATCGCTGAACCGCGGACCTGCCCTTTTCGTCTTATGGATATGCGCACAATGACGACAGCGACTCTTCTCGCCGGTTCTCTGGTGCTCGCGACGGGTTGTGCCACATCGCCGCCGGCCGCCCGTCCGCTGCCGCAGACGCCCGCCGAGCACGTCGTGACACCGGTCACCACCGCCCCCAGCAAGGCCCCCGAGCCGGTCAAGCCCACCGGCGACGCCATCAACGTGCACAAGGTCCGCTGGACCAAGGCCACGGCCCTCTCACGCGGCAAGCAGGTCAGGCTCACCTGGTGGTCGGGCGTGGAGCCGTGCACCGTGCTGGACAAGGTCAAGGTCAAGGAGACCGCCAAGAAGGTCACCATCACCCTGTACGAGGGCACGTCCCCCAAGGCCAAGGACGTCTCCTGCATCATGCTGGCCCTGGAGAAGACCACGACCGTCAAGCTCAAGCACGCCCTCGGCAAGCGCAAGCTCGTCGACGGCGCGAAGCCCTAGCGTCCGAGGCGCCGGCGGCCCTCGGGAACGGCCGGGCGCGCGTCGGTCCCGCCGTTCCCGGCAGGTACGGCACGTCCCCCGCGGCCCCGGCCTTGGGCAGGGTCGGCAACCGGCCGACGACGTACGTCAGGAACTGCTCGAACGACCGCTCGGAGCCCAGCTCGCGGTTCTGAGCGTGCAGCTCTCCTCCCCGGCGGGCAGCGCCGCGCCGTCCCCTCCGTCTGCGACCACCGGAGCAGGGACCCGCGGCGTGGTCCCACGGGAACCGCTGATCCTTGCGGCCGACCTGGTGATCAGGTGGAACCACCGAGCGCCCGCCCCCGTTACGCGGGTTGTGGAGAATCACGGTTTGGTGCCCGATTGTCGGGAATGCTGGCACGCTCACAGGGGTTGAGTCGGGTAGGCTCAAGTCGTTTGACAAAGACGACACGAATCCGTAGCTTGAGTCCAACCGACTCAACTTTGACTACAAGGACGTACTCATGGCACGTGCGGTAGGTATCGACCTTGGGACGACCAACTCCGTCGTCTCGATCCTCGAGGGCGGTGAGCCCACCGTCATCGCCAACGCGCAGGGCTCGCGGACCACGCCGTCCGTGGTCGCCTTCGCGAAGAACGGCGAGGTCCTGGTGGGCGAGGTCGCCAAGCGGCAGGCCGTCACCAACGTTGACCGGACGATCCGCTCGGTCAAGCGCGAGATGGGCACCAACTGGTCCCAGGAGATCGACGGCAAGAAGTTCTCCCCCCAGCAGATCAGCGCCTTCGTGCTGCAGAAGCTGAAGCAGGACGCCGAGGCGTACCTGGGCGAGAAGATCACCGACGCGGTGGTCACCGTCCCGGCCTACTTCAACGACGCCCAGCGCCAGGCCACCAAGGAGGCCGGCACGGTCGCGGGCCTCAACGTTCTGCGCATCATCAACGAGCCGACCGCCGCGGCCCTCGCCTACGGGCTCGACAAGGAGCAGGACCAGACGATCCTGGTCTTCGACCTCGGCGGCGGCACCTTCGACGTCTCGCTGCTCGACGTCGGCCAGGAGGACGGCCACGGCTTCGTCGAGGTCAAGGCCACCTCCGGCGACAACCACCTCGGTGGCGACGACTGGGACCAGCGCGTCGTCGACGAGCTGGTCAAGCGCTTCCAGAACGCCCACGGCGTCGACCTCGCCAAGGACAAGATGGCCCTCCAGCGCCTGCGTGAGGCCGCGGAGAAGGCCAAGATCGAGCTGTCCAGCCAGGCCGAGACCAACATCAACCTGCCCTACATCACCGCCTCCTCCGAGGGCCCGCTGCACCTCGACGAGAAGCTGACCAGGGCCGAGTTCCAGCGCCTGACGGCCGACCTGCTCGAGCGCACCAAGGGCCCGTTCCACCAGGTCATCAAGGACGCCGGCATCAAGGTCTCCGACATCGCGCACGTGGTGCTCGTCGGCGGCTCGACCCGCATGCCCGCCGTCACCGAGCTCGTCCGCGAGCTGACCGGCGGCAAGGAGCCCAACAAGGGCGTCAACCCCGACGAGGTCGTCGCCATCGGCGCCGCTCTCCAGGCCGGCGTGCTCAAGGGTGAGGTCAAGGACGTCCTCCTGCTCGACGTGACCCCGCTGTCGCTGGGCATCGAGACCAAGGGCGGCATCTTCACCAAGATCATCGAGCGCAACACGACGATCCCGACCAAGCGCTCGGAGGTCTTCACCACGGCCGAGGACAACCAGCCGTCGGTGCAGATCCAGGTCTACCAGGGCGAGCGCGAGATCGCCTCGTACAACAAGAAGCTGGCCACCTTCGAGCTGACCGGCATCGCCCCGGCGCCGCGCGGCATCCCGCAGATCGAGGTCACCTTCGACATCGACGCCAACGGCATCGTCAACGTCTCCGCCAAGGACCTGGGCACGGGCAAGGAGCAGACGATGACCATCACCGGCGGCTCCGCGCTGCCGAAGGACGACATCGAGCGCATGATGCGCGAGGCCGAGTCGTACGCCGAGGAGGACAAGAAGCGCCGTGAGGAGGCCGAGGTCCGCAACAACGCGGACGGTCTGGCCTACCAGACGGAGAAGTTCCTCCGCGAGAACGACGACAAGGTCCCCGGCGACATCAAGACCGAGGTCAACGACGCCCTGTCGGAGCTGAAGAAGGCTCTTGAGGGCACCGACACCGACGTCATCCGCACCTCCGCGGAGAAGCTCGCCACGGTCAGCCAGAAGATGGGCTCGGCCATCTACGCCGCCAGCCAGGGCCAGCAGGCCGGCCCCGAGGGCGCTCCGCAGGACGCCTCGGCCGGTCAGGGCGCCAAGGCCGACGACGACGTGGTCGAGGCCGAGATCGTCGACGAAGACCAGCCGAAGAAGGACCAGTGATGCCGGCGCGCGACAACGGGCACGAGGAGCCGGTGATCCGCGACAAGCGCAAGATCGACCCGGAGACGGGCGAGGTTCGGGAGACCTCGGGCGAGCAGCCCGAGGCGCCCGCCGAGCAGGCGCCGGCGGCGGCCCACGACGGTGAGCTGGCGGCCCAGCTCGCCGAGCGGACCGCCGACCTCCAGCGCCTCCAGGCGGAGTACACGAACTACCGCAGAAGGGTCGAGCGCGACAGGGTCGCGGTCCGCGAGCAGGCCGTCGCCGGCGCGCTGACCGAGCTCCTCCCTGTGCTCGACGACATCGGACGGGCCCGTGACCACGGCGAGCTGACCGGTGGCTTCGCGAAGGTGGCGGAGTCGCTGGAGTCGGTGCTCACCAAGCTGGGCCTCAGCGCCTACGGCCAGAAGGGCGACCCGTTCGACCCGACGGTCCACGAGGCGCTGATGCACAGCTACTCGCCCGACGTGACCGAGCCCACCGCGATCGAGGTGCTGCAGCCCGGTTACCGGATGGGTGAGCGGGTGCTGCGCCCGGCGCGGGTGGCGGTGGCCGAGCCCGAGGACGCCCCTCCCGCGTCCAATGACGACGAAGCAAACTGACAAAAGGACGAAGGGCCGTAGATGAGCACCAAGGACTACCTGGAAAAGGACTACTACGCCGTCCTTGGTGTGCCCAAGACCGCCACCGCCGACGAGATCAAGAAGGCGTACCGGAAGCTGGCCAGGCAGTACCACCCGGACACCAACCAGGGCGACGCCGCCAAGGAGACCAAGTTCAAGGAGGTCTCGGAGGCGTACGACATCCTGTCCGACAGCAAGCGCCGCAAGGAGTACGACGAGGCGCGCACGCTGTTCGGGTCCGGGGTGGGCGGACAGCGCCCCGGCGGTGGCGGTTTCCCGTTCGACTTCGGCGACCTGTTCGGCGGCACCGCCGGCCAGCAGGGCGGGGGCGCCGGTGAGCGGCTCGGCGACCTGTTCGGCGGGCTGTTCAACCGCGGTGGGGCGGGGGGCTCCACCCGCACGACGAGCGCGACCAGACCGCGCCGCGGCCAGGACGTCGAGTCCGAGGTCACGCTCTCGTTCACCGAGGCCGTCGAGGGCACCACGGTCTCGCTCAGGCTGACCAGCTCGGCCGCCTGCACCGCGTGCAGCGGCACCGGCGCCAAGGCGGGCACGACCCCCCGGGTCTGTCCCACCTGCGAGGGCACCGGCGCGGCCAGCCGCAACCTGGGCAACTTCGCCTTCTCCGAGCCCTGCCGCGACTGCAAGGGCCGCGGGCTGCTCGTGGACGATCCCTGCCCCGTGTGCGAGGGCAACGGCCGGGCCAAGAGCACCCGCACGATCCAGGCCAGGATCCCCGCCGGCGTGGCCGACGGGCAGCGGGTCAAGCTCAAGGGCAAGGGCGCGCCGGGCGAGAACGGCGGCCCGGCCGGCGACCTCTACATCCTGACGCACGTCAAGCCGCACCACGTGTTCGGCCGGACGGGCGACAACCTCACGATCACGGTTCCCGTGACGTTCTCGGAGGCCGCGCTGGGCGCCGAGATCAAGGTGCCGACCCTCAAGGGCATGCCGGTGACCCTGCGCGTCCCGGCGGGCACGCCCAACGGCCGCACGTTCCGCGTGCGGGGCAGGGGCGTCACCCGCAAGGACGGCACCAAGGGTGACCTGCTCGCCAGCGTCGAGGTGCTCGTGCCGAAGACGCTCGACGACAAGTCGCGCGAGCTCCTCACCGAGTTCAACACCGCGACCGCGGGCGACGACCCGCGCGCCGATCTCATTCAGCGAGCCAGAAGCGAGTAGCCGATGGACGCCAACTACTTCGACCTGTCCGACGACACGCCTGTTTATGTGATTTCGGTGGCCGCGCAGCTCTCCGGGCTCCATCCGCAGACGCTGCGCCAGTACGACCGGCTCGGCCTGGTCAGCCCGGGCCGCACCGCCGGGCGCGGCCGCCTCTACTCCACAAGAGACATCATCCAGCTCCGCGAGGTCCAGCGGCTCTCCCAGGAGGAGGGCATCAACCTCGCGGGCATCAAGCGGATCCTCGAGCTCGAGAACGAAGCTCTGCGGCTGCGTGAGGAGGTTCACCGCCTGCGCGCCGAGATGCGGATGGTCAGGGCGCTGATCCGCTACGAGCTGCCACCGGGGGCCTAGGTTATGGACTACAAGCTCACCCAGAAGAGCCAGGAAGCTCTCTCGGGTGCCATGCGGCGCGCCGCCGCCGAGGGCAACCCGGAGATCTCTCCGGCCCATCTGCTCTCCACGCTGCTCTCCCAGACGGGCGGCACGGCCGTGCCGCTGCTCGAAGCGGTCGGCGCCGACTGGCGCACGCTGCGGGCGCGCGTCGAGGAGCAGCTCGCGGCGCTGCCGAAGGCTCAGGGCGCGACAGTGGGCGCGCCGTCGAGCTCGCGGCAGCTGCTCACCGTCATGAACACCGCCGCCCAGCACGCCAACCGCCTCGAAGACCTCTATGTCTCGACCGAGCACCTGCTCGTCGGCCTGGCGGCCGACGGCGGCCCGATGGCCGAGCTGCTCAAGGCGCAGGGCGCGACCCCGCAGGCGCTGCTCGACGCCTTCGAGAAGGTACGCGGCCACGCCCGCGTCACCAGCGAGACGCCCGAGGACACCTACCAGGCGCTGGAGAAGTACGGCGTCGACCTGACCGAGCGGGCCCGCGGCGGCGGCCTCGACCCGGTGATCGGCCGCGACTCGGAGATCCGCCGCGTGGTCCAGGTGCTCAGCCGCCGCACCAAGAACAACCCGGTGCTGATCGGCGAGCCCGGCGTCGGCAAGACCGCCGTCGTCGAGGGCCTGGCCCAGCGCATCGTGGCCGGCGACGTGCCCGAGTCGCTGCGCAACAAGCGGCTGATCTCGCTCGACCTGGGCGCGATGGTGGCCGGCGCGAAGTACCGCGGCGAGTTCGAGGAGCGTCTCAAGGCCGTCCTCTCCGAGATCAAGGAGAGCAACGGGCAGATCGTGACGTTCATCGACGAGCTGCACACCGTCGTCGGCGCGGGGGCCGCCGAGGGCGCCATGGACGCCGGCAACATGCTCAAGCCCATGCTGGCCCGCGGCGAGCTGCGCATGATCGGCGCGACCACGCTCGACGAATACCGCGAGCGCATCGAGAAGGACCCCGCGCTGGAACGCCGCTTCCAGCAGGTCTACGTGGGCGAGCCCACGGTCGAGGACACGATCGCGATCCTGCGCGGGCTCAAGGGCCGCTACGAGGCGCACCACCAGGTGCAGATCGCCGACGGCGCGCTGGTCGCCGCCGCCGCCCTGTCCGACCGCTACATCACCAACCGCTTCCTCCCCGACAAGGCCATCGACCTGGTCGACGAGGCCGCCTCGCGGCTGCGCATGGAGATCGACTCCCGTCCCGTGGAGATCGACCAGCTCCAGCGGAGCGTCGACCGCATGAAGATGGAGGAGCTGGCCCTGACGAAGGAGACCGACGAGGCGTCGGTCCAGCGGCTCGACCGCCTGCGCCAGGAGCTGGCCGACCGCCAGGAGGAGCTCAACGCCCTCGTCGGCCGCTGGGAGCACGAGAAGGCCGGGCTCAACAAGGTCGGCGAGCTGAAGAAGCAGCTCGACGAGGCCAGGGGCGCGGCCGAGCGGGCCCAGCGCGACGGCGACTTCGAGGCCGCCTCCCGGCTCATGTACGCCGAGGTGCCCCGGCTGGAGCAGGCCCTCCAGGCCGCCTCCGACGCCGCGCCGCCGGACAACGCCATGGTCAAGGAGGAGGTCGGCGCCGACGACATCGCCGAGGTCATCTCCTCCTGGACGGGCATCCCCGCCGGCCGCCTGCTGGAGGCCGAGACGGCCAAACTGCTGCGGATGGAGGAGGAGCTGGGCCGGCGGCTCATCGGCCAGCAGCAGGCCGTACAGGCCGTCTCCGACGCCGTGCGCCGCAGCAGGGCCGGCATCGCCGACCCCGACCGTCCCACGGGCTCGTTCCTGTTCCTCGGGCCCACCGGTGTGGGCAAGACCGAGCTGGCCAAGGCGCTGGCGGAGTTCCTGTTCGACGACGAGCGGGCGATGACCCGCATCGACATGAGCGAATACTCCGAGAAGCACAGCGTGGCCAGGCTCGTCGGCGCGCCTCCCGGCTACGTCGGCTACGAGGAGGGCGGCCAGCTCACCGAGGCCGTCCGGCGGCGGCCGTACACGGTGGTGCTGCTGGACGAGGTGGAGAAGGCGCACCCGGAGGTGTTCGACATCCTCCTCCAGGTGCTCGACGACGGACGGCTGACCGACGGCCAGGGCCGCACGGTCGACTTCCGCAACACGATCCTGATCCTGACCTCCAACATCGGCTCGCAGTTCCTGGTCGATCCGAAGCTGGAGAACGACGCCAAGCGCGAGGCCGTCATGGGGGCGGTGCGCGGCTCGTTCAAGCCGGAGTTCCTCAACCGGCTCGACGACGTCATCCTCTTCGACGCGCTCGGCTCCGAGGAGCTGGCCCAGATCGTCGACCTCCAGGTCGACCGCCTGGCCCAGCGGCTGGCCGACCGCCGCCTGACGCTGGAGGTCAGCCCGGCCGCCCGCGAATGGCTCTCGCTGACCGGCTACGACCCCCTGTACGGCGCCCGTCCGCTGCGCCGCCTGGTCCAGTCAGCCATCGGCGACAAGCTGGCCAAGGCCGTGCTGTCCGGCGAGATCGCCGACGGCGACAAGGTCAGGGTGGAGCTCGGCGACGACGAGCTGCTCATCCAGCGCGGCTGAGGCGGCGCCGTCGAGCCCGGAGATCCGCGCGGATCTCCGGGCTCCGGCATGTCATGCCAGGGTCATATCCCGTCGCCGCGGGGTAAGGTTCCCGCCACCCTTCGGACAAGCCGCACGCGACCGGCCGGACAGGTGGCTAGCTTCGGCGTTCGTCAGATCACCGATTCCGATCAGAGGGACGTGCGGTGTCATCTCGTAAGATCCGAAGCATCCTCACGGTGGCCGTTCTGACCGTGGGCGTCACCTGGCCGGTCGCCGGTCCTTCGGTGGCCGACACCTGCCGGCCGCGATCCGAGGCGGTCGCCTCGTACTGCGACGGCCACGCCAAGCTCCAGCTCAACGAGGGCAGGACGAACGGCCACCGGGTCGTCACCGAGGAGGTCGGCAAGCTGGCCATGGCCGCCGGCGACATGGCCAGGCGGCTCGGCCTGACGGGTCTGGCGGCCGCCAGGTCCGCCATGGGCCCGCTGGCCGACCTCGGCGGCGTCGGGGCGACGTGGGGCATGCCCTCGCTGAACAGCGCCTCGCCCGCGCTGTTCCCCGCGGCCTCCGGCAACAGCGGGATGCGTGATCTGGCCACGACGCTGCAGGTGCCCGCGCTGCCCGCCCTCCCCGCGCTGCCGCAGGCGCCCGTCGCGGCCCGGGTGCCGGCCGAGACGACGCTCGGCGAGAGGCCGACCGCCCCGGCCTCGGCCCGCGCCGCGAAGTCGCCGGGCCGGGCGCGGCAGCCGGTGCGGGAGGTCGGCGGCGATCTGATCTCGAACCTGTTGCCCAGGGCCGTGGAGAGCATCGAGGGCGCCTCGACGCTGCCCGGCGGCTACCCCGCGATCGACGGCTTCAGCCGCCTGCTGCCCGGTCTCGACCTGCACTGAGCCAATGTGTCCGGGCGCGGGTCGTGCCTGCCGCGCCCGGCTTCCTCAACCGGAGGGGCCGTGGCCGCGCACTGTCGCGGCCCCTCCGGCCCGGCTTCGCGGGCACGCGACAAGCCGGGCCCCGCGCGGGGGCCCGCCGGCCGGCCCCCGCGACTAGGAGACGAGCTCGTCGAGCTCGTCCTCCGGAAGGCCGAGGTCGACCCTGATCCGGTATCGCGTCCGCAGCAGCGCCACCTGCTCGGGGTCGCCCTCCTCGCAGCCCAGCACGGCCTGGGTGGCCCATTCGAGGCCGCCCCGCAGATCGCCGTAGGCGACCAGGGTCTCCGCGATGGTGTGGGCCGTCGCCGTGGAGACGTCGCCCTCCGCGCGGATGGTCTCGATGAGCTCCCGGGCCTCGTCGGGCCGTTCGAGCTCGAAGAGGGTGTCGGCGATGCCCGCGCGCGGGTCGAAGCCCGCGTCGCCGCCGTCCTCCACGGCGCGCTGGAAACACTCCATCGCGCGTGCGGGCTGTCCCGCCGCTCGCCACTCCTCGGCGGCCAGGACGAGGATGGACGCCCTGGAGACGTCGCCGGACGAATAACCGAGCGCGACGTCGTACAGCCGACTGGCCAAGGAACTGTGGTCGTCGGCCAGCAGGGCCTGCTCCAGCAGACGATCAAGGTGCTCTCGGGTCACATGCGCCACACCCGCGAGACTACCGAGCCGCCAGGCGGTTTGCCCGGTCAATGCGCATCGCCGGTCACATGCAAATTCGGCAACGTCTCGTCCAAGGCTGGTCACGCTGCGCGTGTATGCGCAGGTCAGCGGGCATATACGGCATGCTTTGCGGTACGCGGGCGGAGGGGGCTGTAATGGGCATGTCCAGGCAGATGACCTTCACGCTGGCTTGCGCCGTCGTTCTCTCGGCCCTCGGGCCCGGCGTGGCGGGGTACCTGTCGGCCCGTCTGGAGGCGATCCGCACGGCCGAACGCAACCTGCACGCGCTGCAGGCCAGGCTCGACGTCCGGCAGGCCCGGGACGTCCGGCCGGTGTCGTTCCCCCTGCCCTGCCTGCGTACGCCGGTGACGCCGCGCATCCAGCAGGTGCCCGAGGCGCGGCAGCGGGCCGCGCCCGGCGCCCGGCGGCCGGTCATCGCCGGTACGGCCCGGTGATCCGGCCGGCGACCACGGACCGCACGGCCCAGGCGAGCCCGAGCGCGACGCGGACCGGCCCACGCCTGTGGCGGGGGTCGAAGGGGGCACTGCGCTTGAAGGCGGACGGCGGAAGATCGTACATCTTCACCTCCGGAAGACCCGTGACGGACAGTGACGATCGCTCGTCGCTGTCATGCCCAGATCTCGGTCAGCGTCCCCCCTCGCCCTCGGTCAGCACGTGCGGCGACCACGACTTGAGCTGACGCGACAGGAACCCCCGCATCAGGTGCTTGGCGGCGTCGATGATGTCGGGCGCGCCGGCGGGGTCGCGCCGGAAGGCCAGCTTGAGCACCGCGTCGCCGGCCTCGACCGCGACCAGCACGGCCAGGTCGAGCGTCTCGCTGTCGGCCAGGCCGAACTCCTTGAGCAGCAGGCCGCGCAGCCTGCCCGCGATGACCGTGTTGTTCTCGGAGTCGGAGTCGAGCAGGTTGAGGTCGACGACGTCGCCGAAGTGCAGGCTCCGGAAGCCGGGGACCGTGCGGTGCATGTCGACGTACTCGTCGATGATCGCGTCGACGGCCTCCCACCAGCCGCGGTACTCCTCCTCCATGAACCGCAGCCCCACCCGCGCCACGAACTGCTCGACGTTGCGCCGGGTGAGCTCCTGGGTGATGGCCCGCTTGTCGGGGAAGAACTGGTAGACCGAACCGATCGCGACGCCTGCCCGCTCGGCTATGCGGGTGGTGGACAGGGCCTCGTAGCCGGTCTCGTCGAGGAGTTCGGCGCAGGCGTCGAGCATGCGCTCGACGCGCCGGGCGCTGCGGCGTTGGGCCGGCTGCCGCCGGAGAGCTTTGGGGTGGACGCAGTCATCATCCATTTGCGGCGAAGACACGGATTCATCTTCTCTCGTCTGCACGATCGTTACCTACTCATTTGCGGGATTTCTCGGATGACTGCCCGCCGGGCCGCCCGTGGCGAAATCCACGGGCCGGCATAACCGAATTTCCGTACTGGTCGGCGCGCCGAATCCGGCCCGCCGCGCGACCCGCGGCCCAGCGCGGACGCCTGGTGGCCCGGCGCGGCTCCTGCGAGACGAGGCCCCGGATAACACCCCGCCGATGATATGTTCGATAAACGTTCCCCGACGGGGACCGTCATATTGTTCGACACAATCCCGGCACACTATATTGCGAGACGATATTTCGCGAATAATCTTCAATTCGAGCGATATCGGCGACGCCGGGCCGCGCCGTCGTCGCGCGGGTGGCTGCGCTGCGTCCAGTGGCCGGCCTCGATCGTGCGGCGCAACGGCCGACCGGCCCGCCGGGCGGTCGCCGCCGGCCGCACCCCGCCGGACTCGACCTGCCGCATGGCGACCTCCTATTGGACGGGCTGTCCAGACGATAGATCGATCATGGCCGCGCGGCCAGCCCCGAGCACGCGCGCAGCGCCTTCCAGTCGCTCACGGCCTGGGTCCTGGCCGTGCCCGTCATGGGGATGGGGATGCCGCCCTGGATCGTGGCCGGGGTCCACTGGTCCTTGAGCACCTTGCGGCCGTTGATCGTCAAGGTCAGCACGCCCGTCCTGCCCGTGGTGCCCGGGGTGGAGTTGTAGAACACGAAGTTGCCCATGCCGTAGCTGACGTAGGCGTTGTCCAGGTATCCGGCGCCGAGCAGGATGTGCGCGTGCCCGCCGACCACGACGTCGGCGCCCGCCGCGACCAGCTTGGGGGCGAGCGAGCGCTGGGCCTCGTTGGGGCACTTCTGCATCTCGGTGCCCCAGTGCAGGTGCACGATGACGGTGTCGGAGTTCTTGCGCGCCTGGCGTACCGCCTTCAGCAGGCTCGCCTCGTCCTTGGCCGAGGCCAGTCCGCCCTTGTCGGCCGTGGCCGTCCACGACTGGATGAACTCGGCGTCGAGCACCTGCGTCGCGCCGATGATCGCCACCCGGTTGCCGTTCACCGTCCTGCGGAAGGGCTTGTAGGCCTGCGCGGCGTTCGCCCCGATGCCCACGATGGGGAACTTGCTGCGCTTGATGGCCGCCAGCGAGTCGGCCAGGCCGCTCTCCATGTAGTCCATGCCGTGGTTGTTGGCCATGGACGCGACGTCCACCCCGGCCGCCTTGAGCGCGTTGAACGCGGTCGCCGGCGCGCGGAAGGTGAACTGCTTGCCGGGCGCGGGCGTCCCGGCCGTGGTGATGGCGGTCTCCAGGTTGACCATCGTCAGGTCGGCCTTGCGCAGCACGTTCGCGATGGGTCCGAGGGCGGTGCCCGGGTTGGCGAGCCTGCCGCGCAGGACGCCCTCGAAGTGCACGTCGCCGCCGAAGGAGATGGTGAACGGCCGGCGCGCGGGCTTCGGCTTCGAGCTCGGCGACCCGGCCGCCTGCTGCTCGACCTGCTTGCTCTGCGGCTCTTTGTCAGGTGCCGACGAACATGCCGCGAGGGAGGCGGCGACGACCAGCACCGGTAGGACACGGGGGAGTCTCATCTACCGCCATTTCCGCTCGATCCAGACTTTTACGGATCGAGCATTCTATGGGCGGCGGATTAGGACTTGGTACCCATCAACCAGGTCAAAGCGGACCTGGTGGCGTCGTCCTTGGGGCTGTAGACGATCAGCCGCGTCTCCGGGGTGGCGGAGACGTTCAGGCTGGTCGTGCTGAAGCGGAGGTCGCCGGCGACCTCGTGCTTGAAGACCTTCACGCGGGGGCCCGGCTCGGCCACGTCCTGCCTGGCCCACATGCGGGCGAACTCGGCGCTCTCCGCGCTCAGCCGCCGCACGAAGTCCTGCCAGCAGGGGTCGTCGGCGTGCCGGCTGTAGGCGCCCCTGAAGACCGCGACCGCGCGCGGCAGCTCCGACTCGCGGTTGACGAGGGTGGTCGCGGCGTGCGTGTTGACGAACGTCTGCCACAACGAGTTCCGCTCGCCGTCCGGGGCCTCGACGACGTGCGGAAACAGGGTGGCGTAGGCGGCGTTCCAGGCCAGCAGGTCAGAACGGCTGTTGGTGACGGAGGCGGGCATGTCGCCGAGCTGGTCGAGGATGCCCTGCATCTCGGGCGGCATGCGGCTGGCGTCGGCGACGGCGGGGGGCTCGGCCTGGCCGGTGAGCCGGTAGAGGTGCTGACGCTCGGCGTTGTCCAGCATGAGCGTACGGGCGACGGCGTCGATCACCTGGCCGCTGACGTTGATCGGCCGGCCCTGCTCCAGCCACGTGTACCAGGTGACGCCCACCCCGGCGAGCTGGGCGACCTCCTCGCGGCGCAGCCCCGGCGTACGCCTGCGGGGGCCCGGCGCGAGGTTCACCATCTCGGGGGTGATGCGCTCCCGGCGGGTCCGGAGGAACGCCGCCAGATCCGTACGTCTTGCCTCGGTCACGGTCACACCTCCACTATGGGGGCATCCGCGCACACTTATCCAGGTGCCGCCAATACCAGTATAAAGGGACTCTCGTTACTGGTATCGGATTCGCACAATAATGAAACACATGACCGAATCCGCCACTGTCACCACTCCTGTCCAGGTCACCCCACCGGACAGGGCCAAGGCCAGCGGTCTGCTCCTCGCAGTGATCCTCGTCGGGCAGTTCCTGGCCATCCTCAACGTCAACATCGTCAACGTGGCCACCCCGACCATCGAGGCGGACCTGCACTCCTCCGGCGCGGGGCTGCAGATGATCGTCGCCGGTTACACCATTGTCTATGCCGTCCTCTTGATCACCGGCGCCCGGATCGGCGACCTCTTCGGTTATCGCAACGCCTTCCTCGGCGGTCTGGCCGTGTTCACCGTCACCACGCTCGGCGCCGGTCTCGCGCCCTCGACGGGCTGGCTGATCGGCTTCCGCCTCGCCCAGGGCGCTGGCGCGGCCATGATGATGCCGCAGGTGCTGACCCTGATCCAGCGCAACTACCAGGGCGCGGCCCGCGGACGGGCGATCGGGCTCTGGTCACTGGTGATCAGCGGCGGCATCGTCGTGGGCCAGGCGCTCGGCGGCATCCTGCTCGGTTTCGGCGCCGGCTGGCGGGTGGTGTTCCTGGTGCTCGTGCCGGTCGGGGCGGTGCTGCTCGGCATCGGGTTCCGCGCCCTGCCCGCCGACGAGGGCGGCGGCAGGACCGGGCTCGACCCGTGGGGCCTGGTGACTCTGTCGGCGGCCGTGCTGCTGTTCGTGGTGCCGCTGGTGCTCGGACGTGACCTGGGCTGGCCCGTCTGGGGCTGGGTGTCGATGGGGCTCAGTGTCGTGATGTTCGTGGCGTTCGTCCGGGTCGAGCGCTGGGTGACCGGCCGGGGCGGGCGTCCGCTGGTGGACGCCAAGGTGCTGGCCGCGCCGGGCATGCGTCCCGGCCTGGCGATCCTGCTGTTCGGGCCGGCGACGTGGGGCGCGTTCCTGTTCACCTCGGCCCTGCACCTCCAGGGCGACCTGCACCTGTCCCCGCTCGGCTCGGGCATGATGCTGGTGCCGTGCGCGCTCGCCTTCGGCATCGTCGGCCTGCTGTGGCCGCGGCTGCCGGCGGGGCTGCAGCGCCCGCTCGTCCCGGTCGGCTACGTGGTGGCCGCGCCCGCCTACCTCGGCCTCGGCCTCGCCGCCGACGGCGGCGTCCTGTACGCCGTCATGAGCGCCCTCATCGGCGCCGGGCTCGGCGTGCAGGTGGCGGTGACCAACATGGCGACCGAGCAGGTGGACGGCGCGTACGCGGCGGACGCGAGCGGCGCGCTGCTCACCGTGATGCAGCTCGGCCAGGTCATCGGCGTCTCGACCGTGGGCACCCTGTTCATCTCGCTGAGCCAGGGCCACGGCACCGTCTCGGCCTCCCTCATGGCCGCCGTCGCGATGGCGGGCCTGGCCGTCCTGGCGGGCCTGAGCAGCCTCTTCCTGATCCGCCGCCGGGCCACGCGCTGACCGTCGGTCCGGTGCACGGGCGTACGCGATGCTTCGGGGAGGGAGGGGCCCTGGGGCTCGGCGGCGCAAGGGCCAGGGCCGTTCGTCACCTCGGGCGGGCGCAGACCTTGATCACCCGGGTGATCCTCATGCGATGATGCAGGCGTCTTCACTGCTCACAAGCTGGGCGACCGAAGTACGGTCGTGGCCGTCTCGGCCTCGTCCGGAGCGGCCCTGGGCTAGAGGTTGTGCCACCAACGCGCCAGGGCCGCTTTTCACGCGCTGGCGGCCAGGGAGTCCAGGTCGAACTCACCGTCGCGCACGCCGGCCGTGAAGGCGGCCCACTCGGACGGCGTGAAGACGAGCACGGGGCCGTCCTCCACCTTGCTGTCCCGCAGGGCGACGTTGCCGTCTGCCAGCGGAGCAACCTCGACACAAGCGGTCGCACCATTACAGAAGGTGCTCTTTCGCCAGCTCGGGATCGTACTGGTGTGCATTTTCTCCCCAAAAGGATATAAGCGGGCCCCATTGCCCGCCTACTGAGACCGCGCTCTAGCGCCGCCACAACATGGCTTTGCGTTGGATGAGTACGCGGGATTCGTCCTCGTCGAGCGCCTCTGCCCACATGTGGTCAAAAGCGTTCTCATAACCGGCGACTCGTTCGAGGTCCTCTACGAAGTGAGCGGTGTACAAGTGCTCCAAATAGACGACATCGTCGAAACCGGTGAACTTCAGGTGAATGAACGCCCCGGTATTGACCGGATGGAGCGAGTCCAGCGGCAACACCCGGACGTTGACGTGCGGCAACAGGGAGACCTCGATGAGGTGTTCCATCTGCTCCCGCATGACCGAGGGCTCCCCGAAGCGCCGCATCAGCACCGCTTCGTCGAGCACCACGTTGAGGCGGCAGGGATCGGGCCGGTGCAGAACCCGTTGCTGCCGGTCGAGGCGGGCCTCGACGCGACTGCGCACGCCGCTGTGCGTGATCCGGACGATTCCGCGCGCGGAGAGGATGACCTCTCGCGCGTAGTCCTCGGTCTGGAGGAGACCGGACACCAACTGGGGTTCCCAGTTGCGCTGAACCGTCGCCTCCGCCTCCAGCCCGAGAAGCCTGATGTACTCCTCGGGAAGGGAGTCTTCATAATCTTCCCACCACCCACGCTGCTCCGCATCTCGCAGGAGGCCGAAGAGTTCGTCAAGTCTGTCGCCGTCGAGGCTGTAGAGCTCGCCCAACGCCTTGATGTCGGCGGCGCTGGGCATGGTCTTCGCGGCTTCGATGCGGCTGACCTTGCTGGCCGACCAGCCGAGCTCGCGCGCCGCCCGGGCCCCGGTGAACTTCCGTCGTTCGCGAAGGAGGCGCAACTCCTGGCCTAGGCGGAGCCTGCGCACTGTCGGACTGCCCTGCTGCGATGGCACCGTCCACTCTCCTTGTCGGGAATGAAGGTGTGGCGGGAACGGATCGTTTGGCAACCCGGTTTGTGGGCCGTTCACTCAATCTTACACTGCAACTTGCACGAACTCTGCCGCATGGGGTTGCCCGAAGGCTTTCACGGAGAGAGCGTGGGAGCAAGACAATGCTTCACGTAGGTATAGAGGTCAGGAGGAGGATTTACGGCCCTCCCGGAGGTCTCGTGTGCCCCCGACAGAACGCGTGCAAGTTGCACAGCAACTAGAACGGCAATCTGCGAAGAAACTTAATTCTTCCCTTGCTCGATGTATTGCAGCATCACCGAACGCGGAGGACGATCGAGCCAGGAGGGTTCTCGTCCGACGAGGGGAGGCCGGGATGACGAAACGGCCCCGCACGTCGGGCTCTCCGCTCACGATCGGGCGCCCGTGCGAGGGCCGCCTCACCGGCAACGGAGCCGTCCCGGATACGAATGTCCACCCAAGGGAGGCCGCTTGCCGGAAGGACCGTCCCATCGCCTGAAAAGCGTGTCGCTCATCGGAGCACGAAGAAATTGCCGGGCCGAGACCGGATCCGCGTTCGCCGCATATGGGCTGCCACCCTGCGGCGGGACGGGACCCGACCTGCGACCCGGCGAAGAAGCCACCTCTGGAAATGCCGCGAAAGGGGTCTTCTATGTACTCACAAGGTACCAAGGGGCTCGGCCGAATCAAGTCCCGGATCCGGGATCTGATCGCATGGACGGACCGCGAGATCTGCATGGAGCCGGACGAGTTCGCCATCTACCGGGGCTGGACGGTCACCAGGACGGGCTTCGGCGCCCGCGCCTACCGCGACCCGCGCTTCGACCAGCTCACGGTGGCGTCACGGGTGCCCGAGGAGGTGTCCTGACGTGTCGAGGAACCCGCGCAACCAGATCTACCCGGCCGTCGAGGACCTCCCGGGCGCGGGCGGCGGGGGCCCGCTGACGCGGATCTGGCGCGTCCGCAGCGAGCTCATGGCGCTCGGCGGGCTGGGGCTGTTGGTCCTGGCACTGTCGGCCGCCGCGCGGGGCGGCCACTGGGTGCCGTTCGTCCTGCTGAGCAGCGCCGTCTCCGTGCCCGCCGCCACCAGGGCCGGCCGCAACCGGGCCCTGGCCCACTTCTGGTGCGTGGTCTCCCGCCACCGCCTGCAGCGGGTCTGCCTGGAGACGACCATGCACACCCGGTCGGGACGGATCCCGCTGGTGCTCTGGATCACGCCGTCGGCCAGGGGTGAGAAGGCGCTGGTCATGACGCGGGCGGGTATCTCGGCCGAGGAGTTCGACGCGTACGCCGAGGAGATCGCGGCGGCCTGCTGGGCCAGGAGCGCGACCGTCCACAGGCACCGCGACCGGGCCCACCTGCTGCTGGTGGAGATCGTCCGGCGGGACGAGCTGCCCGGCGTGACCGCTCCCGGCCTGGACCGCCTGTACGGCCGCCGCTCCTGGACGCCGCTGCGGTCCGGCCTTGAGGAGCCGCACGATCTGCGCACGTCGCCGGCGTTGCCGCAGGTCGTCCGATGACCTAGGGAAAGCGGGACATCTCCCTAGGAACGGCCCCGGGGACCGCGGGGGCTCCCGGGGCTTCCCCATGCGGACGGGACGGGCCAAGATGAGTTCACCTGGCGAACTCAGGAGTCGCGATGACCTCGACCGTCCACCGCACCTGTCCCCTCTGCGAGGCCGTCTGCGGCCTGACGCTCACCCTCGACGACGGCGGCCACGTCACCGGCGTCCGCGGCGACCGGGACGACCCGTTCAGCAAGGGGTTCATCTGCCCCAAGGGCGCGAGCCTGGGCCGCCTCGACGAGGACCCCGACCGCCTGCGCGAGCCGCTGATCCGCGAGGGCGACCAGTGGCGCGAGGCGAGCTGGGAGGAGGCGTTCGAGGCCGTCCGGCAGGGCCTGGCCCGCGTCACCGAGCGGCACGGACGCCGGTCGGTGGCGGTCTACCTGGGCAACCCCAACGCCCACACGATGGCCGGCGGCCTCTACGCCGGGCCGCTGGTCAAGGCGCTCGGCACCCGGAACGTCTTCACCGCCGCCACCGCCGACCAGATGCCCAAGCACGTCGCCAGCGGCCTGATGTTCGGCCACCCGCTGGCCGTCCCGGTGCCCGACCTGGACCGGACCGACTTCCTGCTGATGCTGGGCGCCAACCCGCTGGAGTCGAACGGCTCGCTGTGCACCGCCCCCGACTTCCCCGGCCGGCTGAAGGCCCTGCGCCGGCGCGGCGGCAGGCTCGTCGTGGTGGACCCGCGCCGGACCAGGACGGCGGCGCTGGCCGACGAGCACGTCTTCGTCCGGCCGGGCTCGGACGCGTACCTGCTGTTCGGGATCGTGCACACGCTGTTCGCCGAGGACCTGGCCAGGCCGTGGCACGAGGTCAACGGGCTGGCCGAGGTGCGCGAGGCGGCCAAGCACTTCCCGCCGGAGGCGGTCTCCCGGCGTACCGGCGTGCCGGCCGCGACGATCGTCCGGCTGGCCAGGGAGCTGGCCGGCGCGCGGACGGCCGCCGTGTACGCCCGGATGGGCACGTGCACGACCGAGCTCGGCACGCTGGCCCAGTGGCTCGTGGACGTGCTCAACGTGCTCACCGGCAACCTCGACCGGCCCGGCGGGGCCATGTTCCCCAAGCCGGCGACCGAGTTCGGGGCGCGGCGGCGGCCGTACGCGGTGGGCCGGTGGCGCAGCCGGGTGCGGGGGCTGCCCGAGGCCAACGGCGAGCTGCCCGTGGCCACGCTGGCCGACGAGATCGAGACGCCGGGCGAGGGCCAGGTCAGGATGCTGGTCACGATCGCGGGCAACCCGGTGTTGTCCGCGCCGCACGGCGACCGGCTGGAGGCGGCCTTCGCCGGGCTCGACTTCATGGTGAGCGTCGATCCGTACCTGAACGAGACCACCCGGCACGCGCACGTGATCCTGCCGCCGCCGCGCGTGCTGCAGTCGGGCCACTACGACTTCGCGCTGCTCGGATTCGCCGTACGCAACTACGCCCGTTACTCGCGCCCCGCGCTGCCGCTGGACGGACGGCCCAGCGAGGCCCGGATCCTGGCCGGACTGGCCGTGATCGCGTCCGGCCTGGACGGGCCGGCAGGGCCGGACGGCCCGGCAGCGGACCTGGACGAGTTCCTGATCGGCGAGATGCTGCGCAAGGCCGTGCAGACGCCCGGCTCCGGCGTCGAGGGACACGACGTGGCCGCGCTGCGGGCCGCGCTGGAGGGCGAGACGGGCGCCGAACGCAGGCTGGACCTCATGCTCCGGCTCGGCCCGTACGGCGAATGGGCCGGCAAGGGCGACCTGTCGCTGCGCAAGCTGCTCGACCACCCGCACGGCCTGGACCTCGGCGCGCTGGAGCCCCGGCTGCCCGAGGTGCTGAAGACCGCCTCCGGCGTGATCGAGCTGGCCCCGCCGCAGCTCCTCGACGACGTCGAGCGCCTGCGCGGCGGGCTGGCGGCGGAGCCGCCGGACATCGTGCTGATCGGGCGGCGGCACCTGCGCTCCAACAACAGCTGGCTGCACAACGTGGGCCCGCTGGTCGGCGGCACCAACACCTGCACGCTGCAGATCAACCCCGCCGACGTGGCCAGGCTGGGCCTGGCCGGCCAGGCCGTGGTCACCTCGGCCACCGGAAGTCTCACGGTGACGCTGGAGCCCACCGACACGATCATGCCGGGCGTGGTGAGCCTGCCGCACGGCTGGGGGCACGCGGGCAGCACGCAGCAGGTGGCGGCCCAACACGCCGGTGTCAACACGAACGTGCTGACGGACGAATCCGCCCTGGATATCCCAAGTGGTAACGCAGTGTTCAACGGAGTTCCGGTCACGATTTCACCAACCGGGGTGATCACCGCACATTAGGGTGTCGCGCGTGACTATCGCGCCAGAAGAGGACCGCCTGTACGCCCAGATCGCGTTCGCCGTCGAGATCGACAAGTTGAAGCGGATCATCCGCCGCAACCATCTGATCGACGGGTCGCGGCGGGAGAACTCCGCCGAGCACTCCTGGTACGTGGGCACGCTGGCGATGGTCCTCGGCGAGCACGCCCCGCCCGGAACGGACCTCCAGCGGGTGGTGGCGATGTTACTCGTGCACGACCTGGTCGAGATCGACGCCGGCGACACCTTCGTCTACGACCACGTGGCGGTCGCCGCCCAGGCCGCCGCCGAGACCGCCGCGGCCGACCGCATCTTCGGCCTGCTCCCCGCGGAGCAGGGCGCCCGGCTGCGGGAGCTCTGGGACGAGTTCGAGGCCAGGCGGACGCCGGAGGCCAGGTTCGCCAAGGCGCTCGACCGGTTCGCGCCGATCCTGGCCAACCACCACACCGAGGGCGGCACGTGGCCGCTGTTCAAGGTGACGGCCGGCGAGGTCAGGGAGAAGGTGCGGATCATCCAGGAGGGATCGGCCTCTCTCGGCGCGTACGCGCTGGAGCTGGTAGAACTCTCCGTGGCCAGGGGACACCTCTCCGAGTGATCCCGTCAAGGCCGGGGTAGGGGACTTGTCGTGAAAGAGACAGTGCGAGCGAGACGTCGGCAATTGCGGGGTTTCGTCGGTCCGGTTGACCTCGCCGATCGACTTGAGAAGTCGAAGGCGATGGACAAACCGATCCGGGGGCTGGCCAAAGTCGTCCGCGAGCGCCTGCGTCAGGGCACTCTGCGCGACCTGCTGCACGGCGTGCCCACGGGGAAACCGCTGCACCCGCCGCTGGCCACGGTCACGCTCGGCTGCTGGCTGTCGGCCGCCGTGCTCGACCTGGCCCACGCCGACCCCAGGGCGAGCAGGCTGCTCCTGGCCACGGGCATCGTCAACGCGCTGCCCACGGCGGCGGCCGGGCTGACCGACTGGTCCTCGCTCCACCGCGAGCAGCAGCGCGTGGGCTTCGTGCACATGGCCGCCAACATGACCGCCCTGGGCCTGATGTCGGCCTCGCTGGTGGCCCGGCTGCGCGGCGCCGAGCGGGCCGGGCGCGTGTTGTCCTACGTCGGGCTCGGGCTGGGCGGGCTGGGCGGCTACCTCGGCGGCCACATGGCCTACCGGCAGGCCGCGGGGGCCAACCACGCGCCGCAGGTCGCCCATCTCGTACCGCTGGGCTGGCACGACCTGTGCCCGCTCAAGGACCTGCCCGACGGCAGGCCGGTCGCGCGCCGGCTCGGCTACATCCAGCTCTTCGTGCTGCGCCAGGGCGACGGGGTGACCGTGCTGGCCGACCGCTGCCCGCACCTGGCCGGCCCGCTGCACCAGGGCCGGCTGGTCATGGAGGACGGCGAGGCGTGCGTGGTCTGCCCGTGGCACAGCAGCACGTTCCGGCTGGCCGACGGCTCGGTGAAGCACGGTCCCGCGACCGCGCCCGCGCCCATGTTCGAGACCCGCGTCCGCCGCGACGGCACGATCCAGGTACGGCCGGGATTGACCTGAACTTAACTTGAGGTCCTACCGTCGGGGCCATGAGCAAAATTCTGGTGACCGGCGCGACCGGCAATGTGGGCAAACATGTGGTCTCCCAGCTCGCGGAGGCGGGCCTGGACGTGCGGGCGCTGGTCAGGAACCCCGACAAGGCCCGGCTCCCCGAGGGCGTGGAGGCGGTGCGCGGCGACCTGACCGTGCCCGAGACCCTTGAACCGGCGTTGCGGGACGTCGAGAGCGTCTTCCTGCTGTGGCCCGGCTACTCCGAGGCGGCGACCGCGGGCGCGGTGACGGCCCTCGCCAGGCACGCCCGCCGCGTGGTCTACCTGTCCGCCGACGTCGAGGACCTGGCCGACGGCGAGGAGCCGACGCTGTTCCACCAGAGTGTCGAGCGGCTGATCCGGCATTCCGGCCTGGCCTGGACGTTCCTGCGGCCCGGCGGCTTCGCCGCCAACACGCTGGGCTGGGCCGCCCAGATCCGGCAGGGCGTCGTGCGCTGGCCGTTCGGGCAGGCGGTCAGGGCGCTGATCCACGAGAAGGACATCGCCGCGGTGGCCGCGCACGTGCTCACCTCGGCCGGCCACACGGGCGGCAAGTACGTGCTCTCCGGCCCCGAACAGCTCACCCAGGCCGAGCAGGTGCGGATCATCGGCGAGGTGGCCGGGCACGAGGTGCGCTGGGAGGAGCAGCCGCTGGACGAGGCCCGCGCGCACCTGACGGCCGCCTGGGGCGATCCCGGGTTCGTGGAGGCCGCGCTGAAGGGCTGGGGGGCGGCGGTGCACAACCCCGAGCGGGTGACCGACACGGTGGAGCGGCTGCTCGGCCGGCCCGCGCTGACCTTCCGCCAGTGGGCCGAGGACCACGTGGCGGACTTCCGCTAGTCGTCGCCTGCGGCTTCGTCGGCCGGATGCTCCACGAGGGCGAGGATCCGGCTGGACATGAAGCGGGCCGTGCGCACCGGCGTGCCGCTCCGGGTGACCTCGCTCACCTCCACCAGCCCGCGCCGGTTGGCCACCTCGACGCGCCGGCCCGCGCGGGTGGCCGTGACCTCGTAGGTTCGCGGGGAGCCGCCCGCGTCGATGACGATCTCCACCCGATCACCCTTCATGTACTGATTTATACCCACTTGAGCCGGTATTTATCCGTACATGTGTTTGAGTTATTCCTCGGGGTTCTTCGGCGCGGGCGGGGCGAACAGCCCGCCCAGCCCTTCCAGCACCTTGCCCATCTCCGAGGGCACGATCCAGACCTTGTTGGCGTCGCCCTTGGCGATCTCGGGCAGGGTCTGGAGGTAGTGGTAGGCCAGCAGTCGCTGGTCGGGCTTCCCGTCGTGGATGGCCTTGAAGACCATGCCGATCGCGTCCGCCTGGCCCTTGGCGCGCATGGCCTGGGCCTCGGCGTCCGCCTGCGCCCGCAGCACGGCGGCCTCCGCCTCGCCCCTGGCGCGCAGCACGGCGGCCTGCTTGTCGCCCTCGGCGGCCAGGATCGCCGCCTGGCGCTGCCCCTCGGCGGCCAGCACGGCGGCGCGCTTGTCCCGGTCGGCGCGCATCTGCTTCTCCATCGAGTCCTGGATGGAGACGGGCGGGTCGATGGCCTTCAGCTCGACCCTGTTGACCCGGATGCCCCACTTGCCGGTGGCCTCGTCGAGGCTGCCGCGCAGCTCGGTGTTGATCTCCTCGCGCGAGGTCAGCGTGCGTTCCAGGTCCATGCCGCCGACCACGTTGCGCAGCGTGGTGACGGTGAGCTGCTCGACGCCGATCAGGAAGTTCGCGATCTCGTACGTGGCCGCCTTGGGGTTGGTGACCTGGAAGTAGATCACCGTGTCGATCGACACCACCAGGTTGTCGGACGTGATCACCGGCTGCGGCGGGAACGAGACCACCTGTTCCCGCAGGTCGATCAGGTCCTTGATGCGGTCGACGAACGGGACCACCATGTTGAGGCCGGGCGTCAGCGTGCGGTGGTAGCGGCCCAGCCGTTCGATGATGGCGGCCGTGGCCTGCGGGATGATGCGGATGCTGCGGGCCACCACGAAGCCCATCGCCGCGACCACGACGAGGGCGACGACGAGCTGCTCGGTCGACATGGCGAAGCTCCGGAGTCGAGGGGACCGACTCGGTGCATGATATTTCGTTTCACCTTTAGGCGACCGATATCCGCATAAATGGTGATCCAGTGAGGTCAGTATGCCCGGGCGTACCAGCGGCCCTCGGCACTCCGGTCGAGCGTCAGCGGCACCCCGAACGTACGGGACAGGTTGTCGGCCGTCATCACGTGGTCGAGCGGCCCCTGCGCCACCACGGACCCGTGCCGCAGCAGCAGGCCGTGCGTGAACCCGCTCGGCACCTCCTCGACGTGATGCGTCACCAGCACCAGCGTCGGCGAGCGGTAGTCGCCGGCCAGCGCCGACAGCCGGCGCACCAGGTCTTCCCGGCCGCCCAGGTCGAGGCCGGCGGCCGGCTCGTCGAGCAGGAGGATCTCCGGGTCGGGCATGAGCGCGCGGGCGATCTGCACCCGCTTGCGCTCGCCCTCCGACAGGGTGCCGAACCGCCGCCTGATCAGGTGGGCCGCACCCATCATGTCGATCAGCTCGACGGCCCTGGTCACGTCGTTGGAGTCGTACTCCTCCGTCCAGCGGCCCATGATGGCGTACGAGGCGGTCAGGACGAGGTCGATGACCTTCTCCTCCGGCGGGATGCGCTCGGCCAGCGCGGCGCTCGCCAGCCCGATGCGCGGCCGCAGGTCGAACACGTCGGTCTGCCCCAGCCGCTCCCCCAGCACCTCGACCACGCCCTCGGTCGGATAGAGCAACGTCGCGGCGACCTGCAACAACGTGGTCTTGCCCGCGCCGTTGGGACCGATGACGACCCAGCGCTCGTCCTCGTTGACCGTCCAGTCGATGCCGCGCAGCAGGGCCGCTCCGTCGCGCCTGACGGCGACGTCCTGGAGCCGCAGCACCTGACCACCCATCCCCGTTCCCTCCCTTGGAGTCACCCTGGGGACCTTTGGAGTCGCCCTGGGGACAAACCTATTGCAGGGCGAGCGCTTATCGTGGATCGGTGCACCCTGAATCACCTGTCTGTCCCTCGCTCGTCGCCTGGGGCAACGCGTGGCTCTCCGGTCACGTCGGCCTCGACGAGGCGGCTGACCACGTGGAAGCCGTCGCGGGGCCCGTCGTCGCCGGTGACGTGCCGCTGCGTAAATACCTCGCAAACCTGCGGTCCGACGGCCTGCACGAGTTCCGGCTCGCCCTTCCCGCGCCCGGCGACCCGCTCGGGCTGTCCGGGCCGGCGACGTTCAACTCCTCCGCCGTCGACGCCGGGCAGGCCGCGGTCGCCGTGCTGCGCGACCGGCGGCTCGGCCTGGTGCCCGTCCCCGACCGGCGCGGCTCCTCGTACGTGGGGACCCGCCTGGAGGTGCACGACGCCGGGCCCGTACGCCAGGACCTGCCCTCGCTGGCCGAGGCCGAGCACGAGCTGTCGTCGGCCATGCGCGCCGCCACCGAGGCGCTGACCGGCGTCGAAGGCCCGGCCCAGGCCCGGCCCGACCGGCCCGGGCGCGGCGGCGAGCTGGCCCCCGGCTACCCGGCCCGCGCCCACCGCGTCTCCACGCTGGCCACCCGGCTGGCCGCCGTCCTCGTCCTGGCCGACGACCGCGGGCTCACCTCGACGCAGGTCGCGGCCAGGGCCACGGCCCTGCGGGAGCTCGACCGGGCCGTCCGCCGCGCCCTGGTGGCCGCCCATCACGCCATCTTCGAGCCGGTACACCACTCGTAGGCGGCTCAGGACCCGGCCTCCTCCTTCGGCTTCCAGACGCGGATGACCTTGTCCTTGCCGGCCGACACGACGACCGGGCCGCCGTCCGAGGGGACGATCCCGACCGCGTACACGCCGCGCTTGTGGGCCTTGACCGGTTTGCCCAGAGGCTTGTGCGTGTCGGGGTCCCAGAGCCGGATGGTCCCGTCGGTCGAGCCGGACAGCAGGACCGGGCGGCCGCCCAGCGTGCCGAAGGACAAGGAGTAGATGATCTTCTTGTGACCCGACAGGGGCGAGCCGATGGTCTTGCCGGTCTTCGGGTCCCAGATCCGGATCTTCCGGTCCTTGCCGCCGGACGCGACCACCGTCCTGTCTCCGAGCCTGCCGGTGGCCACCGCGTACACGCCCTTCGCGTGCCCCTTGTACGCCTTTCCGTACGGCTTGTGGCGGGCCACGTCCCACAGGCGCAGGGTCGCGTCCTCGCCTGCCGAGACGACGATCGCGCGGTCGCCGAGGTGGGTGGCGTTGAGCCAGTTCACGGACGTGCGGTGGGCCTTGACGGCCCTGCCGGTGGCCTTGCGCCTCTTCAGGTCCCAGAAGCGCAGCCAGCCGTTGGCGTCCCCGGTCACGGCGATCCACTTGCCGCCCGCCTTGGTCAGCGCGACCGAGTAGACGGCGTCACCGTGCCAGCCGAGGACCTTGCCCTTGTGCGTCTTGAGGTTCCACAGGCGGACGCTGCCGTCGTAGCCCCCGGACACCGCCATGGGGGTCTTGCCCATCATGACGGCGGCCACGGCGTACACCTCCTCGCTGTGGCCCCTCATGGTGGCCAGCGGCTTGTGCCTGCCCAGGTCCCACAGGCGGACGCGGCCGTCCTGGCCACCGGACACCAGCCAGGTCCTGCCGTCGCCCAGGGACAGGGCGGAGACCGTCTGGACGCCCTTGGTGTGGCCCTTGAGCGACTTGCCGTCCTGCTTGCCGATGGCGGCGACGGCCTGCGGCGGCGGGACCGTCTGTGTGGGCACGGGGGTGACGGTGGGACTCGGGACCGGCGTGGACGGCGGGGTGGCGGTGGCGGGCAGCGTCGCCGTGGGCCGGGCGGTGGGCAGAGCGGGGCTCGGGGCCAGAGACGTGGTGGCCTCGGCCGCCGCGCCCGGGCTCGGCGGGTTTTCCGGGCCGAACATCCTCGGCCCCAGGAACAGCACCCCGCCGGCCAGCGCGAGCGCCACGGCGAGCGCGCTGGACACCATGATCGCGCGCCTGCGCCTGGCCCTGACCTCACCGGGCGGCTCGACGGCGGGGGCGTGCCGGAAGAACGCGTCGTTGCCGCTCCCGGCCGGCGCCTGCCGCGACCCCATGGGGTACGGCGGCGGAAACCGCGGCGGCTGCCCGTAGGGTCCTGCGGGCGCCTGCCGGACGTATCGCGTGACCCCCTCCTGCCCGCCGCCCGCCCCAGCCCCTCCGAACGGCGCCCCGGGACCGGCCGCCCCTCCCCCAGCCCCAGCCCCTCCGAACGGCGCCCCCGGACCGGGCGGCCCTCCCCCGGCCCCACCCGCCCCAGGCCCTCTGGACGGTGCCCCCGGACCGGCCGGTCCTCGCCCGGCCCCGCCCGCCGCAGGTGGGCCCTGGACCGCCGGGCGGGCGGCGGGCGGCGGCGGGGTGTAGGACGCCCCGGACGGATTGGCCCACCCGGTCGGCGCGGGCGCCCCCTGCGGCCCCCGAGCCCCTACCGGCCCCGGATCCCTCACCCCGCCGGCGGGCGCGGGCCCGGACGGCCCGGCGCCCGAGGGCCGGGAACCCGAAGGGAGAGGACCCGAAGGCGGCGGGACCGAAGGGCCGGGGCCGTCGGCGGCGGGGTGGGGGTGGTCGGCGGCGAGCTGGGAGCCGGTGTTGAGGGCGACCTCGGCGTCCCGCTGGGCCGCCGCCCCCTGGTTCTCCAGCAGGGCGAACAGCGCGTCCGCCGCCGTGGGCCGGTCCTCGGCGCGCTTGCTCAGGCACGCCTGCACCAACGGCCGCAGCTCGCCGGGCAGCGCCGACAGGTCCGGCTCCTCGTTCATCACCCGGTAGATGACCGCGGGCAGGCTGTCCTGGCCGAACGCGGGCCGCCCGGTGGCGGCGTACAGCATGGTGAGCGCCCAGCTGAACATGTCGCCGGCGGGCCCCACCCGCTCGCCCGAGATCTGCTCGGGCGACATGTACGCCGGCGTCCCGACCACCCCGCTGCTGATCGTCATCGCCGAGTCCAGCGCCCTGGCGATGCCGAAGTCGATCACGCGCGGCCCGTCGGGCCCCAGCAGCACGTTGCTCGGCTTGAAGTCCCTGTGGACGATCCCGGCCCGGTGGATGGCGGCCAGCGCGGTGACGGTGCCGACGGCCAGCCGGTACAGCGCCCCGCCCTGGCGCGGCCCCTCCCGCTGCACCACGACCTGGAGCGACACCCCGTCGACCAGCTCGCTCACGATGTACGGCTGCTCGCCGTCCAGGTTGGCCCCCAGCACCTGCGCGGTGCAGAACTGGGCGACCCGGCGCGCGGCGGCGACCTCACGCAGGAACCGCTCCCCGTCGAGTCCGGGCCGGTCGAGCAGCGTGTTCAGCAGCTTGATCGCGACAAGCCGCCCGTCGGGCCCCGCCGCCTTGAAGACGACCCCCTGGGCCCCCTTGCCGAGGCGCTCCAGCAGCCGGTAGGCGCCCAGAGATCGCGGATCGCCGGGCTGTAATGGGTGCGTCTCCGGCACCTGGTCCTCCCCTTGCGCTGAGACCCCCGATCGAAGCGTGATGAACCATGCGAAAAGCCCGCAAGCCATCCCAAGTCACGAAAGATCATCGCTCTTTGCGAAAAATTTGCCCTACGCAATAATCACGGAGAAGATCGGGGATTTCCAGCACCGTACGGGGAGCCGTCACATGCGCAAGAGCTTCAGCCTGTTCTTAGTCAGCGGCCTGGCCGCCGTGCCGTTGGTGGCCCCGGCCCAGGCAGAGGCCACGACTACCGCGACAACCACGACGACGCCGGCCGTCGCTGCCAGGGCCAAGCCGTTCTCGAACTTCAAGATCTCCGTTAAGTACAACAACCGCACCAGAAGCGGCGGAAAGATAACTTACTACCTCAAAGCGAAGAATCTGGGGCCGTACTACGCCGACTATTACTGGATCGGCGGACAGGTGCCCAAGGGCGTGGTGCCCACGCTGCGCTGGGGGGCGTCGAAGGGCACGAAGTGCACCTGGGAGGGCCGCTGGTTCTGGTGCTGGGGCAAATTCGTCCTGCCGAAGGGCAAGACGGACTGGCTGAACTTCCAGGTCACCCTGAAGAAGGGCACCAGGGGCGTGGCCGTCGCCAAGCTCGGCGTCATCGCGTACGACGTCGACCAGGGCATGGAGAACATCGACAAGGAAGAGCTCAAGCGCCTCGGCATCAAGGGCTACTCCTGGCTCAGGACGGCCAAGACCAAGATCGTGGTCCCGCCGCGCAAGCCCACCAAGCACTGGACGCCGCCGCCGCCCGTCAAGGAGTACAACCCGCCGGCCAGCCACGAGGAGTCCAATCAGAAGAAGGACACCTGACCGGCTGATCAGGCCAGGCCGTGCCGCACGGCGTACAGCGCGGCCTGGGTCCGGTCCTGGACGCCCAGCTTCATCAGCACATTCGACACATGGGTCTTGACCGTCTTCTCCGCGACGGCGAGGCTGCGCGCGATCTCCCTGTTGGACCGCCCGGCCGCGATCAGGGCGAGCACCTCGCGCTCGCGCTCGGTCAGCGGCGCCGGCCCCGGCACGGCGGCCACCGGCGCCGGGGCGGACAACATCGCCTCGGCCGCCTCCGGCGCGAGCAGCACCTGACCGTTGTGCACCGCCCGCACGGCCTGGACCAGCGCGGACGGATCGACGTCCTTGTAGAGGAAGCCCGCGGCCCCCGCCCGCATCGCCGGGCCCACGTCGGACCGGTCGCTCACGGACGTCAGCACCACCACCCGCGTGGCCGAGCCGGCCAGCCGCTCCAGCGCGCCCAGCCCGTCGAGCACCGGCATCTTCAGGTCGAGCAGCAGCACGTCGGGCGTCAGCTCGCCGACCAGCTCGACAGCCTGCGCGCCGTCGGCCGCCTCGCCGACGACGGTGATGTCGTCCTGCAGGTCGAGGAACGTCCGCAGCCCCTGCCGGACCACCGGATGATCGTCGGCGATCAGCACCCGGATCACACGCCCACCTCCACGCGTACGGTGGTCCCCTGGCCGGGGGCCGAGGAGACCGTCATCGCCCCGCCGACCGACTCCGCCCGGTCGCGCATCGACACCAGGCCGAGGCCGTGCGACTCCCCCTGCTCGAAGCCGTCGCCGTCGTCGTGGACGGTCAGCGCCAGCGTCCCCCCGTCGAGGACCAGACGCACGGACACCCGCGAGGCCCCGGAGTGCCTGAGCGCGTTGTGCAGCGCCTCCTGGGCCACCCGCAGCACGGCCACCTCCACCGCCGAGTCGAGCGGCGGCAGCTCGTCGCACTCGAAGGTGACCAGCGAGGGGTGGAGCCGGTCGAGCATGCGCACGTGCTTGCGCAACGTCTCGGCGAGCCCGTGGCGGTCGAGCTCGGCCGGGCGCAGCTCGACGATCACCGCGCGCAGCTCCGACAGCGCCTCCCCGGCCAGCCGCTGGACGCGTTCGAGCTCGGCGTGCGCCTTCTCGGGGGCCTTGTCCAGCATGGTGGCGGCGGCCTGGGCGGTCAGGCGGAGCGAGAACAGCTTCTGGGTGACCGCGTCGTGCAGCTCGCGGGCCACCCGGTTGCGCTCCTCCAGCATGGCCAGCTCGCGCCCGCGCTCGTAGAGCCGGGCGTTGGTGAGCGCGATGGCGGCGTGCGCGGCGAACAGCGTCAGCAGCTCCTGGTCCTCCTGCGTGAACCCGCCGGGGGTGCGCTTGTTGGCCAGGAAGATGATGCCGATCACCTGGTCGGCGTCGCGGATGGGCACGCCGAGGAAGTCCTTCATCACCGGGTGCGCCTTCGGCCACCACTCGAACCGCGGGTCCTCCCGCAGGTCGGGCAGCCGGGCCGGGGTGCCTTCGCGGAGCATCGCGCCGAGCATGCCGTGCTGCCTGGGCAGCGGGCCGATGGCCTCCCACTGCTTGTCGGTGAGGCCCTCGGCGACGAACTCGGCGAACGAGCCGTCGTCGTCGGGCACGCCGAGCGCGGCGTAGCGGGCGTCGAGGAGGCGCTGCGCCGACCGTACGATGACCTGGAGCACCTCACGGACCGACAGATGGCGGGTGACCGCGAGCACGGCGGAACTCACCGCCTGCAGGATCTCGTCCCGGTCCGATGAGCTCACGGACCCACTCTAGGGTCCCGCTCCAGGGGCGAAGTCCTAGGACGATGTGCCCAGGCGGGAGCGGGCCCTGCGCCCGATGCCGGCGCGGCGCGCCGATCCTAGCGTCGATGTCATGACGAACACCGCTCTCATCACCGGCGCCTCCCGCGGCCTCGGCCTCGCCCTGGCGAGGTCCCTGTCGGAGGCGGGCTGGAACCTCGTGCTCACCGCCCGCGGCGCCGACGAGCTGCGCCGGATCGCCGACGAGCTGGGCGCCACCGCGATCCCCGGCGACGTGACCGACCCCGAGCACATCGCGCGGCTGGGACGGGCCGTGCCCCAGCTGGACCTCCTGGTCAACAACGCCAGTGACCTCGGGGTGACCCCGCTGCCGCCGCTGGCGGGCTACCCGCTGGAGGCGTTCCGGGTCCTGCTGGAGACGAACGTGACCGCGCCGCTCGCGCTCATCCAGGCCACGCTGCCCGCCCTGCGCGCGGCCGGCGGAGCCGTGGTCAACATCACCTCCGACGCCGCCACCGGCGCCTACGCGGGCTGGGGCGGCTACGGCGCGACCAAGGCCGCCCTGGAGCAGCTGTCGAACGTGCTGGCCGCCGAGGAGCCCGGCCTGCGGGTCTGGTGGGCCGATCCCGGCGAGATGAACACCCGCATGCTCGCCGACGCCGTCGGGGCGGAGGAGGCGTCGTCGGCCACCGACCCCGCCAAGGTGGCCGCGGCGCTGCGCGACCTGGTCACGTCCCGGCCGGCCGGCGGGAAGGTGAGCCTGCAATGACGGCGCTGCTGGACTTCGCGCTGCCCGACGACCTGTCGGCCCACGAGCCACCCGAGGCGCGCGGGCTGGCCAGGGACGCGGTGCGCCTGATGGTCTCGCGCGGCGAGGCCGAGCCCGCCCACCACCGGTTCGGCGACCTGCCCGGACTGCTCGACCCCGGCGACCTGATCGTGGTCAACAACTCGGCGACGCTGCCCGCGGCGGTCCGGCTCGACCGGCTCGCGGTGCATTTCTCCACCGCCCGCGAGGACGGCACCTGGCTGGTCGAGCTGCGCCGCAGGACGGCCAAGGCGTCCGAGCCGTACGGGGGCGGCGAGCCGGGCGAGTGGCTGCCGCTGCCCGGCCGGGCCACGCTGCGGCTGATCGAACGGGAGACGCCGCGGCTGTGGCGGGCGCGACTGGACCGGGACGTGCTGCCGTACCTGCGCGAGCACGGCCGGCCGATCCGCTACTCGTACGTGCCGGCCGACTGGCCCATCGACGCCTACCAGACGGTGTTCGCCACCGTGCCGGGCAGCGCGGAGATGCCGAGCGCGGCCCGGCCGTTCACCTCCGAGCTGGTCACCGCGCTGGTCTCGCGGGGCGTGACGATCGCGCCCGTCACGCTGCACACCGGCGTGGCCTCGCCGGAGAAGGACGAGCGGCCCTACGCCGAGCGGTACGAGGTGCCCGCCGCCACCGCCCGGCTGGTCAACCTGACCCGGCGGAACGGCGGCCGGGTGATCGCCGCGGGGACGACCGTCGTGCGCGCCCTGGAGACCGCCGTGGGCCCGGACGGCCTGGTCGGCGCCGCCTCCGGCTGGACCGGCCACGTCGTCACCCCGGCCACCGGGGTACGGGCGGTCACCGGGCTCATCACCGGCCTGCACGAACCTCGCTCCAGCCACCTGCTCATGCTGACGGCGATCGCCGGCGAGAGGGCGCTGGCCCGCGCGTACGAAGAGGCGCTGCGGAAGGGATATCTGTGGCACGAGTTCGGCGACACGCACCTGATTCTGGATAAATAAGCTTTACACACATTTTGCCCTCGTGATAGGAACAGCCGACATTTACGGGGGCTTGTTCAAGCGCGTCCCCGTGCCACTTCCTCTCCGGAGACGTTGATGCGCAACTCCCTCACTAAGGTCGCCTCGCTGGCTTTGCTGGCCGGTGCGCTGATTGTCCCGGCGGTGCCCGCGTCCGCCACGACGACCACCGCCGCCCACACCGCCACGGCCGCCAAGGCCGCCGACGCCCCCTTCGCGGTCTTCGACATCAAGTTGAAGGCGTCCAAGACGGCCAAGGCCGGCGGCCTGATCAAGTACAGCCTCCAGGCGACCAACACCGGCCCGTACTCGGCCGACGCCTGGTTCGTCGGCGGCCAGTTCCCGAAGGGCGTGGACCTCCGGAAGATCAGCTACCGCGCCCCCAAGGGCACCGTCTGCGCCCTCGACGGCCGCGCCCTGTACTGCAGCGTCCCCTACGTCCTGGAGAAGGACGACTGGGTTCGCCTCGACTTCTACGCCAAGCTGAAGAAGAGCGCCACGGGCACGCAGAAGGCGACCCTCGGCGTGGTCACCTACGACGTCCAGCAGGGCATGTGGGACCAGGAGAAGGGCACGTGGTCCCTGGCCCAGGAAGAGCTCGAGCGCCTCGGCATCCCTGAGCACGGCTACGCCAAGACCGCCAAGACGAAGATCGTCCGCTAGTCCCGCGGCCGCTGCGCCCGTGTCCGAATGGCGAGCCTGCTGCGCGGGCACCGGACCGGGCGCAGTACCGTGGCTGGATGTGGACCAGCGCACCCTCCTGATCACCCTGACCGGCCCCGACCGGCCCGGTGTCACCTCCAGGCTCTTCTCCGTGCTGTCCGGGTTCCCGGTGACGGTCGCGGACATCGAACAGGTCGTCATCCGCGGCAGACTCACGCTCGGCGTGCTCGTCGCGTACGCCGGCGGCCCGTCCACCGGCACGGGCACCACCCTCGGCGCGATGTGGACCGCCGTCGAACGGGTGGCCGAAGACCTCGGGATGGAGGTCGAGCTCTCCACCGGCTCCCAGGCCAAGGAACAGCGCCGCCGCGGCCGCCTGTCGGTCAGCGTGCTGGGCGCCACCCTCCAGCCCGCCGCCATCGCGGGCATCGCCGGCCGCATCGCCGCCGCCGGCGCCAACATCGACCGCATCGAACGCCTCGCCCAGTGGCCCGTCACCTGCATCGAGCTGTCGGTCTCCGGCGCCAACCCGACCGCCCTGCGCGTCGAGCTGGCCGCCGAGGCCGCCGCCCAGGAGGTCGACGTCGCCGTCCAGCGCACCGGCCTGTCCCGCCGGGCCAAGCGGCTCATCGTCATGGACGTCGACTCCACCCTCATCCAGGGCGAGGTCATCGAGCTGCTGGCCGCGCACGCCGGCTGCCTGGACGAGGTCGCCCGGGTCACCGAGCAGGCCATGCGCGGCGAGCTCGACTTCGCCGAGTCGCTGCGCCGCCGCGTCGCGCTGCTCGAAGGGCTGCCGGCCGAGGTGTTCGAGCAGGTGCGCCAGGAGGTCGTGCTCACCCCCGGCGCCCGCACCCTCGTCCGTACGCTCAAGCGCCTCGACTACCGCTTCGCCATCGTCAGCGGCGGCTTCACCCAGATCACCGACGCCCTGGTCGAGGAGTTGGGCATCGACTACTCGGCGGCGAACGTCCTGGAGGTCATCGACGGCAAGCTCACCGGGCGGGTCGTCGGCGAGATCGTCGACCGGCCGGGCAAGGCCCGCGCGCTGGAGCGGTTCGCCAGGGAGGCCAGGCTGCCCATCTCCCAGACGGTGGCCATCGGCGACGGCGCCAACGACCTCGACATGATCGCCGCGGCCGGGCTGGGCATCGCCTTCAACGCCAAGCCCGTCGTCCGGCAGGCGGCCGACACCGCGGTCAACACGCCCTACCTCGACTCGATCCTCTACCTCCTGGGCATCTCCAGGGACGAGGTCGAGGCCGCCGACGCCGAGGACGGCGTGCTCACGTCCTGAACCGGGCGGTGACCTCGGCGGCCAGGTCGAGCGCGTCCTTGCAGAGCGACCTGAGCGCCGGGTGGGCGGTCACCGCGTGCCGCAGCCGCCTGCGCACGGCCGTGCCCTCGCCCGCCGCCGCCTCCTCCATCAGCGAGCTGACCTCCCGCGCCACCTCGTCGAGCTGCGCCTCGAACGCGTCGGCGGCGGGCGGCGGCTCGCGCTCCCGTACGGCCTGCCCCACGGCGTCCAGCCGGTCGGCCACCGCGTCGAGCACGCCGGCGGTGGCGTCCGAGCCGGGCTCGGCCCCGCGCAGCACGGCGCCGAGCAGGATCGCGTCGTCCCTGAGCTTCCTGGCCAGCGTCAGCGCGGCCCGCAGCTCGGCCGGCGCCCTGCCGCCCGGCTCCTTGTCCAGCTTGTCCAGCGACTCGCGCAGCCGGTCGGCCGCCGTCCCGGCCGATTCCGTACGGTCGGGCAGCCGGTCCAGGTCGCCTTCGGCCAGCGCGCGGACGAGGCAGGCGTGCTCGCGCAGCAGCTCGGCGGCCAGGCCGCGCAGCCGTCCCGCCTGGCCGCGCGGCCACAGCAGCCGGGCCGCCGCCAGCGCCAGCACGCCGCCGCCCGCGGTGAGCGCCAGCCTGATCCCCGCCGCCTCCCAGTCGAGCCGGGTCGAGAAGTCGGTGAGCATCATGGCCAGCGGCGTCGCGAAGATCGACCAGTAGCCGTAGCTGACCTCGCGCAGGGCGAACCCGAGCGTGCCGAACACCAGCACCGTCCCCACGATCGTGTACGGCCCCGGCACCGCCGCCAGGATCAGCGCCGCCGCCGCGGCCCCCGCCACGGTGCCGGCCACCCGCAGCACCACCCGCTCGACGGTGTCCCCGTAGGTGGGCCGCACCGCCAGCAGCACGGTGAACACGAACCATTTGCCGTACTGCTCGTGCACCCCCAGCATCAGCGCCATCGCCACGGCGGCGGTGAGCCCCAGCCGCCCGGCGTGCTCAGGCCCCGAACCGCCCGGCGGCGGCTTCCACGGCAGCCGCGCGAACAGCCGGCGCCCCGCCGCAGGCTTCCCGGGCAGCAGCCCGCGGCCCGCCGCAGGCTCTTCCGGCAACCCCGCCAGCAGCCCGCGCCCCGCCGCAGGCTTTCCCGGCAACCCGGGCAGCAGCCCGCGGCCGGCCGGGGGCACGTGCCGGGCGGCCAGGAGGCCGACCGTGCGCACCCCCACCGCGATCCGGTCCAGGCAGCGCCGGGCCTGCCCGAGCACCGCGCCGCTGCGCAGCGCCGCCGGGTCGGCGCCCGGCTCGCGCGCGCCCAGGCGCTCGGCGTAGTCGGCGGTGACGGCCAGCGCCTCCACCACCCCGGCCCGCCGCCCGTCCGCGGCCTCCCGCAGGTCCGCGGCCAGCGTCGTGGCCACGTCGTCGATCCCGTCCTGCTCGTCCGGGGCGGCAGCGCGCAGGGCGCGCAGCGCCACCGTCTCGTGGAAGATCCGGACCAGCGCCTCGACGTACGCGTCGGCGGACCGGCCGGCCGCGTCCATGCTCTCGAACGACGCCGACGCCGTGGCCGCCGTCTCCAGGGCCTTGGACGCGCGTTCCCTGCGGTCGTCCCAGTCGTCGCCGGCGAGCCCGTCGAGCAGCCCGGCCACGCCCCGGACGGCCTCGCCCAGCGCCGTCGCCAACGGGTCGAACCGGCGCAACGGCCACAGGGCCAGGGCGGGCACGGCGTACAGGAGGCCGCCGAGCACCATCAGCTCGGGCGGCCCGAACCCCGCGGGCACCGCCAGGTAGAACCCGGTGACCAGGGCGAACGCGGGCGGCGTCCCGACCGTGCGCCACCGGCCGCCCGCCGCGGCGACCGCTCCGAGCGCCAGCACCGCCCACCAGGGCCGATCCGCCAGGTACAGGCCCAGCCAGCACCCGCCCGCGATCAGCACGATCTTGATGGCCATGGACCGCGCCCGCGCCGCGTACGGCTGCCCGTACATGTCCCCGAACGCCGTCAGATACGCCCCCAGGGCCAGGAACGCCCCCGACTGCGGCCGGCCCGCCAGCACCCCGGCCAGCAGCGGCCCGGCCACCGCGAGCCCGCACAGCAGCCCGTACCCCCAGGGCGGGCGCGCGGGCAGCGAGAAGCCGTCACGCAGCGCTCTGGCGGCCCCCCGCATAGGCGTCGTCCCCGGTCAGTGCTCCTTGGGATCCCAGTGCGTGACCAGGCGTCCCTCCCCCGGCCACAGGTCTACCCACGCCGCCTGCACCTGGATCACCGCGAACGCCCCCGGCCGGAAGCCGTAGTCGCCGCCGCCCAGTTGCAGGGCCAGCTCGTGCACCGCGGGATTGTGCCCGCACAACACGACCGTGCCCAGCTCAGGGTCGGTCCTGCGGAGCAGTTCGAGCAGTTCTTCGGGATAGGCCTGGTAGATGTCGCGTTCGTAGCTGATCTCCATGCCGGGGAAGGCCAGCTCGGCGGTGCGCCTGGTCCGCAGCGCCGGCGAGCAGAGCACCGCGTCGGGGCTCAGCCCGGCCGCCCTGATCTCGTCGCCGGCCCGGCCGGCGTCCCGCTCACCGCGCTCGGTCAGCGGACGTTCGCGGTCGGCCAGACCGGGCACCTGCGCGGCCTTGGCATGGCGGAGCAGTATCAGGGTCCGCATCACGTCATCACCTCGGCACGTCATCCTCTCGACACGTCATCATCTGGCACGTCATCACCCGGCACGTCATCATCTGGCACGTCAGCCCTTCGACGCCCAGATCCCGAGCCCGATGATCACGCCCAGGATGACCAGCATCGCCAGCAGGATCAGGCCCAGCGTCTTCCCGCCCGAGGGCCGGTTGTCCTCTTCCACCCGCCCAGTTTCCCACCGCGCCCCCGCCGTCCCCGCGCCACCCACCCGCATGCGAAGACGCCCGCCCCTGGCCGGGACGGGCGTCTCGTCGATCGGTCGTTACGAGGCCACGGGCTCGTGCTCGCGGTCGTTGTTGGCCGGCTCGCTCGTCACCGACCTGCGCTTGGAGATGACGATGGCCGCCACGACCACCGCCACCGCCACCACCGTGATGCCGATCCGCAGCGCGGCGTTGCCCGCGTACAGGACGACGGCCGGCGCGACCAGCAGCGCCACCAGGTTCATCACCTTGATCAGCGGGTTGATGGCCGGGCCCGCGGTGTCCTTGAACGGGTCGCCGACCGTGTCGCCGATGACCGTGGCGGCGTGGGCCTCGGAGCCCTTGCCGCCATGGTGCCCGTCCTCGACCAGCTTCTTGGCGTTGTCCCAGGCGCCACCGGAGTTGGCCAGGAAGACGGCCATCAGGGTGCCGCAGGCGATCGCGCCGGCCAGGAACGCGCCGAGCGGCGCGTAGCCGAGCGCGAACCCGACCGCGATCGGGGTCATCACCGCCAGCAGGCCGGGCGTGGCCAGCTCGCGGAGCGAGTCGCGGGTGCAGATGTCCACGACGCGGCCGTACTCGGGCTTCTCGGTGCCGTCCATGATGCCCGGCTTGTTGCGGAACTGGTCGCGTACCTCGAAGACCACCCGCATGGCCGCGCGGCCGACCGCAGAGATCGCCAGGCCGGAGAACAGGAACACCACCGCGGCGCCGACGATCAGCCCCACCAGCACGTTCGGCTGGTCGATGCTGAGGCTGAAGGTGGAGAAGGCGCCCAGCGCCGCCTTGATGTCCTGGCCGGCCTTGGAGAGCTGGTCCTCCACCGCCGTGCGGAACGCGCCGAACAACGCCGTCGCCGCCAGCACGGCCGTGGCGATGGCGATGCCCTTGGTGATGGCCTTGGTGGTGTTGCCGACGGCGTCGAGGCTGGTGAGCACCCGCGCACCCTCGCCCTCGACGTCGCCGGACATCTCGGCGATGCCCTGGGCGTTGTCGGAGACCGGGCCGAAGGTGTCCATGGAGACGATGACGCCGACCGTGGTCAGCAGGCCGGTGCCGGCCAGGGCCACCGCGAACAGCGCGATCGTGACGTTCCCGAACCCGAGCAGGAACGCCCCGTAGACCGCGCCGCCGATGATCAGCGCCGAGTAGACGGCCGACTCCAGGCCGACGCTGATGCCGGCGAGGATGACGGTGGCCGGCCCGGTGGCCGAGCTCTCGCCGATCTCGCGCACCGGACGGCGGTTGGTCTCGGTGAAGTAGCCGGTCAGCAGCTGGATCGCGCTGGCCAGGACCAGGCCGATCAGCACCGCGCCCACCGCGATCAGGCGCGGGTCGGCGTCGGAGGTGACGGTCGAGCCCGACAGGGCGCCGAAGCTGCTGGGCAGATACCAGAAGGCCGCCGCGGCGACCAGCACCGCCGAGATCCCGGCCGAGATGAAGAAGCTGCGGTTGATCGCCGCCATGCCGCTGCGGTCGCGGTCGCGCAGCCCCGTGACGAAGATGCCGATGATCGCCGTCAGCACGCCGATCATGGGCACGATCAGCGGGAAGATCAGGCCCTGCTCGCCGAAGGCCACCTTGCCCAGGATGAGGCTGGCGACCAGCATGACCGCGTACGACTCGAACAGGTCGGCCGCCATGCCCGCGCAGTCGCCGACGTTGTCACCGACGTTGTCGGCGATCGTCGCGGCGTTGCGCGGGTCGTCCTCGGGGATGCCCTGCTCGACCTTGCCCACCAGGTCGGCGCCGACGTCGGCGGCCTTGGTGAAGATGCCGCCGCCGACTCGCATGAACATCGCCAGCAGCGCCGCCCCGAACCCGAAGCCTTCGAGAACGTGGGGCGCCTCGCCCTGGTAGATGAAGACGACCACGGCCGCACCGAGCAGCCCGAGGCCGACGGTGAACATGCCGGCGACGCCGCCGGTGCGGAAGGCGACGCGCATGGCGCGCTTTTCGCCCGACTCGTTGGCCGCGGCGGCGACACGCACGTTTCCGCGCACCGCCAACCACATGCCCATGAATCCGGTCAATGCGGAGAACACCGCACCGACCACGAAGAAGATCGAGCGACCGACGCGTACGTCCATTTCGCCCGGCAGCAAGAGCAACAGGAAGGGAATGACGATCACGAAGACCGCCAGTGTGCGGAATTGGCGCGTGAGATAGGCAGCCGCGCCTTCCTGCACGGCTCGCGCGATGTTCTGCATGCGTTCGGTGCCCTGGCCGGCGGACAGCACCTCGCGTACGAGGCCGCCGGCGACGGCTAGCGCGATCAGCGCGACCGCGGCGACCACGATCACGATGGTGAGATTGTTACCGCTCAGGGACAGATTGGGCGCTGGCGCCAATGCCAGCATGTGCCTGCTCATCGTTCTCCTCGGCAAGACCGGTCGTCCTGCCCGAACGGTGCTGCGGATTTCTCGGCGGGCGGGTGCGGCACCATCCGGGTTGTGGGTGCCGCTTCCGGTTGAATCCGCGGTTCCGCCGGATCACCTTGGCCGGTGCCGGGAGTCTACGCAGGCACTGAACGGATATGAAGGCTCTCGGGGCGGCTATTTGCGCGGGCGTTCAGTAATCCCCTGACAGCGGGCCGGTTTGAGATCTGACAGGCGAAATTTCCTCAGGTTTACGGGCATGACAACCCCACAAATCGGACCGCCCGAAACCCAGATTTAATCCCCACGACACGCCGACCCACCCCACCACCCACCCGCACCGACACCCCCACCGGCCATCCGAGCCTCACCACCACCGCTTGGCAGCACCGCTTGGCACCACCTCCAGGCGCGACCGCCGGCCGCGACCGCCGGGTGCCACCTCCCCGCTACCTCCGCGCGCCACCTCCCTGCTACCTCCGCGAGATGCGGCGGGGCACCACGACCGACGGACGCGCCCAGCAACACAGCCCGCCGAACGCGCCCTGGCCGACGCGGCCCGATGACACAACCCGCCAGGACACGTCCCGGCCAACGCGGCCGATGACACGGCCTCGCAGGGACACCCGATCGACGCAGCCCGATGACATGGCCCGCCGGAGCTGCCCGGCCGCCGCGCCTCCCGCGACACGGCCCACCGGACGCGGCCAACCGACGCGGGCCCGGCGACCCGGCCACCCACCGCCTCCTGGAGCCGTACGCCGTCCCTGACCTCCCGCCGGGCACCACTCGGCCCCTGGCCGACACCGCCCCGCCCCGCCCCGCCCCTCCAGGCCACCTCCACGACAGCCCACAGCTCGCGCGTCGGCCCGAAAGGCTCTACACCGCCTCAAGAGCCCCTGCGGCGGCCGAGAAGCTACGCCAGCCAATAACCAAACCCGATGCCTCAATCTCGGCCTGGAGCTCCCACGCGGCCCTCCGGATGTCGGTCCTGACAGCCCCATGCACAGCCGCCATGCCTTCCTTCCACTCGCCGCCAGTCACCCACCTCACCCCGTGCCCCCGCCGCCCCACGGCGAGACCTTCTGACGACCCGGCCGACTATCCCCCGCCCATCCACAGCCTGTGGATAACTCTCATCGCCTTCCACAGACACCACTGGGGGGAGCAAGATCCTATGGGGCAGTCGCGTCGCTCCACCAGAACACCCCAAGCAGGCCCAGGCCGTACTTCGCCGCCCTGGCTTTCGACCCTCAGTCGCGACAGCGCCATGCGGAGCCTTCGCAGCGACTGAGCCTTCAGCCCTCAGCCCAGGCCCTCACCGCACTGACCTTCGACCCTCAGCCGCCGGCCTTCGCCGCCGTAGACCTTGGCCCTTCGAGCCCAGCCATTGACCCGCGCCCGGTGGAGCCGCCTGCACGGCCGGCCCGCAGTCCGCCCCCTGAGCAACCGCCCGATCGGAACCTGGGCGTCTCGCCACACGACACAGCGGTTGAACGTGCAAAGCCGGGCTCTGGCCTGCTCCGAGGCCAAAGCTCCGTAAGCGTGCGGCACAGAAGCGTCAGGCGCAGAAGCGTCAGGCGTAGCAGAAGCGTCAGGCGTAGAGGCGTGCGCCCCTCACACTGCTTCGACGCCATGCCAGGCCCCGCGCCGGATCGCCCTGAGCCGCTTCGGCCGGTGCACGCCGAAGTCCCTGTGGCACCGAACCCCTGCACCGGACCTCGCTGAACCGCTCCAGCCGAACCCCTGCACCAGACTTCGCCGAGCTTCGCACCAGGCGTGGCCCAATCCGGCGGCCGGGCCGTCCGACGTCCGCGTGCACACGCGCTGCCGCTTGTCGCAGAGCGGCGCAGGCCGTCCGGGCATGCCGACAGAACGAGGCACTCAGCGACCTCGTCAGGGCATGCGGAAATGTGGTGCGACTCGACGGGGAGGAAAGCATGCCACAACCGGACATCCCCTCATCCCCGTCTGTCGCCCCTAAAACCACACCCGACCAGCTCGAACACGCCCCCAGGGAGACAAGGGACCGATCCAAGCGATGTCAGGTCAGGAACCCACCCCGTTGGAGGCGGGCCAGCTCATCCGGATGTTCGTCCCCTTGGGGCTGGGGAAGACCTCGACGTCATCGGCCAGACCCGAGATGACGGCGATGCCGAAGCCTGACATGAACGAGTCAGAGAGCATGCCCAGATCGAGCGGCTGCTCCTGCTTGATCTCGTCACTGGGGGCCAGATCGCTGACCGTGACCTCGAAACGCCCGGAGTCGTCACGTAGCTCGATGCGGATGGGCTCGCCCGGGCAGTGAAGTCGATGCGCCTCGACCGCCCGGGAGCATGCCTCACCCACGGCGAGCCTGACTTCGTCCAGCAGCGATTCCTCCACGCCGGTACGACGGGCGATCGCCGTGGCCACCAGCCGGGCGGTCCGCACGTGCGCGGGGAGAGCGCTGAACGTCAGCTCGACGGTAGCCATGCTACTTGTCTTTGCCGTGAGCTTCCTTGGCCTCGTCGACGGAAGCGTAAATCCCGAAGACCTTGGTCAGACCGGTGATGCGGAAGATCTTGAGGATGCGCTCCTGGGTGCACACCAGCTCAAGCGAGCCGTCGTGCGCCCGGACCCTCTTGAGCCCTCCGACGAGCACTCCCAGCCCCGTGGAGTCGAGGAAGTCGACCTTCTCCATGTTCACCAGAAGGTGGAAGTTGCCCTTGTTCACCAGGTCGATGAGGAGCTCACGCAATCTCGGCGCCGTGTAGACATCGATCTCACCCTCGACCTCCACGATGGTGAGTCGGTCTTCGGTGCGGTGATCCAACTTCAGATCCACAGATCCTCCAGCGCCTCGCCTGCGAAAGTACTCTTGCGGGCCTGGCAATCTGGAGCGTGGCCCCAGACTGTCCGACCCTGACGCGCGGCATTCAACCACGCGTCTGGCTTGTGTCTATACGAAATCACGATTCCCGGCGACTTTGCCCATCGATGCAAGACTGGAAACAGTGACTTCCTCGGCATCCTCCCCACAACAGGCAGGTCCACTCCTCGCCCACCTGCTCGGAGTTCCCGCACGTCATGAGCGTGTCACCCATGTGGAGCATGTTCCAGCACGTCAGGCGGGTCAAGCCCGTTGGCCGGACTGGGCTCCGGAAGTCCTGGTTACGCGCTTGGCGAACCGTGGAGTTACAGGACTCTGGCCCCACCAGTACGAAGCCGCCGACCTGGCTTTCCGTGGCCGAAACGTGATCATCAGTACGGGAACGGCCTCGGGCAAGTCCCTGGCGTACCTCACGCCGGCGGTCGCCTCCTGCCTCGACGGCGGCACCGTCCTGTACCTGACGCCGACCAAGGCCCTGGCCGCCGACCAGCTCCGCGGCCTGCGCGAACTGCGCATCACACAGGTGCGCGCCGCCTGCTTCGACGGCGACACCCCCTTCGAGGAACGTACGTGGGTCCGCCAGCACGCCAACTACGTCCTGACCAATCCGGACATGCTGCACCGCGGCGTCCTGCCCCGGCACGCGCAGTGGTCCTCGTTCTTCCGCCGCCTCCGCATGGTCGTCGTGGACGAGTGCCATGGATACCGCGGCGTCTTCGGCTCGCACGTGGCCCAGATCCTGCGCCGCCTGCGCCGGGTCTGCGCCCGGTACGGCTCGCGCCCCACGTTCGTGCTCGCCTCGGCCACGGCGAGCGAGCCCGGCGTGTTCGCCATGAGGCTGACGGGGCTTGAGATGGACGAGGTGACCACCGATGCCTCGCCGAAGGGTTCCACGACCATCGCGCTCTGGGAACCGCCCCTGACGGATCTGCGGGGCGAGGGAGGGGCTCCTGTGCGCCGCACGGCCACCGCGGAGACCGCCGACCTCCTCGCGGACCTGGTTCTGGCGAACGTACGGACGCTCGCATTCGTGCGTTCGCGACGCGGCGCGGAGACGGTCGCCCTGTCCGCCCGCGCCAAACTCGCCGACGTCGCCTTCTCCGTCACCGCGCCTTGGCCTCCCCAAGCCACCCCCGAAACCGCGGCCTGGCCTGCGCACACCACCACCGAAACCGCTCCCTGGCCTTCGCATACCACCCCCGAAGCCGCGCCCGCGGATTTCTCCCCCAGCGCCGAGCCCCCGCCGCTCGCCTCCCCCTCCACCCCTGAGGACTCCGCTTCACCCCTTGGAAGCGCCACCTCCGACGCCCAGGACCCGCGCCACCCCGCCCCCGCGAGCCCGCTCACCTGGGCCATCCCCGACGACGTCCAAGACCTGGCCGCCCTCCCCGACAAGGTCGCCGCCTACCGCGCCGGCTACCTCGCCGAGGACCGCCGTCTCCTGGAGAAGGCCCTGCGCGCCGGCACCCTCATGGGCCTGGCCACCACGAACGCCCTCGAACTCGGCGTGGACGTCTCGGGCCTGGACGCCGTACTGATCGCCGGCTGGCCCGGCACCCGCGCCTCCCTCTGGCAGCAGGCCGGCCGGGCGGGACGCGACGGCCAGGACGCCCTCGCCGTGCTCATCGCCAGGGACGATCCCCTGGACACCTACCTAGTCCACCACCCGCAGGCCCTGTTCGGACGGCCGGTGGAGGCGATCGTCCTGGACCCGGACAACCCGTACGTCCTGGGCCCCCACCTGTGCGCCGCCGCCGCCGAGATCCCGCTGACGGACGACGACCTGCCCGTCTTCGGGACCACCACCCCCGACGTCCTGGAAGACCTGGTCGCCCGGAACCTCCTGAGACGCCGTCCCGCGGGCTGGTTCTGGACCCGTCGCGAACGCGCCACCGACCTCGCCGACATCAGAGGCGGCGGAGGCGCCCCGATCCAGGTGGTCGAGTCCTCGACCGGCCGCCTGCTCGGCAGCGTGGACGAGCCGTCCGCCCACACCACGGTCCACACCGGCGCGGTCTACATCCACCAGGGCGAGACCTTCCTCGTGGAGACCCTCGACCTGGACTCCGGGGTCGCCCTGGTCGAGGCCGCCAATCCCGACTACTCCACGTTCGCCCGCGACATCACCGACATCTCCATCCTGGCCACCCAGCGCTCCCGCCCCCTCGGCCCGGGAACGCTGCACTTCGGCGAGGTCGAGGTGACCAGGCAGGTGGTCTCGTACCTGAAAAGACGCCTGCAGTCAGGCGAGATGCTCGGTGACGAACCCCTCGACCTGCCGCCCCGCACCCTCCGCACCCGCGCGGTCTGGTGGACCCTGCCCGCCACGGCGGTCGCGCCGCTCGCGGCGGCGGACATCGACCTCGGCGGCGCCGCACACGCCGCCGAGCACGCCTCGATCGGCCTGCTCCCCCTGTTCGCCACCTGCGACCGATGGGACATCGGCGGCGTCTCCACCGAACTGCACGCCGACACCGGCCTGCTCACCGTCTTCGTGTACGACGGTCACGAAGGCGGCGCGGGCTTCGCCGAACGCGGCTACGCGCGGGCCACCGACTGGCTGACGGCCACGCGTGAGGCGATCGCGTCCTGCGAGTGCGAGCGCGGGTGCCCGTCCTGCATCCAGTCCCCGAAGTGCGGCAACGGCAACGAGCCCCTGCACAAACGCGGCGCGCTCCAGCTCCTGGACATCCTCCTCACCCCCGGCCCTCTGTCCTGACTGTCACCCTTCTCCGGCCGACGCCCCGCACACGCCCGCTCTGCTTCGTCGTAGGCGTCATCGTCATCGTCGGCGGCCCAGAAGTCGCCGGCGCCGGGCAGCGGACGCTCCCAGAAGCCGCTGTCCTCCATGCACCTGGGCGACGGGGGCAGGTAGTCGTCCCATCGCTGCTCCAGGGGTGGCGGGTGGGACAGCGGGCCGGGCTCGGGAACGTCCGTGACGGCTCAGCTGGTCAATACGATGCGCAGCGGCTCCTGCCGCGCATCCCGCCCTGTCTCCCCCGCCGTTTCCCGGCCCGCTTCCGGCCGAGCCCCATGACGGGCTGACTCCTGCACTTCCTGGGCCGCGCGTAAGTCCTGCACGCTCAAATGGATCGGCAGAACAACCGGCGCCTGCCCCGACGCCCCACCCGGCACCTTCACCACCCTGGGCTCCGCCTCGCCCCTCAGCTTGCGCCACACGGGCCTTCACTAATTCGCTCGCCTGACGATCTATAGGTGCCGGATTTTCGAGGTCACTCGCACAGATTTCCACACCCGCCCGCGCCCCTGACCCGACGCGGCGAATCGTGCACCGAGAAACGACTAGGCACCGCCGTCACCATCGCGCAGCGAATGAATCATGCTCTGCAAAATCCGGAACGCGTCCGACTGCTCGGCGTCGGTCATGCCGGCCAGCATTCTGACCTCGACGGACCGGACCGCCGCGCTCGCCTTCTCCAGACTCCGTCGTCCGCGAGGCGTGAGCCGCGCCGGAAGAGCCTTTCCGACGGGCGCCTCCGCTGGCCTGGTCACGTAGCCGTCTCGTTCCAGGGTCTGGAGCAGCACGTTCATCGACTGCCTGGTCACGAACGCGCCACGCGCCAGCTCGGAGTTCGACAAGCCCGGCCGTTGAGCCAGCAACTCCAGGCAGGAGTAGTGCGTCACGGTCATCCCGAGTGGCCGCAGCACCTCCTCCATGGCTGCGCGCAAGGCGCTCGAAGCCTCTTTCAGCAGGTAGCCCAGCGATTTGTCCAGGTCGACGCCGGCACCGTTTTGACTCATGTCAGTATTCTGACATACATTGCGACGTGTCAGCTAACTGACATGAGGACAAGGAGCATCACCATGCCCGTCACCGGCCCCGACTTCATCTCGCTGCAAGCGCGCGACCTCGACGCTTCGCGAGCGTTCTACGAGCAGTACCTCGGCCTCGTCCGCTCGCAGGCCGGGCCTCCGCACGCCGTCGTCTTCGAGACGAAGCCGATCGCGTTCGCACTCCGCGAGGTCGTTCCCGGCACCGATCTCGCCTCCGCTGCCCAGCCCGGCATCGGTGCCGCGATCTGGCTCCACGCCACCGACGTCCAGGCCATCCACGACGCCCTCGTCGCCGACGGTCACACCATCGTCTCCGCACCGATCGACGGCCCCTTCGGCCGCACCTTCACCTTCGCCGACCCCGACGGCTACCAGATCACCCTCCATGACCGCGCCTGAGGCGAGCACCCTCGTCTTCGGGGCCACCGGGGCACTCGGTCGCCACGTCCTGAACGCGCTGGCCGCTCGGGGAACCAGCCCAGGAACGATCACCGCGGCCGGTCGGAACCAAGCGCGCCTCGGGGAACTTGCTTCCACCGGATTCAACACCGCCGCCGTCGACCTGTCGGATTCGGCCACCGTCGCAGCGCTGGTTGCCAGGCACTCCGAGATCGTGTTGATCTCGGGCAGAGACCCGAACCGCCTTGCTCAGCACGAGTCGATCGTCAAGGCGGCGAAGAACGCCAAGGTCCGACACGTCTACTACACCAGCGGAGTCCGGGCCGACGACGACCGGTTCGAGATCAACGCGGACCACAGAGCGACAGAGGACGCTCTCACCGCTTCCGGCGTGACGTACACGATCCTGCGGAACACCTGGTACATCGAGAACTACATCCAGGCGCTGGCAGGCCCCCGCTTCTCCGGCGTCCTGGCCGCCGCCACCGGCAACGCCGTCGTTGCCCCAGCCAGCCGGAAGGACCTGGCTGAGGCGTTGGCCACCGTCGTCACCACAGACGGGCACGACAATGTGACTTACAGCCTCTCCGGCGACACGAACTTCACCTACGCCGACATAGCCGACGCAATGTCGGTCGTCCTGAAGCGCGAGGTCACCTACCGGCCTGTCACTCCCGAAGAGTTGCAGGCAGCGCTCATCAACTCGGGGATGGACAGCAAGCTGGCCGGCTTCTTGGCACGTCTCGATGAAACCATCGCCGCCGGGGTCTTCGCTCGGGTCGGTGACGATCTTCCTCGACTCCTCGGCAGGCCGACTACCGGCCTGGTCGAAGGACTGACAGCAGAGTGAACACCGGGGCTGGCGCAGGCGGATCGACATCTCGGCTCGCGCCGCCCCTTCTCCCGATCAGCGCGTCTGGCGCAACGCCGTCAGTTTGGATCACGTCGAAGCGGGCGGCCACGGAGGCTGCACGCATGTGGGCCACGGCGCCGGCACGCGCTTCTCAGCCTGAGGAGCCGGTCGCCGGACTCGCGCGACACGCCCCCAGGCTTGCACGGTCGCGGTCGGTCACGCGCCCCCAAGGCCCAGGACGGTGGCCTGACGGCCGACTGCTGCAAACAGTTGCTACCCAGGTGACATCGTGACCGGCCCCGCGCGAGACCTGCCCATAAGAGTGTGTGCTCCGGCGATCGGCAAGGTGATCGACAGAGAGGTCCGGACATCCGCGATCTCTCCCGTGATCTCACAAGCCGCCAGCCGGACGCCGTTCCTTCTGGCCAACGCGGCCGCCCTGCCGCAAGCGCCCTCCGGATCGATGATCGCCGCTCTGGCCGCGGCCAGAGCGCTCAGATCGGCCGCGCTGTCGACCCGATGGCGAGCCACACGAACCGCCCCCACGGAGGCCAACCCTCCGGCAACCGCCATCAGGAGCCCCATGAGGGCCACTCCCCATAAGGTCGCCGACCCTCGTTCCTTGTGCTTGATCATCCTTGTCCTCGGAGTGATGGGTCGGTGAAGGTCGTCGATTCGCCCGGCCTTGAGACGCTTCTGCGCCTCCCGCGCGGACGATCTCCGTGCCGCGTCGCGGAGTTGTTGTCTCTTCTTGTGGGTAGAAGACGCCGTAGGGGTTGGAGATTTCGCCCCCCGACTGCCAGGAGGACACGAGGGCTCATGTCCTCCTGGCAGATCTCATTTCGGCGAGTACGTGCGTGACGTCATGGTTCTGTGGCGGCTGTCGCCGAGGCCGACACGGGGACGGCCGGTAGCGAAACGCCCCAAGCTGGTCGTACATCTACTGCGATCTCTACGTGGGTGAATTCTGCGTCGTGGGTGATCTCTACGTGTGCGTCTGGGCGAGTGGCCGAGCGGGCGAGCTCGCGGACCTGGTCCAGCGGCTCACCTCGGGCTGCGGCGCGCACCGCCGCTCGGGCTGCGTCTACACATTCCAGTTGGACGTTCACCGCTTGTATGGCCCAGAGCGCGGCTGCCAGGACGATCATGAGCGCGGGCAGCATGGCGGCGGTCTCGGCGGTCACCGAGCCGCGTGATGCCGACCGTTGCCTGGTGGCGGCGTTCCGCGTCTGGTGGAGGGTCATCCGGTCATCTTGAGCGCTCGGTCTATGAGGGACTTCAGCATCTCCTGAACCTCCGGGCTGCTGACCACCTTGAACAGGAGCGCGGCGAAGGCGCAGGCCGCGATGGTGCCGACTGCGTATTCGGCTGTGGACATGCCGCGCTCTCTGTTCGCAACAGCGCAGGTGATCCACTTGCCCGGGTACCAGCGTGAGCTCTGCCCAGTGGGCCCACCGGGAGGACCGGAGGTGGTCGAGGAAGCGCGGGCGGCTTCCGTCTCGACGTTGGAGGAGGCGTCGGCTTCGAGAGGCGGCGCCGTGGTGGTCGGCTCGGTGCAGGCGGTGGGCCGGGGTGAAGTGGTGTACGCGTGAGCTGGAGTGGGGCTGAGGGTGCCTGGCATGGTGGCGGGACCTTGCATCGTGCCTCCAGGTGGTCGGAGCCGGGTCTTGTCCGGCGGGAGTCCAAGATTCGCCGAGAAGGCACAGCTGCCGTCAGGCCGAATGGCGTTCTGGGGATTGTCCAGCGGGGTCGGCCCTCAGGCTGTGGACAACGCCGCCGTCGGGATGTCACGGCAGGACGATCGTGGAGGCGAGGCCGGCGATCACCGGGATGATGCCCAGCAGGACGAAGGCCGGCAGGAAGCACAGGCCCAGCGGGGCGACCGCTTTCACGCCCACGGTCCGGGCGGCGGCGAGTGAGGCGGCTCTGGCTGTGTCTCTCGCGTCGTCGGCCAGGCGGGTCAGGACGTCCGCCAGCGGGGCGCCGGTCTGCGCGGCCCGGCTCATCGCTCTCGACAGCTGGCTCAGGGCCGGGTCCTTCGCCAAGATTGCCCAGGTCGGCTCGGGGTCGGCGCCCAGGCGGAGTTGGCTGCCCACCCATGCCAGACGCTGACCGAGAGGGCCGCCGATCGTGGTCGCGGCCAGGTCGGTGGCGGCGGTCACCGGCTGTCCGGCGAGAAGGCAGGCGGTCATCAGGTCGGCGACGAAGGGGAGATCGGCGGTGATCTGCTCGCGTTCCTGGCGGGACCGCGGAGGTTCCTTCCTGTGCAGGATCAGGGCGGTCACCGGGGTCAGCAGCAGGGCCACCGCGATTCCTGGGAGGCCGCCGACCAGGAGGGCGGTGATCACGCCGGTGATGGCGGCGGTGGTGACGGTTCTGCGGGTCGGGCGGCGGTGGTGGGGGTCCTTCTTGTCGAGCCAGTCGGGCTGGGCGGGGGTGTCCGTCGAAGAGATGGCGGGGCTCGACGGCGGGTCGGGTGAGGGCAGGAGGCGGGCGAGGCGGTCTACCGGGGTGCGTGGGGCCGACCACAAGAAGGTGGCGAGGGCTGCGCAGAAGGCGGACAGCAAAGGGAGCATCGGGCGGATCCAGTGGTTCGGGCGGACGTGGATGAAGACGACTCGGCGGCGGGGATGAGGACGACTCCGACGGGCGGGGACGAGGACGACTCGGACGGGCGAGGATGAGCACGGCTCAGGGAGGACGACTCGCCGGAATAAAGGGCCTACAGGCTTCCCTGGAGTGCTGGCCTACAGGACTCGCATGAGCGCGGAGCCACAGGACTCGCATGAGCGCAGAGCCACAGGACTCGCCGGAGCCCTGGCCTACAGGTGTTCGGGGACGTGGCGGGTCAAGGTTGGGCCTTGGTGGCCATGCGGTGGGTCCACCACAGGCCGCAGACGTCGAGGGCGATGCCGGACAGGAGGCAGAGCAGGCCCGGCAAGGTGCCGAACAGGAAGCTCAGCGGGTGCATGTTGAGCGCTCCCGCCATGACCAGGCCGAGGACCGGCAGGGCCGCGAGCATCCGGGCTGTGGTGCGGGGGCCGGCCAGTTGGGCGGCGACGTCCTGGCGGTGGGTCTGGGCGGCGCGGAGCGTGCCGCCGACTCGTTCGACCAGGGCGGACATGCCGGCGCCCACGGTGAGGCTGACGTCCCAGCAGGCCGCGAGCCGGCGGAGGCCCTCGCCGCCCTGAGCCGGCGCCGCCGCCGTGAGGGTCGCGGAGACGTCGCCGCCGTCTCGTGCGGCGGCCAGGGCGGGGCGCAGGGCTTCCGGGTCGGGGAAGTCGACTGCCGCGATGGCTCGGGTCAGGGCTTCGCCAGGGGTGCGGCCCGCGGCGAGCTCGGCCGAGAGCGACTGGCACAGCTCTATGGAGGCCCGGCGCCAGGAGTCGGCACGGCGGGCAGGGCCGGGGCGGGTGAGGGTGGCCCGCAGCAGGTGCTGCCATGGGAGACGGCCATGGCGAGCGGTCAGGAGCGCGTGCAGGCGGAGGGCGGGCGTGGCGGGGCCGGTCCACAGCCAGATGGCACAGGCTGTGGACAGCGCTGAGACGATCGCGGCGGTCATCGTCCGGGGGCCTTCATGATGTCCTGCGCAACAGGGATTCGTAGCCGGGGCCGGTGTGGACGGAGCCGTTCGGGGCGAAGGTGAGGGCGGGGAGCGACTCGACGAGGCCGGCCGGGGTTCTGGAGAGCAGGCAGATCTCGGCGACGCGCCTTCGGCCGTCGCTGCGGGTGCGGGTCAGGTGGACGACCACGTCGAGGGCCGCGGCCAGCTGGCTGTGCACGGCCTCCCTGGTCAGGCCCGCCGCGCAGCCGAGGGCTTCCAGGCGGGGTGGCACGTCGGCGGCGGCGTTGGCGTGCAGCGTTCCGCAGCCGCCCTCGTGGCCGGTGTTCAGGGCGGCGAGCAGGTCGACGACCTCCGCTCCCCTGACCTCGCCCACCACGAGCCGGTCCGGACGCATGCGCAGCGCCTGGCGCACCAGGTCGCGCAGGCTCACCCCGCCCGCTCCTTCGAGGTTGGCCGGGCGGGTCTCCAGTCGGACCACGTGGGGGTGCAACGGGCGTAGCTCGGCGGAGTCCTCCACCAGCAGGAGGCGTTCGGCCGGGTCGGCCTGGGACAGGAGGGCCGACAAAAGCGTGGTCTTGCCCGTGCCGGTGCCGCCCGTGACGAGGAAGGCGAGCCGGGCGTCGACCATCCCCGTCAGCACCGTGACGGCCGCCGGCGCGATCGTGCCGGCCGACACCAGGTCGGACAGGGTGAAGGTGCGGCGCGGCGGCAGGCGCAGCGACACGCAGGTGCCACCGGACGCGATCGGCGGCAGGACGGCGTGCAGCCGGACGCCGCCGGCCAGCCGCGCGTCCACATAAGGCGATGCGTCGTCGAGCCGGCGACCGGCGGCGGCCGCGAGGCGCTGGGCCAGCCTGCGGACCGCTCCGTCGTCGGTGAAGGTGACGGAGGTGCGGCGCAGGCCGCCGCCGTCGTCGATCCAGACCTCGCGTGGGCCGTTGACCAGGACGTCGGTGACGTCGGGACGGGCCAGGAGCGGCTCCAGCGGGCCGGCGCCGATCAGGTCGGCGCACAGGGCGCGGGCGACCGCCAGGATCTCGGCGTCTCCGTAGACCGAGCGTTCGGCCCGGAGCGCCACGGCCACCTGGGCCGCCGTCGGCTCCACACCGGCGCGCGCCAGCCGGACGCGGACGGCCTCCACGAGCTCCGGTGAGACCTCCTCCGCGGCGCTCATGCCGGAAGCAGGTCGCGGAGGAGGGCGGCGCAGAGGGTGCCGAGAACCGTGCGCGGGCCGAGCCTGGGCAGCTCGCCGCGGTTGAGGGTGGCGGTGAGCCTCGGGTGGTCGGGCAGGTGGGCGGCGACGGGGATGCCGAGGGACGCCGCGGCCGTCTCCTCGTCGAGGACGCCGGGACGGAGGACGGCCCGCACGTCGGAGGTGTGTTTGCGCAGCTCGCCCAGGACCTGGACGGTGGACAGGATGCCGCGCAGGTCTGCCGTGGTGACCGTCAAGGTCGTGGTCGCCCTGGTGAGGGCTTCCACGGCGGCCAGGTCGAGATGGCGCGGCAGGTCGACGACGATCAGGTCGAAGCCGCGCCGGCCCGCTTCCAGGACCGAGCGCATGGCCTGGGGCGGGATCGCGGCCACCTCACCGCGGTGGAAGGACAGGACGGCGAGGTCGCCGAACGACGGGAGCGCCGCCTGCAGGGCGCTGGAGCTGATCCTTCCCTCCCTCGCCACGAGGTCGCCCCAGCGGGCGCCCGCCGACTCCTCGTGGCCGAGCAGCGCGTCGATGCCGCCGCCCAGCGGGTCGGCGTCGATCAGCAGCGTACGGAGGCGGTCGCCCGAGGCGCGCAGGGCCAGGCAGGCGGCGACCACGCTCGCGCCCGCCCCGCCGTGGCCGCCGATGACGCAGGTCACCGCGCCGGATCGGGGTTCGGGCTCCATGGCGTCGGCGAAGCGTTCCACGAGGTGGCGTTCGTCGCCCGGGAGGCGTACGACGGCCTGGGCGCCCACCGCCACGCATTTTCGCCACGTGTCGGGGTCGTCGGGGGCGCGGGTCACCAGGAGCACCTGGTCGCGGGCGGGCGGCGAGGTGGCGGAGAGGGCGTCGGCCTGGTCGGGGCCGACGGCGACCATGGGGGCGAGGTTCCAGTAAGGGCGCGCGCCGGCGGGGGTGTGGGCCACGTCGAGCTGGGCGCCGGCGGCGGCCGCGATGCGGACCAGGTCGTCGAGGAGGTCGTGGTCCTCGGTGATGACCAGGGGGCGGTGCACGGGGTCCTCCTCTTGCGGGGGCGTGGGAGGCCAACCCTGCCGAGGAGGACGGACGTCGCGAGAAGGCGAACGGGATTCTGGGGACGGCGGCGCGGAGGCGCGGGCCGCCTGTGGACAACCGATGGGCCCAGCGCGACTTGGGGCGGAAAAAGGGCGACCCCCGCCGGGGGGGAGAGCGGGGGTCGCCTGATCGGTCCGGCTCCGGGGGGGTAGAGCCGGTCCCGTTTCAGAAGAAAGCTTTCATCACTTCACCGGAGCATGGCAAGAGACTTGCAAAGCAATCCCTCACACAGCCGCTCCAGTTTCGGGCGATACCACCGTATGCTGCCCGATCCACTCGAGTTTCGTCGAGCAGTAATCTGGCATTTTCGCCAAGTTTTTTCGCCACCCCATAACAATCACATAAAGGCGATCACTGTCTGTAATCGTCACAGGTAGATAACGGGTTGGCGCCGACGGGCGCCGCAACGGGACTCTCCCGGCCGCTCCACGGCTCGGTAAAGGTCTTGCTCCAAAGGGTTCCCATCAGGGGGGATCCGACGTAGAAAGGTGTTACGGACCACTTGTCCGGGTGCATCAGCCGGGCACCCACGCGCGACCAGCCGCGGGAGGCGCGTCGTGGCGGGCTTGACCCGCTCCGACGGATTGAGGTGCACGCTTGGTAACCCGGTGTGATGCACCGGCGGACGGCGTCTCGGACGAGACGCCGTCAGCTATGTGACCAGCCCGTCCGTCAGCCCCGCTGCATCGCTTCGCAGATCGCGGTCGTCTCCCGTACCCCCAGGCTTACCGCCGAGGCACAGTGTTGTACCCACTGGCCGACGCCCTCCGGAGTCCCGGTCAGGTACGCCCGCAGCGCCTCCGCGTACGGCAGCTCCAGGTGCCCGATCTCCACGACGACCAGCGATTTCGGGTCGAGCCCGTACTCGACCAGGGTCAGCCGCTCCGCGGAGCGCGCCACGACGCCGTCGCACGTACCGAACGGACGCAGCACCGCCAGCTCGGCGTGCACCACGGCGGCCAGCACGATCGCGGGCGCCTTGCCCGCGCCCTCCAGCAGCCGGAGCAGGGCCTCCATCCGCGTCGCGGTCTCCGCGGCCCCCGGCGCGGGGCCGAGCCCGAGCGGGTCGGGGGCGGAGTCGTCCGTACGGGGACGTCCCAATGCGGGCTGGTCGGCGAGCCCCGCGGCGGCGACGGTGTGCAGGCGGGCCAGCACCTGCCTCGGGGCCTTCCGCCAGGTGGCGCCGAGCCGGCCCATCTCCGCGGACGCCCGCAGCGCCCCCTGGACCAGCGGGTCGTGCACCTCGTCGCGGCGCAGCGCGTCCAGCGGCACGTCGGCGCCCTCGATCGCGGCCGAGGCCCGCGCGCCGCGCAGGGACGACTCGGTGGACACCGCCGGGCTCGCCCGGCGCAGGACGCGATGCCGATAGAGCCGGTCGACGGCCTGCCGCGCCTCGTCAACCGCCTCGGACACGCCTGGGAACCGCGCGATGACGGCCAATGGGTCACTCACGGAAACCGACCTTACCGGCGGGTACACCGTGCCCTGCCATGGGCCACACCGCCGCCGGAAAAGGCACCCACGCAGGGCTCCGCCGGACACCGCTCCACCGCCGCACAAGGCGCCGCGGGAGCGCGACATAAGTCCTACGCCGCCCCCGCCATGGACCGGACCGCCGCCGGATTAGGCGCTACGGCGACCCCCGCTTTTTCCCGCCACGCCGAACCGCATATTCTCCTGATTTCAGGATGACAACAGTTCAATTGCGTTTGTCATGCGAGCTGATAATCATGCGGCCACCCACGCGAATCGGTACAGACCTGTCTAGACCTCTTGTGTGGGGAGGCCGTGAGCTGGTGAAGTGGGAGCCGACCTATCCCACCTGGCCATAGAAGGAGCACGAAGTGGCCCCGGAGACCCCTGGCAACGAGACCCAGGCGCTGTCCAACCTGCTGCAGGAGAACCGCCGGTTCGCACCACCGGCTGAGCTGGCCGCGGCCGCGAACGTGACCGCCGCCGCCTACGCCGAGGCCGACGCCGACCGTCTCGCCTTCTGGGAGCGCGCGGCCGAGCGGCTGACCTGGGCCAGGCGGTGGGACACGACGCTGGAGTGGAACGCGCCGTTCGCCAAGTGGTTCGTCGGCGGCGAGCTCAACGTCGCCTACAACTGCGTCGACCGGCACGTCGAGGAGGGACGCGGCGACAAGGTCGCCTACCACTGGGAGGGCGAGCCCGAGGGCGACAGCCGCACGCTCACCTACAACGACCTCAAGACCGAGGTCAGCAAGGCCGCCAACGCCCTGCAGGAGCTCGGCGTGGGCAAGGGCGACCGGGTGGCCATCTACATGCCGATGATCCCCGAGCTGCCGATCGCGATGCTGGCCTGCGCCCGCATCGGCGCGATCCACTCGGTGGTGTTCGGCGGCTTCTCCGCCGGCGCGCTCAAGAGCCGCATCGACGACGCCGACGCCAAGCTCGTGATCACGGCCGACGGCGGCTACCGCCGCGGCAAGCCGAGCGCCCTCAAGCCCACCGTGGACGAGGCCGTCGCCGAGTGCCCGCAGGTGGAGAACGTGCTCGTCGTACGGCGTACCGGCCAGGACGTCGCGGTGGGCGAGAAGGACGTGTGGTGGCACGACCTGGTCGAGCGCCAGAGCGACCAGCACACCGCCGAGCCCCACGACGCCGAGGACCCGCTGTACATCCTCTACACCAGCGGCACCACCGGTAAGCCCAAGGGCATCCTGCACACGACCGGCGGCTACCTCACCCAGACGGCCTGGACGCACCACGCGGTCTTCGACCTCAAGCCCGAGACCGACATCTACTGGTGCACGGCCGACATCGGCTGGGTCACCGGCCACTCCTACATCGTCTACGGCCCCCTCGCCAACGGCGCGACCAGCGTCATCTACGAGGGCACCCCGGACACCCCGCACCGCGGCCGGTTCTGGGAGATCGTGCAGAAGTACAAGGTCACGATCCTCTACACCGCCCCCACGGCGATCCGGACGTTCATGAAGTGGGGCGACGACATCCCCGCCAAGTTCGACATGTCCAGCCTGCGCGTCCTGGGCTCGGTCGGCGAGCCGATCAACCCCGAGGCCTACGTCTGGTACCGGGAGAACATCGGCCACGACCGCTGCCCGGTCGTGGACACCTGGTGGCAGACGGAGACCGGCGCGATCATGATCAGCCCGCTGCCGGGCGTCACCTCGGCCAAGCCGGGCGCGGCGATGCGGCCGCTGCCGGGCATCAACGCCGACGTGGTCGACGACCAGGGCAACAGCGTGCCGAACGGCGGCGGCGGCTTCCTCGTGGTGCGCGAGCCGTGGCCCGCCATGCTCCGCACGATCTGGGGCGACGACCAGCGCTACATCGACACGTACTGGTCGCGTTTCGAGGGCATGTACTTCCCCGGCGACGGCGCGAAGAAGGACGAGGACGGCGACCTGTGGCTGCTCGGCCGCGTCGACGACGTCATGCTCGTCTCCGGCCACAACATCTCCACCACCGAGGTGGAGAGCGCGCTGGTCAGCCACCCCAAGGTCGCCGAGGCGGCCGTGGTCGGCGCCACCGACCCGGTGACCGGCCAGGCCATCGTGTCGTTCGTGATCCTGCGCGGCAGCGCCGAGGAGAGCGACGACATCGCCGCAGAGCTGCGTGACCACGTGGCCAAGACGCTCGGCCCGATCGCCAAGCCGCGGCAGATCCTGGTCGTGCCCGAGCTGCCGAAGACCCGCTCCGGCAAGATCATGCGCCGCCTCCTGCGCGACGTGGCCGAGAACCGCAGCATCGGCGACGTCACCACGCTGGCCGACAGCACGGTGATGAACCTCATCTCCGAGAAGCTGCCCGCGGCCAAGTCCGAGGACTGATCAGGCCGCAGGTCAGCTGAGGCGCATGCCCGAACCGGGCATGCGCCTCAGCCGTCTCCACCGGACGGCGTTATCGTGGGCGATCGGGTAGTTCTGTGAGTAGCAGCGTCCTCGGCGTGTTCGGTGGCGCCCAGCCGTCCGTACGGGATGTTTGACACGGCCACCAGGCCTCGATAGGAGACGTTCATGCCGCAGACTCCCGAGGAAGAATCCCTGGGCTCGCTGGTCGCCCAGGCCAGCAGCCATATCTCCGACCTCGTCCGCTCCGAGATCGAGCTGGCCAAGGCCGAGTTCAAGTTCGACGCCAAGCGGGTGGGCATGGCCGCGGGCCTGTTCGCCGCCGCCGCGTTCATGGCGCACCTGTGCCTGATCCTGGCCTCGTTCACCATCGCGTACGTGCTGGCCCAGTGGCTGCCCAACTGGCTGGCCTTCCTCATCGTGACCGTCTTCTACCTGGTGGCCGCGGGCCTGCTGGTGCTGGTCGGCGTGCGCAGGCTGAAGGGCCTGGCCGGGATGAAGCGCACCGCCAGGTCGATCAAGGGCCTCAAGGAGATCGCGACGCCGGAGGAGCAGCCGCTTCCCGTGCCCAGTCCCGAGGGCCAGCCGGTGAGTCGTGATGGCACCTGACGAGTCGGTCGTCCAGATCGACGGCCCGTGGACACACCGGGCCGTGCACGCCGGCGGCACCCGCTTCCACGTCGTGGAGGCCGGTGAGGGGCCGCTGGTCCTGCTGCTGCACGGGTTCCCGCAGTTCTGGTGGACCTGGCGCAACCAGCTCACCTCCCTCGCCCGGGCCGGTTTCCGGGCGGTCGCCGCCGACCTGCGCGGCTACGGCGGCAGCGACAAGCCGCCGCGCGGCTACGACCTGCCCACCCTGGCCGCCGACGCCACCGGGCTGATCCGCGCGCTGGGCGAGACCGGCGCGGTCGTCGTCGGGCACGACTGGGGCGGCCTGCTGGCCTGGACGATGGCCGTGCTCGACCCCAAGTGCGTGCGCCGGCTGGTCGTGGTCTCGGCGCCGCACCCGCTGCGGCTGCGCAACGCGCTGGTGACCGACCCCGCCCAGTTCAGGGCCGGCCGGCACGCGCTCGGCTACCAGCTCCCGCTGCTGCCCGAACGCCGGCTCACCCGGCACGACGCCGCCCTGGTCGGCCGGATCCTGGCGGGCTGGTCGGCGCCCGGCTGGCCCGACGCCGAGACCGCGCGCACCTACCGGGAGGCGTTCCGGATCCCCGCCGTGGCCCACTCGGCGCTGGAGTACCACCGCTGGTTCGGCCGTTCGCAGCTCCGGCCCGACGGCCGCCGCTACGCCAGGGTCATGCGTACCGAGATCGAGGCGCCGACGCTGCACCTGCACGGCGCGCTCGACCCGTGCGTGCTGCCCCGCACCGCCCAGGGCTCCAGCCGGTACGTCGCCGCCCCCTACCGCTGGCGGCTGTTCGAGGGCGCGGGCCATTTCCCCCACGAAGAGATCCCCGACGTGTTCGACACCGAGCTGCTCGGCTGGCTGGCCGACCCCGAGCCCGACCGATAGGAAGCCCCGCGAGCGATGAGAGACCGCGACCCCCAGGGCAAGCCGCGCAACGCCAGGCCACGCGACGCGTACGGCAGGCCGCTCCCCTACGGCTCGCCCGGCGTCGACCGGGTCCCCGACGACTACGCCCCCACCGCCGACCAGGCGCTCGCCGACGCGCGGCGCTTCCTGGCCGAGGGGCTGCCGTTCAACGCGCACGAGGTCTTCGAGGGCCGCTGGAAGTGCGCGCCCGAGGAGGAGCGCGAGCTGTGGCAGGGGCTCGCGCAGATCTGCGTCGGCCTGACGCACCTCCAGCGCGGCAACGGCCGCGGCGCGGTCACCCTGTTCAGCCGCGGCGCGGCCAGGGCGCAGGCGTACGGCGGCGACTACGACGCCGTCGGCAGGGCGGTCACCGGCCTGACCCAGGACAGCGACCCCGTCGAGGCGATCGCCCTCGTCCTGGGCGAGCTGCCCGGCTAGTCGCACTCCTGGGTGCTGGCCGCGGTGGTGTCGTTCCTGCCCTGGCCGGCGTCGGGCGCGACCTCCTCGGCGGTCAGCACGTAACCGGTGTCCTTCTCGCTGACCGCGGCGGCGAAGATCACGCCGTAGACGCGGCCGTCGACGGTGAGCAGCGGGCCGCCGGAGTTGCCCGGCAGCACCTTGCCGCGGATCGCGTAGACCTTCCGCCGGACGTTGCTGCCGTGGTAGATGTCGGGGCCCTCGGCGTCGAGGCGGCCGCCGATGCGGGCCGGCTCGGCGGTGAAGCCCTTGCCCCTGGGGAAGCCGGCGATGATCGCGTTGGCGCCGCGCTTGCCGTCGGCCTCGAAGCTGAGCTGCGGCAGGTCGAGGCCGGGCACGTGGAGGATCGCGATGTCGCGCTGGGGGTTGTAGCGCACGACCTTGGCCGGGTGGCGCACGTTCTTGTAGTCGATGACCTCAAGGTCGCGGGTGACGCCGGCGACGACGTGGGCGTTCGTCATGATCCGGCCGTCGGCGTAGACGAAGCCGGTGCCCTCGATGTGCTTGTTGCAGCTCTCGGCGTTGCCCTGCACCTTGACGATGGCCCGCTGGGCCCGGCCCAGCTTGGCGCCCTGGAGGATGCTCTGCGCGGGCGGCGGCACGTCGATCAGCGTGTCGGCGCCGATCGCGTCGAAGACGGGCGGGAACTCCGACCGGTCGACGAACTTCTTGAACGGCTGCTGCCAGTTGCGCGCGGCCTGCGGGATCGCGTCGTCGACGGTGGTCAGCAGCGCGGAGTTCTTGACCTGGTCGACCAGCGGGGTGAACGTCGTGGAGACGATCAGCGACCCGATCAGCCAGGCGATCACCAGCACGGACAGCGCGCTGGCGAACGTGCCGCCCACCGCGTCGGCCATCTTGGCCGGCTCCCACGTCACGTGGCTGCGCACGACCGCGCCGACCGTGGAGGAGGCGAACTGGCCGATCGTGGCGGCCAGGAAGACGATCACGATCGCGAGCAGCGCCTGCGGGGTGTCGCCGTCGACGACGGCCTTGGCGACCGGCGGAGCGATGAAGATGCCGAGCACGGCGCCGCCCACGAACCCCACGAAGCTCATCGCGCCGATGATGAAGCCCTGTCGGTAGCCGGATACGCCGAAGGCGATCACGAGGCCGATCAATATGAGGTCAAGCAGATCACCGCGCACGCTTCAAAGGTAACCAGCGATACGGTCAAGTGTGCACGTCTTCCGCCAGGACGGCGTCACCCGCCTGGCTATCTTGAGCGGTATGCCGCCGGCCGAGGGAACAGTGCGCGATCTCATCCAGGCCGCTCTCAGCGACACCGATCCGGACGGCCCGCTGCGCTGGCACGTGATCTGTCAGCTGCGCCAGCGGGCCGACCTGGAGTCGTTCATCGAGGCACGCCGCCTGTGCGCTGCGGACAACGTGGCCGAGCGCCTGCTCGGGGTGGACATCATGGGCATGTTGCGGCCGTTCGTGGACCGTACGCTGCCGGTGCTGCGCTACCTGGCCGCCAGCGAGGACGACGCCATGGTCCTGTACTCGGTGCTGATCGCCTTCGGCCACCTGGCCGACCCCCGCTCGCTGCCTTCGGTGATCGACCTGGCCTGTCACGGCGACGCGAGGGTGCGGTACGGGGCGGCGTACGCGCTGCAGCACGTGCTCGGCGATCCGCCCGACCGGGCCGGCCTGGAGATGCTGCGCACCCTGGCCGCCGACGACGACGCCGACGTGGCCGACTGGGCCTCCCTGGGCGTCTCGCTCAGAGCCCCGGAATGACCCCAGAATGACCCCGGCGTCCTGCGTCAGGGCGCCGGAGTGGTCCGCTCGCGCAGGCCCAGCCGGACGACCTCGGCCGGCAGGTCCTCCAGCCGTGCCTGGTCCCAGGGGCGTTCGAGGCCGCCCTCGCGCAGCACGACGTCGAGCACCATCGCGGTGAACCCCCACACCAGCATGCCCCGCACGCGGAAGGCGGGGCCGGCGAGCCCGCTGGGATGCCGCAGCATGACCCGGTTGCCCGGATCGACCAGCTCCGCGACCGGCACCCGCTCCACGGACTCCACCTCGTCGGGCGAGGCCGCGTGCACGGCGGACGGCGTGTGCCACCAGCCGAACACCGGGGTGACCCGGTTGTCACTGTGGTCGAGGTAGAGCTCGGGCATCGTGCCGAGCACGCGGACGCCGCGCGGATCGACGCCGGTCTCCTCCTCCGCCTCGCGCAGGGCCGCGCCGACCGGGCCGCCGTCGCCGGGATCGACGCCGCCGCCGGGGAAGGCGGGCTGGCCCGCGTGCCTGCGCCCGCGTGAGCTGCGCTGGATGAGCAGCACGTCGGGGCCGAGCGGGCCCTCGCCGAACAACATCAGCACCGCGGCCAGGCGCCCGCCGTCGGCCGGGGGACGCAGGTATCGGGGGACCGTGATGCGCGCGGCCTGCGCCGCCAGCCGTTCGAGCCAGTCGGGCACTTCTGTCACGCCAACCTCCAACACGGCACGGCCTCGATCACTTCCCGCGGCTCGGGGATCAGGAGAAGGGGCCGGGCCTGACCAGCTTCTCGGCCTCCGCCTCGCCGGTGGGCCCGGTGCCGAAGGAGGGGCACAGGCTCGCCAGCGGGCACACGCCGCAGGCCGGGCGGCGGGCGTGGCAGATGCGGCGGCCGTGCCAGATCACCCGGTGGGAGAAGATCGTCCACTCGCGGCGGGGCAGCAGCTCGGCCACGATGTGCTCGATCTTGACGGGGTCGGTCTCCTCGGTCCAGCCGAAGCGGCGCACGAGCCGCTGGAAGTGCGTGTCGACGGTCAGCCCCGGCACGCCGAACGCGTTGCCGAGCACCACGTTCGCGGTCTTGCGGCCCACGCCGGGCAGGGTGACCAGGTCTTTGAGCCGGCCGGGCACCTCGCCGCGGTAACGCTCGCACACGGCCTGGGCCATGCCGATGATGCTGTTGGTCTTCGCGCGGAAGAAGCCGGTCGAGCGGATGATGTCTTCCATCTCGGCGCGGTCGGCGGCGGCGTAGTCCTCGACGGTGGGGTATTTGGCGAACAGGGTGGGGGTCACCATGTTCACCCGCTTGTCGGTGCACTGGGCCGACAGGATGGTGGCGACCAGGAGCTCCAGCGGGTTGCGGAAGTCGAGCTCACAGTGGGCGTCGGGGTAGGTCTCGGCGAGGATGCGGTTCATCTTGCGTGCCCGCCGTACCAGGGCGAGCTGGGTCTCCGGCTTGCGCCCCGCCGCGTTCGTGGCCATGCCGCAAGACTATGGGAACGGTTGAACCTTCTACGCCGCGTTCGCGTACAACCTGGCGGCTTGGAGGGCGGCGACCATGGGCGATCGGCACAAGGGCGAGTCACTGACCGAGTTCGTCCGCGCGGGCGGACCGTTGCGCGGCGCGGCGCTGCACCGGCTGGCGCTGGGCAGCGCGGCGGCCATGGCCAGGATGCACGCCCATGGCGTGACCGGCCTGCGGCTCACTCCGGACAACGTCGCGCTCGGCACGCGCGGCCAGGTGCTGGTGGGCGTGCAGGGCTCGCCCGGCCGCGGCGGCCAGGCCGCCGACGTGCGGGACTGGGCCGAGCTGGTGAGGTTCGCGAGCGGGTCCGGCGCGCTGCCGCAGCCGCTGCGCGGGATCGTCGAGCGGTGCCGCCGTCCGGAGCCGGCCGGCCGCCCTTCGGCGGCCCATGTCGTACGCGTCCTGCTGGGCCACACGATGGCGACGGCGGTCGCCTCCGTGGACGACCTCCTGCGGAAGTAAGCAGGTCACCCGATTTGTTCATACACTTCAGTGCGCAACACAACAGGGCAATCCCGGGCTAACCCGGGCATTCCCATAGCCTGTGTGTGCCGCCCGGAGTGGGGTGAGTCACAATGGCAGCAGAGGAGGCAGAGTGAACACCGAAGATGTGCTGGGCAAGGCCCCCCTGTTCGCCGCGCTCGACCGCGAGAGCGCCGCGGCGCTGCGGACGAGCATCACCGAGGTCCAGCTGTCCAAGGGACAGACCCTCTTCCACGAGAACGAGACCGGCGACCGGCTCTACGTCGTGCTCGAAGGCAAGATCAAGCTTTCCCGCACCTCGCCCGACGGCCGCGAGAACCTGCTGAGCGTGCTCGGCCCGAGCGAGATGTTCGGTGAGCTGTCGCTGTTCGACCCGCGTCCGCGCACCGCCACGGCGACGGCGCTGACCGACGTGCGCCTGGCCGGGCTGGGCCACGACGACCTGCGCCCGTGGCTGACCGGCCGCCCCGAGGTGGCGCTGCACCTGCTGCGCGCGCTGGCCCAGCGGCTGCGCCGCACCAACGACGTGCTGGCCGACCTGGTCTTCACCGACGTGCCCGGCCGGGTCGCCAAGCAGCTCCTCGACCTGGCCGAGCGGTTCGGCACCAAGACCGACGACGGCATGCGCGTGCACCACGACCTCACCCAGGAGGAGCTGGCCCAGCTCGTCGGGGCCTCGCGCGAGACGGTGAACAAGGCCCTGGCCGACTTCGCCCAGCGCGGCTGGCTGCGCATCGAGGCCAAGGCCGTGGTCATCCTCGACATGGACCGGCTCTACAACCGTTCCAGGTAGTCGAGCTGGGCCCGCACGGAGACCTCCGCGGCGGGCCAGAGCGACCTGTCGACGTCGGCGTACACGATCTCGACGACCTCCCGCGGCGTGCGCGCGCCCCGCGCCTGCGCCGCCCTGATCTGGTCGAGCCGCTGCCGCCGGTGGGCGATGTAGCCGTCGAGGGCCGCGATCGGGTCGGGCAGCACCGGGCCGTGGCCGGGCAGCAGCGCCCGCGCCCCCAGGCCCTCGGCCGCCGCCCGCAGCCGGTCGAGGCTGCGCAGGTAGTCGCCGAGGCCGCCGTCCTGGGCGATGATCGTGGTGCCCCGGCCGAGTACGGTGTCGCCGGTCAGCATGGCCCGGTCCTGGGGCAGCCAGAAGCACAGCGAGTCGAACGAGTGGCCGGGCGTGGCGTAGACGTGCAGCTCCAGGCCGTCGACCGTGATCACGTCGCCGTCGCCTAGCCCTTCGTCGCCGAGCCGGTGGCGCGGGTCGAGGGCGCGTACGGGAGCGTCGACCAGCTCGGCGAATCGTTTCGCGCCGCCGCTGTGGTCGGCGTGGCCGTGCGTGAGCAGGATCTGGGTGACCCGCCGCTCGCCCAGATGGTCGCGTACGCGCAGCAGGTGCGCCTCGTCGTCGGGCCCGGGATCGACCACGACCGCGTCGCGGGTGCCGATGACCCAGGTGTTGGTGCCGTCGAGCGTCATCGCGGACGGGTTGGGCGCCAGCAGGTTCTCGGCGTGCTCGGTACGGGAGCCGTCGGGCGTGCCGAGCGGGATGTGCAGGCCGCTCACGGCGTCATCAACCTCATCTCCCCCTCGACCTCCACGGCCGCCGGCAGGATCGCGGTGATCCGCCGCTCCTCGGCCAGCACGGACGCCACGCTGTCGTGCCCGGCCAGCTCGGTGAGCGTGTGGGAGGTGGGCGGCATCAGGAAGATCTCCCCCGCGCGCCACAGCTCGATCGCCTCGGCCGGCCGCCGCCACACCACGTGGTCGGCCTCGCCCCCGACGTCGCGCGTGCGCTGGCCCTCGGGCAGCACCGCCACGAAGAACCGGGTGTCGAACCTGCGCTGCTCGATCTCCGGCGTGATCCAGTGGGCCCACGGCTTGAGCAGGTCGGACCGCAGCACCAGGCCCCGCTTGGCCAGGAAGTCGGCGAAGGCCAGACTCCGGTCGATCAGCGCCAGCCGGTCGGCCTCCCAGTCGTCGCCCGTGGTGTCCTCGACCACGCTGTCCGGCCCCGGCCCCGCCAGCAGCACGCCGGACTCCTCGAACGTCTCCCGCACGGCCGCGCACACCAGCCCGCGCGCGACGTTCTCACTGGCGTGGAAGACCTCGCCCCACTCCTTGGGGGACGGCCCGGCCCAGGCCACCGCCTGGTCGGTGTCGCGGGGATCGACGGAGCCGCCGGGGAAGACGTAGGCGCCCGCCGCGAAGGCCATCGTGGACTTCCGCCGGAGCAGGTAGACCTCGGGCCCGCCGCGCGGGCCCGAGCCGCGCAGGATCACCACCGTGGCGGCGTCGCGCGCCGGGACGGGGGCGAGCCGCCCGGCGATGATCTCTCTGGCTCGCGCGGCGAGCTCGTCGGGAAGGGGAAGACCGGCCACCTGACCTCCTACTAGAACATCACTCGGTCATGGTGACACATCCTGATGGTCAGGAGACCTCCGCGATCAGCTCCACTTCCACGGGGGCGTCCAGCGGCAGCGCGGCCACGCCCACGGCGCTGCGGGCGTGCTTGCCCGCCTCGCCGAACACCTCGGCCAGGAAGTCGCTGGCGCCGTTGGCCACCTGGGGCTGCTCGGTGAAGCTCGGCGCGCTGGCCACGAAGACCACGACCTTGACGATCCGCCGCACCCGGGACAGCTCGCCCAGCTCGGCCTTCAGCGCGGCCAGCGCGTTGAGCACGCAGATGCGCGCCTGCGCCTTGCCCTCGTCGACGCCGAGGTCGACGCCGAGCTTGCCGGTCTGGTGCAGCTTGCCCTCCAGCATGGGCACCTGGCCGGAGGTGTAGACGAGGTCACCGGTACGGACGGTCGGCACGTACGCGGCCAGCGGCGTCACCGGCTGGGGCAGCTCGTACCCGAGCTCGGCGATCCGCTCCTCGGGGCTCACGCCTTCTCCCGCTTGAAGTAGGCGACGAGCTGCTCGGGCGAGGCGCCCTGGACGATCTGGACGAGCTCCCAGCCGTCGGACCCGAAGTTGTCGAGGATCATCTTCGTGTTGTGGATCAGCACCGGAGCGGTGAGGTACTCCCATTTCTTCATGGCATGACGATCTCATGGAAAGCCGCTTCCCGGCCTGTCACCCCACCCATACGGGGGGCGGTGACCACAATGTGAGCAATCAAACGGTGGCCGTCGGGTTTCGACAAGTAACCGTTCGGTAGCCTCGAAACGTGGACTCTCCGGACACGGATTGGGGCGACGTGCGGCTGCACGTCGTCACCGGCAAGGGCGGCACCGGCAAGACGACCGTCGCCGCCGCCCTCGCCCTCGCACTGGCCGCGGGCGGGCGCAAGGTGCTGCTCGTCGAGGTGGAGGGCAGGCAGGGCATCGCCCAGATCTTCGACCTGCCGCCGCTGCCCTACGAGGAGCGCAAGATCGCCGTCGCGCCCTCCGGCGGCGACGTGTACGCGCTGGCCATCGATCCCGAAGAGGCCATGCTCGAATACATGGAGATGTTCTACGGCATGCGCAGAGCCGGACGCGCGCTGACCAAGATGGGCATCGTCGACTTCGCCACCACCGTGGCCCCCGGGTTCCGCGACGTCCTGGTCACCGGCAAGACGACCGAGGCCGTGCGCAGGCGGGGCAAGAACGGGCGCCGGGTCTATGACGCCGTCGTCCTCGACGCGCCGCCCACCGGCCGCATCACGCGCTTCCTGAACGTCACCCAGGAGGTCGCCGGCCTGGCCAAGGTCGGACCGATCAAGAATCACTCGGAACTCGTGAACGGCGTCGTGAAGTCCAGGGAGACGATGGTGCACTTCGTCACCCTCCTGGAGGAGATGCCGGTGCAGGAGACCCTCGACGGGGTCGCCGAATTGCGCTCGGCCGGGCTTCCCGCAGGTTGCGTTTTCATCAACATGGTCCGTGAATCACTGCTTCCACCGGCCGCTCTTGACATGGCTGTCAAGGGCCGATTCGACGTGGGCGAGCTGGCGCTCGGGCTCAAGGCGGCCGGTCTCGCCGACACCTCCGACGCCGCCGCGATGGCCGAGGCGCTCGCCGAGGAGGTCGTCGAGCACGCCCGCCGCACCGAGCTGGAACACGCCGAGCGCGAGTCGCTGGCCGAGGCCGGCCTGCCGCGCGTCGAGCTGCCGCTGCTGGCCGACGGCGTCGACCTGGCCGGCCTGTACGAGCTGGCCGAAGTCCTCCGCACCCACCGGGGAGCAGCGTGAAGAAGCCCATCCCCCTCGACGTCGACGCGATCCTCGACGACAAGGGCACCCGGATCATCGTCTGCTGCGGCTCCGGCGGCGTCGGCAAGACCACGACCGCCGCGGCCCTCGGCCTGCGCGCCGCCGAACGCGGCCGGTGCGCGGTGGTGCTGACCGTCGACCCGGCGCGCCGCCTGGCCCAGTCAATGGGCCTGACCGAGCTGGACAACACCCCGCGCCTGGTCAGCTCGCCCGAGGGCGGCGGCCAGCTCTTCGCCATGATGCTCGACATGAAGCGCACGTTCGACGAGATCATCGAGGCGCACGCCGACCCCGAGCGGGCCCGCCAGATCCTGTCGAACCCCTTCTACCAGTCGCTGTCCTCCAGCTTCTCGGGCACGCAGGAGTACATGGCGATGGAGAAGCTCGGCCAGCTCCGCCGCTCCGACGAGTGGGACCTGATCATCGTGGACACGCCGCCCTCGCGGTCGGCGCTGGACTTCCTGGACGCGCCGGAGCGGCTCGGCCGCTTCCTCGACGGGCGGTTCATCCGGCTGCTCACCGCCCCCGCCAAGGCGGGCGGACGCAGCGCGTTCCGGCTGCTCAACGCCGGGTTCGGGTTGATGGCCGGAGCGATGACCAAGCTGCTCGGCGCACAGGTGATCAAGGACCTGCAGACGTTCGTGTCCGCCCTGGACGCCGTGTTCGGCGGGTTCAGGCAGCGGGCCGAGATGACGTACCAGCTGTTGCAGGCGCCGGGCACGGCCTTCCTCGTGGTGGCCGCGCCGGAGCGCGACGCGATGAGGGAGGCGTCGTACTTCGTGGAACGGCTCGCCGAGGAGCGCATGCCCCTCGCCGGGCTCGTGGTGAACCGGGTGCACGTCTCGCCCGGCTCGGCGCTCTCGGCGGCACGCAGCGCCGCCGCGGCCGAGGACCTGGAGTCGAAGGGCGAACACGAGTTGACGGCCGCTGTGCTGCGGCTGCACACCGGCCGGATGCAACTCGCCACTCGCGAGAGCCGCGAGCAGGAGCATTTCGTCTCGGCTCATCCCACGGTGCCCGTGGCACAGGTACGTGCGATGTCCGGAGATGTCCACGATCTAGCCGGACTGCGGCAGATCGGGAACCTGTTGGCGAGCGCGTAGAGAAAGCACGGCCGACGGGCGGCGCCGGCCGTGCTCTCCCGCCGCGGGCCAGATCAGCCCGCGATCAGCTCATTGGTCCGTTCGTACTCTTCCTTCGCGGACTCGAGCAGGTCGCGCCACGAGTCCACGTCGGGCCGGCGCCTGAGCAGCGCACGGCGTTCGCGTTCGGTCATACCGCCCCACACCCCGAACTCGATGCGGTTGTCCAGCGCATCGGCGAGGCATTCGGTACGGACCGGGCATCCTCGACAGATCAGCTTCGCCCTGTTCTGTGCGGCGCCCTGGACGAACAGCGCGTCCGGGTCCGCACCCTTACAGGCGGCACGGGAGGTCCAATCCGTGATCCACATTTTTCGACCCCACTCCCCTTAGGTGGTCAGTCGTCATTTGGGGCCGACGGGCGCGGGCGCCGAGCCTCCGTATTCAGTTGCCGCAGAGGATGAACGTACGCAACTTCACGTTCGGGCCGACAGACCCCAGAGGACCAATTTCTCGCCGGACTGTTGACCGGGAATGACTAGTCACCCCTCCCAGTCAAGGCGAAATGGTGTCGTGTTACCGATAAGGACAGTGTTTCGACGTACCCTTGGGAGCGTGCAAGCGAAGGGCAAAGACCGCTCCCACCCGCTCCTCAGCGTCCTGCGTCTGATCATCGCCGGGACGGCGGCGGGTGTGCTGGCGGCGGCGGTGGCGCTGCCGGCGGTCGGCGGGGCGGGCGTGTCGGCCAAGACCGCCATGGACGGACTCGAACTCAAGCCCAGGGAACTCGACGAACCCCCGCTGCCGGAACGCACGAAGCTGGTCGACGCCAACGGCAAGCAGATCGCCCAGTTCTACTACGAGAACCGGCAGTCCGTGACCCTCGACAAGGTCGCGCCCATCATGCAGACCGCGCTGATCGCGATCGAGGACTTCCGCTTCTTCGAGCACGGCCCGATCGACGTCGAGGGCACCGCCCGCGCCCTGGTGAAGAACCTCACCGGCGGCGGCGTCATGCAGGGCGGCTCCTCGATCACCCAGCAGTACGTCAAGCAGGTGCTGGTCAACAAGGCCGAGACGCCGGAGGAGCAGCAGGCGGCCATCGCCCCGACGATGTCCCGCAAGCTCCAGGAGCTGCGGTACGCCATGGCGATCGAGCGCAAGTACAGCAAGCAGCAGATCCTGGAGAAGTACCTCAACATCGCCTACTTCGGCGCGGGCGCGCACGGCATCCAGGCCGCGGCCAGGCGTTTCTTCGACAAGCCCGCCTCCGAGCTCGACCTGTCGGAGGCCGCCACGCTGGCCGGCGCCGTCCAGAACCCGGCCCGCACCGACCCCAACGTCGGCCCCGAGTCGCGCGAACGGCTGCTGATGCGCCGCAACACCGTGCTCGACCGGATGGCCGAGATCCACAAGATCACGCGGGCGGAGGCCGACGCGGCCAAGGCCGAGAAGCTCGGCTACAAGGACGTCAAGTTCCCCGGCGGCTGCGAGGCCAGCAAGTTCCCGTACTTCTGCCTCTACGTCCAGTACGAGATCCTCAACAACGACGACTTCGGCAAGAACCAGGACGAGCGCAGGAAGCTGCTCCAGCGCGGCGGCATGACGATCAAGACCACGCTCGACCCCAAGATGCAGAAGGCCGCCGAGAAGGCCATCAAGAAGTACGTCAGCCCCAAGGACAAGCCCGTGGCCGCGCAGGCCATGGTCGTGCCCGGCACCGGCGAGATCAAGGCGATGGCGGCCTCGCGCAAGTTCGGCGGCAGCAAGAAGAAGAACGAGATGAGCTACAACGTCGTCGCCGACGCCGCGCACGGCGGCGGGCGCGGGTTGCAGCAGGGCTCGACGGCCAAGGCGTACACGCTGGCCACCGCCCTGGAGGAGGGCCTGAAGTACGGCGACGGCTTCCCCTCGCCGGCCGGGTTCACCGCGAGCGGCTACAACTCGTTCAAGGACTGCAAGGGCGACAACGTCGGCGACCCCTCGCACACCGCGCACAACTCCAGCGAGGGCGGCGGCGGTTTCAAGACCCTGCAGACCGGCACGTGGGGCTCGGTGAACACGTTCTTCCTCAAGCTGGAGCAGGAGGTCGGGCTCTGCAAGGTCGTCAAGCTCGCCAAGCGCCTCGGCGTCAAGCGGGCCGACGGCGGCAAGCTGCGCGAGGTCGAGACGTTCACGCTGGGCGTCAACGAGGTCGACCCCGTGACGATCGCCAACTCCTACGCCGTGTTCGCCTCGCGCGGCCAGTACTGCAAGCCGCTGGCCATCACCGAGATCAAGGACAGGAACGGCGCCGCCAAGCAGTACAAGCCGAAGTGCTCGCAGGTCATGGAGGAGGAGGTCGCCGACGCGGTCAGCGGCATCCTGTCGGGCGTGTTCACCAAGGGCACGATGAGCGGCGTGGGCGGCATCGGTCGTGACGCGGCCGGCAAGACCGGAACGACCGACGACTACATGTCCGCCTGGTTCGCCGGTTACACCCCGAACCTGTCCTCGGCCGTGAGCCTCGGCGACCCGCGCGGCGCCTCCACCCACAAGCTGATCGGGGTCACGATCGGGGGCCAGTACTTCCCGTACGTGTACGGCGCCTCCATCTCCGGGCCCATCTGGAAGCAGGCGATGATGCAGGCGCTCAAGGGGGTGGAGCCGGTGGAGTTCACGCCGGTGGACCACTCGCGGTTCGGCGGCTGCTCCGACAAGTGCGCGCCGAAGCCCAAGAAGAAGAAGCGCGGCGGCGACGAGGGGCCCGGGGACGGCGATCCGTTCGACAACTTCTTCGGCGACCACAACGACCGTGGCGACGGCGGCGGGGACGGGCGCGGGCCGGGCGACTGGCAGCGGCCGGGCAACGGGTTCGGCGGCGGAGGGCTCGGCGGGGGGCTCGGCGACGGGCTCGGCGGCCAGGCCAACCTCGGGCCCACAGCCCCGGCGGCCCGAACCCGCCGCTGAGAGACACTGGGCGGCCCCGAACGGCCTTCGCCACCGATTGCCCCTCTATGGCCGCCCAGCCCCTCGCACAACGCCTTCAGAGGCTTCGTGGGGACGCCCTCAGCCGGTCGTCCCCGACCACCTCCCACAACGCCCCTCAGCCAGACGCCGCGGCCCGGTCGCCGCGGCCGCCCGGCGAACCGGCAGCGCCACTCTCTCGGAGCGCCGCCACCGCGGACCACTGCCGTCGTCCTGTGGGGCCGCTACCGCCCCCAAGGCTGGTGTCCCGAGGGCGGTGTCCCGAGGGCGGTGTCCCGAGGCTCGGGTCGCGGGGGCGGCGTCCCACGCGAAGGCGTCCCGTGCGAAGGCGGCGCGAGTGTGGCGATCGGTGGGGGGAGGGGCCGGGGTCAGGCGGTGAGGCGGGCGCGGACGGCGGCGGCGACGCGGCCGCCTTCGGCCCTGCCCGCGACCTTGGGGTTGACCACCTTCATGACCTGCCCCATGGCCTGCGGCCCCGACGCGCCGGTCTCGGCCACGGCCGCGTCGACGATCTGGGCCAGCTCCTCGTCGGAGAGCTGCGCCGGCAGGTACTCCTCCAGCACCGCCTGCTCGTCCAGCTCGGCCTGGGCCTGCTCGGTGCGTCCGGCGTTCTGGAACGCCTCGGCGGCCTCGCGCCGCTTCTTGGCCTCCTTGGTCAGCACCTTGATGACCTCGTCATCGCTGAGCTCCCTGGCCGCCTTGCCCGCCACCTCCTCGACGTTCACGGCCGCCAGAGCCATGCGAATCGTCCGGAGACGGACTTCGTCCCGGCTCTTCATCGAGGCCGTGAGATCGGCCTTCAGCTTGTCCTTCATTGCGCTCATGCGGTCCATCTTGCCGTCTGCCGGGACGGCTCGTGCCCGTTGTCAGGCATCATGAGTACGTGAGGAAAGCCGTCGCAGTGCCCCTGTCCATGATCGGTCTCGGCCTGGCCGGGCTGGGCTACGCCTCAGTCGTGGAGCGCAACTGGTTCCGCCTGCGCCGCTTCGACGTGCCGGTGCTGGAGCGCGGGCGGCGTCCCGTACGCGTGCTGCACCTGTCCGACCTGCACCTGACCCCCAGGCGCACGATGCTCATCAACTGGGTGCGCTCCCTGGGCGCCCTGGAGCCCGACCTGGTGGTCAACACCGGCGACTCGATCGCCCACCCCGAAGCGGTCCCCGCGCTCCTGTACGCCCTGGAGCCGCTGCTGTCCCGTCCTGGTCTGTTCGTCTACGGGTCCAACGACCTCTACGCCCCCCAGCCGAAGAACCCGGCCCGCTACCTCTGGCGTACCTCGAAGAACGACCGCCGCCAGCACATCCCCAACCTCCCGTGGGAGGAACTGGGCGCCGGCATGGCCGCCGAGGGCTGGCTGGACATGAACAACACCACCGCCCGCGTCAAGATCGGCGACCTCGACGTCGCGGTGGCGGGCATCCACGACTCCCACATCTCCCGCGACCGTTACGACCTGGTCGCCGGCCCGGCCCCCGCCGACGCCGACCTCCGCCTCGGCGTCATGCACTCCCCCGAGCCGCGCAACATGACCCGCTTCGCCGAAGACGGCTACCAGCTCCTGCTCGCCGGCCACACCCACGGCGGCCAGCTCTGCGTCCCCTTCTACGGCGCCCTGGTCACCAACTGCGGCATCGACCGTGCCCGCGTGAAGGGCCTGAGCCGGCACGAGAACGCCTGGCTGCACGTGTCCGCCGGCCTCGGCACCTCGCCGTACGCACCGGCCCGTTTCGCGTGCTTCCCGGAGGCGACGTTGCTCACGCTGGTTCCGCGACGCTGAGGCGGTCACGAGTACCCGCGAAGTCCGCTAGACTTTCTCAAGCACGCGCAAGACGGGCGTGCACCGGGGTGTAGCGCAGCTTGGCAGCGCGCTTCGTTCGGGACGAAGAGGTCGTGGGTTCAAATCCCGCCACCCCGACACAGTTTGACCAGGTAGAGGGCTTGATCCGCAACGCGGGTCAGGCCCTTTCCCGTTTCCGGAAGTCGATGGGAGCCATCTCGTTCGGACTCATCCCGTTGGCTTGTCACCGAAGGTCGTGTTCACAGTGTGGGCTCCCTTGGTGATCATCGGCTTGAGCTGTTGCCGGTAGACCGTTTCTGTGACCGCTGGTGCCGGCGTGCCCGGCGAGATCGGCGATGGTCTCGATGGGGACGGCCTGGTCACTCATGGTGGAGACGAACGAGTGACGCAGTTCGCGAGGTGTCCAGCCGGTTCCGATTCGCATTGCTTGACCGCGCCGCACGGGATGGCCAAGGTTGAGATTCTTCGGCGTGCTTACGAGGTTCAGCCTCGCCGTGCCGCCGAGACGGCACCGAGTCCCGCCTAGCAGTAGAAATTCACCGAACTGCCCGTCATCGGGCGACTTGGTCCTCTCGCTACGATACGCGGCGTGAGCGATGACTCTTCCGTGATGAGCACCGGGCGCCTGGAGGCGTTCAGCGACGGCGTTTTCGCCATCGCAATCACCCTGCTGGTGCTTGAGATCCGGCTGCCCGAAGGCTGGGAAGAGGACCTCGGGGGCGCCCTGATCGGCCTGTGGCCGTCCTACCTCGCCTACATGGTGACGTTCCTGCTGGTGGGGATGATCTGGATGAACCACCATCGGATGTTCCACTTCATCCAGAGGACTGACGGCCTGCTGCTGGCCCTCAACGTGCTCCTCCTGATGGATGTCGCCTTCCTGCCGTTTCCCACGCATGTGCTGGCCGAGGCGCTGCACGCCGACCACGACACCCAGACGGCCGCCGTCTTCTATGGAATCGTGCTGGTGATCGGCGGCATCTTCTACAACGCCGTGTGGTGGTACGCCTCGTCAGGGCACCGTCACCTCGGCGGGCACATCACTCCGGCCGAGGCGCGCTCGCTGCGATTTCGCTGGGGCATGGGGCCGGTGCTCTATCTCGTCGCGACCGTCATCGGCGCGCTCAGCGCGATTGGCGCGCTCGTGTTCTACGTGTTGCTGCTCATCTTCTACATGTTCGACATGCGCCCCAGGCGACAGGCTGCGTAGCACCCGGCAGGCCATCATCGACGATGGTGGTGGTGGTGGTGGTGGCCTGTCGAGAGCGTTGGCCATGCAGGATCGCACTGTCAGGCAGCCTCATCGAAGTGCGAAAAGTCGCAACAGGTCTGCTTGCTCGGGGGTTACTGAAAGTACCGGGCTATTTGCGCTCGGGTAAATCTCAGCTGCTGCCCACTGCGCTGCTCGAACGCTGGAGGCGGCTCCGATCTTGACACCGCGCGCACGAAGCTCCGCCAGCAACTGCTTGGAGTCGAACAAGTACACCGACTCGATACACCAAGGACGAGTGCCGCCTCGCGACGAGGCCGCCGGTGATGCAGGCCCCGTCAGCACGAGGTAGTAGTCGAGCACTGTCCGCTCGGTGACGTCCAGTAGTCCCTCGCGCTTGAGATACCACTTCACATTGACAGTGCGGCCACGCAACGGACCGGACGTGAATTGGCCATCGACTGCGGCGGCCACGGCGGACGTCTCCAACCCGATTCCGAAGACTTGCGCTGCGATCCACTCGCCCAGATGGCCCGCGGTCATGGGACGCTGGATAGTCGCTGCGATCTTCTCATCGACACCGTTCCGCTCCCTCAGCAACGCGGCAATCTGCTTCACATCGGCGTCCCTCATGCCGCTCTGCCTTCCACTCCCGGCCTACATGTCGAGGTGTTACGCCTACCGAAAGACCGGAGAGTCAGCGAAGTGCCGGTCGCACACCGCCCACCAACTCTCTCCGCGGGCATCACGCACCAGGACGCTTCGGGTCGCCTGAGTCGGGCAAGGTGCTCCCCACGTGCATTCGCCTCGCCGCGCTGGACTCTCGGTGCCGTGCGCGCCGGCATTCCACTCACGTTCTTCTATGAGCTCCACGCCTTCAACATAGACCTTGCGGTTTCCGCCGTCCCCATGGTGAACAAAGCGAAGGACGCCGCCCGAGAACTCGGTGTGACCACCTGCCTACGCGTACATCGCCAGATCAGATCTCACTCGCGGCGCCGGGGGGCTCACTGCACGGGTGAGGTGGCGAGTTCGGTGGGTGCCGCGGTGAAGGGGAGCCAGGCAGGACGGTCTGTGTCGGGTTCTTCTACTGGTTCGCGGGTTGGTAGCCGTCCGGCAGGCCGTTCTTGACGTACCGGGTCTTGCCGGTTGCCAGGTCGAGGAAGAAGGTTCTGCGCTCCCCCGCCCCCGCGTTCTCCCGGAGAACCTGGAAGGGGCCCTTGGTCGACCAGCCCTCGCCTGCTTCGATCGCATCCCCGCCTGGGAGTCGGGGACGCACACGGTGGATGCGCTTGCGGGTGGCGAGGTCGTAGGTCTCGACGAGTTCGCCGTAATCGCTGATGACCACGAGCCGGCTGCGGTCCGGCTTGAGGAAGGCGGTGTGGGAGTCCAGTAGCACGTCGCGGATGGCGATGTTCAGCAATTCCTTGCCGCGATGGTCGTGGGCCACCAGGCGGGAATCCGTCGTGGTCACCACGCCCGCGGAGTTGACCTCAAGCACTTGGAGCGCGCCGGGAAGCGTGATCTCGTTCCACGACTCGGTGTCGATGACGCGGGTGCCGTTCTTGGTCAGGGCGACGTACCGGCCGCGGTCGCTGATGCTCACCTCGGGCACGTCCGCGTCGGCGAGCCGGCCGCTGAGATCATGCCGGTTCCCCGCGTGTTCGTGAACCATGCGGCGCGAGGTCCGGTCCAGGTAAACGGCGGTTCGCCGATCGGGGCTCACCACGAACGGCGCCGCCCTCGGCGCCCCGCCCTTCATGAGGACGTATGGCGCGGCCTGCGGGAACGGGTCGCCGTCCACCAGCCAGTAGCGGCACGGGTCGTCCATCTGGTCGGACCATGGGCAGGTGGGTCCTTTCACCTTGCCGATTTTCCGGAAGGAAGCCTGCTGCTCCGGGAACTGCCGGGGCATCGTGTACTGCTGCGGTTCGCTCGCCGGCTCCTGCCGGGGCGCGATGAGCGCACCGGCGAGCACTGTCGCGATTCCCGCCAAATAGCCGGTGCGAACAGACCATTGGCGAATGGCCGACTCCGTCTGGTCCGGGATTTCCGGCCGGGCCTTTCGCTCGCCGCGCGATATCACCGTCACCACCGCGACCACGAGGGCAGCATGGGCCAGCCGGGTCGAGGTGAATCCGCGCGATATCAGAAGGTAGCAACCTGTCACGGCGGAACCGCACACGGCGAGCAGCCAAGCTCGTCGATAAAGGGCGTCAGCGGCCGGCGGCCGTACGACACCGAGAACCGGAACCGCGCACCAGCCCAGGACGAGATAGAACGGATCCGCAGTCAGCCCCGCCACAGGGGCGGCGAGGACCACGGCCACCAGCCGCCACCGGCGCAGCCCGGCGAAATAGGCGACGATCCGGTGGCCATTGGCGCTGGTGACGGTGAGGCCCGTCAGGACGGCGAACCGGTCGAGGCGCCCCTGACTGAGGGGCACGGCTGCGGCCAGTACGGTGACCAGCACCGCCACCCAGAAAATCACCGGGGGTATCGTCACAAGGCGCCACGATATATGGTTCCGTCTCGTGAGTTCAGCGGATATATGGCAGCAATTCGGCGTTGCCCCGCGTACGCGACGATTGCCGCTCATGGTGTCCTGTTGTCTCGTGCTGGCGTGTGTGGCGGGGGGTTTGTCGTGGGCGGGGGCGATAACGCCGCAGACCAACTGGCTAATCGACGACTTCTTTGTCGGGGCTCAGGTGGACGACAATGGCGTGCTGTCCACCAGGGCCGAGATCGAGCTTGAGAACGAGGCGATTTCCCCATTCACCATCACGGATATCTCGCTGTCCATACCGGGCCTGCGCCTGCTCCCTCCCGAGAAATCGCTGGGCGAATCGGCCGAGATCACTGTTGAGGGCGACGGATTCGGCACGGTGAGCCGGCGCATCGTCATCACCGACTGTGGGGCGGTGCCGCACGAGCCGCAGCCGATCCGATTCACCTACCGGACCTGGCTGGGGTCGGGTTCGTCGGATGTGACGCCGGCTTGGTGGGAGAAGACAGGGAGGACGGACCGTGTTCCCGTCGCCTGGCAACGCGGCCTGGCCACGATGGCGTGCAACAAGGCGGTGAGCGGCGAGTTCTGACCGCCGCCCCACACGAGAAGGGCACTGCGCGTGCGTCCCGTCACGAAGATCGCCACCGGGCTGGTCATCACCTTCGGCGCCCTCCGGTTCAACGGCCTCGACCTGCTGTTCGACCCCGTCGGCTGGGGACTGTGCGCCGACGGGCTGCTGCGTCTGCAGCGGCCGGGCGACGCCTTCGCCAGGGCCCAAGCATGGGCGGTCGGCATGATCCCCGTCTCACTGGTGGCCGTCTTCACGGGCGGCACGCCTACGTACGAGCCGATCAGGTACGTGATCGGCACCGCCGCCACGGTCGGCGGCCTGGTCACCGTCTGGTTGATCGCGGACGCGCTCATGACCCGGATGCGCTCGGGGGGCGGCGGCTCACAGGTCCCCCTGCTGGACGTGTTGCGCTGGGCGGTGGCGGGTCTGGGCACGGCCGGTCTGCTGGCCGGTCACGGCTACAGCGAGTTGTCACCCGTCCTGCTCGTCGGGTGGTTCATCGTGATCGTCGCCCTGGTCGTCGTGCTCTATCGCGCGGCCGGCAGGCCGGAGTTCTCCGCCGTCCCGCCGGCCTCCGACGACAAGGTCGGCTCCGGGTAGCGCGATGACGATCACGTCTCAGGCGGGCATCCGGCCTTCTCCTTCAGCGTGCGCACGAGGTCGGCGGGCAGGTCCGAGTCGCTGACCTGGACTGCCGCCTTGCCGGCCATCGTCAGGTAGCCGCCGACGACGTGCATGGACTCCGGGACCGACGCCTTGGTCACCGGCTCGGTCTCCTTGCCCTCCTTCGTCCAGAAGGCGGGACCGAGGACGTCGAACGCCTGGATGTCCACCCCCCGGTCCCTGAGCAGGGTGCGCACCTCGCTGACGGGCCTGTTGTAGTACGGCGCGCAGTGCATGGGCTCGCCGGGCACGTCGAAGCCGGTGATGATCTGGTATTCCTCGCCGGGACGCGCCTTCCGGCCGAGGACGAGCTCGGCCGAGCCCTTGAAGTCCCGGCGGACCTTGATGCTGATCGGGCAGCCGCCCGCCGTCTCGCAGCCTTCCTGACGGTCGATCACCTTGATCCCGTCCGGTTCCACCGTGCTCGGGGCGACCGAGCCGACGTTGCTGGGCGTGGAGGGCAACAGCCGCAGCTTGATGTCGAGCCCGGCGTCGCGCAGCTGCTGCTGGTACGCCTCCGGCTTGGCGAACATGTCCTTGACCTCGATGACGAAGTAGCCGCCCTCGTCCTTGACGTCGAGGGCCGAGGCCGAGGCGGGCCCGAGGGTGACGACGACGGCCAGCGACGCCGCGAGGGCGCCCAGCGCGGCCGGCAGCGCGAGCAGGGCGCGCCGCCTCCCGCGCGCGGGCAGGGACGGAGCCGGCTCCGCGTCCATGATCTTGAACATCGTCTCCCTGGCGCCGGGCGTCAGCCCCGGCCCGGCGGGCGGGGCGAGCCGCCTGACGATGTCGTCGAGCTGCGGGTTCATGAGGTCTCCTGGGCGAGACGGACGGCCCGCGGGCCGTACCGGGCGAGATCGGGGTCGTCGGCGGCGAGCTCGACGGCCAGGCGCTTGCGCGCGCGGTGCAGGCGCTGCCGGACGGCGAGGCGCGAGCAGCCGAGCACCTGCGCCAGCTCGGCGTTGCCGAGCCCCTCCCAGGCGACGAGCGAGAGCACCTCGCGGTCGTCGGCGGACAGCCGCATGAAGGCCGCGCGGGCGGTCTCGGGCACGGCGTCCGCCACCGGGTCCGCCGCGGGATCCGCCGCCGGGCCGGTCCATTCCGCGAGCTCGGCGCGCAGGCGCGTGGTGAGGGCCGCCCTGCGGGACTCGCCGCGGCGGTGGTTGGCCAGGGTGCGCCGGGCCACGCCGTACAGCCAGAGCCGGGCGCGGTCGCCGGGCGGCACCTCGCCGAGGCGCCGCCACGCGGTCGTGAACGTCTCGGCTATGACGTCGGCGACGTCGTGAGGATCGTCGCTGCGCCGCCGCACGTAGCCGGAGACGGTCGCGTAGTGCTCGGTGTAGAGCTCCTCGAAGCGTTGCCGGGGGTCCGGTGGGCCCACGCGCTCGTCCCTTCCTTGGGGGTATGTCACAACAAGCAGGTGTCCGGATGGTTCCAGGCGTGACAGACGAACACGGAGAAGGCCGCCTCCGGCTCCGGAAGCGGCCTTAAGCGGCCTTCTGGTCGGGGCTGTGTGAGTCCTATGACCGTTGTTCGAGGTGGCGGCGGTAGGCGTCCAGGACCAGGCCGTGGAAGTGGTGGACGGCGTGTTCCGACAGGCCCGAGCCGCCGGGATCGTAGACGATCTTTCCCTGCGTGAACGCCGGGGTGCGCATCCCCCGCTGGACGCTCTCCACCAGGGCGATGTCCTCCACCTGGAGCACCTCGTCGATGTAGCGGATGCCGTCCAGCTCGGCCTCGTCGGGCTCGGCGGTCTCCAGGTAGAAGTCCCAGGTCTCGCGGGTGCGTCCGGGGCCGTCGGGGACGATCTGCAGGACCATGAAGTTCCCCCGGCCGGGGTAGCGCAGCAGGCACGTGTTGGGCCAGAGCCACCAGACGGCGTGCTCGGTGACCGTCGCGCCCGACACGTCATAGGCGGAGTTCTGCGACCTGCCCGCCTGGGCCATGTGGCTGGAGTAGATGCCGTACGTGGTGACCTTGTACGTGTCCATGTCCACCAGGGACACGAAGTCCTTGTGCGCCACGTGGCAGTGGTAACACTCCAGGAAGTTGTCGACGACGTTCTTCCAGTCGGCGGCGATGTCGTAGGTGAGCCGGCGGGCCAGGGTCAGCCCGGCCACGTCGGGGGCCCGTGCCGCGATCTCCGCCTCCAGGTTCCCGGCCTGCTCCGCCAGCGGAGGCGCGTCGGGGGCCAGGTTGACGTAGACCATGCCGGCGAACTCGGTGACCTGGATCCGGTCGAGGCGCACCGTGGCGGGGTCGAAGCCGGGCATGCCGCCGGTGTTGCGCGCTCGTCTCAGGCGGCCGGTCAGGTCGAAGTTCCAGGCGTGGTACGGGCACACGATGCTGCACCGGACGCCGGAACCGGTCAGCAGTTCGTGGGCGCGGTGCTTGCACACGTTGTAGAAGGCGCGCAGGGTGCCGGACTCGTCCCGTACGGCGACGATCGGCAGGCCGGCCACCGTCCCCGTCACGTAGCTGCCCGGCGTCCGCAGGCGTTCCACGTGACACAGCCACTGCCAGGAACGGGCGAAGATGGCCCGCTGGTCGATGTCGTGCCATTTCGGGGCGGTATAGGCGTCGGCGTGCAGGGACATCGACAGTGCGGGATCGGGGTGGTATCCGGCGGAGATGTGAGCGAAATCGGGGGTCACCGTACCTCCGATGCAGAACATGAGCCGCATTGAGGCCATTGAGCAATTGCGCGCCGGTTCAAGGCTCAGTTCCGTCGTCTTGTTCCGGCCGGGACTGGCGTCATCAAGAGCATTGGTGGGATGATCCTATGATTATTGCCGATATCAGGAGAATGGGGTTGTCGAATGAGTCCTTCTTCCCGGGCGCTGCCGATGGCGGGGTTCATGTTCTCCGCCGTCGGGGTGGGCGGTGTGGTTCTGCAAATGTTGAGCGTGGCCTATCCCGACGGCGATCCGGCGAAGGCGCGGGCGGCCGCGGAGTTGCTGCGCCAACTGGCCGGACGCGTGGACGCCAGCCTTGACGACGTGGAGGAGGTCGCGGCCCGGGTCTGGCTGCCGCCGAACAGCGGAGCGGGCATCGACGCGTTCCGAACGTATTTCAACCAGGAGATCGCGCCCTATCCGCCGCGCGTCTCCGCCTACATCCGCGGACTGGCGGACGCGGTCGAGGATTACGCGGAATTGCTGGAACGGACCCAGCACACGTTGCGCACGATGGCCATGATCCAGTGGATCGAACTGCTGATGTTCTTCTGCTGGCCGGCGATCGACAAGAAGGTCCAGGTGCTGATCAACTGGGCGATGCGCAGGTCGCAGGCGCGGCTGCTGCTCAAGATGTTCGAGAACGCCGTGGGGAAACGGTTCATCTACGCCGTCGGGGGCAGCCTGGCCTACACCGTGCTCGACCAGGCGGTCGTCGACGGGCTCAAGCTGGCGCGCGGCGAGGACACCGGCTCCTGGGGGGACCGCGGCGAGTACATGCTGAAGAACTTCGCGGCGGCCATGGTCTTCTACCACGTGGACCCGGCCAACTTCGGCAAGGCCGCGAACGTGCTGCCGAAGAACCCGGCGGCGCGTAACGCGGTCGTGTTCCTGACCGGGTCCACCATCTTCAGCACCACCGCCAACGCGCTCAACCGGCCGGGCGACGTCGTGGACGACCCGGTCAGCCTGTTGCCGACCTGGCAGCAGATGCTCGCCAAGCTGGGGGTCGCCGCGGGCCAGGACCAGTTCAGGCGGTGGCGCCGGTACTGAGTGCCGGTCACGTCGTCAGTCCCGGGTGAAGCGACGGACCTCGTCGGCGAAAGGGGTCAGACCGGTCGTCATCAGGCCGGTCATCTGGGCGGCGAGGTCCTCGGCGGCGGCGTTCGCGGCGGCCAGGACGGCCTCGGCCAGGGCGTCCGCGCCCAGTCGCATGGCCCGCGGATCGATGCGCAGGCCGCCGAGCGCGCCGGTCGGCAGCACCTCGGCCCTCACCTGGCCGTCGGCGGCCTCGCCACGGCCGCGGACGGCGTCGAGGCTCTCCTGCAACTCCTCCAGCGGGCGGATGTCGGCCTGGAACTGGCCGAGGAGCCGGCGCATCTCGTCGTCGAGGTAGGGGGTGGGGTCTTCGGGGGTGGTCATCGGGGGCTCCAGGGGTGTCAGGCGAACTGTCCGTCGGGGGCGAGCTTGGGCGGGTCGGACACTTCGGGCAGGGAGGCGATGGTGGCCCAGTTGGCGACGTCGAAGCTGGTCCGCATGTCGGCCAGGCGGTCAGCCACCGCCGGATAGACGTCGCGCAGGGCGTCGACGTAGGTCTCGGCCTTCTCCAGGGCCGTCAAGTAGTTCTTCTTGAAGGTGTTCGCGGTCTCGTCGGTGCCGGCGAAGTCGCCCAGCGCGTCGAGGGCGTCGAGGATGCGGCGGGTGTCGGTCGCGTATTCGGTGCGCTCGGCGAGGAAGGCGCCGGCGGCCTTGGTGAAGGCGGTGCCGTGCACCTCGGTGGTCGGCATCCCGGAGCCCTGGGGGGCGGCCGCGGCCGGGGCGGGGGCCGAGGGGGTGGCGCTCGGGGCCGGAGCCACCCCTGAAGGGCTCGGCGTCGCACTGGGGGTGGTGGCCGGGGCCGGGGTCCCGGTGGGGGTCGGGGTCCCGGTCGGGGTCTGGGTGGGTGTCCCGCTTGGGGTTGAGGTCCCGGTTGGAGTCGGGGTCCCGGTCGGGGTCTGGGTGGGTGTCCCGCTTGGGGTTGAGGTCCCGGTTGGAGTCGGGGTCCCGGTCGGGGTCGGGGTCCCGGTCGGGGTCGGGGTCGCCGTGGGTGACGGGGTTGCCGTGGAGGTCGGGGTGGGGGTGGGGTACGGGGTCGTGGGGCTGGGGGTCGGGGGCTCGCTGGGGGTCGGGGGCGTGGGGCTCGGGGCGGGGGTGCCGGTCGGGGTGGGGGTGGGCGGCTCGTAGGTGGGCATGGCGGTTCTCCTGTCGGTACGTGGCCGCCGGCGGCGCACGAGAGTTTGTCCACAATACCGACAGGAATACAGGGCAGGGGCTACGGCTCGTATACGGGGGCTAGATCGGCGAAGATGCGGTAGTCCGAGATCAGGCCGTCGTCCCGGGTGCGCCAGATCGACACCGCCACCACCGCGGCGTCCTTGCCGTCGAGCCGCCGGTACGTCACCTCGGTCTCGGCGATCGTGTCGGCCCCCGCCCGCCAGTCGCGGACGATCCGGTGCCGCAGGCCGCCGATGGTCGAGTAGAACGTCCGCAGGCCGGCGGCGACGGCGTCGCGTCCCACCATGGGCTCGGCGTTGCCGAACACCAGGGTGGCGTCCTCGGCCAGCAGCTCGGCGAACTTGTCGGGGTCGAACGAGTCGACCACCTGGAAAACGCGTCGTACCACATCGCGGGACATGTTGATCATTCCTCACGGGGACGGGGTCGCTGCTGCGGACGATACGGGACGACGCGTTCCCGTGCGACAGGCCGGCGCGTCCGGCGCTTCCGGCACACAGCCGGGCTTTCCGGCGGGTGCTCAGGCGGGCGAGGCCCCGCCGGGACCGGGCGGCGACTCGAAGGTGATCGACACGATGGCGCTGATGGCCAGGTTGTGCTCCCGTACGCCGGAGGTCCGCTCCGAGGATTCGACGGTGACGACGGAGTCGCCCCGGCGGGTGACGTGGCCGGTGAAGGAGTCGCCGCTCAGCAGGCGTACCGAGATGACCCGGTTCTCGTGGCGGGCGTTGTCGAGGAGCGCGATCCAGGAGGTGATGAGCCCGGTTCCGGGAGGTTCGAAGGGGTCTTGGGTCATGAGCACCCTCCTGCCCCGAACGAAGGGAAGGGAACGGCCGGACCGGGGACCTCACCGGCAGGCAAGGAACCAGGACGGGCTCAGCCCGTGCAGCCCTCGCCCGACAGGGAGCCGTTCCAGGAGAAGGCCGTGCGGCACAGGTACGTGCCGGGGTCGGGGCCGGCCGTGATCGTGACGTTGACGTTCACGTAGCCGACGCCCTCGCAGTCCTGGCCGGAGATCGTGCCGTGGTCGATCCGGCCGAGGAAGCAGGTGTAGGCGCCGTCGGCGCGGGCGGCCTGCGCGGGCAGCGGCGAGCAGATGAGCGCGGCCGCCGCGACGACGGCCGTACGCCGGATGAGGGTCACGGCTCCACGGTAGGAAGCCCCCCGAAAGCCGCCTAGTACGACATGTCACCGACCGTCGTGAAATTTCGTGGGATGTCGCGTGACGAATTCACGCGCCCTTCAACGGCAGGACATCCAGCGCGGATACCTTTCGACCCTTATCTGTAGATTTGCTGCCAAGGGAAGCGTCATGTCTCGTTCGTTCATCGCCATGCTGGCCGTCGGCGCGGCCCTCGCCACCACCGTCGCCGCGCCCGCCGACGCCGCCTCGGGACGGCAGCCGCGCGTCCTGTCCGACGTGACGCTGCCCGCCCCCGACCTGGCCGCCTTCGAGCCGGACATCGTCAAGGACTCCCGCGGCGTCAAGCTGGGCGGCCTCGGCAGCGGCCTGTTCCCGGCCAGGCGCGCGGGCGAGTACTGGATGGTCACCGACCGCGGCCCGAACGGCGAGCCCAAGATCAACGGGGAGAAGCGGCGCACGTTCCCGGTGCCGGAGTTCGCGCCGGCGATCGTCCGCGTGGCCGTACGGCACGACACCGCGCGCATCGTGGAGAGCATCCCGCTGAAGAGCTCCGACGGCACCCCGATCACCGGCCTGTCCAACCAGTCCGGCCACGACGAGATCCCCTACACCTGGGACGGCCTGACGCAGCTCCCCTACGACCCGAACGGCCTGGACACCGAGGACATCGTCACCGACGGCCGCGGCGGCTTCTGGCTGGTGGACGAGTACTCCCCCTCGCTGCTGCACGTGGCGAGCGACGGCCGCGTCCTGGCCAGGTACGTCCCCAAGGGCCTGAAGCTCACCGGCGCCGGCTACCCGGTCCACGAGACGCTGCCCGCGATCCTGGCGACCCGGCAGCAGAACCGCGGCATCGAGGCGCTCGGCGTCTCGCAGGCCGAGCGCGCCCTGTACCTGGCCGTGCAGAGCCCGCTCGCCAACCCCGACAAGAAGACCGGCAAGGCGTCGAGCACGGCCCGCATCCTGCGGGTGGACCTGCGTACCGGCCGCCCGACCGGCGAGTGGGCCTACACGATGGAGAACGTGGCCGGCTTCGACCCGGCGGCCGAGCAGGGCGACATGAAGATCTCCGCCCTCAACGTGCTGAGCCCCGGCCGCCTGCTGCTCCAGGAGCGCACCGACGCCGTGGCCCGCCTCTACACCGTCGACCTGCGCCGGGCGACGAACCTGCTCGGCGGCCGGCACGACGACCCGGCCACCACGCCCTCGCTGGAGGCGTCGCTGCCGTCGAACGTCACCGTCGCCACCAAGGCACTGGCCGTGGACCTGGCGGCGATCCCCGGCCTGCCCGGCAAGATCGAGGGCGTCGCCCTGCTCGACCCGGTGACGCTCGCCGTGGCCAACGACAACGACTTCGGCCTCGGCACCTTCGACGCCGACGGCCGCCTGGTGGACTCGGGCGTGACCAGCCGAATCCTGACGATCCGGCTGGCCAAGCCGCTCTTCTGAGCCGTCCCGTCAGGACAACGTGCTCGCGTACGGGTCCCAGCCGGCGGGCAGGGGCTCGGGGGCCGTCACGGCCGAGGTGATCGGGCGGAACTCGGCGCGTTCGCCCGACTCGGTGATGGCCGTCATGAGCTCCAGCACGTGCAGCGTCAGCTCGCCCGAGGCCCGGTGCGGCGTGCCCGCGCGCAGCGACCGGGCCAGGTCGAGCACGCCGATGCCGCGCCCGGCCTGGTCGGCGGCGACGGGCAGCTCCCGCCAGTCGGGGTCGTGCGGGCCGCGGACCAGCAGCGGGCCGCCGAAGGTGTTGGGGTCGGGCAGCAGCAGGGCTCCTTCCGTGCCGATCACCTCGATCAGCTTGCGGCTGACGGGCGAGTCGAAGCTGAAGGTGGCGGTGGCGGTGGCCGTGCCGGGGAAGTCCAGCAGGGCGTTGACGTGGGTGGGCACGTCCACGGGGAACAGGGTGCCGGCCTTGGGGCCGGAGCCGACGACCCGCTCGGCGCGGGCCCTGCGCGTGCCGCCCGCGACCCGGGCGACCGGGCCGAGCAGGGAGACCAGCGCGGTGAGGTAGTAGGGGCCCATGTCGAACAGGGGGCCGCCGCCGGGCCGGTAGTAGAACTCGGGATCGGGGTGCCAGGACTCCGGGCCCAGGTTCTGGAAGGCGACGGTGATCCCGACCGGCTCGCCGATCAGGCCGGAGCGCAGGGCGTGCGCCGCGGCCTGAAGACCGGGGCCGAGGAAGGTGTCGGGGGCGCCGCCGACGCGCAGGCCCAGGTTGGCGGCCTCGGCCATGACCTTGGCCGCCTGGTCCATGTCCAGGGCGAGCGGCTTCTCGCCGTACACGTGCTTGCCGGCGCGCAGGGACTCCAGCGCGACGGCCGCGTGCGCGGCCGGGACCGTCAGGTTGACCACGATCTCGACCTCGGGCAGGGCGAGGATCTCGGCCAGGCTGCCCGAGGCGGGCACGCCGTGCTCGCGGGCCGCCGCGGCGGCCCGGCCGGTGTCGAGGTCGGCCACGCCGAGCACCCGCACGTCGGGGAAGGCGGTGAGGTTGCGCAGGTACTGGGCGCTGATCACCCCGGCGCCGACGACCGCGACGCCGACCGGCCCGCTGCTCATGAGCCCTCCAGGCCGGTCAGGTGGGCGTGGCTGTCGGCCAGGGCGGTGAACAGGTCGGTCGCGCACGTGTCCAGCTCGACGATCCGCCAGGCGTCCGGCGCGGCGGCCAGGATCTCGGGCACCGGCATCGCGCCCGCCCCCACCGCCGTGTGCGGCTCGCCCTTCACCATCGGCCCGTCCTTGACGTGCAGCGCGAGCGTGCGCCCGGCCAGGCGGCCGAGCAGGGCGGGCACGTCGGCGCCGCCCACGGCCGCCCAGTACGTGTCGATCTCCAGGAACACCTCGGGGGCTAACAGGTCGGCCAGCGCCTCGATGGCGTGCCGGCCGTCGATCCTGGGCTCGATCTCCCACCAGTGGTTGTGGTAGCCGATGCGCATGCCGTGCCCGGCCGCCTGCTCGGCCAGGCCGTTCAGCAGGTCGGCGGTGCGCGAGAGGCCGTCGCGGGTGGTGAACTCGGCCTCGGGGACGCCGCCGGGGATGATCACCAGGTCGGCGCCGACCGTGGCGACGGCGTCGAAGACCTCGGCGGGGTCCTGGCTGAGCAGCGCGTACGCGTGCGTGCTGCTCACCGTGAGCCCCAGGTCGTCGATCACCTGGCGGAAGCCCTTGGGGTCGGCGGTCGGGTCGAAGGGCTCGACGGCGCCGTAACCGATGCCGGCGATGCGCTCAAGGGTGCCGTCGCGGTCGGCGGCGAGCTGTTCCTTGACGGTGTAGAGCTGGACGCTGAGCGGCCTGGTCATCCACGGACCCCCATGAGGTGCTCAAGGGCGAGCTGGTTGAGCCGGGTGAAGTGGAAGCCGCGCCGGGCCGCCGCCTCGGGGTCGAAGTCGTCGGCGGCCAGGTCCTGCCAGGTCTCGCCCGCGGCGAGGGTGGGCCGGGCCAGCTCGTCCACGCGGGAGGCGCGCAGGGCCTCCTGGACCTCGGGGTCGGCGCGGAAGGCGCGCGACTTCTCCTTCAGGATCAGGTACGTGCGCATGTTGGCGGCGGCCGAGTCCCACACGTCGTCGGGGTCCTCGGTGCGCAGCGGCTTGTAGTCGAAGTGGCGGGGGCCGTCGTAGCCGCCGTTCTCCAGCAGGTCCACCAGGAAGAAGGCGCTCTTGAGGTCGCCGTGGCCGAAGATCAGGTCCTGGTCGTACTTCGGGCCGTGCTGGCCGTTGAGGTCGATGTGGAACAGCTTGCCGTGCCACAGCGCCTGGGCGATGCCGTGGACGAAGTTGAGCCCCGCCATCTGCTCGTGGCCGACCTCGGGGTTGAGGCCCACCATCTCCGGGTGCGCCAGGTCGTTGATGAGCGCCAGGGCGTGGCCGATGGTCGGCAGCAGGATGTCGCCGCGCGGCTCGTTGGGCTTGGGCTCCAGGGCGAAGCGCAGGTCGTAGCCGCGGTCGAGGACGTACTGGCAGAGCAGGTCCAGGCCCTCCTTGTAGCGGTCGAGGGCCGCCTTGACGTCCTTGGCCGCGTCGGACTCGGCGCCCTCGCGGCCGCCCCAGCACACGTACGTGGTCGCGCCGAGCGAGGCGGCCAGGTCGATGTTGCGCATGACCTTGCGCAGGGCGTACCGGCGCACGTCGCGGTCGTTGCTGGTGAACGCGCCGTCCTTGAACACCGGGTGGGTGAACAGGTTCGTGGTGGCCATCGGGACCTTCATCCCGGTCTCGTCCAGGGCCTTGCGGAAGGCGGCGATCGCCTTGTCCCGGTCGGGCTCGACGGCCAGCAGGTCGTCGTCGTGGAAGGTGACGCCGTACGCGCCGAGCTCGGCCAGCCGGTGCACGCTCTCGACGGGGTCGAGCGCGGGACGGCTCGCGTCGCCGAACGGGTCACGGGCCTGCCAGCCCACGGTCCAGAGTCCGAAGGTGAAGCGATCGGCGGGTGTCGGAGTGAAGGATGACATTTGCTGACGTCCCCTACCTTTAGTCCATAATCTGTACATAATCCTGAGGAGGCATGCATGGTGGCGTCAAGGGGGGTCCGGCATGATTCCATGCGTGCCCGCAATCTGGCCGTGGTACTCCAGGCCGTCCACGCGCATGGCCCGCTCACCAGGGCGGCGTTGGCCGAGCTCACCGGGCTGACCAAGACCACCGTGTCCAGCCTGGTCGCGGCCTTGCTGGAGGCCGGCGCGGTGAGCGAGTCGGGCGCGGTGCGCGACGGCGAGCGCGGGCGGCCCGGCGTGGCCGTGCGGCTGAGCGGGCACCGGGTGGCCGCGCTCGGGCTGGAGGTCAACATCGACTATCTGGCCGCCTGCGTGGTCGACCTGACCCGGTCCGTACGCCTGCGCCGCATCCGTCCGGCCGACAACCGCGGCTCCGACCCGGCCGACGTGCTGCAACTGCTGCGCGACCTGGTGAAGGAGGTCACCGCGGAGGCCGAGGCGGCCGGGCTGCGGATCATCGGTGCCGCCCTGGCCGTGCCCGGCACGGTCGAGGACGGCCTGCTGCGCAACGCCCCCCACCTGGGCTGGCGCGACGTACGGGTGGCCGACCTGCTCGACCTGCCGTGCGCGGTCGACAACGAGGCGAACCTGGCGGCGCTGGGCGAGTTGTGGTTCGGCTCGCGGGCGACGGACTTCCTCTACGTCTCCGGCGAGATCGGCGTCGGCGCCGGGCTGGTCGTGGACGGGACCGTGTTCCGGGGGACGTACGGGCTGGCCGGCGAGCTGGGCCATGTCGTCGTGACCCCCGACGGCCCCGCCTGCCGCTGCGGCGGCCGCGGCTGCCTGGAGGTGTACGCGGGCCAGGACGCCCTGCTCGGCGACCTGGACTCGGTCGCCGCCCTGGCCGACGCGCTGGCCGCGGGCGACCGGCGCGCGCTGGCCGCCTGCGCGCGGGCCGGGGAGGCGCTCGGGGTGGCGCTCACGTCGGCCGTGCATCTGCTGGACCCCGGCCGGATCGTGCTCGGCGGCGTCTTCGCCCCGCTGTTCCCGTGGCTGGAGACCCCGGCCCGGGACGTGCTGGCGGCCCGTCTGGGGCAGATGCGCGGCACGCCGCCCGCCCTGGTCGTCTCGGCCAACGGCGCCGACGCGGCGGTGCTGGGGGCGGCCGGGCTGATCATCCAGCGGATCGTCGCCGACCCGGCGGGCGTGCTGGGCGTGTGACGGGTCAGTAGTAGCCCTTGTTCCCGTCGACCAGCTCTCTGACGATGTCGAGGTGGCCGGCGTGCCTGGCGGTCTCCTCGACCATGTGGATCAGCACCCAGCGCAGCGAGGACGCCGCCGACCGGAAGTCGGGGTGCTTGCCGACGTCGTCGAGCGAGTGGGCGGCGACGATCTCGTTGGAGCGCTCGCACTGCTTGGCGTAGTCGTCGAGGAGCTGGGCCAGCGTGACGCCCTCGACCAGCATGTCGGCGTCTTCGGGCTCCTCCAGGAACTGCGGGTTGCCCTCGGCGCTGCCGCCCAGGAAGAGCACCTCGAACCAGCAGTGCTCGGTCCAGCGCATGTGGGCGACCAGACCGGCCACCGTCATCAGGGGCGAGGTCGGCAGGACCGGCCGGTGGGCGTCGGCCTCGGACAACCCCTCGCACTTCCAGTGGACGATCGAGCGCTGCATGTCCAGCCAGCCGACGAGCTGGGTACGTTCGTCGGCCACGAAGGGCGGACGTACACGGGGTGGCGTCATGCGCGGGAGGCTACTGCAGGGCTCGCCGGCGACGCACCGGATTTTCGGCCGGTTCGCGTATGACCCGGGCGAGCCGCGACAATGGCTCGATGGCGGAAAGTGCAGAGGCCGACTGGGTCTCCAGGTTCGCGGACGAGGTGATCTCCGAGGCGGAGCGTCGTGCCCCGGGCAAACCGATCGTCTGCGCCTCCGGGCTCAGCCCCTCGGGCCCCATCCACCTGGGCAACCTGCGCGAGGTCATGACCCCCCACCTCGTCGCCGACGAGATCAGGCGGCGCGGCCTCGACTGCGTCCACCTGCTGTCCTGGGACGACTACGACCGTTTCCGCAGGGTGCCCGCGGGCGTCGACCCGTCCTGGGCCGAGCACATCGGCAAACCGCTGACCTCGGTGCCCGCCCCGCCGGGCAGCCCGCACGCCAACTGGGCCGAGCACTTCAAGGCGCCGATGACCGCCGCGCTGGCCGAGCTGGGCGTCGACTACCGGGGCATCAGCCAGACCGAGCAGTACACCTCGGGCGCCTATCGGGAGCAGATCCTGCTGGCCGTGCGCGAGCGGTCGCGGATCGACGCGATCCTGGCGGCGTACCGGACCAAGGACGGCGGCCGGGAGGTGGCCGACTACTTCCCGTACAAGCCGTACTGCGAGCTGTGCGAGCGCGACCTCACGAAGGTCACCGCGTACGACGACGAGACGACCGAGCTGGCCTACACCTGCGAGTGCGGGTTCGGCGAGACCGTGCGGCTGGCCGAGCACGATCGCGGCAAGCTGGTGTGGAAGGTCGACTGGCCGATGCGGTGGGCGCATGAGGGCGTGGTCTTCGAGCCGTCGGGCGTCGACCACCACTCCCCCGGCTCGGCCTGGGTCGTCGGCGGCCAGATCGTCGGCGAGGTGTTCGGCGGCGAGCAGCCGATCGGCCCGATGTACGCCTTCGTCGGCATCACCGGCATGGCCAAGATGAGCAGCTCCAAGGGCGACGTGCCGACCCCGGCCGACGCGCTGGGGATCATGGAGGCGCCCGTGCTGCGCTGGCTGTACGCCCGCCGCAAGCCCGCCCAGTCCTTCAAGATCGCCTTCGACCAGGAGATCCAGCGCCTCTACGACGAGTGGGACGCCCTGGCCCGCAAGGTCGACTCCGGCCAGGCCCAGCCCGCCGAGCTGGCCGCCCACGCCCGCGCCGTGGGCACCGCCGCCGGGCCGCTGCCGGCCACGCCGGTCCCGGTGCCCTACCGCACGCTGGCCTCGATCCTCGACATCACCACCGGCCACGACGAGCAGGCGCTGCGCATCCTGCGCGACCTCGACGCCGTCGACCGGCTCGACCAGGCTCGCCCCCGGCTCGACCGGGCGCAGCGCTGGGTGGCCGACCACCTGCCCGCCGACCAGCGCACCCACGTGCGCGAGACGCCCGACCAGGACCTGCTCGACTCCCTCGGCCAGACCGAGCGCGAGTCGTTGCGGCTGCTGGCCGACGGCCTCGACGACTGGACGCTCGACGGCCTCACCAGCCTGGTCTACGGCGTGCCGAAGCTCCAGGCCGGCCTCGACGCCGACGCCAAGCCCACGCCGGAGCTGAAGGCGGCCCAGCGCGCGTTCTTCGTCCTGCTCTACCGGCTGCTGGTGGGCCGCGACACCGGGCCGCGGCTGCCCACGCTGCTCATGGCGGTGGGCGCCGACCGGGTGCGGAAGCTGGTCGGCGGATGAGGAGTGGCCGCGGGTGAACGGCGTCGTCCTGGTCACCGGGATCTCGGCCGCCGGCAAGTCCACGGTCGCCCAGGCGCTGGCCGAGCGCCTGCCGCGGTCGGCCCACGTCCGGGGCGACGCCTTCCGCCGCATGGTCGTGGGCGGCCGGGCCGAGATGACGCCCGGGTCGGAGGAGGAGGCGGTGCGCCAGTTGCAGCTGCGCTACCGGCTCGCGGCCCAAACGGCGGACTTGTATTTCGAAGCCGGATTTACAGCAATTGTGCAAGATGTGGTGCTTGGCGAGGACTTGGAGCGGTTCACCGGGTGGATCCGCACCCGTCCGCTCCGGGTGGTCGTGCTCGCCCCCGACGCCGCCGCCGTCGCGCGCCGCGAGCGCGAACGCGCCAAGACCGGCTACGGCGCCTGGACGATCGCCCAGCTCGACGCCGCCCTGCGGACCGAAACGCCGCGCATCGGCCTGTGGCTGGACACCTCCGCCCAGTCCCCCGCCGAGACCGTCGAGGAGATCCTCGCGCGGGCGGACGAGGCATTGGTCGGTGGAGATCGCATATAAGTAGGATCACTGCAAGGCAGTGTCAAGTGGGCTGCATGTGTGCAGGTGCACCTTGTACCCATGAACAAGCAGCCCTTCGCCGCCAGTGTCAGTGTCATCGTCCCCGCGATGAACGAAGCCGAGAACCTTCCCCACGTCTTCGCCACGCTGCCCGACTGGATCGACGAGGTGATCCTGGTCGACGGCAACTCGACCGACGACACCGTCGCCGTCGCGCGCAGGCTGCGCCCCGACCTCCGGGTCGTCGTGCAGAGCCGGCGCGGCAAGGGCAACGCCCTCATCGAGGGCTTCCAGGCCGCCCGGGGCGACATCATCGTCATGATCGACGCCGACGGTTCCACCGACGGCAAGGAGATCCGCTCGTTCGTCGAGACCCTCATCGACGGCGCCGACTTCGCCAAGGGCTCCCGGTACGCCCCCGGCGGCGGCTCCGACGACCTCAGCCCCATCCGGTCGCTGGGCAACAAGTTCCTCACCGGCCTGACCAACATGCTGTACGGCACCCGCTTCACCGACCTGTGCTACGGCTACAACGCCTTCTGGCGCGACCACCTGGACGTCATGGAGCTCGACTGTGACGGCTTCGAGATCGAGACCCTGATGAACGTCCGGGCCGCCCAGGCCGGCCTGGTCATCCACGAGGTGCCCAGCCACGAGCGCTCCCGGATCCACGGCGCGAGCAACCTGCACGCGGTGCGCGACGGCTGGCGCGTGCTGAAGACGATCATGCGCGAGCGTACGCGCGGGACCGCCCTGATGCCGCAGACCGAGGTGGCGCTCGCGAAGTAGGAAGTGACATTCTCGGACAATGCGCTACATAGTGATCGGAGCAGGAGCAGTCGGCGGCACCATCGGCGCCCGCCTCCACCAGGGCGGGCACGAGGTCGTGCTCGTCGCGAGAGGCGCGCACCACGAGGCGCTCAAGCGTGACGGACTCCGCCTGATCACTCCCGATTCCGACGAGACCCTGCGCATCCCCGCGGCCTCCGGCCCGATCCCCACCCGCGACGACGACGTGCTGATCCTGGCCACCAAGTCCCAGGACACCCTGGCCGCCCTCGATCCCTGGCCGACGGACCTGCCGGTCGTGTGCGCGCAGAACGGCGTGGCCAACGAGCGCACCGTCCTGCGCAGGTCCGAGCGGGTCTACGGCATGTGCGTGTGGCTGCCGTCCCAGCACCTCGAACCCGGCGTCGTGGCCGCCTACGGCCGGCCGTACTCGGGCCTGCTGCACGTCGGGCGCTATCCCCGGGGTGTGGACGACCTCGCCGGGCAGATCGCCGACGACCTCGGCAAACACGGGCTGCTCGCCCGCGCCACCCCCGACGTCATGCGCTGGAAGCACGGCAAGCTGCTCAACAACCTCGGCAACGCCGTCGAAGCCCTCGTCGGGCACGCCGACGGCATGGCCGACCTCGCCGACCGGGCCCGCGCCGAGGCCGTCAGCGTGTTCGAGCACGCGGGCATCCCCTACTCCACCGCCGAGGACGAGCGCCGGGTCCGCGGCCACCAGGTGGACGTCGTGCCGATCGAAGGCGTCCGGCGTGGCGGCGGATCGTCCTGGCAGAGCCTGGCCAGGGGCAGCGGCTCGATCGAGGCCGACTACCTCAACGGCGAGATCGTCCTGCTCGGCCGCGAGCACGGCGTGCCCACGCCGGTCAACGAAGTGCTGCGCCGCGAGGCCAACCGGGTCGCCCGCGAGAAGCTGCCGCCCGCCTCGATGCCGGTGGCCGAGCTGACCGCGCTCATCGACGCGCGTTCCGCAGCCTGATCCCGCTGAAGCGCATACTGCTGCCGGTCACCTCGTGCCAGAACGGCCACAGGTTGTCCAGCACGCGCAGCTGGATCCCGGCCTGCTCGTGCAGCTCGAACAGGTCGCCCACCGGCTCGGGCGGGCCGATCGGGACGACCGGCTCCCTCGACACCACGGCGTGCGGCGGGTCGCCGATCGGCGCGAACCCGGCCGCGGGCAGGCGGTAGGCGTACAGGCGGACGTCCATGATGGCCTTGAGCCAGGCGTACTCGACGGCGTGCACGCGGTCGCCGCAGCCCGCGCCGGCGATCCTGGCCACGTCCTCGTCGGTGGTGTCCGGCCCGCGCCAGGCCATCGCCCGCGGGCAGGCGCGCGGGAACCAGTGGTCGGGGCAGCGGTCGTGGCCGACCGCCCACACGTACGGCTCGCCGAGCGAGGACGTCACCGCGACCTGGGGCACGAACCGCTCGATGGTCGGGTCCTCGGTGAAGTGCAGCACCTGGCCGGGCTCGGGTCTCATACCCGCCATCATGCGCATACCCCGTCTGCGTCAGGGCAGAAGAAACGCGCTCTGACGACAAGGGGTGAGTTCGGATGGTCTTATTGGGTCTGATCCTGGTCCTGCTCGCCGGCGGCGCCGTCGCCTTGGTGGCGACGGAGGAGAGCTCCAGGTACATCCTGTTCGGCAACACCTACCAGCTCGACCACGTCCAGATGTTCATCGCCGGAGCGGTCGTCGCGGCCGCCCTGCTGGCGGGGATCTGGCTGATCGGCGCCGGGTCGCGCAGGACCGCCAGGAAGCGCCGCAGGCTGCGGGCCGTCCGCGCCGAGGCGTCCGACCGGGTCTCCCGCCTGGAGGACGAGAAGCGCGACCTCGAACGGCGGCTCGAACGCGACCGCAACCGCGCCGCGCACGACGGCGGCGGAACGGACGGCCGCGTCGCGCACGAACGGGTCGCGAGCGAGCGGGCCGCGCACGAACCGGTGGACGGCGACCGGCTGGTGGCCGGCGGCCGCCCCGACGACACCAGGCCGTGAGCTCATGGGCGCGAGGGCAGCAGCTTGCCCTCGCGCCCGAGCGCGAACCCCGTGACCAGCGCTCCCACGCCTTCCCAGAGCCCCACGCCGAAGAACTCGCCCGGCGCCGCCCCCGTCAGCACCAGCGTCGTGAACACCGCGAACGTCACCAGCCGGAACGGCACGGTCCACCGGAAGAACGGCGTGTAGTCGGCGGATGCCGCGAAAACGTAATAGACCCCCATGTTCACCGCCGCCATCGACGAAGCCGCCATGTAGACCAGCGTGTAGTCGCCGGACGGGCGTACGTCGAGCACCTCGAAACCCAGCAGGACCAGCAGGGAGTCCGGCGACAGCAGCCCGACGAGCCCGAGCGCGAAGGCGAGCACGCCGAAGACGCCGATGGTCCAGCCGGCGGCGGAACGCGGAAGACGCACAGAAATCCTTCCAAAGGGGGGTGTAATCTGCGAGGCGATCTCATCATGCACCCGGAGGTCGCATGCCCCCCACGCGTGGCCGTCCCATTGCTCTGAAGCTCCTGATCCTCCTGCTCGTGCCGCTGCTGTCCCTGGTCGGGCTGTGGGCGTTCGCGGCGGGCCTGACCGGCGGCGACGGCCTGCGCCTGCTGGAGATCAACAAGCTGGCCTCCAACCTGGCCACGCCGTCGGAGCGGATCAACGCCGAGCTCCAGGACGAGCGGCTGGCCTCGGTCGAGTTCCTGGCCACCCACCGCGGCGCGGACAAGCTGGCCAGGCAGCGCGGGCAGACCGACCGGGCCGTGGCGGCCTTCCGAAAGCTGGCCAAGGACCAGCGCGGGATGTCGCCCGAGATGCGCACGCAGCTCGACGCCCTCAACGCCAAGCTCGACCTGCTGTCCGGCATCCGTGCCGAGGTGGACGGCGACACGGTCGCGCCGCTGGCCGTGATCGACGGCTACAGCCAGATCGTGGACGCCTCCTTCCGCATGTACGACGCGATGGTGCTGGTGCCCGACATGTCGCTGTACCGGCAGGCGCGGGCCGTCACCATGCTCGGCGAGGCCAAGGACCTGGTCTCGCGCGAGCGCGCGATGATCGTCGTGGTGCTGGCCAGAGGGCGGGTGGAGGCCGTCGAGCGGGAGGCGTTCACCGGGATGGTGGCGACCCGGCGGCTGCTGTACTCACAGGCGCTCTCGCACCTGGACGGCGGCCTGCGCGGCCCGTACGCGCAGCTGGCCACCTCGCCCGTCTACAAGGAGTTCCTCGACGCCGAGGACGCCATCCGGGGCCAGGCCGCGATGAACGGCCTGCCCGCCACCGCCGCCACCTGGGAGGTGGACGGCCAGAACCTGTGGGCGGTGCTCGAACGCGACCAGGGCCAGGCCGTGGAGGGCATCGTGGCCCGGGTGACGCCGGCCGCCGGGAGCATCCTGATCAAGATCGGCGTGGCCGGCGGCGTGGGCCTGCTCGCCGTGCTCGCCTCGATCCTGCTGTCGCTGCGCTTCCGCCGGCGGCTGGTCCGCGAGCTGGCCGGGCTGCGCGACGCGGCCACCGAACTGGCCGAGGTGCGGCTGACCGGGCTGATCGAGCGGCTGCGCACGAACACCCGCCCGCCCACGGCCGCCGAGGTCGCGCCGCTGGAGGTCAGGACGGAGACCTCCGAGGTCGCCGACATCGTGCGGGCCTTCAACCACGTGCAGTCCACGGCTGTGGAGGCCGCCGTCGACCAGGCCAGGCTGCGGCACGGCGTCAGCCAGGTCTTCGTGAACCTGGCCCGGCGCAACCAGTCGCTGCTGCACCGCCAGCTGCTCCAGCTCGACAGCATGGAGCGGGCCACCGAGGAGCCCGACCTGCTGTCCGACCTGTTCAAGCTGGACCACCTCACCACCCGCATGCGCAGGCACGCGGAGAGCCTGATCATCCTGTCCGACCAGGCCCCCGGGCGCGGCTGGCGCAACCCGGTGGCCATCCTCGACGTGCTGCGCGCGGCCGTCGCCGAGGTCGAGGAGTACGAGCGCGTCGAGATCCTTCCGCCGCCGCAGACCGCGCTGCTCGGCGCGACCGTCACGGACGTGGCCCACCTGCTGGCCGAGCTGGTCGAGAACGCCACCCTCTTCTCACCCCCGCAGACCAGGGTGGACGTGCGCAGTTCGAGCATCCCGAACGGCCTGATGATCGAGATCGAGGACCGCGGCCTCGGCCTGCCCCGCGTCGAGCTGGACGAGCTCAACGACCGGCTGGCCAAGATGCCGGAGTTCGACCTGGCGCAGAGCGACCGGCTGGGCCTGTTCGTGGTCGGCCGGCTGGCCGCCCGGCACGACATCAAGGTCACCCTCGCGCCCTCGCCCTACGGCGGCCTGACCGCGATGGTCTTCCTGCCCTCAGCCCTCCTGGCCGACCAGCCGGTCCTCGCCGGGAGCTAGGTAGGCCGTCCCGCCCGGGGCCCGCGCCCGCGCGGCCGCCAGCAGCCGCCGGTGGCCGTGAGCGGGCAACAGGCGGGCGGCCGCGGCTCCGGTGACGGCCCGGTTGACGGTGGACCAGAAATCGTTCACCGGGCCGACGTTACGGCAGCACCTGCAGCAGCGCCTGGGTCCTGGCCCTGGCCGGTTCCTCGATCCGCTGGCTCTCCTTGCCCGCCGCGTCCAGCACGACCAGCGTGTTGTGCGCGCCGCCCGCCACGCGGACCACGAGCCGCCCGTCGGCCAGGTAGAACGCGCCGATCAGCCGGCCCTTGACGGCCGGGGTGAGCTTCCGGCCCGTCACCAGGTCGACCACGGCGGGCTTGAAGGCCGCCGGCCAGCTCCCGTCGCCGAGCGCGGCGGGATCGGCCGGGACCGCGACGACCGCGTTGCGGCCGTTCGGCGACAGGCTCTGCACGTGGGTGACGAGCTTGACGCCCTTGGCCCTGGCGGCCTTCCCGGTCTTGACGTCGAGCCGGTAGACGGCGTCGGCCTCGCCGGTGTAGCCCGCGAGGTAACGGCCGCCCGCCGCCCACGCCAGATGGCACACGCCCTTGGACGTGCCGAGCCTGCGCCTGCCGGTGCCGTCGGCCTTGACCGCCATGACGGTCTCGCCCTTGCCGACGTAGGCGACCTGCGTCGAGTCGGGCGACCAGACGGGGGTCAGGCACGGCGTGCCGCCCTGGAGCTTCGTGGCCGCGGTGACGGTCTTGGCACCGTCCTTGACCTGGAGGTCGCCGCCGTCGGTCACCCAGGCGGCCTTCCTGCCGTCCGGCGAGACGGCGAACTGCGGCAGCGCGCCGATCTTGGCGAGGGTGGTCCACTCCCCGCCTTCGTAGCGGGCGAGCCGGTGGCCGTCGTCGGCGTAGACGGCGGCGCCCGAGAGCTCGGGCGCGGTGGCCGCCGACGCCGGGGCGGGGGCCAGCAGCGCGGCGCCGAGAGCGATCCCGGCCACAACACGAATCTTCATGACAGCCAATGGTGCCGTAACGGATCAAAGACGCATGAACGGCTCGCTGAAGTGCGCGGTGGCGATCGTCGCCCGCTCGGCCCGCAACGCCGCCAGGACCTCGGTGCGCGTGCGCGCGGCCGTCTCCTGGTCGTCGTCGTAGACGTAGTGGATGCCCGGGTCGGCCAGTTGCACCGGGTGGAGCACGAGGTCTCCGGTGATGGCCAGGTCGCCGACCCTGGCGATCTGGTGGCCGGGGGTGTGGCCGGGCGTGTGCTGGACGTGGACGCCCGGCGCGATCTCGGCCTGCCCCTCGACGACGTGGAGCTGGTCCTTGAGCGAGGTCAGCAGGTCGGACATGGCTCCGGAGGCCGCGTCCACCTCGGCCCGCTGGAGCACGTGGCGCGCGTTCTCGAACACCGGCCGGCCGCCTGTGACCGCGCCGCTCGCGTGGTCGCTGTGCAGGTGGGTGAGGACGACGGTGCCGATGTCGGCGGGCGCGACGCCCACCGCCGCCAGCTCGTCCGTCAGGACGCCGGGCACGGGCGCCCAGCCGGCCGCCGGGGAGTCCTCCCCGCCGATGCCGGTGTCGACGAGGGTGAGGCGGCCTGCGCCGTCGCGCAGCAGGTAGCAGTGGAAGTGCAGGACCCACGGATCGTCCGCCGGGCCGGATCCGGGGAACATCTCGGCGAGCGGGAGGCGGATCGCGGGGCCCATCGGGCCCACCGCGTCGCAGAGCGGCGTCACCTCGACGCCGGAGACGGTGATGGGGCTGTGCTTCATCCCGCCTAGGTTAGGCGGCGACGGGCTGCCGCGGAACGTACTCGTTCTCCAGGTCGGCGGCGTAGACGGCGCGGCAGCAGTGGGCGCACCGGTACATGATCGGGCCCTCGTCGAGCGTGTGCTGGCACTGCGGGCAGTGGACGGTGTTCATGGTGTTCCCCCAAGGAGCTCGGATGTGTCCATGGAACCCCCGCCGAGTTGCAGGGGTCCTGCATGTCACTTGACACGGTGCCGCTGCGCTGATGGGGGTTTGTGTGCCTTCGTCGCACCGCCGGCCGGGCGTCTTCCTCACGGCGTGGTGCGATGAAGAACATTGTCACGCGTACGGGCCGGGACACGCGGCAGAACACACCAGAACCGTCCGGGAATAGTCCAAGAGGGCTAGGCGTTTGATGGGGCGGAACGTGTGGTATCTTCCCCACAAGCGTTGAGCTTCCGCTCCGCTGGTTCTGCTCCAGCCCCGCCCAGGTTTCTCCGGGCCCGGCTTCTTCATCGCACTCGCCGATCTCCGGTCGGCGCATCTCCCCCAAAGGGGCTCATCATGTCTGTTCACACCATTCCGCAACAGCGCGCGGAAACGCCCGCAGGGCAGGTGAGCGGCCTCCTCGACGTACAGGAGAAGTCCGCCTTCATCCGCGCGGAACACCTTCCCGGGCCGGGCGACGTACGCGTGCCGCCCGAGCGGGTCAGGCAGCTCGGGCTGCGGCGCGGCGACCGCGTCGTGGCCACCGTGGCCGGGAACAAGCTGGCCGGCGTCCAGTCCGTCAACGGCCTGGCCGAGTGGCGGGACCGGCCGCGTTTCGAGGAGCTGACGCCCGTCCACCCGGACGAGCGGCTGGTCATCGAGACCGGGTCGCTCAGCACCCGGGTCATCGACCTGGTCGCGCCCATCGGCAAGGGACAGCGCGGTCTCATCGTGGCGCCGCCCAAGGCCGGCAAGACGATGGTGCTGCAGGCGCTGGCCGCCGCGGTCACCCGCAACCATCCCGAGGTGCACCTCATGGTCGTGCTCGTGGGCGAGCGGCCCGAGGAGGTGACCGAGATGCGGGCCTCCGTCCAGGGGGAGATCTTCGCCTCCACCTTCGACCATCCCGACCGCGACCACGCCGCCGTCGCGGAGCTGGCCCTCGAACGCGCCAAGCGCCTGGTGGAGGGCGGCCGCGACGTCGTGCTGCTGCTCGACTCGCTGACCCGGCTCGGCCGGGCCTACAACAACCTCGCGCCCGGCGGCGGCCGGGTGCTCACCGGCGGCATCGACGCCCGCGCCCTCTACCCGCCCAAACGCTTCTTCGGCGCGGCCCGCAACGTCGAGGACGGCGGCTCGCTGACCATCCTCGCCAGCGCCCTCGTGGACACCGGCTCCCGCATGGACAACAGCCTGTACGAGGAGTTCAAGGGCACCGGCAACATGGAGCTCCACCTCGCCCGCGACCTGGCCGAGCGACGCCTGTTCCCGGCGGTCGACCTGGAGGCCTCCGGCACCAGGCGCGAGGAGATGCTGCTGCACCCGCAGGAGCGGCAGGTGATCTGGCGGCTGCGCCGCACGCTGGCCGGGCTGGACCGGCAGCAGGCCCTGGAGACGCTCGTCGGCAAGCTGCGCGCGACGCCGTCCAACGCCGCGTTCCTGCTGGAGGCGCTGCGCGCGGCGGCGTGAGGCCGCTGGAGAATGGGCGCATGCTGGCCGACATCGTCGAACACCTGATCTGCCCCGTCTGCCACGCGGACGTGGAGCTCGCCGAGGGCGCACTGCGGTGCGCGCGCGGGCACTCCTTCGACGTGGCCAAGCAGGGGTACGTGAGCCTGCTCACCGGGTCACGCCCGCCCGGCACCGCCGACAGCGCCGCGATGGTGGCCGCGCGGGCCGAGTTCCTGGCGGCCGGGCACTATGCCCCGCTGGCGCAGGCGCTGGCGGAAACCGTACGCGTACGGGTGACGGCCGGAGAAAAACGTGAATCTTCTACTGAATCGAATGACGAAACCGGGCCGGGAGCGTACGGTGGGGCGGGAGTGGAGGCCGGTCCGCAAGGTGGGCCGGTGACCGTCGAAGGTCTCGGCGCGGCGGGCAGGGTCGCACCGCTGATCGTCGACGCCGGCACGGGCACCGGGCACTACCTGGCGGCCGTGCTCAATGCGGTGGACGATGGCATCGGGATGGCGTTCGACGTCTCCAAGCACGCCGTACGGCGGGCGGCGCGGGCGCATCCGAGGCTGGGGGCGTTCGTGGCGGACGTGTGGCGGCCGCTCCCGATCCGGCATGGGGTGGCCGATGTGGTGATCGATGTGTTCGCGCCCAGGAACGGGCCCGAGTTCCGGCGGATCCTGCGCCCTGGAGGGGCCGCGGTCGTCGCGACCCCCGCGGCGGCGCACCTGAGCCCGCTGGTCGGGGAGCTGGGGCTGCTCTCGGTGGACGAGGAGAAGGATCTCCGGGTCGCCCGCAGCATGCAGGGGTTCACCCGGACCGGGCGGCGCGCGATCGAGTTCGACATGGAGCTCGGACCGGACGAGCTGGTCCAGGTCGTGGGAATGGGCCCGAGCGCGTGGCACACTGATTCCGCCGAGCTGGCCGCCCGCATATCCGGTTATTTCAGCCGACATGCCAAGAATGGCCAGAAGAAAGTTACGGTCAGAGCCGCGTTTCATCTGTCTATCTTCGAGCCTGAGCCCCGTTCAAGACCTGTTCCTTGACGGGCATCTGCGACTGGTGTTACTGATGGGGCATTTAGTCCGAAATTCCCCCACATTCCCCGAGTATTTCCCCGACTCAGGCGCAATACTGGACGGCATCCCGCACCCAGAGGGCGTGGGCCATCGATGGGAGGGGGCGCGCCGGATGAAGGCGGAGGAACGCTGGCAGGCCAGGTTCCGCGCGTCGCGCATGACGCTGCCGGCCTGGGCCCGCCAGGCCCCGAACCGCTCCATCTACCGCTCCAACGCCACCGGGACGTGGGAGGTCTACGCCTGGGACCGGGCGACCGGCGCCGTGCGCCAGGTCACCGACCGGCCCAAGGGCACCGCGTACGCGGCGATCGACCCGGCGGGACAGTGGATCTACTGGTTCGCCGACACCGACGGCGACGAGTTCGGCACCTGGTGGCGCCAGCCGTTCGCGGGCGGTCCGAGCGAGCCGGCCGCGCCCGGCCTGCCGCCGGGCCAGCCGGGCGGCATCGCGCTGTCGGCCACCGGCCTGGCCGCCATCAGCCTGGCCAGCGAGGGCACGTTCCGGATCCACCTGGTACGCCCCGGCGCGCCGGCCGAGCTGCTGTACGAGCACGCCGAGGCCGCCTGGGTGACCGACATGTCCCTCGACGGCTCCCTCATCGCCATCAACCACGGCGAGTACGGCGACTTCCGGCGTCCGGCGCTGCGCGTCGTCGACCAGCACGGCGAGACCGTCGGCGAGCTCTACGACGGCCCCGACAAGGGCGTGCACGGCCTCCGCTTCGCCCCGGTGCTCGGCGACCGCCGCCTGCTGACCCTGCACGAGCGCCGCCAGCGCCACGAACCCCTGGTCTGGGACCCGGTCACCGACGAGCAGCGCGAGATCTGGCTGAAGGACCCCGGCGACCTGGCCGCCGAGTGGTTCGACGACGGCCGCGGCCTGCTGATCGTGCGCGACCACCGCGCCCGCAGCTACCTGCACCGCTACGACCTGGCGGGCGGCGTCCTGACCCTCATCGACACCCCGCACGGCGTGATCGACGAGGCCGCGCCGCGGCCCGGCGGCCACATCGAGTACTCCTGGTCCAGCGGCTCGCGCCCGCCGGTCATCCGGTCGAGCAACGGCCAGGTCGTGCTCAACGCGGGCGGCCCGCCGGCGCCGCCGAGCGTCCCCGTCGAGGACCTCGACGTCGAAGGGCCCGGCGGGCGCATCCACGCGCTGGTGTCCAAGCCCGAGACCGGCGCGGCGCCCCACCCGGCGGTCTTCCTCATGCACGGCGGCCCGACCGACCACGACCGCGACGCCTTCTCCCCCGAGGTCGCGGCCTGGGTCGACGCGGGCTTCGCCGTCGTCCGCGTCAACTACCGCGGCTCGACCGGCTACGGCTCCGCCTGGCGGGACGCGCTGCACGGCGACGTCGGGCACATCGAGCTGGCCGACATCGCCGCCGTGCGCCAGGCGCTGGTGGACCGGGGCACGATCGACCCCGCCCGGCTGATCCTGGCCGGCACCGCCTGGGGCGGTTACCTCTCGCTGCTCGGCCTGGGCGTCCAGCCCGGCCTGTGGGCCGCGGGCATCGCCGCGGTGCCCATCGCCTGCCACCAGACCTGCTACGAGGACGAGGCCGAGAGCCTGCGCGCCTACCAGCGCGCCCTGCTCGGCGGCTCCCCCGACGAGCAGCCCGAGCGGTACGCGTTCTGCTCGCCGATCACGTACGTGGACCAGATCAAGAGCCCGCTGCTGATCCTCGCCGGTGAGAACGACACCCGCTGCCCGCTGCGCCAGATCGAGAAGTACGTGGCCAAGCTCGCCGAGCACGGCCGCGAGCACGAGCTCTACACCTACGGCGCCATCCGCGGCTCGCTCGTGGTCGCCGAACGCATCGCCCAGACGGCCCTGCAACTGGAGTTCGCCCGCAAGCACGTGCACGTCGGCTGACCTCGCGCGCACGTCGTGGGAGCGCTCCTGCGGGGGCGCTCCCGCGCCGGTCAGCGCGCGCGCAGGACCACGATGGCGAGGTCGTCGGCGCTCGGCTCGGCGGCGAACTCCGCCGCGCCCCTGCGGATGCGCTCGGCCACCGCCCTGGCCGACAGCCCGGCGCACTCGGCCAGCAGCTTGGCCAGGCCGCCGTCGTCGTCGAGCAGCCGCCCGCCCGAGCGCCGCTCGGTCACGCCGTCGGTCACCGCCAGCAGCACGTCGCCGTGGTCGAGATGGATGGTGTCGGCCTCGAACACGACCTCGTGGAAGACGCCGAGCAGCGACTGCGGCGTGGTCACCGCCTCCACCTTGCCGCTCGGCCTGAGCCGCAGCGCCTCGGGATGGCCGGCGGACACCAGCCGCACCTCCAGGCCGGACGCCACGGGCGTGATGTCGCCGTGGAGCAGCGTGAGGAACCTGGCCCGCTCGCCCTCCTCCAGGATCGCCTGGTTGAGCCGGCCGAGCACCGCGGCGACGCCGTAGCCCTCGCGGGCCAGCAGGCGCAGCGTGTGGCGGGCCAGGCCGGTCACCGCGGCGGCCTCGGGGCCGGTGCCGCAGACGTCGCCGATCGCGAAGCGCCAGGAGTCGTCGCCCGCCTTGAACAGGTCGTAGAAGTCGCCGCCGACCTCGTTGGCCTCGCCGGCGGGCTCGTAGATGACGCCGTAGTCGAGACCGGGCACCTCGGGCTCGTTGGGCGGCAGGAGGCTGCGCTGCAGCGCCCGGTTGGCCGCGGCCTGCTGGGCGTAGAGCCGGGCGTTGTCCATGGCCAGCGCGGCGCGCCTGCCGATGTCGTCGGCGAACTGGATGACCTCGTCGGGGAAACGGTCGGACCGGCCCAGGCACATCATCCCGAGCCCGCGGCCGCGCGCGGTGAGCGGCACGGCCAGCACCTGGGAGTCGTTCAGGTGGATGACGGACGTGGCCCTGGTGTCGGCCGCGCCGACGTCCATGTCCGTGAGCTGCTCGCGCAGGCCGTCGATACGGGCCTCGTCGGCGTGCCAGAGGTAGACCAGCCGCAGCGGGCCGCCCGAGTTGCCGGCGGTGTAGACCGCGCACCAGCTCGACAGGCGGGGCACGACGATCTGGGCGATGATCGCCGGGACCATGTCGGGGTCGAGGGTGCCGGCCAGCAGGTCGCTGGCGTCGGCCAGGAAGCCGAGCCAGTGGGGGCCCCGAGCGCTCTCCTCCGCCCATTCCGCGGCCACCTGGTCCACGGAGCCGGGTAGCGTGAGCCTTGCCCAATGGACACGGGAATCGCCCGCGAAGGTGACTCCCCACTCCTCCACGTTCACGGAAGGAGCCTTCGGGTCACCGTGCGCGGTGATCCGCTGCCGCAGTTCGACCTGGACTGAGTCCCCGTAATGCTTCCAAATCACCTCAAACGGCTCGTCAGAGACCTGCTCCGCCAGATCGCCGGCCACCTGCTCGGCGGTATGGAGCACGCTGACGGTGGCCCACGCGGTCATCACCTCGCGCGTGAACCTCATCGCAGCCGTCACAGCGGTGTCGCCAGGCGCGAAGGTCGCGGCCAGGACCGCGTGGGGAGAACCAGTCATCCCATCGTGCCTACCACACTTCTCACTGACTTGGGGTAAATCCAAGGGCAGGACTACGAGCTACTCATCGTGACAGACTTGAATCACTCGCCGGGACCCGTCGCGAGTGAAGGAGGCCCCATGACCACGGCCAAGGCCGCATCAAGCCCGGAGGAGCGGACCTATACAGAATCGGATCTCGTTCCCGTGCTGGAGACTCTCTTCTCCTGGCGTGACGGCGATTTCCGGCGTCGGGTCCCGCACGCTCCTCCCGGCATCCTCAGCGAAGTGCGCCTGCTGCTGAACGAAGTGGCCGACCGCCGCGAACATCTCGCCAACGAGCTGGCAAGGGTTCGCAAAGAAGTCGTCAAGGAAGGGCGCTTCGGCGAGCGGCTGACGCCCGGCCCGGGCGTCGGAGCGTGGTCCGAGAGCGTCGAGTCGGTCAACATGCTGATCGACGCCCTGGTCAGCCCGGTCAGCGGCGCGGCCGACGTGATCGACGCGGTGGCCAAGGGCGACCTGTCGCGGCGCATCGACCTCGACCGGTCGGCCCGCGGCGAGGTGCGCCGCCTGGGCAAGGCCATCAACGGCATGGTCGACCAGCTCGCCCTGTTCAACTCCGAGGTCACCAGGGTCGCCCGCGAGGCGGGCACCGAGGGCCGGCTGGGCGGCAGCGCCAACCTGCGGGGCATGTCGGGAAGCTGGCGCGACCTCACCGAGGCCGTCAACACGATGTCCTCGCGCGTGGCCGCGCAGGTCCGCGACATCGCCGTGGTCACCACGGCGGTCGCCAAGGGCGACCTGAGCCGCAAGGTCACGGTCGACGCCGTGGGCGAGATGTTCGAGCTGAAGAACACCGTCAACACGATGGTCGACCAGCTCTCGGGCTTCGCCGAGGAGGTCACCCGCGTGGCCCGCGAGGTGGGCACGGAAGGCCAGCTGGGCGGCCAGGCGCAGGTCACCGGCGTGTCGGGCGTCTGGAAGGACCTCACCGACAACGTCAACTTCATGGCGAACAACCTGACCTCGCAGGTGCGCTCGATCGCCACCGTCGCGACGGCGGTCGCCCAGGGCAATCTGTCGAAGAAGATCACCGTTGACGCCGAGGGCGAGATCCTGCAGCTCAAGGACACCCTCAACACCATGGTCGACCAGCTGTCGTCCTTCGCCGACGAGGTCACCCGAGTCGCCCGCGAGGTCGGCACCGAGGGCAAGCTCGGCGGGCGCGCCGAGGTGAAGGGCGTGTCGGGCGTCTGGAAGGACCTCACCGACAACGTCAACTCGATGGCCAACAACCTGACCTACCAGGTGCGCAACATCGCCCAGGTGACGACGGCCGTGGCCAACGGCGACCTGACCCGCAAGATCGACGTCGACGCCCAGGGCGAGATCCTCGAACTCAAGTCGACCATGAACACGATGGTCGAGCAGCTGTCCTCGTTCGCCTCCGAGGTCACCCGCGTGGCCCGCGAGGTGGGCACCGAGGGCCAGCTGGGCGGCCAGGCGCAGGTGCGCGGCGTGTCCGGGGTCTGGAAGGACCTCACCGACAACGTCAACTCGATGGCCAACAACCTCACCTCGCAGGTGCGCCAGATCGCGGCCGTCTCGTCCGCGGTGGCGCAGGGCAACCTGTCGAAGAAGATCACCGTTGACGCGCAGGGCGAGATCCTCCAGCTCAAGGACACCCTCAACACCATGGTCGACCAGCTGTCGTCCTTCGCCGACGAGGTCACCCGCGTGGCCCGCGAGGTGGGCACGCAGGGGCAGCTCGGCGGCCAGGCGCGGGTGCAGGGCGTGTCGGGCGTGTGGAAGGACCTCACCGACAACGTCAACTTCATGGCGAACAACCTGACCTATCAGGTGCGCAACATCGCCGAGGTCACCACGGCCGTGGCCAACGGCGACCTGACCCGCAAGATCGACGTCGACGCCCAGGGCGAGATCCTGGCGCTGAAGACCACCATCAACCGGATGGTCGACCAGCTGTCCTCCTTCGCCTCCGAGGTCACCCGCGTGGCCCGCGAGGTGGGCTCGGAGGGCCAGCTCGGCGGCCAGGCCCGGGTCGAGGGCGTCGAGGGCACCTGGAAGCGGCTCACCGAGAGCGTCAACGAGCTGGCCGGCAACCTGACCACGCAGGTGCGCGCCATCGCGACCGTCACCAGCGCCGTGGCCCGGGGCGACCTGACCCGGTCGATCGCCGTCGAGGCGCAGGGCGAGCTGGCGGAGCTGAAGGACAACATCAACTCGATGGTGGCCAACCTCCGCGAGACGACCCAGGCCAACCAGGAGCAGGACTGGCTCAAGTCGAACCTGGCCCGCATCTCGCGGCTCATGCAGGGCCATCGCGACCTGTTCGAGGTGGCCAAGCTGACGATGAGCGAGCTCACTCCGCTGGTCTCGGCCCGCTACGGCGCCTTCTACGGCATCGACCCCGAGGGCGACCACGAGCTGACGCTGATCGGCGGCTACGGCGTGCGTCCCGACCGGGGGCCGCGCCGGCGCTTCGCGATCGGCGAGGGCATCGTCGGCCAGGCGGCGGCCGAGGGCAGGCACATCATCCTCGACGACGTGCCGCCGCAGTTCATCACCATCGACAGCGGGCTCAGCCAGTCCACGCCCGCGCAGATCGTCGTGCTGCCGATCCTGTTCGAGAACCGCGTGCTCGGCGTGCTGGAGCTGGCCTCCTTCACCCCGTTCGGCGAGGTGCACCTCGACTTCCTGACGCAGCTCGTCGAGACCATCGGCGTCACGATGAACACGATCATCGCCAACTCCCGCACCGAAGACCTGCTGACCGAGTCCCAGCGGCTCACCCGCGAGCTGCAGGAGCGCTCCGACGAGCTCCAGCGGCAGCAGGAGGAGCTGCGCAGGTCCAACGCCGAGCTGGAGGACAAGGCGGCGCTGCTGGCCAAGCAGAACCGCGCGATCGAGATCCAGAACTTCCAGATCGAGCAGGCCCGCCGCACCCTGGAGGAGCGCGCCGAGCAGCTCGCGGTCTCCTCGCGGTACAAGTCCGAGTTCCTCGCGAACATGTCCCACGAGCTGCGCACGCCGCTCAACAGCCTGCTGGTGCTGGCCAAGCTGCTGACCGAGAACGCCGAGGGCAACCTGACGTCCCAGCAGGTCGAGTTCGCCCGCACGATCCACAGCGCGGGCTCGGCGCTGCTGCAGCTCATCAACGACATGCTCGACCTGTCGAAGGTCGAGGCGGGCCGGATGGACATCCATCCGATCCAGGTGTCGCTGCCCAAGATGGTCGACCTGCTGGAGGCGGCCTTCGCGCCGCTGGCCCAGGACAAGGGGTTGTCCTTCGGCGTCGAGGTGGCCTCCGACGTGCCGAGCGAGCTGCGGGCCGACGAGCAGCGCCTGCAGCAGGTGCTGCGCAACCTGCTGTCCAACGCGGTGAAGTTCACCCCGAAGGGCGAGGTCAAGTTGCGGGTCGCGGCGGCCCCCCGAGGGGTCGACTTCGACGACGACACCCTCCACGACGCCACCGACCTGCTGGCCTTCCAGGTGATCGACACCGGCATCGGCATCGCGCCCGACAAGCGCGAGGTCATCTTCGAGGCGTTCCGGCAGGCCGACGGCACCACCAGCCGCAAGTACGGCGGCACCGGCCTCGGCCTGGCCATCTGCCGCGACATCGCCCGGCTGCTCGGCGGCGAGATCCACGTCGAGAGCGAGCTGGGCAGGGGCAGCACGTTCACCCTCTACCTGCCGGCCTCCTACACCGGCCCGCTGGCCGCCACCGACGGCAGCACGGCCCCGCGCCGCCAGCTCATGACCTCGCCCGCCGAGGAGCAGGCCGCCGCCGCGACCCTGCCCGAGCCGCCGCCGCTGGACATGCCGATGCCCGAGCTGGTCGAGCCGCCGGTGGAGACGCCCGCCCAATGGCAGGGCGACGACCCGCTCAACGGCGCCAAGATCCTCATCGTCGACGACGACATCCGCAACGTGTTCGCCCTCACCAGCGTGCTGGAACGACACGGATCGACGGTCGTCTACGCCGAGAACGGCCGCGAGGGGATCGAGCAGCTGGAACGGAACGAGGACGTCGCGCTCGTGCTGATGGACATCATGATGCCGGAGATGGACGGCTGGGCCACGACCTCGGCCATCCGGCGCATGCCGCAGTTCGCCGACCTGCCGATCATCGCGCTGACCGCTAAGGTCATGCGTGGTGATCGCGAGAAGAGCATCGCCTCGGGCGCGTCCGACTACGTGCCCAAGCCGGTCGACGTCGATCGCCTGCTCGAACGGCTGCGCGGCTGGCTCAGCCGTGGGCGGGGAGCCACGACCGACTCGTCGCCCTCAACCGCTGAAGGGTCGTGATCGATGCCGGACCGTGCAAAGATCCTCCTGGTCGACGACCGCGAGGAGAACCTGATCGCCCTGGAGGCGATCCTCAGTTCGCTCGACCTGGTGCCCGTACGCGCCAGGTCCGGCGAGGAGGCGCTCAAGGCGCTGCTCAACACCGAGTTCGCGCTGATCCTGCTCGATGTCCGGATGCCGGGCATGGACGGCTTCGAGACGGCCGCCCACATCAAGCGGCGGGAGCGGACCAGGAACATCCCGATCATCTTCCTGACCGTGGTCGACAGCGCCCCCGACTACGCCTTCCGCGGATACGCGGCGGGGGCGGTCGACTATCTCACCAAGCCGTTCGACCCCTGGGTGCTGCGGGCGAAGGTGTCGGTGTTCACCGAGCTCTACAACATGAACAAGCGCCTGGCCGAGCAGGCGTCGTTGCTCCGCGAGCGGCTGACCGGTGAGCTGCCGCCCGGAGCGGGTGACCACGCCTCGGTCCTGCCGGAGTTGTCCCGGCGGCTGACGGCGGTGGAGGACGAGCTGGCCCGGGCGCGGGAGCTGGCCCGCAAGTCGCAGGATCCGGCGCTCGCCGTGCCGCTGGCCGACCTGGGCGATCGGGTCGCCCACCTGCGCGCCGGGTTCGACGCGCTCTCCTGATCTCGTCCGACGCCCGGGCCGCCGCTCATGGCCCGGGCGTCCGGCTTGCCGTGCGGGAGCGGGTCAGTGGCGGGCGCGTTCGAGGGCGTCCCAGAAGCCGCGGCGCAGGGCGTGGCGGACCTCGTCGTGCAGCAGGAAGTCGATCGGCAGCGAGGAGCCCTGCAGCAGGCGGGCCTCCAGGTCGGAGGGCATGCGCGGCTTGCGGGCCAGCACCGCCTCCAGCCACAGCGCGGGCGCGTCGCGGGCGACGGACTCGCCGAAGTCGTGCCCTTCGCGATGGGCGGCCTTCACGGCGTCGGCCAGCGTGGTGGCCCCGGCGGTGGCGGCGGGCGGCGGGGAGACGGGCGCGGCCTGCGGCCCGGTGTACGGCCCGAGCTGCGCCGGCTGGTAGGCGCCCCCCGAGGACGGCGTGGCGAACTGCCCGGTGCTGGGCGAGGCGGACTGCGGCTGCTGCAGCGGCCCGGTCGCCGGCGCGGACGGCGGCACGGACGGCGGCACGGACGGCGGGATCGACGGCGGCTGCTCCTGGTACCCCGAGTACGACGGCAGCACCGGCGGCGTGGCCGACCGCCCGCCCGAGGACGCCTGCCCGTTGGCGGACGACTGGCCGGAGGAGGGGGCCGCGTGGCTCCCGGAGTGCTGCCCGGCCGCGTGGCTGCCCGCGGACGGCGCCGGCGGCAGCGAGGCCGTCGGGGTCGCCGGGGGCGCGGCCGGCGGCGCGGGCGGCAGCGAGGGGGCGGCGTGCCCGTTGCTGAGCGGCTGGTGGTGGCCGTTGGAGGACTCGGTGACACCGCTCACCATCGTGACGTAGGGCCGCAGGTGGGCGTTGCCCAGCTCGACCAGGTCGTCGCACTCCTGCCGCAGCGACCGGGACACGGCCCACCCGCCGTCGGCGGCGATGTGGATGACGGTGACCCTGATGCCGAGGTCCTGGGCGTCGCACACCACCTGGGCGAGGTCTTCGTCGCCGCTGACGACGACGGCGTCGCAGATGGCGTTGTTGCGGGCGAGGGTCATGAGGTCGCGATGGACCTGGGCGTCGACGCCTTCGCGGCGGCCCGGCCGGATGCGCGAGAGCCTGAGCTTGAGGCCCGGGATGTCGGCCAGCGCGTCGTGCTCCGGGGTGCGGCGGCCCTCGACGGTCGCCTCGTACCAGTAGCACCGCAGCAGCGGCAGGCCCGTGCGTTCGCGCGACAGGTTGGTCATCAGCTGGAGGAGCCCGGGATAGTCCCAGGCGACGGCCTCTCGATGGCGAGTGCCGTGCACGGCCATCGCTCCGTCCGCCAGCAGATAGCCGGCGTCCACGAACAGCGCACAGCGATCCACTGACACCGCCCCTTTCCTGGTGGTCCGACCTTGCTGGCTCTGCACCGTCAGAGACCGGACTCGGCGGCCCTCTTTCAGGGTAATGAAAGCAGGTGATCGCGCGAGGGTGAATCCCGACGATTCGACCGCGGGCCGCCGTGCAGCCGGACCATTTAGGCAGACCGTACCAGTTCGTCCTGTTTGCGGTCATGAGCGTGCCCTGACGGTCAGCGCGGCCGCTCCGAAGAGCACGACGTCCTTGTCGGTCACGATCGTCAGCGCCGGATCGCGGCCCAGCTCGGCGTCGACCGTGTCGACGTCGACGCCGAAGGTCATGCCGCCGGCGCCGTTGGCGGAGCCGTCGAAGACGTTGGCGCGCTCGCGGTCGCCGCCCTCCGGGACGATCGCGCCGGTGCCGAGCGAGACCTTGTCGCCCTGGAGATCGGCGTCGCCCTCCCAGGTCACCAGCTCGGCCCTGGCCGGCGCGGCGGCCGGGCTCAGGCCGCCGAGCGGCATGCGCGCCTTCCTGTCCGCGCCGCCGATCACGGTCGCCGTGTCGAGCACCACGGCCTGGCTGTACGGCTGCCGCGGCCCGGTCACGACCACCACCAGGCTCCACCCGGCGTGGCTGGAGGCCCCCTCCGCCATCGGCGCGTCGGCCGCCCACCACAGGCCGCCCGGCCGCGCCTGCCCGGCCAGCGCGGTGACGTCGGCGAACGCCTGGTAGGCCGGGCCGAGCGGCATGTCGAGGGCCGTGACGTGGTCGGGACGGACCGACACGTACGTGCGCCGGCCCGGCGCCCTGACCTTGACGGGCCCCGCCGCCGCGCCGCTCGCCGACCAGTAGAGGCCGGCCCACACGACCCGGCTGTCCTTGGGCAGGGTGAGCCGGGCCGCGCTGGAGGCGCTGGTGGCCGGGCTGGCATCCTGGTCGAGGGGGGTCATCGGCCACAGGTCGTTGTCGCGCTGGTCGCCCTGGCGGCGCCTGGCCTCGGGACAGCCGTCGTGCTCCTCGGGACAGCTCAGCAGCGTGTTGCCGATCGCCCGGACGGCCACCCTGCCCTCGGTGGCGAACCTGGCCGACGCCCCCACCGTGCGCACGCCCTGCGCGGCCCGCGCGTTGACGTGGAGGTCGTCGGCGTCGACGCGCACGGCGGGCCCGGCGCCCTCCGGAGCCAGCTCCGACACCAGCACGCGCAGGAACACCGCCGTGCCCTGCCCGGCGGCCAGCGGCTGCCTGGCGCACCGCGCGCCCTGCCCGGCCTGCCGGCAGGCCCAGCCGTCGACCGTGCCCACGGGTTCGAGCAGCGCCACGCCGTGCCCGCGCCTGGCCGGCGGCAGGAGGGTCACGCCGGGCGGCAGCTCGACGGTCGCGGCCAGCTCGCCGCTCGGGCCGTCGCCGTCGTTGCGCAGGCGCATGCCGACGATGCCGGGCTGGGCGCGTACGAGGGCGCCGAGCGCGCCGATCGTGGCCCGCAGCCGCGCCCTGCCCCGCGGCTCCCTCCGCGGCGGTGGGACGCGCGCCGGCGGCTCGCTCGCCACGGGCAGCGGCACCGGCCGCACCGACACCGGGGGCTGGGCCACCAGTGTGGGCGTGGCCACCGGCCGCTCGGCCACCGGCGACTCCCCGGACACCAGCACGAACGCCGCCACCGCCGCGGACGCGACCGCGACACTGCCCGCCGCCACGACCTGCTGCCGGGAGGGCGCCCGCCGCAGCCAGCCGAACAGCCGCAGCAGCCAGCCCGCTCCGCCACCGGCCGCGCCCGCCTTGGCCAGCGCCGCGGCGTAGCCGCTGAACACCGGGCCGGCGATCAGCGGGCCGACGATGACCCGCAGGCCGCGGTTGACGTCGGTCAGTTCGAGCAGGACGCCGTGGCACTCCTCGCAGTCGTTGACGTGGTCGTCGACCGCGCGCGAGTCGCGCCTGGCCAGGCCGCCCCTGACGTAGGCGCCCATCTTGCCGAGCACCGGACGGCACTCGTGCTGCGGCGCCGCGCGCAGGTGCATCTGCAGGTACGCCTGCCGCAGCCCCTCGCGCGCCCGGTAGGCCAGCGCCGCCACCCCGTTGGCCGACAGGCCGAGCAGCGGCGCGACCTCCGCGGGCTTGCACTTCTCCACCTCGGTGTGCCAGAGCACCGCCCGCCACCGCTCGGGCAGCGACAGGAACGCGCGCGAGATCATCGACCGCTCCAGGCCGACGAGCGCGGGATCGACGAAGGGCACGCCCGCGTCGTAGCGCTCGATCTCGCCGGTGGTCACCTGGCGGCTCTCGACCCGGCCGCGGTCGTAGACGGTACGGCGCACGACGGTCAGCAGGTACGTGCGGAACCCCGACTCGGGGCCGCCTCCCCTGCCCACCAGGTCGAGGATCTTCGTGAACGACTCGGCCACGACGTCCTCGACCTCGGACTCGCCCCTGACGAGCTGCCTGGCCAGCGCGCGGGCCGCGGCCACGTGACGCTCGTAGAGCCGTCCGTACGCGGTCGCGTCGCCGGCGCGGACCTCCTTCAGCAGGTCCGCATCGCTTCGCGGCGATTCCACACTCATTGTGACCTCACGATTACGGTGGGTTGCCCCGCGCAATCATTCCGCATTCTCCGTCATGACTAAACCGCAGCGCCGTCTTTACCTCTGAGGACCACGGGAGGATGCATGGACGAGGACGTGCTGTCGCGCTGGCGCGGCCGGAGCATGGCGGAGGGCTGGTCGCTGGCCGACGACTGGTGGACCCCGGCGGCGGCGTACGCGATCAAGGCCGTGACGGACGGCGGCGACCTGCCGCGCGCCTGCGAGGAGCTGGGCGCGGCGCGCGCCGGGGCGGGAGTCGGGATCAGCGAGGGACTGGGCGACCTGGCGGCGCTGTTCGCCGTCACCGATCGAGGAGAGCCGACGTTCCCGCTGGTACGGGCGTACGCGGCCGGGTGGGCCGAGCAGAGCTTCGCGCCCATGAACGACCTGCAGTGCGAGGACCCGCTGACCGGCCTGGCCACGGTGGCCTACCTGCGTACCAGGCTGGGCGAGCTCTACCGGGGGGCGGTCGCGGGCGGGCATCTGCTGGTGGTGGCCGAGCCGTACGGGCAGATCACCGAACTGGCCGAGCGGCTGGCGGCGGCGCTCAACCTGGCCACGGCGCTGCGCAGGGCGTTCACCGGCGACGAGACGCTGGCACTGCTCGCGCCCACCCGCGTCGGCGCGGTGACCAGGGAGGACGACCGGCTGGCCGGCAAGGTCGCCGACCTGCGCGCCACGGAGATCCTGTACGGCCGCCACCCCCGCGTCCGGGTGCGCCGGCTTCCTCGCGCGCACGCGCAGGCCCTGGCTCTCATCAGGACGCTGAGCCTGGGACCCTAAGCTTGGGCGCATGACAGACCGCGACAACCTGCTGGCCGAGATCAAGCGCAAGGCCGTCGTCCACGGCAAGGTCACGCTCTCCTCGGGCAAGGAGGCCGACTTCTACCTCGACCTGCGGCGGATCACGCTCGACGGGGTGGCCGCGCCGCTCGTCGGCAAGGTGATGCTCGACCTGACCGACGATCTCGACTTCGACGCCGTCGGCGGGCTCACGATGGGGGCCGACCCGGTGGCCTGCGCGATGCTGCACGCGGCGGCGGCGCGCGGGCGCACGCTCGACGCGTTCGTGGTGCGCAAGGCGCAGAAGTCGCACGGCATGCAGCGCCGGATCGAGGGGCCCGAGGTGAAGGGCCGCCGGGTGCTGGCCGTGGAGGACACCTCGACGACCGGCGGCTCGCCGCTGACCGCCGTGGAGGCGCTGCGGGAGGCGGGCGCCGAGGTGGTGGCCGTGGCCACGATCGTCGACCGGGGCGCGGGCGCGCGGATGGCGGAGGAGGGGCTCGACTACCGCACCGCCTTCACCCTCCAGGACCTCGGGCTGTGAAGGCCTCCCTCGCGCCCTGCTCGCCGGGGGCGCGGGGGCTGCCGTTCTCGGTGACGCGGACGGTGCCCGCGTCGCCGAGCACGACGTCGAGCTCGGGCTCGAAGTAGCTGACCTCTTCGCCCCTGCTCATCTCGCGATGGTGCAGCACGTCCCCGCCGGGGACGCGGACGGTCACGGTGGGGCAGACCTCGGCCACGCACTCGATGCGCACGGTCGGCGCCCTGCCCTCGCTCGCCCGCACGACCGTGGACCCTGCCGCGGCGGGCGGCCGCTCCGGCTGCGAGCCGGACGAGCCGATCAGGGCGCGCACGCCGACGACCACCAGCGTCACCACGGCCCCCACCGCGAGGACGACGAGGGCTGATCGGGCGATTCCCATCGGATCTGACCTGTGGCGTCCCACAGGGGGCACTGTACCCGGTGGTAACTCAAGGGCCCCCGGTCAGCGCCGGGGGCCGGGGCCTGGTGTCAGTGCTGGGGGTCGGTGCTGGAGGGCACGCGGTGGTGCTTGCCGTTGGGCAGCGGCAGCCGCTTGCGCTCGCGGCGCTTCTTGACGACCTCGACGATGATCGGGATCAGCGAGATGAAGACGATGATGAACACGCCCGGCAGGATGTACTTGTCGATCTGCTTGGGATCGACCTTGCTGCCGAGGAAGTAGCCGAGCAGCACCAGGCCCTCGACCCAGACCACGCCGCCGATGACGTTCCACAGGAAGAAGCGCCTGGCGGGCATCTCCAGGACGCCGGCCACCGGGTTCATGAACGTGCGGACGATCGGCACGAACCGCGCCAGCACGACCGCCCGCGCCGGGCCGAACTTCTGGAAGAACTCCTCGGCGCGCACCACGTGTTCGCGCTTGAACAGCCGCGAGTCGGGCCGGTCGAACATCTTCCTGCCGAACCTGGCCCCCAGGAAGTGGCCGAGCTGGGCGCCCGCGATGGCACACAACGGTGTGCCGATCACCAGGACGGGGAAGGAGATCGGCGGCGCCTCGCCCACGACCAGCGACGCGGAACTGAAGATCCCCGCCGCCACCAGCAGCGAGTCGCCCGGCAGGAAGAAGCCGAGCAGCAGACCCGTCTCGGCGAAGATGATCGCCAGGACGCCGATGGTGGCGAAGGCGCCGAGGATGGTGAGCCACCACGTCGGGTCGAGGAGATTCCAGAGCCAGTCCACCCCGTGAGCCTACCTGGAGCCGAGCGAATCGGATGTGGCCATCCGGCACGCGTTGTCACTACCAGTTGTGGTTGGGAGCCGGGATACTGGGCAGGCGCGAAGCCGTACTTCTCAGGGAGATGACTCATGCCCATCGCGACTCCAGAGGTCTACGCCGAGATGCTCGACCGTGCCAAGGCGGGCGGGTTCGCCTATCCGGCGATCAACGTGACCTCTTCTCAGACCTTGAACGCCGCGCTGCGCGGGTTCGCCGAGGCCGAGAGCGACGGCATCGTGCAGGTGTCCACCGGCGGCGCCGAGTTCCTCTCCGGCACGACGGTCAAGGACATGGTGACGGGCGCGACCGCGCTGGCCGAGTACGCGCGGGTGGTGGCCGCCAAGTACCCGGTCACGGTGGCGCTGCACACCGACCACTGTCCGAAGGACAAGCTCGACGGCTACATGCGACCGCTGATCGACATCTCGCTGGAGCGGGTGTCCAAGGGCCTCGACCCGCTCTTCCAGTCGCACATGTGGGACGGCTCGGCCGTGCCGCTGGAGGAGAACCTGGAGATCGCCAAGGAGCTCCTGGACAAGTGCGCCCGCGCCCGGATCATCATGGAGATGGAGATCGGCGTCGTCGGCGGCGAGGAGGACGGCGTCGTCGGCGAGATCAACGAGAAGCTCTACACCACCGCCGAAGACGCGCTGGCCACGGCCGAGGCCGTCGGCGTCGGCGACCGGGGCCGCTACATGCTGGCCGCCACGTTCGGCAACGTGCACGGCGTCTACAAGCCGGGCCACGTGAAGCTGCGGCCGAGCGTGCTGAAGGAGATCCAGGAGGCGGTCGGCGCCAAGTACGGCAAGGACAAGCCGTTCGACCTGGTCTTCCACGGCGGCTCCGGCTCGCTGCTGGAGGAGATCCACGAGGCCATCTCCTACGGCGTGGTGAAGATGAACGTCGACACCGACACCCAGTACGCCTTCACCAGGCCGATCGCCGACCACATGTTCCGCAACTACGACGGCGTGCTGAAGGTCGACGGCGAGGTCGGCAACAAGAAGGCCTACGACCCGCGCGCCTACGGCAAGAGCGCCGAGACCGGCATGGCGGCCCGCGTGGCGGAGGCCTGCCACAACCTCAAGAGCAGTGGGACGAAGATCTCCTAGCCACTTGGGCGGCACGGCGGGTATGACTTGTCCTATGGATAACCTTCTCGCCGGGCCGCCCCCGACTCACCTGCCGGACCTGCCCGAGGCCAGGGAGGCGCTGGAATCCGGGGCCAAGGCCGCCGACGTGGCCGCCCGCTTCCCCGCCCACCCGGCGGCCTGGGCCGCGCTCGCGGAGGAGTACTTCGCGCAGGGCCATGCCGTCACCTCCTACGCCTTCGCCCGCACGGGCTACCATCGCGGCCTCGACCAGCTGCGCAGGAACGGCTGGAAGGGCCACGGTCCCATCCCTTGGGAGCACGAGCCCAACCGCGGCTTCCTGCGCTGCCTGCACGCCCTGTCCAGGGCGGCGCAGTCCATCGGCGAGAAGGACGAGGCCGAGCGCTGCCTGCAGTTCCTCAAGGACAGCAGCGAGACCGGATATGAGGCGCTGACCAAGGGTTAGCAGCGCATTGGGCCCGCATTGGGCCCACGCGCCTTGGGACGAATGGGCAGACTCGGGTAGTCTCTCTACGCAAGAGCCCCTGTCGCACTTGCGCCAGGGGTTTTCGTTTTGTGCTCGGGAGACTGAACAATGCCGGCTGCCGTTCTCGTTGGGGCCCAGTGGGGCGATGAGGGCAAGGGCAAGGCCACCGACCTGCTCGGTGGCGACGTCGACTACGTCGTCCGTTATCAGGGTGGCAACAACGCGGGACACACCGTCGTCATCGGTGACCAGAAATACGCTCTGCATCTTCTGCCGACGGGGATCCTGTCGCCGGACGTCGTACCGGTGATCGGCAACGGTGTGGTGATCGACCCGGGGGTGCTGCTGAGCGAGATCGACGGGCTGGCCGCGCGGGGAATCTCCGCCGAACGCCTGCTGATCTCCTCCAACGCGCACCTGATCATGCCGCACCACAAGGCGCTGGACAAGGTCACCGAGCGCTATCTGGGCAAGGCCAAGATCGGCACCACCGGACGCGGCATCGGCCCCGCGTACGGCGACAAGATCGCCCGGATGGGCGTGCGGGTCCAGGACCTGCTCGACCCGGGCATCCTGGCCAAGAAGATCGAGGTCGCGCTGACCGAGAAGAACCAGGTGCTGACCAAGGTCTACAACCGGCGCGGCATCGACCCGGCCGCCGTGCTGGAGGAGTACCTGGCCTACGCCGAACGGCTCAAGCCGCACATCGCCGACACCTCGCTGGTGCTCTCCAAGGCGCTGGACGAGGGCAAGTTCGTGCTGCTGGAGGGCGGTCAGGGCACGCTGCTGGACATCGACCACGGCACGTACCCGTTCGTCACCTCCTCCTCGCCGACGTCCGGGGGCGCGTGCGCCGGGGCGGGCATCCCGCCGAACCGGCTCACGAAGATCATCGGGATTCTGAAGGCGTACACGACCCGCGTGGGCTCGGGGCCGTTCCCGACCGAGCTGACCGACGAGACGGGCGAGTGGCTGCGCAGGACCGGCGGCGAGTACGGCGTCACCACCGGCCGCGACCGTCGCTGCGGCTGGTTCGACGCGGTGATCGCCCGCTACGCGACCCGGATCAACGGGGTCACCGACTACTTCCTCACCAAGCTCGACATCCTGTCGGGGCTGGAGCGCATCCCGGTGTGCGTGGCCTACGAGGTCGACGGCGAGCGGTTCGACGAGATCCCGATGACCCAGACCGACTTCCACCACGCGGTCCCGGTCTACGAGGAACTGCCGGGCTGGAAGGAGGACATCTCCAACGCGAAGTCGTTCGACGACCTGCCGCCGAACGCGCAGTCGTACGTGCGGGCGCTGGAGGAGATGAGCGGGGCGCCGATCTCGGCGATCGGCGTCGGCCCCGGCCGCGACCAGACCGTCGTGGTGCGGTCGCTGGTCTGACCGGCACGTGACGAGGGGCCCGGCGCGACAACGCGCCGGGCCCCTCGCGTGTAAAAGGGACTACGGCCGGACGGCGGGCTCCTCCTCCGCCGGGCCTCCGGCGGTGAGGACGGCGGCGGTCATCGGGGTGTGCAGGGTCCAGCCCAGGGTCTCGTACAGGGCCTGGCCCGCCTCGGTGGCGACCAGGATGCCCGTGCGGGCGCCCCGGGAGACGGCGGCGGCGGCGAGCGCGGCCATGACGACCGTGCCGAGGCCGCGCCGGCGGTGTTCGGCGGCCGTCTCCACCTGGTCGATCACGGCGGCCCGGTCCGCGACGGCGAACTGGCCGCGCGCCGCGACCTCGCCCGCGGCCGTGAGCAGCCGGGCCACGGTCACCCCCGCCCTGGTGGTGATCGCCAGGGTGTAGCCCGCGGGGGCCTTCGGGGTGGTGCGGGCCAGGGACGCGGTGGTCATCATGTACTCCTGCTCCTGCACGGACCACCGCGGGGGCAGGGAGGGGGCGACCGCCTCGGCGGGGGCGCAGAGCTTGAGCCAGGTGCCGGGGACGGTGAGGGCGCCGGTCAGGTGGTCCAGGATCTCCGCGGTAGGGGTGGGGACGACGTGCCGCGCCACGTGGCCGGGAAGGCCGACGTCCACTCTGAGGCCCCACGGTTCGGGTACGGGCCGAGGGGCGTTGCGGGAGATCACCCAGCCGTCCACCCATGCCCGGACTGTTGCTGAATGGGCATGTTTGAGAACCTCCGTCATGAGCTCCAGCTTATTGCAAGGTAGTTGCATTTATCGTGCAATAAGCGGGCGGAGAGTCCTCTTGGCGCCTTCCCTTCCGACCGGGGCGTAGCAGGATAAAAAGGACACGGCGTGGCACTGCCTCAGCGGGCCTCGCGCCGGGTAGTGTCCCCGGTGTGCGCGTTGAGATTCATGGTCACCGGGGAGCGCGGGGCCTGTGGCCGGAGAACACCCTGCCAGGGCTGAGCCGCACGATGGAGCTGGGCGTTCACGCGCTTGAGCTCGACGTCGCCCTCACCGCCGATCGCCGCCTCGTGCTCACGCACGACCTCACGGTCTCGGCCGTCACCAGTGCCGACCGCCGTCCGCTGCGGCAGGGCGATCCGCTCTTCCCGTACGTGGGCAAGCCGATCAACGCGCTCAGCCTCGCCCAGCTGCGCACGCTCGACGTGGGCGTACGCCTGCCGCGTCACCTCGACGACCCGTTCGCGCTCACCCAGGTCGCCATGCCGGAGACCAGGATGCCGACGCTCGGCGCGGTGCTCGGGCTGGTCAACGCCTACGAGGCCGAGCACGTGCGGCTGCACGTCGAGCTGAAGTCCGACCCGACCAGGCCGGAGCTGACGGCCGACCCCGAGATGTTCACCGAGCTGGTGGTCGAGGAGCTCGACCGGCACGGCCGGCTGGGCAACGCCGCCGTCCTCAGCTTCGACTGGCGCGTCATCAGGCACGCGGCGCGGCTGGCGCCGGCGGCCAGGCGGTTCGCGCTGATCGAGCTCGACACGCTCCACTGGCACGAGGGCGGGCTGGGCGACGACATCCCGGCCGCCGCCCGCGAGGCCGGGGCCACCACGCTCTCGCCCGAGCACGTGATGGTCGACGAGAAGCTGATGGCCCAGGCGGCCGCGGCGGGCCTCGACGTGGCGGTCTGGACGGTCAACGACCAGGCCCTGGCGAGCCGCCTGATCGACCTCGGCGTGGCCGGGATCGTGACCGACTACCCCGACCGCATGCGGGAGCTGTGGCGCGAGCGCGGCCTCGAACTGCCGGAGGGCGTCCGGCCGCTCAAGCCCGTGAGCGTCTGACCGCCGCTCAAGCCCGTGAGCGTCTGAGCGCCGCGCGAGCCCCCGAGCGTCCGGACGCGCCGCTCAGAGCCAGCCGTTGCGGCGGAAGCCGCGGTGCAGCAGCACGCAGGCGGTGATCATCACGGCCAGCACCGCCGGATAGCCCCAGACCTGCTTGGTCTCGGGCATGAAGTCGAAGTTCATGCCGTAGATGCCGGCGATCATCGTCGGCACGGCCAGGATGGCGACCCACGACGAGATCTTGCGCATGTCCTCGTTGGCCAGGGCGTTCGAGCGGGCCAGGGCGGCCTGCAGGATCGAGCTGCACAGTTCGTTGGAGGACTCGACCTGCTCGCACACGCGGGACAGGTGGTCGCCGACGTCGCGGAAATACTCGCGCATCTCTGAGGGGATGACGCGGCGCTGCGGCAGCGCCGAAAGCGGCGACTGCAGCGGGGTCACGGCCCGCTTCATCTCCAGCATCTCCCGCTTGAGCTGGTAGATCCGGTTGATGTCGCGGGAGCTGACGTCGGCGAAGACGGTCGCCTCGACCTCTTCGAGCTCCAGCTGCATCAGGTCGGCCACCTGGAGGTACTGGTCGACGACGTGGTCGGCGATGGCGTGCAGCACGCCGGCCGGGCCGCGGTTCATCAACTTGGGCTTGTCCTCAAGACGCTCGCGGACCAGGGTCAGCGGGCAGTGCTCGCCGTGGCGCACGGTGACCACGAAGTCGACCCCGAGGAACACCATGATCTCGCCGGTGGCGATGATCTCGCTGTTGGCCGTCAGCTCGTCGTGGTCGAGGTAGGCGACCGTCTTCAGCACCATGAACAGCGACTCGCCGTAGCGCTCGACCTTGGGACGCTGGTGGGCCTTGACCGCGTCCTCGACGGCCAGCGGGTGCAGCCCGAAGACCTCGGACAACCACTCCACCTCGGGGGCCTCGGGCTCGTGCAGCCCGACCCAGACGAACGCGTTCGCGCCGTCGGAGTTCTTGTTGTGCTCGCGGACGAGGTCGAGGGACTCGACGATGCCCGGGGCGCAGACCTTCTTGCCCTGGATGTAGGCGCCGAATTCGACGATGGAGTCGACAGGGGGCACGCAGACCTCACGCACCGGCTTGGTGAGCGGGCGTGCGGCATGCGGCTGAACAGGGTGACGGTTGATGCGACGGAAAAGCGTGGACGAGCGCATGGCAGTCCCTTTCCGCCCGACCTGGCACGCTCCACGCGCGATGAAAAGTCACCTCAATCGACACAAATGCGTGGAGGCACGATCAGGCTGCCGGATTGGAGTGGTCGGGGGTAACTGGGGCGTACGTGGGAGAGCACGTACTGCTGGGATCACCAGGTTTCATCCCGGACCACCTCCAATCACAAGAGACGCCGCAAAGCCGCCTTAACCTACCACAGGCGGGTGAACCCAAACGACGATACTCGCCGGAGGGTGCTCGGTTCAGGTAGAACCGCACAAAGATGCGGGCTTGTTCCGGCATTCGACGTGCCTGCAACCCGCCCGGGACCCGCGCCGGGCGAGGGGGCCGGGCCTGCGACAATGGGGCACGTGCGCGTTCTAGTCATTGGTTCCGGAGGGCGTGAGCACGCCCTGTGCCGTTCGCTCAAACTCGATCCCCAGGTCAGCGAGCTCCACTGTGCTCCCGGTAACGCGGGCATCGAGGGCGTCGCGACCGTTCATCCCGTCGATCCCGTCGATCCCGCGCAGGTGGCCGAGCTGGCCGGGCGGCTGGGGGCGGACCTCGTCGTCATCGGGCCGGAGGCGCCGCTCGTCGCGGGCGTGGCCGACGCCGTGCGCGAGGCCGGCATCGCCTGCTTCGGGCCGACCCGTGAGGCGGCCATGCTCGAAGGCTCCAAGGCGTTCGCCAAGGAGATCATGAATGCCGCCGACGTGCCCACCGCCCGGGCCCGCACCTGCGAGACCGAGGAGGAGGCCGCCGCCGCGCTCGACGAGTTCGGCGCCCCCTACGTCGTCAAGGACGACGGCCTCGCCGCGGGCAAGGGCGTGGTCGTCACGCGCGACCGTGACCAGGCGCTGGAGCACGCGCGGGCCTGCGAGCGGGTGGTCATCGAGGAGTTCCTCGACGGGCCCGAGGTGTCGCTGTTCGCGCTCTGCGACGGCAGCACGGCGGTGCCGCTCCAGCTCGCCCAGGACTTCAAGCGCGCCTACGACGGCGACGAGGGGCCCAACACCGGCGGCATGGGCGCGTACACGCCGCTCCCCTGGGCGCCGGAAGGGCTGACTGAGCAGGTCATGCGCGAGGTCGTGCACCCGACGATCGCCGAGCTGGGGCGGCGCGGGCTGCCGTACCAGGGGGTGCTCTACGTGGGGCTGGCCCTGACCCAGAAGGGGCCGAAGGTGGTCGAGTTCAACGCCCGGTTCGGCGACCCCGAGACGCAGGTGCTGCTCGACCGGCTGGAGACGCCGCTCGGCGGGCTGCTGATGGCCTGCGCCACCGGCGAACTCGGCCTCGACCCGGTGTTCAAGGACGGCTCGGCGGTGACCGTGGTGATCGCGGCGGAGAACTACCCCGACTCCCCGGTCAAGGGCGACGTGATCACCGGCCTGACCGAGACCGAGAACGCGTACGTGATCCACGCCGGCACCGCGCGCGGCCCCGGCGGCGAGGTCGTCTCCAACGGCGGCCGGGTGCTGACCGTCGTCGGCCACGGCCCCGACCAGGCGAGCGCCCGCCGCAACGCCTACGACCTCGTCGACCGCGTCGAGCTGCGCGGCTCGCACCACAGGACGGACATCGCCCGATGAAGCATCTGCACTCCGGCAAGGTACGCGACCTCTACGAGACCGACGAGGGCCTGCTGCTGATGGTCGCCTCCGACCGCATCTCGGCCTTCGACTACGTGCTGGAGCCCGGCATCCCCGACAAGGGCGCGATCCTCACGCAGATGTCGCTGTGGTGGTTCGACCAGCTCAAGGACGTCGTGCCCAACCACATCCTGGCCAGGGGCGACGACGCGCGCAGCGTGCTGTGCAAGCCGCTGCGCATGGTCCAGGTGGAGTGCGTGGCCCGCGGCTACCTGACCGGCGGCGGCCTGTCGGAGTACCGCGCGACCGGCACGGTCTCCGGGGTGCCGCTGCCCCCCGGGCTGGAGGACGGCTCCCGGCTGCCGGAGCCGATCTTCACCCCCTCCACGAAGGCCCCCCAGGGAGAGCACGACGAGCCGATCTCCTTTGAGCAGGTGGTCGCCGAGGTCGGCGCGGAGACGGCCGACGAGCTGCGGCGCATCACGCTCGACGTCTACACGCGCGGCTCGGAGATCGCCCGCGAGCGCGGCATCATCCTGGCCGACACCAAGATCGAGCTGGGCTTCGACGCCGACGGCGTGCTGACCCTGGGCGACGAGGTGCTGACGCCCGACTCGTCGCGGTTCTGGCCGGCCGACGAATGGCAGCCGGGCAGGGCGCAACCTTCTTTCGATAAGCAATATGTACGTGATTGGCTGCTCTCGCCCGAATCCGGATGGGACAAATCCTCCGGAAACCCCCCACCTCGGCTTCCCGAGCATGTTGTCGAGCGCACAAGGCAGCGATACCTAGAAGCGTATGAGCGCGTCACGGGGGCTCCCTTTAGCGGATGATTCGGCTGGGTCACCTGGTGTCAGCCACTACTGTTGGCCCGATCGAGCCTCACCGTTGATTTCAAGGAGCCGCACGAAATGGTCCGTTACCGCGTGCGCGGTGGCAACGCACTGCGTGGAACCGCGTTCATCCAGGGCGCGAAGAACGCCGTGCTTCCCATGATCGGTGCGGCTCTGCTGGCCGCCAAGGGCCGTACCGTGCTGCGGAACGTGCCGATCATCGAAGACGTCCGGCGCGCGGTCGAGCTGGCCGAGGCGATCGGCGCGTACGTGGAGCTGCACGAGTCCGAGCGCACGCTGGTCATCGACGCCTCCCGGCTGAGCAGCCCGGTGCTGCCGGCCGAGATCGCGCGCCGGTTCCGCGGCTCGGTGCTGTTCACCCCCGCGCTGCTCCACCGGCTGGGCGAGGCGATCGTGGAGGGCGTGGGCGGCTGCAACCTCGGCAGCCGCAACCTCGACTTCCACTACCTGGGCTACAAGCGGCTGGGCGCGGTCGTCGACGAGGGCGAGACCGTCATCCACGTCAAGGCCAGCGGCCTGACCGGCGCGACGCTCTACCTGGACACGCCCTCCCACACCGGCACCGAGAACCTGATCATGGCCGCCGCCCTGGCCAAGGGCACGACGGTGATCGAGAACGCGGCTCTTGAGCCGGAAGTGCTCGACGTCATCGACATGCTCACCAAGATGGGCGCGCGCATCAGCGGCGGCGGCACCGGGTTCATCACCGTCGAGGGCGTGGAGGAGCTGCACGCCGTCGAGCACACCGTGATGCCCGACCGGCTCGACGCGGGCGTGTTCGCGATGGCCGCGGCGATCACCGGTGGCGAGCTCAGCCTCGTGGGCACCGGCCTCGACCTGGGCGTCGTCCGCTACAAGCTGGAGCAGATGGGCGTCGACTTCGCCCGTCAGGGCGCGGTGCTGCACGTGCGGTGCGACCGCCCGCTGCGGCCCATCAACATCATCACCGACACCTATCCCGGCTTCGCGACCGACCTGCAGTCGCCGATGATGACGGTGGCCGCCCTGGCCGACGGCACGAGCTACATCCACGAGCGCATCTTCGACGGCCGTTTCGCCCTGGCCGGCGAGCTCAACAAGATGGGCGCCGACGTCGAGGTCGACGACAGCAGGGCCGTCGTGCGCGGGCGCACGCCGCTCAAGGGCGCACAAGTCACGGCGCACGATCTGCGCTCCGGTATCGCGCTCGTACTCGCCGGTCTGGCGGCCGAAGGAGAGACCGTCATCGAGTCCGGATACCTCATCGATCGCGGCCACGCACATCTCGCGGCACGAATGCGCGCGCTCGGCGCGGACATTACACGAGAGATTTCTGAGCGCTAAAAAACATGAGAAAAACCGCGTTGAGCTGCTGAGACATCTTGTCGGGCGGTCAACCAGAACGACTTTCCGGAAAAGTCGGGCGTGACATTACGGCCCCCGCGAGCGATCGTTCCAAAAGAGAGCACTGCAACGGACGGCAGGATGGGACGAACATTGGTCGAGAGGGCCGAAGAAACTCCCCGAGTGTCACGCCCGGGCGCCATGACACCGGACCTCACCATCGGCGTGGTCGGACCCCACGACCTGGTCGAGCGAGTCATGCTGATGGGTCACGCCGCGGCACCGCTGCCGTGTCGCCTGGTCGCGGCCGCGTACCGCGATGAGCAGGAGGCGCCCGACAAGGTGACGCGGCTCGGTCCCGGTGTCGACGCGTGCCTGTTCGCCAGCCCGGTCCCTTATGACCTGGCCCGGCGATCAGGCGTGCTGACGATGCCCGCGACCTACGTGCAACTCGGCGGAGCGGCATTGGTGGCGGCGCTGGCGAAGGCCGCACTTGACACTCGGATGGACCCGCAACGGGTCAGCGTGGACGTGGTCAGCAGGGCGGATGTCGAGGAGGCGTACACCGACCTCGGCATACCGGCCACAGACGTGCACAGCCGCGACGAGCCCGGAGCCACGGGCACGATCGCGGCCTACCACGAACGGCTGGCCCGCCAGGGCGCCACCTCGGGGGCACTGACGTGCCTGCCCGCGGTGGCCGAACGCCTGCACGCAGCCGGCGTGCCGGTCATCAGGATCAGGCCGACCTCGGCCGCGGTCCGGACGGCGCTGCACACCGCGGCGCTGCTCGGGGCGCATCACCGGCTGGAGGAGTCGCAGCTCACCGTGGTGCTGGTGGAGGTGCCGACGCTGCGCGAGCCCGTGCGGCGCGCGGCGCCGCGCTACTGGCGCGACGAGCTGCGGCTGTCGCTCCACCGGTTACTGGTCCAGGAGGCGAACCGGATCAACGCGACCGTCTGGCCGATCGACGATCACAGTTACCTGGTCACCGCGACCAGGGGCTCGATCGCCGCGGCCACCGACGGGTTCAGGGTGCTGCCCTTCGCGGCCAGGATCCGGGACGAGCTGGGGCTGGCGGTCGAGGTAGGCGTCGGGATGGGGCGGACGACACACGACGCGGAGTCGCACGCGCGGGCCGCGCTGGCCCGCACCCAGGCGGGCAAGCAGGCGCAGGGGTTCGCGGTGGACCGCGAGGGCCGGGCCCTCATCCCGGCCCCCCGGATGCCACCCTCCGGGTCGACCGCGCTCAAGCCGAAGGGCGTGGAGGTGCTGGCCAGGCTGGCGGCCAAGCTCGAAGGCGGCGACACGGTGGTCGACGCCGAGGGCGCGGGCAAGATGCTCGGGGTGACGCCGCGCACGGCTCGGCGGTTGCTGCGCACGCTGGTTGACGAGGGACTCGCGTGGCCGCTTCCGCCGAACCGCACCCCGCAGCCGGGGCGTCCGCGCCAGCTCTACCGGCTCATCGTGGAGAAGCTCGGACCGCGGTGACCGTACGGGGCCCGTCGTCCCATTTCATGGGCGACGGGTGCCCGGTTCTTGACCTGGGGAGTCAAAGGTACAGACAATCCGCTTGACTCTTGTGGTCTTATTGGTTGACCCGAGTAGATGCGGGTATGTTCTCCCACGCCCCCGATCGACGGGATTCGGACGGGGGCGCCAAACTTCCCGCACAGCCCCTTCGCCGCCGCCCTTTTTACGGAAGGCGTCCGGACGGGGCTGTGAGGCCGTTTGGCGGCACTGTCGGACCGGCGGGCATGTCCGGATATAGCCGGTCACCACAACCCGCCTGGGACGCTTTCAGCAGGCGCACGCCATCCCACACCGGCTTCAGCAGGCGCACGCGATTCCCGACACCGGCGCCGTCAGGGCGTCGATCGGCCGCCGGGTCACGCCCGACGCCGTCTCGACCGGAAAGCCCTCCCTGGCCCAGTACTCGAAGCCGCCGAGCATCTCCTTGACCGCGTAACCGAGCCGGGCGAACTCCAGGGCGGCCCGCGTGGCGCCGTTGCAGCCGGGACCCCAGCAGTAGGTGACGACGGTGGCCTCCCGGGGGATCAGCGCGGCGGCCCCGGCGGCGATCTCGGCCGTCGGCAGGTGCACCGCCCCCTGGACGTGCCCCTGTTCCCAGCTCTCCCGGCTGCGCGAGTCCACGACCACGACGCCCGGCGCGCCGGCGGCCAGGTCGGCGGCCACGTCAGAGACGTCGGTCTCGAAGGCCAGGCGGGCGGCGAAGTGGGCGAGGGCGGCGGCGTTGGGGGCGGCCGGGGTGGAGGTGACGGCTGACATCTTCGACATTTCCCTTCATTGCTGGTCAGTGGCGATCGTCCCAGCCGGCCCGCCTGCTCAACAGTGGCACGAAAGCCGCCTGTCGCTAATATCGCGCCAAATCCCTAAGTCCGATACCCGCAGGTGATTTGTCGTGGTCGCCCGATAAAGTCATGACCCATGAGTGCGAACACCACTGACAGCCGGGCTCCCGTCCTCGTCTGGAGCGCCCTGGCGATCGTGTACGTGGTGTGGGGCTCGACCTACCTCGGCATCAGGATCGCCATCGAGACCATGCCCCCCATGCTGAGCGGCGCGCTGCGATTCGTGACGGCCGCGCTGCTGCTCGGCGGCTTCCTGCTGATCAGGAAGGGCCTGGAGCCGTTCCGGGTGTCGTGGCGGCAGTTCTGCGGGGCCGGGCTGGTCGGCCTGCTCCTGCTGACCAGCGGCAACGGCATGGTCGCCGTGGCCGAGCAGCACATCTCCAGCGGCCTGGCCGCGCTGCTCGTGGCCTCGGTGCCGCTCTGGCTCGTCGTGTTCCGGATCCTGGTCAGGGACCGGCCGGCCGTGCTGACGCTGGCCGGCGTGCTCGTCGGGTTCGCCGGCGTCGCGGCGTTGTCGCTGACCGGTGGCCAGTCGGTGGACACCACCGGGATCGTGGTGATCCTGGTGGCCTCGTTGTCGTGGTCGGTCGGCTCGTTCCTGTCGGCGCGCATCCCCATGCCCGCCAACCCCTTCGCGGCCAGCTCGATCGAGATGCTGGTCGGCGGCGCCGGCCTGGCCGTGACCGGCACAGTGCTCGGCGAACGGCTCGACCTGGCGGCGGTCTCTGGACGTTCCTGGGCGGCGCTGGCCTACCTGGTGCTGGTCGGCTCGCTGGTCGGCTTCACCGCCTACACCTGGCTGCTGGGGAACGCGCCGATCTCGCTGGTCTCCACGTACGCCTACGTCAACCCGGTCGTCGCCGTGCTCCTCGGCGTGCTGGTCGTGAACGAGCACGTGACCCCGCAGATCATCGCCGGCGGGGCGGTGATCCTGGTGGGCGTCGCCCTGGTGGTCTCCACCGAACGACGCGCCAGAGCCAGGACCGCGCCCCTCGCGGAGGAGGTCAGCGCCTAACCGCGGAACTCCTTGGCGGCGGCGAGGAAGGCGTCGTTGGCCTCGGGGTCGCCGATGGACACCCGGGCCCCCTCGCCCGCGAACGGCCGTACGGCCACGCCCTCCACCGCGCAGGCGGCGGCGAAGTCGAGGGTGCGCTCGCCGAGCCGCAGCCAGACGAAGTTCGCCTCGGTCGGCGGCACCGTCCAGCCCTGCTCGATCAGCGACTCGCGGACCCGGCCGCGCTCCTTGACCACCCGCTCGACCCGCTCCAGCAGCTCGTCCTCGGCCTTCAGCGAGGCGATGGCGGCGACCTGCGCGAGGTGGTTGACGGCGAACGGGATGATCGTCTTGCGGACGGCCGCCGCCACGGGCTCGTGCCCGATCAGGTAGCCGACCCGCAGGCCCGCCAGCCCGTACGCCTTGGAGAAGGTGCGCAGCACGCAGACGTTCGGCCGGTCGCGGTAGAGCGTCAGGCCGTCGGGGACGTCCTCGTCGCGGACGTACTCGCGGTAGGCCTCGTCCAGCACCACGAGCACGTTCTCCGGCACGCGGTCCAGGAAGGACACCAGGGCGTCGCGGCGGATCGCGGTGCCGGTGGGGTTGTTGGGGTTGCACACGAAGACCATGCGGGTGCGGTCGGTGATCGCCTCCGCCATGGCGTCCAGGTCGTGGTCCTCGCCCGCCAGCGGCACCTGGACGGACGTGACCCCCGACAGGTCCGCCAGCAACGGGTACGCCTCGAACGACCGCCACGCGTAGACGACCTCGACGCCGGGCTCGCCGACCGTCTCGAACAGCTGCTGGGCCACCGTGACCGAGCCCGCGCCCAGCGCGATGTGCTCGAACGGCACGTCATACCGCTCGGCGATGGCCTCGGTCAGCCCGACGGCGCCGGGGTCGGGATAGCGGTTGATCTGCCGGGCTCCCTCGGCGACGGCCTCGACCACGGAGGGCAGCGGGTCGTAGGGGGATTCGTTCGAGGAGAGCTTGTACGACCGGCCGTCGGCGGAGACCACGGCCTTGCCCGGCTTGTAGGGGGGCATGGTGTCCAGGATGTGGCGGAAACGAGGCATAGAACTACCTTAAAAGGCCACGCCCGATGAAGCATCCGCCAGCCCCCGCACGTCGAGAGGGCTCACGGCCGGACACGTTCCCAGCGTGTCTCCCCGTCGTGCACGAGGTCGGTGGGGTGGAGGCCGGCGTGGGCGGCGACCGCGGCGGAGGCCGCGTGGCCGGGGTGGATGTGGGCGACGACCGTGCCGAGGTCGTGGGCGTCGCACCAGGAGACCAGGGCGCGGGCGGCCTCGGCGGCCAGGCCGCGGCCCTGCCAGGGCACCCCGACCACCCAGGCGATCTCGGCCGTGCCCGCCTCGACGGTCGCCTGCACGTAGCCGGTCAGCCGGCCGTCGGCACGCAGGCGGAGCACCCAGTTGCGCCAGCCGGGCGGGCCCGCGGCCAGGCGTTCGTAGCGGGCGCGCAGCTCCTGCTCGGTGGCGGGGACGCCGCCGATGAACTCGTGCAGGCGCGGGTCGGCGAGCACGGCCGCCATCTCCGCGGCGTGCTCGACCCGCAGGGGCACGAGCGACAGGCGAGGGGTCTCGATGACGTCGATGAGGTCGTCCGGGATGGTCACTCCTGGAGCATGGGCGGGTGGAGGAGTTCGGCGGGGCCGCGGCGGAAGAGCTTGGCGGGGCGGCCGCCGTCTCTGGTGGTGGTGGCGCCCGTCTCCACCAGGAAGCCCTCCGCCTTGGTGACCTTCCGATGGAAGTTGCGGGGATCGAGGGGACGCCCCCAGACGATCTCGTACACCCGGCGCAGGTCCGCGACGGTGAACTCCGGCGGGCAGAAGGCCGCCCCCAGGGACGTGTACTCCAGCTTGGCGCGGGCGCGGTCGACGCCGTCGAGCATGATGCGGCGGTGATCGAAGGCCATGACGGACAGCGCCTCGACCGGCTGCCAGCTCATGTGCGCCTTCTCCGAGGCCGGCAGGTCGGGGGCCAGGCCCAGGTAGGCGACGCTCAGCACGCGCTGGCGCGGGTCGCGGTCGGGGTATCCGTACGTCTGGAGCTGCTCCAGGTGCACCGGGGCGCCCGGGAGCCCGGCCCGCTCGGCCAGGATGCGGTGGGCGGCGGCCGGCAGGTCCTCGTCGAGCTGGATGAAGCCGCCGGGCAACGACCAGCGGCGCAGGAACGGCGGGTTGTCGCGCCGCCACACCAGGGCGCTCAGGGCGTGGTTGCGCACGGTGAGCACGACCAGGTCGACGCTGACCGGGATGCTCGGGACCATGGACGGCACGTTACACGGAGTCCCGTCTGCCCTATGCGGATATGCGTACGTGGAGGGGCGTCGTGGCCTCCTTGCCGGACGCCCCCTTGATCCCTATCTTGACCCATTCCCCGGGCGGCACCTGGGTCCAGTCGAACGGCACCCAGGCCGTCGCCATCCGGGCCGGGTGCTCGTCCAGCGGGTCCTTGTCCAGCCAGCCGACGGCCGCGACCACCAGTTCCTTGGTGCCGCCGGACCATTCGACGAGCACGGTGCTGCCGTCCAGGTTGTAGCCGCGCACCTCGACGCCGTCCTGGGGGTCGCGGGGCCGCCTGATGGCGTCCACGGCGATCGGGCGCTGCCAGTCGCCGGCGATCTCGTCCTGGAGCGAGGGGTCGCCGCAGGTCATGAAGTCGCTCCACATGTAGGAGACGATCTTCTGGACGTACCGGCCGGCCATCGTGACGGCCTGGTCGAGGCGCTTCTTGTCCGTCTGGCCGCGGGTGCCCTGCGGGGCGCACGGCTGCTTGCCGGACGGCTCGAACGCCTCCACGTTCGCCCACAGCTCCACCTCGTGACCGGCCTGGAGCATCTCGTCGCGGGCCTTGGCCATCTCCCGGTAGTAGTCGCGGGTCGAGCCGTGGTACGCGGTGCCGTACGTGGCCTCGCCGACCACCGGACGCAGCCGGTCATCCACCTCGGTGTCGCGCTCGTCCGGCCAGAACAGGCCGACCTTGCCGGTCCCCCGGCTGTCCTGCGGGGCGATGATGCCGACGCCGGTCCGGGCCAGCGCCTTGAACGCCTCGGCCACCTGCGCCGGCGTCTGGCCGAAGCCGACCCGCTTGCGCGCGTCCAGGTACGGGCTGATCAGGATCGGCTTGCCCAGCTCCTGCTCCACGATCCGGTGCTGGTCGGCGTACACCTCAAGGGTGGGGTTGGTGGCCAGCGTGGCCCCCATCTGGACCTCGAACGGCTGGTAGACGCCGCCCAGGGCCTGCCGGTCGGCGAAGCGCACGCCGTAGTCCTGCAGGATGCGCCGGGTCAGCGTGGTGAGGGTGCCGATGTGCCGCTTGTTCGCCCTGGTCGGCGTCTCGGAGTCGCGCGGGGCGAGCGGCAGTGCCGGGAAGACCCGCATGCTGAACTGGTCGGCCAGGTCGAGCAGCTCGGCCAGGCTGTCCTTGGCCGAGCCGGCCACCAGGATCAGGTCGTACGACGTGGCCTTCTTGGTGAAGTCGCAGGTGGCGTCGTCGGAGCCGTCCGGAGGGGCGACCATGCGGTAGTAGATGCGGTCGCCGGCCTTGACGGCGTGTTCCATCTTGGGGCAGCGGAACAGGTCGCCGCCGAACGCCTCGTCGGTGCGGTAGACGTACGTGCGCCCGATCCGGTTGCCGGGGTTGGCCTTGCGCAGGTCCCGTTCGGCGGCGTCGTGGCAGCTCAGGCCGTCCTCTTCGCACGCCTTGTACAGCGGGTCGAGCGTCCCGTCCTTCGCCAGCACCTCGCCGGTGTCGTCGGAGACGCTACGGAACTGCAGGCCGTACCCGATCCTGATGATCGTGTCGCCGCCGGCGCGGTGGATCTCCTGGAGCTGGTGACGCCAGGTGCACGGGTTCGACTTCGGCGTGATCCAGTAACCGGTGACGGCGTAGAAGTTCTTGGTCGTGGTGTCGAACGTGCCGCAGGGGTCGGTGAACTCCTTGACCTTCGGCGGCGGCGGCGTCGATACGGTCCTGGACGGCTTCGGCGTGCTCGACGAGGACGCGACCGGCCGCTCGGACGACGACGGGAAGAGGATGATCACCACCGCGACCACGGCCAGGACGGCTGCGCCCACGAGCAGGAAGAGCCATCGCACGTTCAGGAACCTACCGCTCTCGTGATCTGCCGGAGATAAACCGCTATCGCGTGATCCCGGCCCATGCCTCAAGCTGGGTCACGAACCGCTTGGCCGAGTTCGGCCAGTGGTGGTTCGCGCGGGCCGCGGCATACCCGCGAGCGCCCTGCGCCCGCCGCTCGCGCACGTCGTCCCGCAGCGTCAGCACCGCCTGCGCGACGGCCTTCGGGTCCTCCCAGGGCACGACGACGCCGCTGTCGTACCGCTCCACCAGCTCGACCGCGCGCGGGGACGGCGTCGTGATGACCGGGATGCCGTGCGCCATGTACTCCACGATCTTGGTGGGCATCGAGTGCCGGTAGTTGGGCTCGTCGTGCAGCAGCGACAGCCCGGCCAGCGCCCCGTCGAGCCGCTTGAGCGCCTCGTCGTTGGGCATGAAGTCACGCCACTCCAGCAGGCCGTCGGCGACGGCCTGGTTGAGCATCGGACGGCTCTGCGGATCGGCGTACCCGATCAGCTCCACCGTCACCCGGTACGGCTGCAGCAGCTTGGCCACCTCGACGGCCTCGAACACCCCGCGCGCCCGCGACAACCACCCGAGGTAGACCACCCGGTCGTCACCCGGAGGCGTCACCGAGTCCGGTACCCAGGTCTCGTTCGGCACGATCAGATGGGCGTGCTTGAACCGGCCCGCGTAGGCGGTCTCGGCCAGCAGCAGGTGCATGTGCCGCTCGGCCGTGCCCTCCAGCATGCGGGCGAAGAAGCGCACCGGCGGGCGCAGGAACGAGGGCAGCCACGGCTTGAGCGACAACGTCGCCGGGGTGTCCTCGTGCACGTCCCAGACCACCGGCGGCCGGTTGCGCACGCCCCAGACCGCGAACAGCAGCTCCGGGTCGTGGATCAGGACCAGGTCGACCTTGTTCCGCATGCGCTTGAACAGCCGCCGGGCGGCCCAGACGGCCGCCACGCGTTTCCGCTGGGCGGCCCTGGGCAGATCGACGCCGTTGACCCATGGACGCGGTACGACCCCGTGCGCCGAGAAGGAGGCGGCATACGTGACCTCATGACCGGCATCCACGAGGGCACGGATCTGCCGATGCAGAATTCTCGCGTCCTCGGGGTTATGCACCACCGTCATGACGAGCACGTGCACTGCGCGCAGCCCTCCGTCGCTACAGCCGCTCGACGCGTTCACCCTCGGTGAGCACACCGCGGGTGTCCAGCACGAGCTTGGCCTTCGCCTCGACCATGGCCAGATCGAACGCGGCGTGCTGCTGCAGCAGCAGCGTCACGTCGGCGTTGACCACGGCCTCGGTCAGATCCTCTTCCCGTGGCACCGGAGTGCCGTCGACCGACCACTCCTTGACGTACGGATCGGCGAACGAGAGATCGGCCCCCAGCTCCAGCAGCGCACGCGCCACAGGCAGAGCCGGAGTTTCCCGTTCGTCGGCGATATCCGGTTTGTACGTGACGCCGAGCATAACCACTCGGGCGCCGTTCACGGGCTTCTTGTGTCTGTTCAGCAGTCGCTGGACGCGCGCCACCACGTAGGACGGCATGCGCTCGTTGATCTCCTGGGCCAGCTCCACGAACCTGAACGGGTACCCGAGCTTGCGCACGGTGTAGGACAGGTACGAGGGGTCCACGGGGATGCAGTGACCGCCGACGCCCGGCCCCGGCAGGAACTTCTGGAAGCCGAACGGCTTGGTGGCCGCGGCCTCGATCGACTCCCACAGGTTGATGCCGAGCTCGTCGCAGAAGATCGCCATCTCGTTGACGAGGGCGATGTTGACGTGCCGGTAGGTGTTCTCCAGCAGCTTGGCCATCTCGGCCTCGCGGGTGCCGCTGACCGGCACCACCTGCTCGATGAACTGCTTGTAGAACGCCGTCGCCCGGTCGCGGCAGACCGGCGTGTAGCCGCCCACGACCTTCGGGGTGTTCTTGAGCCCGAACTTCGGGTTGCCCGGGTCGATGCGCTCGGGCGAGAAGGCCAGGTGGAAGTCCACGCCGGCGGCCAGGCCCGACTGCTCCAGCAGCGGGCGGGCCACCTCGTCGGTGGTGCCGGGCCAGGTGGTGGATTCGAGCACGACGAGCGTGCCCTTGCTGAGGTTGCGGGCGACGGCCTTGGTCGCGCCCTCGACCGCGGACAGGTCGGGACGGTGGTCCTCGTCCAGCGGGGTGGGAACGCAGATGACGATCGTGTTGCTTCTGGCCAGCACGGACTCGTCCAGCGTCGCGCTGAATCCGTTCGCCAGCATGTGATCGAGGTCAGCGTCGGTCAGGTCATCGATGTAGGACTGCCCGGCGTTGAGCGCGTCGACCTTCCGGGGGTCGACGTCCACGCCGACGACCCGCAGCCCGGCGGCAACCGCTTCCTTCGCAAGCGGCATACCGACGTAGCCCAGGCCGATGACAGCCAAGTCGATTTCTGTCACAGCAGTGCCTTCGAGAGCCGGAAACAACACTTCATGGTCGCAAAGGTTATCTCAAGTCCACCTAGCTCACGCCTAATGCGACCGAACCCGTCACAACGTACAGGCAACGTGGAGGTCATCTTTCGGCAAGCGATCGGTATAGAGCTTGATAAGTCTCGGCAACGCGGCTCCAGGTCCGCTTCGCGGCGACTTCGGCGCGTCCGGCCTCGCCCATCTCCGCCCGTCTGGCCGGGTCCTCGCGCAGGCCGGCGATCGCCTTGGCCAGCTCGGCCGGGTCGCCGGCAGGCACCAGCAGACCGGCCCCGTCGGAGCCGACGAGCTCGGAGAGCGCGGGCAGATCGCTGAGCACCACCGGCTTGCCGAGCGCCATCGCCTCGACCGGCTTCAGGGGCGTGACGAGCCGGCAGACCCGCAGGTCCTCACGCGGGCAGGCGAAGATGTCGATGGCGTCCTGGGCCTGCAGCGCCTCGTCGGGCCCGACCCGGCCGGGCAGGACGGCGTCGCGCAGCCCCAGCTCCTCGACCAGGGCGAGCAGGTTCTCCCGCTCGGCGCCGTCGCCCACGATGAGCACCCGCACCGGCGTGCGGTCGTCACGCAGCAGCGCGGCGGCGCGCAGCAGGGTCGCGAAGCCCTCGTAGGCCACGATGCTGGACACCGAGCCGACCACGATCTCACCGGGGGCGATGCCGTAGGCGTCGCGGAACGAGGCGCCGTCGTAGTGGGCCGACAGCAGGGTGTCGTCGACGGCGTTGGGCGCCAGGTGGATGCGTTCCCTGGGCACGCCGCGCTCGACGATCTCGGTGGCCATCGTCTCGGCCAGCGTGACGACCGCGTCGGCCTCGCGCATGAGGAACGCCTCGCGCTCGCGCTGGAGCACGTGCCGCTGGCTGCCGACCCGGACGGGGTCGCGGGAGGCCCACGTCTCCTCCAGGAAGCCGCGCACCTCGTAGACGAACGGCGTGCCCGTCCGGTCGCGGACGGCGTGCGCGACCGAGCCGTTGCGGTGGTCGGTGGCGGCGTGCAGGACCTGCGGGCGCAGCTGCTCGACCAGGCGGGTGACGCCCTCGGCGCCCTTGACCATGCGACCGCGCATCTCGAACGGCACCTCACCGTGCCCGTCGGGCAGCAGGCGGTAGTACGGGATGCCGTCGATCTCCTCCTGCGCGGGCGCGTCGGCGTGCCCCTGGAGCATGGGCCAGCCCCAGCTCGTCACGACGTGCGGGTCGAGCCCGGCCGCCTTCTGGGAGGTGACGATCCGGTGGGTGCGCACGGTGTAACCGGCCTGCGTGTACGGCAGCGCGTTGGTGACCAGGTGCAGCACGCGGCCCTCGACGCGCCCGGCGATGGCGACCTTCGGCGCCGGCGGGATCGGGTCGGGGCTGATGGCGGCCAGCTCACCGCGGTAGTAGGCGGCCCTGCGCTTGACGAAGGGGTATTTGGTGTGCGCGTCGAGCACTTCGGCGGCCTGCGAGACCCGCCCGGCGTCCCAGTGGGCCTTCGCCTCGTTCCACGGCGCCTTGATCACGCGCATGCCGATCTTGCGCACCATGCGCCGGGCACGGCGGGCGGCGGGCCAGGCCACGCTCCCGACGAGCGGGCGCAGCTTGGGCGGGAGCGCGTCGGCGGCGGCCTGCGCCACGCGGACGGGGTCGGACTTGACCTTGGTCACGACGACGCGGGAAACGATGACGGGGTGCTGGACGAAGCCTTTGAGAAGTCCCCCGACGCCGGCCCGGGCGGACTTCGCGGAAACCTTGGAGGAGTCTTGACGACTGGCGTCGGATGCCACGCTGGGACCGTACCATAGGCAGCGTTTTTCCCTTCCGCTATGAAAGGCGAGGTCAATGAGGGAGAACCCCCTGGTCCTGCACGTTTTGGGTGCTCGTCCCAATTTCGTGAAAGCGGCCCCGGTGGTGCGTGCACTCGGTGAACTCGGCGTGCGGCAGGGCATCATCCACACCGGTCAGCACTACGACGCGCTGATGTCGGACGTCTTCTTCGCCGATCTCGGCCTGCCCGAGCCGGTGGCCAACCTGGCGGTGGGCTCCGGCACGCACGCCAGGCAGACCGCGGCCCTGCTCGTGGGCCTGGAGGACGTCTTCGTCGCCCAGGAGCCCGACCTCGTCGTGGTCTACGGCGACGTGAACTCGACGCTGGCCGCGATCCTGGTCGCCGCCAAGCTGGGCATCAGGACGGCGCACGTCGAGGCCGGGCTGCGCTCGTTCGACCGGGGCATGCCCGAGGAGGTCAACCGGGTCGTCACCGACGCGCTGGCCGACCTGCTGTTCGTCACCTCGCCCGAGGCCCTCGCCTATCTGGCCTCGGAGGGCGTGCCGCCCGCGAAGGTGCACCTGGTGGGCAACCCGATGATCGACAGCCTGTTCGCCGCGCTGCCCTCGCTGGACCCGGCGCCGGTGGTGGCGCGGCTCGGCCTGCCGGCCCGGTACGCCGTGGCGACCCTGCACCGCCCGGCCAACGTGGACACCGCCGAGGCCGCCAGGGAGCTGGTCGAGGCGGTGCTGGAGGTGTCGCGGCGGACGCCGGTCGTGGTGCCGGTGCACCCGCGCGGCAAGGCGCGGCTGGCCGAGGCCGGTCTGGTGGACGGCGACACGATCAAGGTCATCGAGCCGCTGGGTTATGTGGACTTCCTCTCACTCGTCCGGGGCGCGGCGCTGGTCGTCACCGACTCCGGCGGCGTGCAGGAGGAGACGACCATGCTGGGCGTCCCCTGCCTGACGCTGCGGCCCAACACCGAGCGGCCGATCACGATCACGCACGGCACGAACCGCCTGGTCACGCCCGCGCTGCTGCCCGCCGCGGCGGAGAAGGCGCTCGCCGACGGCGCCGCCACGCCGGCCGGCGAGCTGCCGGTGCTGTGGGACGGCAAGGCCGGTCCGCGCATCGCGACGGTGATCGCGGCGTGGCTGAAGGGCGACAACCTGGCCCCCGCTTCCCAGGCCAAACGCCCCGAATAGCGGCTGAATCCGCCGTACTATGACATACCTCCGCTGAGCGATAGGCGTATCACCATGGCCGAAAACCCTGAGCCCCCCGCGTTCCAGCGACTGGGACCCGTCAACTGGCTGCCCGAGGAGCGCAAGCTCATCGAGCGGTACGAGGCCGAGGTCAGGGAGCTGCGGCGGCGGCTGGAGATCGCCGAGGCCAAGGCCGCGTACGCCGGCTGGAAGCTGGAGGCCACGCAGGCCAAGCGCACGTTCAAGCTGGGCGAGGCCCTGGGCTCGAAGAGCCCGGGGAGGATCGTCGAGGCGGTCAGGTCGAAGGACAAGGCGCCCAAGCCACCCATGCCGGTCACCGAGGCGGTCGAGCTCGCCAACCACCGCCCTCCGCTGGTCGAGGTGCCGACGGCGAAGTGGCCGCTCGGCCCGGTCAACCGGCCCGACCTCAAGGTGGCGGTCATCCTGGACGACTTCTCCAGGATGGCCTTCAGGTACGAGTGGGACCAGATCGAGTTCGGCCTCAAGGACTGGCCGGAGATCTTCGCCGAAAAGCGCCCCGACCTGCTGTTCTGCGAGTCGGCCTGGCACGGCAACCAGGGCCGCTGGCGCTACCAGATGACCGGCACGAACGCCCCCAAGGAGCCGCTGCGCGACCTGGTCGCCTGGTGCCGCGCCGAGGGCATCCCCACGGTCTTCTGGAACAAGGAGGACCCGCCGAACTTCGACTTCTTCATCGACACGGCCAAGCTGTTCGACCACGTGTTCACCTGCGACGGCGACATGGTGCCGAAGTACCGCGAGGTGCTCGGCCACGACCGGGTCGACGTGCTGCAGTTCGCCGCCCAGCCGCGCGTGCACAACCCGATCCAGCAGAAGCAGGGCCGTCTGCACGACGTGGTGTTCGCCGGCATGTACTTCCGCGACAAGCACCCCGAGCGGCGCGAGCAGATGGAGGTCGTCCTCGACCCGGTGCGCGAGCTGGGCCTGCACATCTTCGCCCGCAACGGCGAGGTGGACGAGAAGTACGCCTGGCCGGAGAAGTACCGCCCGCACATCGTGGGCGAGCTGCCCTACGACCAGATGCTGGCCGCGTACCGGATGTACAAGGTCTTCCTCAACGTCAACTCGGTGCTCGACTCGCCGACCATGTGCGCCCGCCGCGTCTTCGAGCTGTCGGCGTGCGCGACCCCGGTGGTGTCGGGGTGGTCGCGGGCGATCGAGGAGACGTTCGGCGAGCTGGTGCCGATCGCGCGTGAGCCGGTCGAGTCGTACAACCAGGTGCTGCACCTGATCAACAGCCCCGAGCTGCGGGCCAGGATGGGCCACCTGGCGATGCGGGAGGTCTTCGACAAGCACCTGTTCTCGCACCGGGTGGACCAGATCCTGCAGAACCTCGGCCAGGCGACCACGCCCCGGTCGCGCTCGATCTCGGTCGTGCTGCCGACCAACCGGGCCTCGCAGATCGAGCACGCGATCTCGTCGGTGGCCCGGCAGCTCCACCGGCCGCTGCAGCTCGTCATGGTCCTGCACGGGCTGGACATCGACCCGGTGGTGGTCGCCGACAAGGCCCGGATGGCCGGCATCACGGACGTCGTCGTCCTGCCCGCCGCCCCGGAGCTGACGCTCGGCGCCTGCATGAACCTGGGCATCGCCGCCGCCGAGGGCGACCTGATCGCCAAGATGGACGACGACAACCTCTACGGCGAGCACTACCTGTCGGACCTGGTGCGCGCGTTCGACTACTCCGACGCCGAGCTGGTCGGCAAGGGGGCGCACTACGCGTACTTCGAGGGCAGCAACACCACCATGCTCCGGCTGCCCGGCCTGGAGCACCGGTACTCCTTCCTCGTCCAGGGCGGGACGTTCCTCGGCAAGGCGGACATGTTCCGCTCGTACGGCTTCGCGGACATCACGCGGGGGGAGGACACCCAGCTGGTACGCCGGCTGAAGGAGGACTCCGTCAAGATCTACTCGGCCGACCGGTTCAACTTCGTCTACTGGCGCAGCGCCGACGCCTCGATGCACACCTGGCAGGCCGACCACATCAAGCTGACCCGCAACGCGCAGTTCTCCTTCGTCGGCCGCCCGGACGACCACGTGCTCATCTGAGCCTCAGCGGGTGACGCGGGCCAGGTTCTGGTCGGCCAGGCGGGCGAGCTCGTACAGGCCGGCCGCCTTCACCTTCTCGCCGACGACGAGCATGCTCATGATCAGGTGGGCCCGCCTGATCACGACCGACCCGATCTGGGCGCGCTTGTCGCCGCCGGAGGCCGTCGTCAGGTACGCCCGCGACTCGTCGCCCCTGGCCGGCATGGCCAGCTTGGCGGTGCGGTAGGTCACGTCCGCGCCCTCGACGGTGGCCTTGTACAGGGCGCACTGCGGCGGCAGCGGCGCCGGCATGGACGCCGACGGCATCGACACGACGGCCTGCGTGATCGAGCCGCGCGCGGCGGAGAAGGCGATGACGGCGGCGGGCGCCCGGGCGACCTCCGGCTTGGCCGCGTCGAGCTGGGCGGCCCCGGCGCACTCCGGACGCTCCAGCTTGGCCTGCTGGATGGCGGCCAGCCCCTCCTGGGTGGACTTGAGCGAGCCGAACGCCCCCATCTCCGGCCCGTACGCGATGCGCATGCCCTTGGGCACGGGCAACAGCGCGGCACGCAGCCGGGCCGCCTCCACCGCCGAGGAGGACGCGGCGGGCTGCGCCGACCCGGCGGCCTGATCATCGGCCTCGCCGGCGGAACATCCGGCGACGACCATCATGCTCAGACATACCCCCGAAATAGCCTTAAGCACGAATTCTCCCCTTGCTCTAGCGGCTTTTTCGAAAACGCTAGAGGAAGGGCCGAGTAAGGAGCCGAGTAACGTCGCTATTCACGGAATTCGGCAGGTTCGCGAGGAATTTCAGGTTCGCGAGAGGTTTTGGGTTCGCGCGGGACTTCGGGTTCGGCGCCGTTCCGGCTTCCGCCGTTGAGCAGCGCCCTGGCCAGGCCGATCCCGGTGCCGCCGAGCGTGAGGGCCTTGGCCAGCAGCTCCTCCACGCCCTGGGCGCCGTTCAGCACCACCATGTGGTCCACGTTCCCGAACGCCTTCGCGCCCGCCTCGACGACCTCCGGCCAGCGCTCGGCGAGCTGCTGGGCGATGACCGCCTCCTGGTTCTCCTTCAGCGCCTCGGCCCGCGCCCTGATCGCCTCGGCCTCGGCCAGGCCCAGCGCCCTGGCCGCCTGCGCCTCGGCCAGCCCGCGCGCCTGGGCGGCCTGCGCCTCCGCCTCGCCCGCGATCTTGGTCGCCGCGCCGGCCGCCTCGCCGCGCAGCCGTACGGACTCGGCCTCGGCGGCGGCGGCCAGCTTGACCTGGCTGGCCTGGGCCCCGGCGCGCAGCTCGGTCTCCTGGGCCTCGGCCTGGGCCTGGGCGATCCGGGCGTCCCGGTCGGCCTGCGCGAGCGTGACGGTCTCGTACGCCTTGGCGTCGGCGGGCTTGCGCACCTGCGACTGGAGCCGCTGCTCGGCGAGCTGGGCCTCCAGCTCGGCCGCCCTGGTCTCCTGGACGACGACCTCCTGCCGGGCGGTGGCCTCCGACAGCGGCCCCGCCTGCCGGGTCGTGGCCTGCGCCCGGTCGATCTCGGCCTGGTAGGCGGCCCGCTTGAGCTGCGCGTCGCGCTGGGCGGCGGCCTTGTTGGCGGCGGCGATCTGCTCGGCCTCGGTGGCCTCCTGGTCGCGCTGGGCCTGGGCGATGCGGGCGACGGCGGCGACCCTGGCGGCGTGCGGCTTGCCGAGGTTGGCGATGTAGCCGGTCTCGTCGTCGATCTCCTGGATCTGCAGTGAGTCGACGATCAGTCCGAGCTTGCTCATCTCGTCGGCCGCCGAGGCCCTGGTCTCGCTGGTCAGGCGCTCGCGGTTGAGTATCAGGTCCTCGATGGTGAGGTTGCCGATGATCGAGCGCAGGTGCCCGGTGAACAGCTCGTGGATCGCGCTGGTCATGAAGTCCTGCTGGTCGAGGAAGCGGCGGGCGGCGTTGGCGATCGAGGACAGGTCGTCGCCGACCTTGTAGATGACCACGCCGCGGATGTGCACGGGGATGCCCTGCTGGGTGACGCAGGAGACCTGGAGATTGGCCGCCCTGGTGTCCAGGCGCAGCCGCCGGGCGGCCTGGAAGCCGGGCAGCACGGCCGTGCCCTTGCCCGTGATGATCTTGAAGCCCAGGCTGTCGACGCCCTCGCCCCGGCGGCGCGCCCCCAGCCCGGAGATGATCAGCGCCTCGTTGGGCTCGGCGACCCTCCAGACGGCTTTGAACAGCAGAATCACGATGACGACCGCGACGACCGCGGCTCCGGCGACGATGAAGACCTCGGGGGACATCGGGCCCTCCCTAGACGAGTGCTCTGGCCACGTAAACCGTCCGCGGGGGGAAGTAGTCCACCACGACCACGATGGTTCCGAGGCCGAACTCCTCGTCGGGCACGCTGGGGTGGGCGTAGAAGGCCTCCACCCCGCCCCTGACCGGGATCATGACCTCGCCGACGAGCCCTGGGCCGATCTTTCCGGTGACTCTGCCCTGCTTGCCGACCACCCTGCTCCCCCCGCTCGCTTGCATTCCGGACGCTACTCCAAACGGGCATTCGCGGTAATAGGCCACGCAAAATGTTTCTCGAACCGCTGCGCGCCCCGGTGGGGCTTTTGGCCGAAGTGCTGATGATCGCCCTCATGAGCAGGAATCCGCGCGACCTCGGGATGGATGTGCCCATTTCCCGCCGTGACTTGTTCGACGGGATTGCGGTGAGCGCTCTGGGCTGCTCGGCGGCGAAGGCCGTTGTCAATGCCGCGGAACCGGCCGCAGGGCTGCGCGGGGACACCGCGCAGGCGGTCGCGGTGCCGCACGCGCTGCGCGACGGCCGCTTCTGGCGGCACGCGGGCCCGCCCGAGCCCACCGGCGAGAGCTACGACCTCGTGGTCGTGGGCGGCGGTCGCAGCGGTCTCAGCGCGGCGGCGGAGTGGCTGCGCCGGGAGCCGAGGGCCCGCGTGCTCGTGCTGGACAACCGCGACCCCGGCGAGCACGGCGGCCCGGCGGGGTTCGGCGCGGGGCCGGCTGCGCACGTGATGTGCGACAGGGAGAGCTTCGGCGCCGACACGCTGGTGCCGGCCGGCCGGCTGGAGGAGCTGCCGCTCGCCGCGCGGGCCGTCGACGACCTGCGCATGCTGCGCGACGACCCGCCCGACTGGTTCCCCGGGCTGTCGCAGGAGGACAAGCAGGAGCGCCTGGCCGGGCTGACCTACTCCCGGTTCCTGCTGGAGGTCTGCGGCGCGCATCCCGACGCGGAACGGTTCTGCCGGACGCTGCCGTGCGCCGAACGGGCCTACGACGGCCGGGCGCTCGGCGCGGTGGACGCCTGGGCCGCCGGCTACCCGGGGTTCGGCGGCCTGGGGCTGGACAAGCCCTCGCGGTACGCCTCGGCGGCCGGGCCCGCGACCGGGAGCCCGCCCGGTGCCGCGCGGGCGGTGCTGCGGCCGTCCAGCCCGGTGGTCTCGGTCCGGCACGGGGACGCGTCCGTGGTGGTCGCGTACTTCGACGGGCATCGGGTCAGGACCGTCGGCGCGGAGTCGGTGATCATGGCCTGCTGGAGCGCGGACGTGCCACACCTGGTGCCCGACCTGCCCGAGCAGCAGCGGCGGGCGTTGGGCCAGGCGGCCCGGCTGCCGGTCCTGGAGGCGAGCGTGCGGCTGCGCGGGGGGCGGGCGCGGATCGGGCGCACGCGCTGGACGGGCGCGTTCTGGTGCCTGAGCGAGCCCGCGCCCGAGGGGCTGCGCCTGCTGGCCACGCCGTGCCGGTCGGAGCTCGGGCCCGTGGCGGGGGCGGCGGCGGGCCGGCGGGAGCTGATGGCGACGCCGTACGACCGGCTGGCGGACGGCGTGCGCGACCAGGTGGCCCGGCTGCTGGGCCCCCGGGCCGGCGTCGAGGCGGTCACCGTCCACCGCTGGGGGCACGGGCTGCCGGTGGCGTACTGCAGGCCCTGGCACCCCTTCTACCCCGACGGCCCCTTCCCCGCCGACGTCGCCCGCAGGCGGTTCGGCCGCATCGCCATCGCCGGGTCGGACACCGAACCGGCGGCCGGCGGCGACGCGGCCGTGGTGGCCGCGCACCGGGCCGTGCGCGAGCTCACCGCATGAGGCCCTGGCTGCGGGTCTTCCTCGGCGGGCTGGTCCTGTGGCTGGCCACGGTCGCCGTCACGGCCTGGACGGCCAACTCCAACCTGGTGCCGACCGTCGTGCTGTTCGGCAGCTTCCTGATCCCGGTGACGTTCGTGGTGTGGGCGCACGGGCGCGACCGCTCGCCGGTGGTCACGGTGGAGCTGCAGTTCCGGGCGTTCGTGGTCGGCGGCGTGCTCGGGGTGCTCGGCGCGTCGCTGCTGGAGAGCTGGCTGATCCGGCCCTCGTTCCTCATGTACGCGCTGGTCGGCCTGATCGAGGAGGGCGTGAAGCTGGCCGCGCTGATGTACGTCACCCGGCACGCGGTCCGGCGCTCGTCCAGGGACGGCGTGGTGCTCGGCGCGACGGTCGGCTTCGGCTTCGCCGCCTTCGAGAGCTCCGGCTACGCCTTCAACGCCCTGTTCACCGCCGACGGCCTGTCGCTGGCGCAGCTCGTCGAGACCGAGATCCTGCGGGGCATCCTGGCGCCGGTGGGCCACGGCCTGTGGACCGCGATACTCGGCGGCGTGCTGTTCGCCGCCCACGGACGCCTCACCGGGCACGTCGTGTGGTGCTACCTCGGCGTCTCGCTGCTGCACGCGCTGTGGGACTCGATGAGCGCCATCGCCATCGCGATCACGCTGGTGCTGACCGGGCGGCCGTGGCAGTTCGAGCTGCTGCGGATCGGACGGGTGCCGAACGTGACCGAAGGGCAGGTGCACGTGTACACGCTGGTGAACTGGGCCGGACTCATCGTGATCTCGCTGGTCGCGCTGGGGTGGCTCTGGCGGGTGCTGCGCGCGGCCCGCCGGGAGACCGAGATCATGCCCCAATAATCACGGTAATCATCCTGTTCCTCCCACTGCGCCGGAACCATAAACGATGCTAGTCTCCTGTGCGATCTTCCGGAGGTGTATTTACACAAGGTGTGGAAATGCCCCCGACTCGAGGTTGGGACATGGGCTCGCGAAACCGGTCAATTCGGTTCAAGATCTTTTTATTGCTGCTGCTACCCCTCCTGTCTCTCAGCGCGCTGTGGGGTTTCGTCCTCAACCTGACCATGGGCGACGCACAGTCACTCCTCCGGGCCGACACGCTCTACGAAACACTCGGCGTCACCTCCACCGACCTGGGCGTTCAGCTCCAGTCCGAACGGGTGCGCTCCGCCGAGGCGCTCACTACCCGTGAACTCACCGAGGTCCTGGGCGCGCAGCGGGCCCGTACGGACAAGGCGGCCGCCGACTTCGCGCACGCCGTCACCGAGGCGGGCGACGCGGTCGGCGACGACCTGCGGACGCCGCTCGACGCCCTGACCGCCCACCTCGACCGGCTCGGCTCCATCCGCGCCGACATCGACGGCGGCATCAGCTCCCGCCTGGCCGGCGTGGACGCCTACAACCAGGTGCTCGACGCCGTCTTCGCCCTCTACGACCACCTGATCTCCGTCTCCGACCTGACCGTCTTCCAGCAGGCCACCTCCCTGCACGCCATGGGCAGCGCCCGGGAGTACATCGCCAGGGAGCACGCCCTCATCGTCGGCGCGCTGGTGGACAAGCGGCTGACCGAGCCCGAGCGGGCCGCCTTCACCGAGTACGCGGCCTCCAGGAAGTTCCTGCACGCCCGCGGGCTGGCCGGGCTCGACGTGCCGCTGCGCAGGCCGTTCGAGCAGGTGTTCGCGTCCCAGCCGTTCCTGACCTTCTCCGCGCTGGAGTCCAGGGTCGTCAAGACCGGCTCGCCGCCCGCCGACGCCGAGGCGTGGAAGAGCGCGGTGGACCGGCTCACCACCGAACTGGACCGCGACAGCGCCGCCGCGGCCAAGGCGCTGGCCGGCCGGACCTCGCGGGCCGCGACCGGCACGGTCGTCGAGATCTCCGTCGCGGGCGGCCTCGGGTTGATGGCCGTGCTCGCGTCGATCATCATCTCTGTACGCTTCGGTCGCCGCCTGGCGGGCGAGCTGTACGGGCTGCGCACCGCCGCGATCGAGCTGGCGGAGGTGCGCCTGCCCGACGTCGTGGACAGGCTGCGCAAGGGCGAGGACGTTGACGTGCGGAAGGAGGCCAGGGCCATCAGGGTGAGCGGATCGGCGGAGATCACCGACGTGGGCCGGGCCTTCGCGTCCGTGCAGCGCACGGCGGTGACGGCGGCCGTCGGGCAGGCCGCGCTGCGCCGCGGGGTCGGGCAGGTCTTCCTCAACCTCGCCAGGCGCAAGCAGGGTCTGCTGCACCGGCAGCTCGGGCTGCTCGACGGCATGCAGCGCCGCACGCACGACCCCGACCGGCTGGAGGAGCTCTTCCGCCTCGACCACCTGACCACCCGCATGCGGCGGCACGCCGAGAGCCTGATGATCCTGTCGGGCGCGCCCCCGGCGCGGGCCTGGCGCAGGCCGGTGCCGGTGATCGACATCGTCCGGGCCGCGGTCGCCGAGGTCGAGGACTACACGAGGGTCAACGTCGAGGCCATGCCGGTCAGCGCGTTCGACGGCGGCTCCGCGGCCGACCTCACGCACCTCGTGGCCGAGCTGATCGAGAACGCCACCATCTATTCACCGCCGGACACCGTGGTCCAGATCCGCGGCGACGTGGTCAGCAACGGCTACGCCATCGAGATCGAGGACAAGGGGCTCGGCCTGTCGGCCGTCGAGTACGCCGCGATCAACAAGCTGCTGTCCGCCCCGCCCGAGTTCGACCTGGCCGACAGCGACCGGCTGGGCCTGTTCGTGGTGGCCAGGCTGGCCGAACGCCACGGTCTCAAGGTCCAGCTCCGCCGCTCGCCCTACGGCGGCACCGCGGCCATCGTGCTCGTGCCGCGCTCGCTGGTCGCCGACCAGGCCGCGCTGACCTCCGGCGACGACGACGGCCGGCCGGCGGAGCTGCCGAGCCGGACGAAGAAGGCCCTCGCGGTGGTCACCTCGGGCACCCACGCCGGACTGCCCAGGCGCGTGCGCCAGGCGAACCTGGCGCCGCAGCTGAAGGAAGAACCGCCGGAGCCGGAGCCGCAGGCCGAACGCTCTCCCGACGAGGTACGCGATCTGTTCTCCGCGTTCCAGCGGGGAACCCAACGTGCCCGAGAAGAAGCCTCCGAGGAGGAGCCCATGAGCAAGGGGGACGCATGACTGCGCAAACCACCAACACCGGTGAGCTGAACTGGCTGCTCGACGACCTGGCAGGCAGGGTCGCCGCCGTCCGCCAGGCGGTCATCCTTTCCACCGACGGCCTGGCCGTCGGGTACTCCAAGGGATTGACCCGCGAGGACGCCGAGCACCTGTCGGCCGTGGCCGCGGGCTTCCAGAGCCTGGCCCGCGGCACCGGGCGCCATTTCGGCGGCGGCGACGTGCGCCAGACCATCGTGGAGATGGAGAGCGCGTTCCTGTTCGTCACCGCGGCCGGCCAGGGCACCTGCCTGGCCGTGATCGCCGAGGCGAACGTCGACGTCGGGCACATCGCGTACGAGATGGCGATGCTGGTCAAGCGGGTGGGCCAGCACATCACCACCAACCCGCGCGCGGGAACGGCATGACCGACGCCCCCCGCTGGTACGACGAGGAGGCCGGGCCCGTCGTCCGGCCCTTCGCCCTCATCCGAGGCCGGACGCGCTCGTCGGGAGACGCCTTCGACCTCGTCGCGTCCGTGCGCGCGCTCGCCGACCAGGCGGACGACCTCGGGCCGGAACAGCAGCTCATCCTGCGGGCGGCGCGGAGCCCGATCTCGGTGGCCGACCTGGCCGTCGAGCTCGACCTGCCCGTAGGCGTCGTCCGGGTGCTGCTCGGCGACATGCGTGACCACGGCCTCATCTCGGTGACGTCGCCCTCGGCAACGGGGTCGCGTTCGAATGAGCGCATTCTCAAGGAAGTGATCAATGGACTCCGTGCTCTCTGAGGACCCCGTCGCGCTGAAGATCCTCATCGCGGGCGGGTTCGGCGTCGGCAAGACCACCCTGGTCGGGTCGATCAGCGAGATCAAGCCGCTGCGCACGGAAGAGGTGCTCTCCGACCGCGGGATCGGGGTCGACGACCTCGACGGCGTGGAGGCCAAGACCACCACCACCGTGGCGATGGACTTCGGCCGCATCACGATCCGCGACGGACTGGTCGTCTACCTGTTCGGCACCCCCGGCCAGGAACGGTTCTGGTTCATGTGGGACGAGCTGTCCTACGGCGCGCTGGGCGCGGTCGTCATCGCCGACACCCGGCGGCTGACCGACTGCTTCCCGTCGGTGGACTACTTCGAGCAGCGCGGCACGCCGTTCGTGGTGGCCGTCAACTGCTTCGACGGCGCGTCCCAGCACAGCGTGGACGACGTGCGCATCGCGCTCGACCTCGACGACGACGTCCCCGTGATGCTGTGCGACGTGCGGCGCAGGGCCTCGGCCAAGGAAGTGATGATCACCCTGGTCGAGCACTCCCTGCGGACGCTCACCGCCGCCAACTAGGACGCGCGGCCCGTCGCGAACCCGGGCGGGCGCGGCCCGCCGCCGGGCTAGAGCGCGCGCAGCCCGTTGATCACCTCGCGGAGCAGGCTCTCCGTCGGGGTGGCGGTCTTGTCGCGCGGCGGGCGCACGTCGATCAGGTCGTACTCCAGCAGGTCGCCGAGCAGCACCCGGATCACGCCCACGGGCAGCCCGAGCTCCGAGGCGACCTCGGCGACGGGCCTGGAGTGACCGGACAGGCAGCTCATCAGCCGCCGGTGCTGGCCGCTCAGCTCGGCCTTGGCCGGCGCGGGCCGTCCCGTCGAGACGACGGTCGCCAGCAGATCGAGGGCCGGGGACGAGGGCCTGGTGCGCCCCCGCGCCACGGCGTACGGCCGGACGACGGGCCCGGCCTCCTCGTCAACCCACTCGTGCTCGCCGCTCACGCTCGGGAACCCCCATCCTGGTCGCTTTCCTGCCGCCCCCGCTGCCATCCGGACTGGAGTGAGGAGAGCAGCGCCCTGGTCTCCTCAGGAGAACGCTCGTCGGCCACGGGCGCCACGGGCGCCGGCGGCGTCGGCGCGGCCAGGGGCGCCTGCCTGAGCCGCTGCCGCTGCGGCAGGCCCGTCTGCCGGTCGCGGCGGGGCAGGTCCTGCCCCTCGCCCGGCGCCGGCCCCGCGCGCTTGCTCGTACGCACCCGGCGCGGCAGCTCGCCCGGCCCGGTCGCCTCCCCCGCGTCGACCGGCCGCTCGGACCGGAGGACGGAGACGGACACGGGCTCGAACTCCATCGGCCGCACCGGCGTCGCCATGGGCTCGACCAGCGATCCCGGCACGAGCACGATGGCGGTCGTGCCGCCGTACGGGGACAGCTTCAGCGTCACCTTGATGCCGTGCCGGGCGGCCAGCATGCCGACCACCGCGAACCCCAGCCGCTCGGTCTGCGCGGGGTCGAACTCGGGCGGGCTGGCCAGCCGGTCGTTGATGGACCTGCGGGTCTCCTCGTCCATGCCGAGGCCGCGGTCCTCGATCTCGACCGCGAAGCCCCTGCCGACCATCTCGCCGCGCACCGAGACCTCGTTGGCGGGCGAGGAGAACGACGTCGCGTTCTCGATCAGCTCGGCGAACAGGTGCATGAGGTCGGCCACGGCCGAGCCGGACACGCCGCACTCGGGCATCGGGTAGACCCGGACCCGGGTGTACTCCTCGACCTGGGCGGCGGCGCCGCTCAGCACGTCCTCGACCGGGATGACGCCGCGCCACCTGCGGCCCGCCGTGCCGCCCGAGAGCAGCACCAGGCCCTCGGCGTGGCGGCGCATGCGGGTGGTCAGGTGGTCGAGCCGGAACAGGCGCTCCAGGGCCTCGGGCTCCTCGGTCTGGTGCTGCATCTCGTCCAGCATCCTGAGCTGGCGCTGGAGCAGCGACTGGCTGCGCCTGGCCAGGTTCCGCAGCGCCTCGGCCACGCCCTCGCGCAGCCTGGCCTGCTCGACGGCGGCGTCCACGGCGGTGCTCTGCACGCTGTCGAAGGCCGCGGCGAGGTCGGCGACCTCGCTGGTGGCGTTGTCGCCGACCTTGATGGGCGGCGCCTCGGCGTCGATGTCCACCCGCTCGCCGGTACGCAGCTTCGTCACCACGTCGGGCAGCCTGACCTCGGCCAGGTCCAGCGCCGTACGGCGGAGGGTGGCCAGCTCCCTGGTGATCCTGCGGCCCACCCGGACGGAGATGAAGATCGAGAAGGCCACCGCGATGAGCCCCAGCGCGCCCGCGATCGCGGCCCTGACCACGATGACCACGCCGGCCGGCTGCATCCGGCCCAGCAGCTTGTCCCCGGTGCCCCAGACGGCCTCGCTGTACTCCTTGAGCACCTGGTCGGCGATGCCGCGCCAGAGGTCCATGTCGGCCGGCTGGCCGGCGACGAAGCTCCGCAGGAGGCTCTCCATGGTGATGTACCTGGAGGAGTAGAACAGCTTCTCGAACGGCGCCCGCAGCTCGGTGTCGAGGTTGGCCAGCGCCTTGGGGAACAGGAACGTGCGGGTGCCGTCGATGCCGGCCAGCAGGTGCACGTCGTGCATCGAGGGACGGCCGTTGGAGGCGACGACCAGGGCGTTCTCGCGGCTGAGCAGCTCGCGCACCTCGTCGGCCGCGATCAGGCCGTGGGCCTGGAGGGACAGTTCGAGGTCGGTGCTGACGGTCAGCCTGGAGTACAGCAGGTGGACCTCGTCGGAGACCCTGGCGTACTCGGTGACCAGGTTGCCGGGGGTGATCCTGCGCTCGTCGACCTTGCGCCTGACCTCCGGCAGCCGGTCGACGGTGTCCAGGACGACCTGGAACTGCTTTTTCATGTCGTCGGTCATCGCCGACTGGGCGTCCTCCGACAGGCCCTGCTCGCGCAGGGTCTTCCTGCTGGCGTCCACCTTGGCGCGGGCCTTGGAAAGGGCCGCCTGCTCGGTCGCCGTGCCCGCGAGGCGTTCGGCGGAGGCCAGGCGTTCGGTCTGGAGGCTGGAGACCAGGTCGTCGGCGTTGTTGATCACACTCGACCAGATCGCATCGATCCTGAAGAGGTTCAGCGCCTCACCCGTGGTCGTGCTCGCGGCGAAGCCCCAGAGCGCGATCAGGGAGATCAAGGGGATGACGAGCAGCGTCGAGATCTTGAATCGGATGGATCTGCCCGATGCCATGACACCTGCTCCCGCATAGAAGATCGCGGGAGAGAATAGCATCGAAACGGACGAGATTAAGATCGACTAGCGATAAATCTGTGATATGTCGGGAAATTTGCGTCTACTGGGTGCTTCGGGGCGCGGGCCGGCGACCACGTCAGCCACAGCGCCCACGCCGCCAGCAGGCCGAGCAACGACACCTCGGCGCCCAGCAGCAGCCGCTCGACCAGGCCGATCATGACCCGCTCCCCCGGCAGGGCCACGTACGTGATCGCCAGCAGCCCGAACCCGCCCGCCAGCGCCACCCACTCCACGGCCCGCGCGACGGGCTTCCAGTGGACGTCCGCGGTCAGCCTGGGCACCAGCAGCGCCCCGGCGGCCGGCAGGCTCACGAACGCCGCGATCGACACGTACCGGTGAACCTGGGCCGCGACGTCGAGATCGAGACCGAGGGGGACGGTCGGGATGACCGCCACCACGACCAGCGCCGCCGACCACACCATGAGCAGCTTCTCCGGCAGCCCCCGGACCGGCGCCCCCATCCTCCGCAGCGCGGTCAGCAGCGCGAGCGACCCGATCCCGAGCACCGCCATCGCGACCTCCGTGACGCCCCCGCGGTCGGTCACGGCGTACTCGCTGATGGTCACGTTCATGGGGTCGAGGTAGGGGTCGGGCCCGAAGTGGCCGACCAGGATCGCGACCACCGAGAACACGATCGACGCACAGGCGATCAGGGGGTAGAGCCTCGTCGGGGTCATGAGGGCCCTCAGACTCACGCTCCAGGGCGCTCTCGCGACTCTCACTCTGCTGTTCGGCACTGCGGTCATGTGCCCAACTCTCGCGCCGACAGGCGTGCCGGCACATCCGGTGGCACCCCCGAGCCGTCCCTGAGTCCACCCCTGAGTCCCCCTCCCCGGCCCCCGGGGGTGGACGGCACTCCTCGGTGCCCGTCTCATCGCCGGATCCCCTCTCGCAGGCAAGACACCCGTGGTTCCGCACACCACGCTGATCGCAGCATCGCTTCGTACGGCCGCGATCAGTACGTCCGACACGCATCCGGACTTCTAAGGAATTGTCAACTGCGAGGCTTTTTCACCCGATACCAGGGCCCTCAGTCGAGCACGTGGGACGTGGCCCTGGCGTAGCGGGCGCGGATCTCCGGGACGGCCGGGGCGTCGTAGGTCTCGGTGTCCTCGGTCCGCCAGTCGGGGGGCGTGAGGAGGGCGGCGGCCTGGCGGGCGGCGCCGTCGGCGACGTACTCGCCGGGCGACGGCACCGCGATCGGCACGCCGAAGACGGTCGGCGCGACGCGGCGGACGGCCTCCGAGCGGGCCGCGCCGCCGATCAGCAGCACCCGCTCAGGACGGGTGCCGAGCGCGTCGAGGGCGTCGGCGAGACCGCACAACATGCCCTCGACGGCCGCGCGGGCCAGGTGGGCCGGGGTCGAGGTGGCCAGCGTGAGCCCGAGGACCGAGCCGGTCGCGGTGGGCCGGTTGGGGGTGCGCTCGCCCTCCAGGTACGGCACCAGCGTCAGGCCGCCGGCCCCCGCCGGGGCCCGGAGCGCGAGGTCGCTCAGCTCGTCGAGGCCGACCCCGGCCAGCCCGGCGGCGGCGTCGAGGACCCGGGCGGCGTTCAGCGTGCACACCAGCGGCAGGAAACGCCCGGTGGCGTCGGCGAACCCGGCGACCGCGCCGGTGGGGTCGGCGCTGGGCGTCTCCGCGACCGCGAACACCGTCCCGGACGTGCCGAGCGAGACCACCACGTCACCCGGCCCGGCCCCGACGCCGAGAGCGGCCGCCATGTTGTCGCCCGTGCCGGGCGCGAGCAGCGGCCCGGCCGACGCCGGGTCGCCCGCGCGGTCGGCGGGCCCCAGCACCCGGGGCAGCAGCGGGACGGCGCCGAAGGCGGCCTTGAGCAGGTCGGTGCGGTAGGCGCCGGTCGCCGGGGACCAGTAGCCGGTGCCCGAGGCGTCGCCCCGGTCGGTGGTGAGCAGGTCGAGCGGCGGCGGGGGCGCGTCGTGCCAGGCCGCGAGATCGAAGCCCGAGCCCGAGCCGCCCCGAGGACCCGAGCCGCCGCCCCGGCCGGAGCCGTTGCCCGGCCCCGAGCCGCCGCCCCGGCCGGAGCCGCCGCCCAGGGCGAGCGCGCCCGCCAGGCGCCAGGTCAGCCAGTCGTGCGGCAGACAGACCGCCGCCGTGCGGCGGGCGTTGTCCGGCTCGTGCTCGGCCAGCCACCGCAGCTTGGCCACGGTGAACGCGGCGACGGGCACCGAGCCGACCGCGTCGGCCCAGGCCCCGGGCCCGCCCAGCTCCGCCACCAGGTCGGCGGCGGCCCGGGCGGAGCGGGTGTCGTTCCAGAGCAGGGCGTCGCGCACGACGTCGCCCGCCTCGTCGAGGCAGACCATGCCGTGCTGCTGCCCGGCCACGCTGATGGCGGCGACGTCGGCGAGCCCGCCGGCCTCCTCGACGGCCCGCAGCAGCGCGGTCCACCAGTGGGAGGGGTGGATCTCGGTGCCGGCCGGATGGGCGGCGCGGCCCTGCCTGACCAGCGCGCCCGTCTCGGCCTCGCGAATGACGACCTTGCAGCTCTGCGTGGAGGAATCGACCCCAGCGACCAGCGTCACCCGAACTCCTTATGCGTGCTCCCGCGCGAGATGGTTGAGATGGTATCCCCGCTCGGGAGCGACGTTCAGCGGCAATTCGGGTGATTTACAGCCCCGAGGGGTCGCGGCCGACGCTGATCTCCTCCGCGATCTTGCGGATCTCCGCCACCTCGAGACCTGGGGCCTTGGGCAGGTGGCGCAGCAACGCCTCCATGACGACGGGCACGGGCTGGCCCGCCATCAGCCCGGCGATGCCGTGGACCGTCCGGAACAGTGCCTCTTCGGTGTCGTGCATCGGCAATCCCCTCGTTCGGCTACCGGGAGAGGCTACGGCCTGGCCATGACAGTTCGCTCGCTACCGCTCCAGCGTGTCCCGCACGGCCGGGCGTTCCACCGTTCCAGCGCGCCCCGCACGGCCGGGTGCTTCACCGTTCCAGCGCGCCCCGCACGGCGGAGCAGATCGCGCCGAGCTCGCGGACCTGCTCGCGGGTGAGGACGTCGAACAGGCTCCTGCGCACCTCCTCCACGTGACCGGGAGCGGTGGCGGCCAGTGTGGCGAACCCCTCGTCCGTCAGGACGGCGACGTTGCCCCTGCCGTCGGCCGGGCAGCGCTCACGGCGCACCCAGCCGCGCTCCTCCAGGCGGGCGACGGCGTGCGACAGGCGGCTCTGGGAGCTCTGGGCCCTGGCGGCCAGCTCGCTCATGCGCATCGACCGGTCCGGCGCCTCCGACAGGGCCACCAGGATCATGTAGTACGTGTGCGGCATGCCCGCCTCGCGCTGGAGCTGCCGGTCCAGCGCCTCGTTGATGAGCTGACCGGCGGCCAGGAAGTCACGCCAGGTCTGCTGCTCGTCCGGATCCAGCCATCGAGTCACCCTCTCATTTTAGTTGAACTCTCATATACTCTGGCCGGGAGAAACAGGTGAAAGGGGACGACCATGCCGGTCCACAGGCTCAATCACGCGGTCCTCTACGTCCGTGACGTGGAGCGCAGCGTGGCCTTCTACCGGGAGGCGCTCGGATTCGAGGTGGTCATGGGCATGCGCGGCGCCGCGTTCCTCCAGGCCCCCGGCTCCAGCAACGACCACGACCTCGGGCTGTTCGAGATCGGCGCGGGCGCCGGCTCCTCGCCCGCCGGACGCACCGCCGTCGGGCTCTACCACCTGGCATGGGAGGTGGACACGCTCGACGAGCTGGAGCGCATCGCGGTCACCCTGAGCGAGCTCGGCTCCCTCGTCGGCGCCTCCGACCACGGGACGACCAAGGCGCTCTACGCCAAGGACCCCGACGGCCTGGAGTTCGAGGTCTCCTGGCTCGTGCCCGCCGCGCTGATCACGGAGGAGACCCTGGCCGCCCGGTCCGCCATCCGCCCGCTCGACCTGGCCGCCGACAAGGAGCGGTACGGCGCGCAGACCCGGGGCGGGGTAGGGGTGTCGATCCCGGCCTGAAGGTACCGTGGCAGGTATCCGACCGATTTGTTCCGGAGAGGGTCATGCCAAACGATCCGGATCACGTCCTCGACGCCATCGACGGCGTCGTGGACGAATGGGAGACGCTGAGCGCGGACGCCATGCGCTGGGCGCCTCCCGAGCACAAGTCGCCCGACCTGCTGGACGAGGCGACGGAGATCCTGAGGCCGCTGGCCGAGGCGCTCTCCGAGGTTCTGCGGCCGCTCGGCGACTCCATCAACCGCGCACTCGAACGACTCACCGACGACGACTGACCGGCCCGCCGCCGCGTGTGCCGGGTGGACGCAGTCGGGTTGTCCCGCGCGTGCTCGGCTTGCCGCCTCCGTCTCCGTCTCCGTCTCCGTCGGCGTCGGCGTCGGCGTGGCGTTTCGCGGCCCTTCAGTCCGTTCGGCGGCGGCGGGTGCGGCGGGGGTAGGCCTTGGCCGTCTCGGCCAGCCGGGCCGAGTGCTCGGCCTGCCGGCGCCAGTGGCCGTACGCGTCGCCGCGCTGGGCCAGCCGGTCGAGCTCCCGCATGGTCGCGAGCGGGATGAACGCGGGCTCGGCGTCCCGCCAGGGCGTGCCGGGCAGCGGCATGAACGTGTGCGTGTGGATGCGGGCGCCCAGCTCGGCCAGGTCGCCGGCCAGCACGAGCGACTGGCGCTGGTCCTCCTCCGACTCCCCCGGCATGCCGAAGATGAAGTCGACATTCGGCCTGAAGCCGTGCTCGACGGCGATCCGGACGGCGTCGCGCACGGGCGAGGCGCCGTGCCCCCGGCCAGAGGCGGCCAGCACCCGGTCGGACCCCGACTGGGCGCCGATGATCAGGTTGTCGTTGGCGACGTACCGCTTGAGCAGCCGCATGGCCTCCGGCGTGACGTGCTCGGGCCGCACCTCCGAGGGAAAGCTGCCGAAGAACACCCGGCCGTGCGGCGGCAGCTCCTCCTTGACCCCCGCCAGCAGCTCCTCCACCGCGCCGAGATCGGGGTCGGGGCCCGGCGAGCCGTAGGAGAGCGAGGTCGGCGTGATGAACCGCACGTCCCGCAGCCCCTGCTCGACCATGCCCTTGACGTGCTCGCGCACACTGGCCACCGACCGGTGGCGGAACTGGCCGCCGAACATGAACGGCGTCTGGCAGAACCGGCAGGTGTACCGGCAGCCCCGGGTGATCTCGATCGGCCCCTTACGCCCCAGGAACGACGGGAACGCGTCGAGCGGGAGCTGCGGGGCGGGACGCGTCCTGAGCGCGACGCCGTCGGCGTCCTTGACCGCGAGGCCCGGCACGGTCGTCAGCGGCTCGTCCCGCCGCAGCGCCTCGACCAGGGCGATGATCGTGGACTCGCCCTCGCCGATCGCGGCCAGGTCCCAGCCGGCGTCGAGGACCTGCTGCGGCTCGGCGGTGGCGTGCACGCCGCCGGCGATGTGCGCTCCCCGGCCGTCGCTGAGCGACCTGACGGCGGCCAGCTCGGCGGCCATGGCCTCGGCGTCCGGCGAGTAGAACGACCAGAGCACGAGCACCCGGTCGGCCCGGCTCGCCGCGATGTGGGCCGCCGTCTCCTCCGGAGTGACGCCCAGCAGCTGCCGGTGCTCCACGCCCGAGGTCTCCAGTGCGGCGAGCACCGCATGCACGCCGTACGTCACGGCCTTGCGGTAACGGACCACCACATCCACTGCCAGCGCCACGACCGGCAGCGTAGCTCAGGCGGAGGCCAGCCGCATGGGACGCAGCGCGCCGGTGAGCTTGGCCAGCTCGGCGAGCATGGCGTCGGCGGCGGCGATCATGACGTCGTTGGGCGCCACAGTGCCGTCCTCGGCGATGAACTGCTGGTAGAAGGGGATGTTGACGGCCTCGACCACGGGGATCATCTTCAGCGTGCTGACGACCTGGCGCAGGCCGTTCACCGCCCGGGTGCCGCCGGAGATCCCGCCGTAGCTGACGAACCCCGCCGCCTTGTGCTGCCACTCGTGGTGCAGGTAGTCCAGGGCGTTCTTCAGCACGGCCGTGAAGCTGTGGTTGTACTCGGGGGTCACGAACACGAAGGCGTCGCCCCGCTCGACGGTGGCGCTCCACTCCTTGGTGTGGGCGTTCACGTACTGCTTGAGCTTGGGGTGGTTCGGCTCGTCGAGGAACGGCAGGCCCACCTCGGCGAGGTCGACCAGCTCGACGTCGAACTGCCCGGCGGCGACGGCCCGGCTCCTGAACCACTCGGCGACCTCGCGCCCGGCGCGGCCGGGACGGGTGCTGGCGACGATGATCTGCAGGACTGGCTTGTCCATGGGGTTCCTCCTCAGGTAGTTGATACCTCAACATTATTTAGTAACTAAACATTTCTTAGCAAATGTTAGGATCTGCCCCGTGAGCCCCCATTCCGTCTGCGTCCGGTTCCACGTCGCCCTCGAACTGATCGGCGCCCGGTGGTCGGGAGCCCTGATCCACATGATCTTCAAGGGCGCCCATCGTTACGCCGATCTCAAGGCGGCCATCCCGGGCATCAACGACACGATGCTGGCCCGCCGGCTGCGCGAGCTGGAGACGGCCGGGCTCGTCGAGCGGCGGGTGCTGGCCACGTCGCCGGTGCGGGTCGAATACCACCTGACGGAGATGGGTCAGGAGCTGCGCCCGGTGCTCGACGAGCTGGTCACCTGGGCGCACAAGTGGATCCCGCGGCCCGAGGAGCCGGCCAGATCCGCCTAGCGCGTACGGGCGAGCGCGGGGAGGCGGGCCGGGGTTAGACTCCGGGCATGCACTGGCGACATTGATGAACCACCAGCGGCCGACGCGGCAGGAGCGCGCGCGGGCCTCCGAGGTGCCGAGCACCAGACGGAGTCCCTGTCCGCCCCTTCCGAGAGGGCCGCATGTTCGTCCCCAAGCTTTACGTCTACACGTTCCTCGGCGAGTTCGTCCTGCTCTACCCGGTGTACACGCTGTTGTTCACCGATTCCGGGCTCTCGGTGACCGAGACGTCCTCGCTGTTCGTCATCTGGTCCGTGACCGGCATGGTGCTGGAGATCCCCTCCGGCGCCTGGGCCGACGCGGTGTCCCGCAGGCTGTTGTTGTTCCTGGGCCCGCTGCTGGCCGGCGTCGGCTTCGGGCTGTGGGTGCTGTTCCCGTCCTACTGGGCCTTCGCGCTGGGCTTCGTGTTGTGGGGGGCCGAGGGCGCGCTCGTCTCGGGCGCCTTCGAGGCGCTCGCGTACGAGGAGCTCGAACGCCGGGGCCTCCAGGGCCGGTACGCCGCCATCATGGGCCGGGCCCACTCGATCGGCATCGCCGCCGCCGCGTCGGCGATCGCCCTCGCCACGCCGGTCTTCGCGGCCGGTGGATATCCGGCGGTGGGGGCGGCCAGCGTGGCGGCCTGCCTGTTGTGCGCCGCCACCGCGCTGACCCTGCCCGAGCGGCGTCCTGCCCGAGCGGCGTCCACTGATTCGGACGGGCGGTATCTCGCGGTTCTGCGGGCCGGTGTGGCCGAGGCCCGTACCGATCGGAACGTGCTCGAAGCGATCGTCCTGATCTCCGTCGTGACGGCGATCTGGGGCGCTCTGGAGGAGTACGTGCCCTTCCTGGCCGCCTCGACCGGCGCGCCCAGGACGGCCGTTCCGCTGCTCGTCCTGGCCGTCTGGGTCGGGGCGGCGGCGGGCGGCCTGCTGGCGGGGCCCGCCCGCCGCCTGAGCGAGCGGTCGTTCGCGCTGGTCCTGGGGCTGGCCGCGCTGGCCATGGCGGCGGGCGCGCTGGTTCCGCATCCGGCCGGGTTCGTGCTGGTCGCCGGCGCCTTCGGGGCGTTCCAGATGGCCGGCGTGGTGGCCGACACGCGGCTGCAGGAACGCGTCTCGGGCGATCAGCGGGCCACCGTGACGTCGGTGGCCGGGCTCGGCACGAACATGGTCACCCTGGCCGTCTACACGGCCTACGGCGCGGGATCGCCGTTCCTGTCCCACGGCACGACGTTCGCCCTCCTGGTCCTGCCGTACGTGGTCATCGCCCTGTGGCTGGCCCGGGAGCGGGTCGCGCCGATGTGATCCTCTTCGACGCGAACGGGACGCGCTTGGGCAGCGGCGGCGGCTCCTCCCCCTCCTTCTCCGGAGCCGGCGCCCCGCCCCGGCGCGCCCGCCAGCGGGACGGGAACAGCGAAGCGGTCAGCAGAATGCCGCCGACCACCAACGACCAGGTATTCAGCAATGCCGCGTACGCGTCCAGATAATCGGCGGGCACCAGGTCGAATCCCATTCTCCGGTCGCCTCCCGTGGCGGCCCGCACGACCGTCGCCCCGGCCAGGGCCGTGAAAGCCAGGCCGGGCAGCAGCGAGGCGACCGGAGAAATCCGGGAACCGGCCAGGATTCCGATGAGGACCGCGGTCCCCGCCAGCGCCGCCGTCGCCGTCCAGTCGGGGACGGACGTGGTCGCGCGGGGTCCGTACAGGAGACCGGCCGCGATCAACGGGATCGCGGCGACCCCCACCGCGGCCCCGGCGAAATGACGAACACCATTACCCATAGGGAACACCTCCAGGCCCAATACGATACCGACATACCACCAGTTACAACTTTAGGACGAAAAATCTCCATTTGTGGCCGATGGCCGGAAGGACGGGCATATCGCCTTAATAGGAAATATTTGGTATCTCCTCATTTGTCCGTCAGCCGTTACCGTGACAGAACCCCCCATCGAGGAGCGGCGGCATGTTTCGCTGTGCAGTGGCAGGCATCACCCTGGTGGCCGCCTGCCTGGCCACCCCCGCCCACGCGGCGTCCGACCCCGTGATCGAGGCGCTCTCGCGCGACCTCGGCCTCTCGGTGCCCGCGGTGGTCACCCGGCTGGCGAACGAGCGGCATGCCGCCGCCCTGGAGGCCGAACTGGCCACCTCGCTGGGCGACTCCTACGGCGGATCGTGGCTGACCGAGGACTCCTCCGCCCTCGTCGTCGCCACCACCGACCCCGATCGGACCGCCGCGATCTCGGCCCGGGGGGCGCGTCCCGTCGTCGTGCGGCACTCGCTGTCGGAGCTGGACGCCGTCGTCCGCCGCCTGGACCAGGCCGCCCGCCGCATCCGGACGGGGCCCGCCCTCTGGTACGCCGACGTCCGCGCGAACCGGGTCGTCCTCCAGGTCCCCTCCCCGTCCGGGTCCTCACCGTCCGGATCCTCAGCGTCCGGGTCCTCACCGGCCGGGTCCTCGGCCACGGCGGCCCCTGTCGCCGCGGCCCTGGCGGCGGCGGCGCGCAGTGCGGCCGTCGTGGTGGCGCCGTCCGCCGAGCTGCCCCGCACGTACGCCGACATCATCGGCGGCGACCCCTTCTACGTCGGCTCGATGCGCTGCACGATCGGCTTCTCGGTCACCAAGGGCAGCATTCCGGGCTTCGTCACCGCGGGACACTGCGGGCACACCGGCGACCTGGTCAAGTCACCGGCCGGCACCTTCCAGGGCTCGTCCTTCCCGGGCAACGACTACGCATGGGTCGCCACCCCCGGGTACACCGCGCAGCCGTACGTCCGCGGTCCCGGCGGGACGCTGGTGACCGTACGCGGCTCCGTCCAGGCGACGGTGGGGGCGTCCGTCTGCCGCGGGGGCCCGACCACCGGCTGGCACTGCGGCACCGTCCAGCAGCACAACGCCACCGTCACCTACGCCCAGGGCACCGTGTACGGCCTGACCCGCACCAACGTGTGCGCCGAACCCGGCGACTCCGGCGGACCGTTCATCTCGGGCGGCCAGGCCCAGGGCGTGACCGTGGGCGGCTCCGGCAACTGCAGCACGGGCGGCACGACGTACTTCCAGCCCGTCAACGAGATCCTGAGCGCGTACGGCCTGACCCTCCGCACCGCCTAATGGGAGCTACCGTGGCTGCTGATCGGGCAGACTCGGTGCCTGGTAGCCGCTGGTGAGTGAGCACTCTCGCCGCCTGGATCTTGAATCCTAGGGTCAGATCGTGCCCTCACTGGTGGTCAGGGGTCTTTGATCGCTGATGGGATGTCGTGCCCTCCGATGGTCGGGTGAGCACTGGTCCATTAGGTCGCCGACCGGCTCCTGCGGGCTTCCGTGTCCTGTTGTCGATCGTGGAGGTCGTTGTGCTGTTCGTTGGGGATGACTGGGCTGAAGATCACCACGACGTCGAGGTCCAGGACGAGGCTGGGAAGGTGTTGAAGCGCGTTCGGCTGCCCGAGGGGATGGCCGGGGTCGCCCGCTTCCACGACCTGGTGGGCCGGTTCGTCGCCGAGGATGCCGATCCCTGCGAGGTGCTGGTGTGTATCGAGACCGACCGAGGGCCCTGGGTGCGGGCGCTGGTCGCGGCCGGGTACCAGGTGTTCGGGGTCGACCCCAAGCAAGCGGCTCGGCACCGGGAGATCCTCAGTTCCTCTGGCGCCAAGAGCGACAAGGGTGACGCCCATGCGCTCGCCGATATGATCCGCACCCGCCGTCACCAGCTCCGCGAGGTGGCCGGGGACTCCGAGATCGCCGAGGCGGTCAAGGTCGTCATCGCGGGCGCATCAGACGCTGCTGTGGGAGCGCACGAGACACATGCTCCGGCTACGGGTCGCGCTGCGGGACTACTTCCCGGCCGCTCTGGAGGCATACAAGCCCCTCGGCCTCACCAGCCAGGCCGTGCTGAGGCTGCTGGCCAAGGCCCCCGCCCCCGAAGCCGCGGCCAAGCTGACGATCAGCCAGATCAGTGCCTGTCTGAAGGGCCGCCGCGATATCCCTGGCAAAGCCGTCGCGATCCAGGACGTGCTGCGCGCGCAACACCTGGGCCAGGCGCCACTCGTCACGACCGCCTACGCCTCGACCGTGAAATCACTAGCCGCGATCATCGCCGTCCTCAACACCGAGATCAAGACCCTGGAGGGCGAGGTCGAGGCCCATTTTGGCCGGCACCCGGACGCTGAGGTCATCTTCAGTCAGCCCGGCATCGGCGTCGTCCTCGGCGCCCGGGTGCTCGCCGAATTCGGAGACGCCAAGAACCGGTACGCCTCCGCCAAAGCCCGCAAGAACTACGCCGGCACCAGCCCGATCACTCGCCAGTCCGGCAAGACACGGGTCGTGCAGGCCCGGTTCGTTCACAACGACCGGCTCGTCGACGCCCTCCATCTCCAGGCGTCCTGCGCCATCCTCCACGACCGCGCAGTCCGCGCCTACTACGACCAGCTCAAAGCCCGCGACATCAGCCATAACGCCGCCCTGCGCCAAGTCGGCAACCGCTTGGTCGGCATCTTCCACGGCTGCCTCAAAACCCACAGCCACTACGACCAAGCAACCGCCTGGTCACACCACGACTACGACCTCACCGCTTGACACTCAACGTCCAGGGATGTCTGACCCCCTCCTCCAGGACGCCCGCCACCCTCAGGAAATCCGTTCGCGCGCCACCGATGAGTTCTCCGGCCCGATCGAGTCTGCCCTCCCGAAAGCGGATCCCCTTCGCCGCACCGACCATCGGGAGGCAACGATGACGCGCCCCAACCTGAACAGCCTGCTCCTGGCCAGCACCGATCCGGCCCGACTACGCGCCTGGTACGCCGCCGTGCTCGACCCCGAGTCCGACACCGACGTCACCCATTACGGCGTGCTCACGTTCGGCGACTTCCATCTGATCATCGACACCCGGGCCGACGTGGCGGACAAGAATCCCGAGCCCGGACGGGTGATACTCAACTTCGACGTCCCCGACGCGCGCGCGATCGTCGCCCGGATGGAGGAGGCGGGCGTGTCCTGGCTGGCCGAGCTGGAAGACCGCGAGGGCAGCCTGTTCGCCACGGCGATCGACCCCGACGGCAACTACGTCCAGATCATCCAGCTCAGCGAGGACCACCGGAAGGCGATGTGACGATGTTCGGCAAGACGAAGGCGTTCAGCGGATTCTCCGTCAACGATCTGGCCGCCGCGAAGGCGTTCTACGGCGACACCCTGGGGCTGGAGGTGTCGGAGTCGAACGGCCTGCTGACCCTGCACATCGCCGGCGGTACCGACATTTTGGTCTACCCCAAACCCGACCACGTCCCCGCAACCTTCACCATCCTCAACTTCCCGGTCGAGGACATCGAGCAGGCCGTCGACGCCCTGGCGGCCCGCGGCGTGCACTTCCAGCGCTACGACCAGCTGAAGACCGACGAGAAGGGCATCTTCCGCGGCGGCGGCCCCCTGATCGCCTGGTTCACCGACCCGGCGGGAAACGTCCTCTCAGTCCTCCAGGACTGACGCCCGGAAGCCGGGCCGCGGTTCGGCGCCGCAGGAACACCTTCCCCACCCTGCGGCGCCCGCCCCACCTGGGACCGTCCCATCCCGCGGTCACGGCATAAGTCACGTTTCCGCAGGTAAAACGCCTCCCCCATGTCCCACCCTGTCCCACGGACGATGCGCACGACCTCGCTTCCATGCTCGGATAAGCCCCGTCAGCACGCACCGCTCACCACGTACTGACGAAGGCACAAAAGCGTCGGCGAGTTCCCCGCGAATCCGATCAGAAAAGGCAGTGACAGGACATGAGCCACCACGTCAGCATCACGGACATCGAGCAGCAGCCCAGGACGCGCAGAACAAGGTTCACCCTCAACGGCGCACTCTGGTCGCTCCAGGCGTTGTGGGGCTTCTTCTTCGCCGGCAGCGGCTTCGGCAAGGTGCTGCTGTACGACGACGCCCTGTTCGCGACAGCACCCCGGGCGGTGGCCTGGTACGCGGCGGTGCCGCAGTCCCTGATCGTCTTCATCGGGATCGTCGAGGTGCTCGGCGGCATCGGCCTGGTCCTGCCGGCGATGACGAAGGTCAAGCCGATGCTGACGCCACTCGCCGCCGCCGGCCTGACGCTGACGATGATCCTCGCGGCCGGTTTCCACATCCTGCGCGGCGAGTACGAACTGGTCCCCGCCAACATCATCCTGGGCGGCGTCGCGGCCTTCCTCACGGCCGGACGCTGGAAGCAGCGCCCCATCTCCCCCGCGCCCCTCACCACCCCGCGCGTACTCGGCGCGCTCGCCGTCCTGGTCGCCCTGGCCCTGCTGACATTCGCCCCGACCTGGTACACGATGACCAACGTCCAGTTCTGATCACCGCCCCGGCACTCCCGGACCGTGCCCGCACGGCAGCCGCTGAGAACACGATGCCATGGGCTCGAACCCCGGCACCGGCGGAGACTAGATGCCGATCCAGCAATAGATCATCTGCTCTTCCACCTGCGCCCGCTGCGCCAGACCTCGCAGCCCGGTAAGGATCTCCAGCAGGTATCCATCGCCCGGTGGCACGAAGGCGAACTCCTCGATCTGCTCCCATTGCTCGACGAGTTCGTCCAACCTGCCGTCCGGGACGCCGGCCAACGTGTCGCGGACGTCCGCAGGGAGCTCTTCGATCCCTGGCCCGTCCTTGTAAGGCGAGTCGTCGGGCAGGGCCTCCCACTCCTCCATCGTCGCCGGAGCGCCCTCGGGCGGCGGATAGACGGTGGTCGTCCGCACCAGGTCCAAGCTGTACGGAACGTCTCTGGCAAGGGCTATGAGCCGGCCAAGAATCACGTCGGGGTCGATCCACTTGGCGTCCACGGCGTCGAACGTGGCGACGCCCGGCATGGGTTTCTCAACTGCACGTGGGTTATCAGGCTTCTCCGCAGCGACCTGCCTGTTCGCCGCCCGGTAATAGTCGTAGAAGCCCCCCATGCGTCCCTCTCGTTCGATCGCTACGTATGTACGAAAGACGCCCGAACCGCCAGCAGCAGTCCCGGCGCTGATGTGCCACCGCCGGAGACGTGGTTCGCTCGGGCAATCGCGACCTGGAGGCAACGCCGAAGGCATGCGATCATCACGCTCATGACTTCGTGCAGAAAGGGCCATGCCGCGTAGGCGCCCGTCAGCGGTTCGCACCCGAGGATTCATGTGCGTAACCCACAGACCTTCGATTCATCAGGTTCCCGGCCTCGGACCGCGCCCCATGGCCGCGGTGATCGCACTGGAGCACACCCGGCTGAGCCCAGGTCATGTGGCCGCGGTGCTGCTGGCCTGGACACGGCAAGTGATCCCCGGCACCTCCACCCAGCTCCTACCCACCTGCACATGCCTGGGCTGTCGCGAGGACGATCCGCGCGAGGAACTGGAACAGGTGCTCATGGCGCTGCCCCGTTGGACGCGACCACATCTCTACAGCCTCGTACTCCCCATCGACAGAAGCTTTCTCGCCCGAACGTCGCCGGATCCGCTCGCATCGCCCGACCGGCCATGGTGGCAGCAGCGGCGGCGCCCAACCGCCTGAGAGCGTGCAAAGAAGTGGCACAACATCGTCACGGCAAGCCAGACCTGCCAGGCCAACGACGCTGTTCCGGCAAGCAGGCAGGCAAGCTGTGGCCGTGCATCTTGTCGGCAATGGCGGCGCTGCCGAGTCGGCGGTCCTGGAACCGAAGGTTGTGGAAGGACGCCGGCGACCGCACGGGCTCGACCCTCCGGGGCTGACAGGCCAAGTGCAACCCACAAGCCCGCAGAGACCGAAAAAGGCCCTCCCCGAAGATCGGGGAAGGGCCTTTCACCTGCGGAGGATCGGGGATTTGAACCCCGGACGGTGTTGCCACCAAACCGCATCAGCAGCTCGAGTCTTGCGTGTCCCTATTGGTTCCACCTGGACCACCTGGCCGCGCTGGTCTTCCTGGACGGGCTACATACGAGACGGGATTACAACTAGAACTGCAACTAGACCAGCCCCACTGCCGCCTGATCACCGAGCGTGGAGTGGCGGACATCAATGTAGCCATCGCTCCTCGCCGACCTACCGAGTCGACACGCGTGCTCGCTGCTCGACTCATGGAGACGGCTTCTCAAACATTTCCGGCTGCGACGACGACTCTCGGCAAGCCAAAGCGGCTTCCAACGAGCACGAGCTTGTGCGTCGACGGGAGACGAAGCCGAGCAGTGGGATACCGTCTCCCCTCCGAGCCATGAAATCTCGGCAGCGAGATCGCTACAGGTTGTTCGCACTGCTCGCATGGGCCATTGACGACCGCCCGGGGTCGCCCGAATATGGCGCGGTTGCTGCTGTGGTTGTTGCCCCCGGCCCACCGTCGCACGATGGGCCAGATTCTCTAAATCATGGCATATCTGCGCGAATCGGAATTTTTGGGGGCTACACGTCAGAATAATATCCATTTTAATGGCGATATTCGGACATCAAGGACGCGCCCTCTTTCGCTCATTGCTGATTGTTTGCCCGCTTATAAAAGCTGCATACGTCTTTCATGCTTGACGCTGGGGTATCTCCCTTGTCGCACTATCGCAGCGGCGTGGGCGGATACAAAAAACAGCTTCGGTATCCGCGCCACCGCGGCGCCATTCACGAGCTCGATCCGACGCGGGTCAACGAGCCCCAGGAAAATACCTAACGTTCTCGCCGGGAATGCTCACCACGGAAAGGAATGACCCATGCCATTCATCATGCGCAACACCCTCCCCAAGCTGGCCGCACATACACTCGCCGCCACCGTCCTCACCGCAGCGGTCATGACGCCCGCGGTCGCGGCATCCTCTGCCCCCAACCCGGCCGAGGCATACATCTCAAGCGTCAGTGCGAACGGAAACGGGTGCCCGCCTGGGACCTGGGAGGCGGCGATCAGCCCTGACGGGAAGTCGTTCACGGTTACATTCAGCTCATACGAGACGCTCATCGAACCTGGTAGTGATGCTTCGGACAAGGAATGCACGCTCTCGCTGAACGTGCATACGCCGTCGGGGACCTCGCTTTCCACCGCCAAGTTCTCCTACCAGGGCTACGCGCTCATGGACCAAGCAGGGATGAGCGCGACGCAGAGCGCAAGCTACAACTTCAGCGGTGCTCCCGTCCCGGCTCAGTCGGTTCGCTCGCAGATCTTGGGACCGCACGACGACTCGTACCTCTTCTCCGACCGGATCTTGCTTCACGACGACGTGGCGTCGGCGCAGGGCGCAACCCGCGCGCTGAACGTGGCAACGGGCCTGATCCTCACCAACAACCCCGCAGGGACCGGCAGCGGCTACTTCAACACCAGCAGTGTCGACGGGACGCTCCAAAACGGACCGAGCTGCACCATCGACCGGCGCACCGCCACCTCGGGGCAGACCATCGTCGGCACCGCGAGCGCCGATGTCATCTGCGGGTCACCGTTCGCCGACCGCATCGCCGCGTTGGGCGGCGACGACGTCATCCTCTCCTTCGCGGGCAACGACCGGATCTCCGCCGGTTCCGGCAACGACACCGTCTTCGGCGGCAACGGCGACGACGACATCAGTGGCGACGACGGCAACGACGCCCTCGACGGCGAAGCCGGCAACGACCGGATCCTGGGTGGGCCGGGCACCGACACCGCCAACGGCGGGCCGGGCACCGATTCCTGCGTAGCCGAGACGACCACCTCCTGCTGAGTCAGGTCGACGCTCCCGCCACAAGAGATGCACGATCCACGGACATCAGCCGACCTGCAAGCCGGGCTGCACCGAATCAGGCCATGCCTGCTACAAGCGGGCCCCGCCTCATTGACTGCGCCGGCCATGCGGACAAGTGCCCCAAGCGCACCGTCGGCGGCCTGGTCTTCCACCAGAGGAAGGGCAAGAGCAAGCTCACCCCCCGTGCCCGCTCGAACTCCTCGCCCAGCTCAAGGCACATCCGGTGGTGCAGGATGCCGAGCGGGAGAGGGCGGGAGATCGACGGGAAGACCAGGGCCTGGTGTTCGCGACCAAGCACGGCTCTCCCATCGAGCACACCGAGGACTGGAAGATCTGGAAGCCCATCCTTCAGCAGGCTGGCGTCCAAGACGTCCGGGTCCATGACGCTCGCCACACCGCCGCGACGCTCCTCATCGAGCACGGTGTGAACATCCGGATCGTTCAGCAAGTGCTCGGCCACACCCGAGTGACCACACCGAGCGCTACGCCCACGTATCCACACCCCTGGTGCGCGACGCGGGCGAGCTCGCCTCCGCTCTCTGGGGAAATCCCGAGTCGTTGTGACTACGACACCTTCGGAGATCAAAAAGGCCCTCTCCCCGATCAAGGGAGAGGGCCTTCCGCCTGGCGGAGGATCGGGGATTTGAACCCCGGATGGTGTTGCCACCAAACCGCATTAGCAGCTCGGAGCCAAACTGTCCCAGACCGTTCAACGTGGACCAACGCGGCTGGACGGACGTCCTGGGCCTAGGTGGACGGCGCGGAACTGCAACCCAAACTGCAACCCGCGCGGCACTGCTCCCCCTACCACACTCGTGCGGGCGATCACGTCCTGCAGCTCACCGAAGAGGGCCGCCATTCTGGATGAAAGTGCTCAGTTGCGCAAAAGAACCTTGCGCGCGCTCACGCGCAGAAGATCACGTACTGTCCGACCGCTTCGTCGACTAGTTCTCGCCCCTGGTCCCTGAGCCAGATCACCAGCTGACGCAGCCGCTAACGTCATCTCACACAGCGGAGCCAGCATGGGGCGACGGTGACGGCGGAGAGCTGCGCGGCGCACGCTGCTCCGAAGGCAGCCGTCTGAAGCTGCTAGAGGCGCAGCTTCGCTGTACCTCCTGCTGGAATTCCTGACGATGCGTCCTATCCAGTCAAATGACTGGATAGGACGGCAATCAGCGGCCGAGGAATTTCCGCCAACCGGAATAAGGTAGACTATTTGACCGAACCGCATCCAGCCCTTCCTTGGCACACCGGGTAAATTCCATTAGTAGATCCTCATATTCTTCATACTTTGCCTCCCAGCGCGAACTTTCCGGCCAGAAGCTCGATCTGTCATTTCCATTCCCTGCGTCGTCATAGTCAATTAGGCGCCTAATTTCTCGCAACTTCTTAGCCACGCTCTCATACTTAGCGGTGGCATCGGGAGATGCCAGCCTAATAGCCGACTCTTGGTGAATCATAGCCCTATCGGTTTCAAGAACTCGGCGAACTAGTTCGTTTTCATCGAACACAACAGCAGCAGTAGAGCCATTTGCGCTGCGGTAGCGGAAGTCTGCAAAGTCGCTCATTGCATGCATATAGTTTCGAAGGGCTGTAATACCATCCCCGTAAATACCGCTGAGCCGATCCGCTTCTAGCTGATTGGATTGACGGGCCCATTCTATATTTCTGCGAGATCTCTCAAAACGATCATTCAGTACGACAACTACGATCGCCACGAGAGCGCTAACGATGGCCGTAACTATAGGCAGCATGAGCCCATGAGATCACGTGAATTCCCTATAACAAGGGAACCTCAAGATTCGGGGCAGTCTCTGACAGACGGGGTAATCCCATACAATCTACCAGTTGGCAACATGAGTATTCATAAGCCCCTGCGCCTCTCCCCAAGGAGCAACAGTCCAAGCGAAGCGAGGCCCTTTGATCAAGGGCGGGAAGCAGATGGGCACCCACCGAACCGTGTACCGCGTGGGTGTTCCTGCGAACCTACGTGGATCCTAGGAGATTCGACACCTGACATCCTGCTTGCAGAGACGCGTGCCGATCTTGCTACACAGGGAAGACGCAGCTCAGCATGCGGGTGGCATTCTCCGTGCCCCCCACCGCTCCCCCGCCTCCCCGCCCCATCCGGCACGCCCACCACATCGTTCGGTGGGCCGGGGCTGAGGAACGAAGCCCTGGACCTTCGATCGCCCCCAGCCAGCTATGGTGGCTGGCCTCCGACAGGCGATCGTAAGGGCCTTCGCCGTATGGCGCGCCTTGCGGGGTTTCTCCCCGTGCGGACGCACGCACCCCTCTTTCCGGATCTTCCCGTCGCCTCCGGCCCCTGATCCGCTCGGCTTGTCCGGGGGCGGCGGTGCCGGGAAGAGCCGGCCACCCTAGCCATTGCCCGCGAGATGCTTGTCATGATCATCCCGAAGTCAGAGGCCCCCGCCGGAGACTGCAGTAACAGTCGTCCGATGCTACGTCTGGAGTTAGGTGCGCTGAGCGACCGTGAGCGGTCTGTGAGAAATCATTATGTTCGCGTCGTAGCTTGCCGTTCCAGCGACCAGGTTCTTGAGGAGTCTGGTCTTCGAACCTGCGCGCCACCAGGGAAGCGAAGGCTGGTACATCCTAATCTGAGATATCTAGTTGTAGAGACAGTCTCTGTGAGATGATGTCCTTAGCCGATGAAGCGAGGTTTCTATGATGGCCAAGTCGCCCAGTAACGCACAGACGCTATTGATGCGTATCTTCGACACCTGGCACGCAGATAATCTCCCTGGCGCGACGGGCGGAACGGCGTTTGAAGTATTTGCTTCAGAGCTTGTTCTTCGCTCCTATGGGCTTTCTCTTGAAGAAGTTAAGCTTGGCATAGTGGGGGGCGGGCAAGATGGCGCCATAGACTCGATATATGTCTTCTTTGATGACGCCTTGCTGGATGAGGACTCTGAAGTAGTATCCGAAAGTAGTAAGCCGAGCGACTTTGGCCAAGACAGGTCACTGGAGCTTTGGGTGATTCAAGCTAAGAGGACGGCCGCCTTTTCTGAGGAGGCAATCGATAAGCTGGAGAATTCTCTGCGCCGCCTGCTCGACCTTTCGCAACCATTAGGCGAGCTATCGCCACTTTACAACAGCGACGTTCTCGCCCGTATTGGCATCTTTCGTTCCACTTGGGAAAAGGTTCTTACGCGTCGACCTCGGATTAGTGTCAACGTTGTATATGCAACACCCGGCGAGCGCAAGGGTGTAAATCCACAGGTCGAAGCCAAGCTGATTGCACTGAAGCATGTCGTCCTGACGGCGGTGCCTGACGCGCGCCATATCGCTGTAGAGCTGCTCGGAGATGTGGAGCTCCTGGCTAAGTACAACGAAAGGCCGTCATATACGCTTCCCATGCGCTACCAGGAAAGCGTTACCAGCGGACAATCCCACATAGCACTTGTGGGCCTAATGGACTACTACGACCTTATCGTAGACGAGAATGGCCGCCTTCGACGGCATCTCTTTGAGATGAATGTTCGAGACTACCAAGGAAATGTCTCGGTCAATCAGGAGATCCGAAAATCTTTGGCAAATCCAGAGAGCCCTCAATTCTGGTGGCTAAACAACGGCGTCACTATCATCTGCAGTGATGCGACGATCGCGGGCAAAACATATTCACTATCGAACATTCAGATTGTCAATGGACTTCAAACCAGCCATGAAATCTATGACACGCTGAAAGTAAATCCGCCGGACCATATCGTAGACCGGATGCTCCTAGTACGCATTATCGTGACCACCGATGCGCTTACACGTGATCAGGTCATCAGGGCCACGAATAGGCAAACGACAGTCACTGACGCGTCACTAAGGGCAACGGACGAAGTGCAACGCAACATTGAGAATTACTTCCTCACCAAAGGATGGTACTACGACCGCAGAAAGAATTTCTACAAGAACGATGGCAGGGATACTTCTAAGATCGTTAGCATCTCTCTTGTGGGTGCAGCAATAACAGCCATGGGACTGTCCCGGCCGGATAAGTCGCGCGGGAAGCCGTCATCGCTACTTAAGAACGATGATGACTATAGATCGGTGTTCAACTCGTCAATAGATCTAGAAATCTACTTCTGGGCAGCAAAGACTCAGCGTCAGATTGACGCTTTTATCGTGTCGGAAGCCGCCGACGCAACGGTCTCTCAGAAGAGCAACCTGCGGTTCCATCTGTCCATGCTTGTAGCCGAACACCTTTATGGGGGGCCGCTGAGAAGCCCTCAGCAACTTCGTAGACTTGCTCTAGAAGACGCTTCCATGTCAGACAAGGAAGTATCCACGCTATTCGAAGCATTGAAAGGCTGGTCGGCTGGATACTTGAAAGCCAATGGGGTCATCTTGGAAAGAGCTACGAAGGCTCAGCGTTTTAGTGAATTCCTCCTAATTCGGGCCGCGAGACATCGGACGAGCGTCCAGGAGTCTTAATCGATCCCTCGTAGGTGACCCAATCGACGGACAACGGCGATGGAAGTGAAGCCTTCGGAGGGGTCAATCTCTGGCAGCGGCCCGAGTACGGCCGTGCGCGAGAACGGCCCCCAGGCCGCACGCGCAGCGTGCGGCCGAGCGCAGGGCCGTGCCGCCGCCTTGATCCTCATAGGGACTATTCGGCAACGATCTCAGCTGTCATCTGGAAGTACGTGTACGGCGGCGGTGTGGGCAGGTAGCTTCGCGGTGTGGCTGATGACGCTGAGCTGACGCGCTGGGTGGTTCATGGCGAGCGGTTGATCTACGACAACCGGTGGATCCGGTTGGGGATGGCCGATGTGGAGATCCCGGGCGGGGAGCGGTTCGAGCATCATGTAGTGCATCTCGATCGGGCTGCCATCGCTGTCGTCGTGGATGAGCAGGATCGGGTGTTGCTGATGTGGCGGCATCGGTTCGTGTTCGACCGGTGGGGGTGGGAGCTTCCGGGCGGGCTGGTCGAGGCCGGCGAGGATCCGATGGCGACCGCCGTGCGGGAGGTGGAGGAGGAGACTGGGTATCGGCCGAAGCGGGTCGAGCACCTGGTGAGCTATCAGCCGATGGCCGGCATGGTGGACTCCGAGCACATCCTGTTCCTGGTGCATGGCGCCGAGCTGGTCGGTAAGCCTGA
>NZ_JBEZGC010000006.1:0-16927 GCF_040649795.1 Nonomuraea sp. NPDC048881
TGAGCTTGAGGATGTCTACAAGGTGAGGTAATTCTTACCGCGCCACTCCGGCTCAACCACTTGTGCGGACGAGTGGCCACAGCCTACTCTCAACTCATGCGGACAAGTGGACGAGCGAATAAGAGCTCGTCACCGCGACTGAGAGGAACGACATGGCACTCCAAGGACCCATCCCAATCAGCTTCGACCAGGTCTTTCCGCACGGCTGCTACCTCGTCGGGAACGTCGAGCAGGTCAAGGACTTCGACGCCTCGGCCAACGGCAGGACCGTCTACGCCAAGGACAAGACGACCGGTGAGCCGGTCTGGCAGATCCCGGTCATGGACGGCGATCCGACCGTGAAGGCTTCCCAAAAGACGGTCGCCGTCAAGCTCCTGTCCACGACTGAACCCACCGCTCCGCCGGCCGTGCCCGGTATGCCGATCACGCCTGTCGAGTTCGTGGGGATGACCGTCACTCCGTACGTCGCACAGAACGGGCGGCTCGCCTACTCCATCCGCGCGACGGGGATGCGCCCGCCGCGTGCGAAGCAGACGCCGGCCTCCAAGGAGGTGGCGGCGTGAACCTCGGTCCGTACACCTACGTCACGGTTTCACTGGCTCCCGACGAGACGCCGCGACTGGACGTCTCCTTCCACACGAGCGAGGTGCGGGTGCACGCCAGAGTGATCGACGAGCGCCGCCCGTACCTGACCTTCAGCACCCCGGAGACGCAGGTCTCCTTCTCGGCCACGGGCCTGGGGCCGGTGACCGACGCCGACCTGACCTTGGCCCGCGAGATCTACCGCGCCGCCGCTCAGTACCTCGCCGACTGCGAGCGCCTGCACGCCCAGCAGCCGGCCACGGACAAGACCACCGGCAAGGCCGTCGACCAGACGGCGGCCTGACAGATAGGGCGGGGCCGCTGGAAGCGGCAACTTCCGGCGGCCCCTCGGTTCTCCCCTGACTCCACATCACGAGAGGTTCCAAGCTTATGTTCAAGCGGCTGCCCGGTGACGAGGCGCGCAACCTCGTCACCACTACGCCCGACACGGCCATCGTCTTCCGCCCGGCCGTCGTCCAGACTCCTGCAATCCTGACTCTGATCATCTTCTTCTGGCGAGTGCTCAACGGCTGCGTCCGGATGCTGTGGCGGCATCCCGTCGCCGCCCTCATCGCCCTGACGCCGGTTGCCCTCACACTGGCGTACGGATGGCGAACCGCGCTTCTCCTGCTCATCCCGATCCCTACGGGGATGCTCGCCTGGGCCATCACCGACCGGCGCGGCTTCACGCGCCTGATCGGGCTGCGGCTGTTGGCTTGGTGGCGGCTCGTCTGGGTGTACCGGCGACACTGGCAACCGGTCATGATCATCTCAGGGCTCGGCCGGCACCTGTGGGGACGTGACTACCTCCCCCGGCTCAGCAAGGTCACCTGTACGACGTGGGCCGACCTGGTCACCGTCCGCATGCTCAAGGGGCAATCGGTCAAGGACTGGTCCGATCGCCTCGATCACCTCGCGCAGGGCTTCGGCGCGGCGTCCTGTCGTGTGGCGGTCACCAAGGGAGGTCGGCTCCTGCTCACCGTCCCGCGCACCGACCCGCTTGCCGTGCCACTCGACGCGATGCATGTGCCCGACGTCCCGACCGTGGGGCCGGTCGAGGTTGGCAAGCAGGAGGACGGGCGGCCGTGGCTGCTCAAGGTGCACGGCACACACGTCCTGGTCGCCGGCGCCACTGGGGCTGGCAAGGGCTCGATCATCTGGTCCACGATCCGCGGACTCCTTCCCGCCGTCCAGGCGGGGCTGGTCGAGATCTGGGCGCTCGACCCCAAGCTGATGGAGCTGTCGTACGGCCGCTCCCTGTTCGGTGACCGGTATGCGGCCACCCCTGAGGACTGCGCCGATCTGCTCGACCAAGCCGTCAACGTCATGCAGGAACGCGCCTCCCGGTTCGCCGGCCTCCAGCGCTCCCACACGCCGACCGTGGAGGACCCGTTCGTCCTGGTGGTCGTCGACGAGGTGGCGTTCCTGACCGCGTACCAGGCCGATCGGCAACTCAAGCAGCGCATCTGCGCCGCGCTGGCCACGCTCACCACCCAGGGCCGCGCGGTCGGCGTAGGTGTCATGGCCGCCCTCCAGGACCCGCGCAAGGAGGTCATGAACATCCGCAACCTCTTCCCCGACAAGATCGCGCTTCGCCTGGACGAGTCCGAGCAGGTGGACATGGTCCTCGGCGACGGTGCGCGCGACCGCGGCGCCCTGGCCGACCACATCTCCCCCGTCCCTGAGCGGGGGGCGGGCATCGGATACGTCCGCCTCGAAACCTCACCCGACCCCGTCAGGGTTCGCGCGGCCTACGTCTCCGACACCGACATCCACGACATGGCCGCCACCTTCATCGCCGGGAAGGACGCCGCCTGATGAAGGTCTGCTTCCACGGCACGGCCGACGAACTCGAACTCGTGGCGGCCCGCCCCCTCATGGTCCTGCTCACCTTCCGCGACCTGCCCCGACTGCGGGTCTTCACCCTCCTCCACCCGCGAACGCTCAAGCACCCGTACAACGGCCTGTTCCGGCTTTGCGCCGACCTGGCCGAGGACGAGGGAGGTGTCCATGGCTGAACTGCCTCGCGCCGTACGACAGACCATGCCGCTGGCCCGTGAGGTGGCCGTGGAGGTCGCCAAGCAGTACGGCGTCTGCATCCGCCCCGTCCCGCTCAAGCGGCTGGACGTCCACACCGGCCGCTGGGAGATCGTGGACGTGCCCTGCGGGGCAACCCTGGAGTCCAAGTGCCCGTCGTGCGCCAAGCGCAACAGGCAGCTCCGCCGGGCTCAGTGCCGCGAAGGCTGGCACCTCGACCAGGAGCCGGCCATCACGCCGGACGCCCCGAACGAGGATCAGCGGTGGCTGGTCGAGTTCCGCGCCGACCTCCAGGCCCGCCGCGACCAGGCCGCCGCGCTCGGCGAGGAGACCGTCGGCTGGGATGCCGCGATCGAGGGCGTCGATGTCGAGATCAATCAGGCGGGCATGCGCGGCAACATCCTCGGGCGAACCGTCCCCAAGCGCACCCGCTCGACAAGGCGGCGGCAGGACGCGCCGAACCTGCCCCGCCGCAGGATGGCACCGACCACGCTGGGACGGACGTTCACCAGCTCGGATGGCAAGATCTACCGGCCCTCGATGTTCGTCACGCTCACCCTGCCGTCCTATGGGAAGGTGCGCGACGGCGTACCTGTCGATCCCGCGACGTACGACTACGCGCGGGCTGCTCGGGATGCTCTGCACTTCTCCAAGCTGGTCGACCGGTTCGTGCAGAACCTCCGCCGGGTGGCTGGCTACGACGTGCAGTACTTCGCCACGGTGGAACCTCAGAAGCGGCTCGCCCCGCACCTTCACATGGCCATCCGCGGCACCCTTCCAAGGGCGGAGGTCAAGCAGATCGCGGCAGCCACGTACCACCAGGTGTGGTGGCCGTCAGTCGACGAAGTGCGCTTCGACGGTGACCACCTGCCCGTCTGGGAGGACGGTGCCAGCTACCTCGACCCTCGTACGGGCGAGGTCCTGCCCACCTGGCAACAGGCGCTTGATCACCTTGACGCCGACGAAGAGGTCAAGCCTCTGCACGTCATCCGCTTCGGTGAGCAGGTGGACGTCAAGGGCGTGCTCGCCGGCACGAAGGACGCCGACCAGTGCATCCGCTACCTGTCCAAGTACCTGACCAAGTCACTCGGTGACAACCTCAACGTCGACAACCCTGCCCAACGGGAACATGCCGCCCGCATGGTCGAGGCGCTGCGCTTCGAGCCATGCTCTCCAGCCTGCCCGAACTGGCTGCGTTACGGAGTTCAGCCCAAGGGTGCCAAGCCGGGGATGGCTCCTGGTAGCTGCCGCAGCAAGGCCCACACGCCCAACCACCTCGGCTACGCCGGCCGTCGTGTCCTGGTCTCGCGCAAGTGGTCCAACAAGGCCCTCGCCGAGCACAAGCGGGACCGTCGTTCCTGGGTCCTGGAAGCCCTCGGCCAAGCCAACGAACCTACCGACCCGCGTCGCTACGTCTGGAAGCCCGTCCCGGCCGGAGACGCCAACGTCGCCCCGCTGGCCATGCGCCTGCTGCGAGCGGTCGCCGAACGCCAACGCTGGCGAGCACACATGGCCAGGCTCCAAGCCGAAGCGGACGGCCAAGACTCATGGACAAGCGAGGAGGCGGCCTGACATGGACAGACTCTTCTACCGTCCCAAGGACGCCGCCACGGTTCTCGGCATGAGTCGTACGGCCGTCTTCCGCCTCATCAAGACCGGCGAACTCCGCTCGATCAAGCGCGACGGCTATCGCCTGATCCCTACCGCCGCTCTCCTCGACTTCGCCCAAGCCCTTGAGGCCGAAGCTGAAAGGGAGGCGGTGTGATGGCCACCAGGAAGCCCAACGGCCGCTCCTCCATCTACCTCGGCAAGGACGGCCTCTGGCACGGCTGGGTCACGATCGGGATCAAGCCGGACGGTTCCCCGGACCGGCGCCACCGCAAAGCCAAGACGGAAGCGGAGGTCACCCGGAAGGTCCGCGAGCTGGAAGGTGCACGCCAATCCGGCCACGTTGGTAAGCCTGGCCGGCCGCCCACGGCCGGGGAGTGGATGACGGAGTTCCTGGACGTGATCTGTGAGCGGCTCGTCCTCTCGGAGAAGATGGCGCCCCGCACGTTGACCGATTACCGCTCCAAGTCCCGGAACTGGATCGTGCCGCTCCTCGGCAAGCATCGCCTCGACCGGCTCGCGCCTGAGCACCTGGACACTGCCTACACGCGCATGCTGGAAGAGGGACTGTCGCCCAGCTCTGTCCTCAAGGTTCATCGCATCCTGTCCCGCGCGCTCACCATCGCGGTACGGCGGGGCCGCATCACACGCAACGTCGCGACCCTGGTCGATGCTCCTTCGGCCGCGACCACCGAGATCGAGCCGCTCACCAAGGACGAGGCGCGGCGCATTCTCGACACGGCCAAGACACGGAGGAATGGTGCTCGCTGGTCCGTCGCATTGGCCCTTGGCATCCGGCAAGGTGAAGCGCTCGGCCTCCGCTGGTCGTACGTCAATCTGGCAACTGGCGAGATCAGGGCGTGGTTCCAGATCCAGCGCGCCGAGTGGCAGCACAGCTGTGCCGATCCACATGCCTGTGGAGAGAAGTGGCACCGGAAGGCGTGCAAGAAGAACTGCAAGGAACACCGGCACGACCGGGCCTGTGGAGCGGACTGCAAGAGACGCGCTCACGCCTGCTACCGGCGTCCGTGCCTGAAGGACTGCACCGGCCACGCGGACAAGTGCCCGAAGCGGACGGGCGGCGGTCTGATCTTTCGGCAACGCAAGGGCAAGAGCAGGCTCACCCTCCAGTGCCCGCCAGCGCTCCTGGCGCTCCTCAAGGCGCACAAGAAGGCCCAAGCCGCGGAACGCTTGAAGGCAGGAGATCAGTGGGTGGATCACGATCTGGTCTTCACCACCCAACTGGGCGGCCCGATCGAGCGCACCGAGGATTGGAAGCAGTGGAAGTCCATCCTCAAGCAGGCCGGCGTCCGGGACGTCCGCGTTCACGATGCCCGTCACACCGCCGCGACGTTGTTGATAGAGCAGGGCGTCCACATCCGCGTCGTCCAAGAGATCCTCGGCCACACACGGGTGACCACCACCGAGCGGTACACCCACGTCGCAACCCTTCAGATGAAGGACGCCAGCGACCGCATGGGCTCGGCCCTCTGGGGCTGACAGGCCAACTGCAACCCGAACTGCAACCCACAGGCCCACAGAGATCAAAAAGGCCCTCCCCCGACGAACGGGGAAGGGCCTTTCACCTGCGGAGGATCGGGGATTTGAACCCCGGATGGTGTTGCCACCAAACCGCATTAGCAGTGCGGCGCCATAGACCTGACTAGGCGAATCCTCCTGGAAGCCATCGCGGCTCAGCACAGCGTACCGGCCTTCTGCCGAGGCGGCAAAGCGGTTGCGCGTCGTGCCTTCACCAAGAGTTATCAACAGCCTGTGGGTAACCACCTGTGGATGAAGCCCGCCCCATGTCAGGGCGGGCTTCCGGGGTGTGGACAACCCAGCTCAGGCGGGGTTCGCCTCGCCCTCGATCTCGATCTTGACCTTCTTGCCCACGAGCACACCGCCGGCCTCCAGGGTCTGGTTCCAGGTCAGGCCGAACTCCTCGCGGTCGAACTCGGTGTTGATGGAGAAGCCCCAGACCGAGTTGCCCCAGGGGTTGGTGCCGGCGCCGCCGTACTCGACCGTGAGCTCGACCTCCTTGGTGACGTCGCGGATGGTCAGGTCGCCGACGACGGTGAACTCGTCGCCGGAGTGGCCGACCACGCGGGTGCTGCGGAAGGTGATCTCGGGGAACTTGTCCACGGCGAGGAAGTCGTCGCTGCGCAGGTGGCCGTCGCGGTCGCCGACGCCGGTGTCGATGCTGGCGGTCTTGATCGTCAGCTCGGCCGTGGACTCCAGCGGGTTCTCCGCGATCGTCACGGTGCCGCTGAAGTCGCCGAAGCGGCCGCGGACCTTGCTCACCATCATGTGCTTGACCACGAACCCGATGCGGGTGTGGGCCACGTCGAGGTTGTACGTGCCGGCGGCGGGGATGGTCAGGGACTCCCAGGTGCGGGTGCTCATCGGGTTCTCCTTGGGAACGTTGCTGTGCGGATGTCTGCGGCAACAAATGTCTACACGAGGAATATTCCGCAAGTCAACTAACGTCGGTTAAGGTATGGACGTGAAGCACATCGATGACCCCAGGCTGACGGCGATGGGCCTGCTCGCCGAGGTTCACGCAGGTCTGACGGCCCGGATGCAGCCCGTCTTCAGCGCGGCCGGGCTGTCGGGCATCGACTTCGAGACCGTCATCCGCCTGGCCCGATCACCGCGGCAGGCGCTGCGGATGACCGACCTGGCCGCCCAGACGGGCCTGTCCACCAGCGGCGTGACCAGGGTCGTCGACCGGCTCGAACGCGAGGGCCTGGTGACCAGGCAGGCGTGCGCCACCGACCGCAGGGCCTCCTACGCCGCGCTCACGGACGAGGGGCGCGACCGGCTGGCGAGCGTCCTCCCCCAGCACCTTCAGGACATCGAGGACACCTTCACCGGCCTGCTGAGCCAGGACGAGCTCGCCGCGTTCCTGCAGACGCTCCGCAAGATCAGAGACGTCGTACGCCCCTGCGCGACCGCCGGCGCCGAGGAGACCACCCCCTCGCTCAACTGATCCTTGGAGCGATCCTACGAGGACGTCTCCGGAACCCCCGGCCCCCCCGCGTCCGAGGGGATCCCCAAGGCGCTCCTGAGCTTGCCCATCGCCCGTGACACCGTGCTCTTGACCGTGCCGACGCTGATCCCGAGCGTCCTGGCGATCTCCGGCTCGGTCATGTCCTCGTAGTACCGCAGCACGATCGCGGCCCGCATCCGTTCGGGCAGCCCCTCCAGCGCCTGTTCCAGCAGCTCGTGCACCTCCCCGCAGGCCGGCGGGTCCGCCGTGGCCACCTCGGGCAGATCGTCCGAGGGGTACTCCTCCAGCTTGCGCCGCCGCCACTGCGAGATGTTGATGTTGACCATCGCCCGGCGGACGTACCCGTCCAGCGCCCCCCGGTCCTCGATCTTGCCCCACGCCAGGTACGTCTTGGCCAGGGCGCTCTGCAACAGGTCCTCCGCGTCCAGCGGATGCCCGGTGAGCTGACGGGCGGCGCGCAGCAGCGCGGGACCGCGGGCCATGACGTACTCGCGGAACTCCTCTTCCCACCCGGTGGTCTGCATCGTGGCCAGAATCGCAGCCTGATGCCCTTTTGCGACTGAGCCACAATTCAGGTTTCGGCCCGACGAAGACAAAGGTCAGTCAAGGTCGGTGGCAGATTGTTCGAAGGCGGGTGTCAGCTACCTTCCCCGGGGATGCGTATTTTGCTCCCATCTGTTCGCCGCGGCACGAGCCGCTCCGGAGTCATGTGAACCTAGTACCTGACGAGGGAGGGCGGATGGGCTATCCGAACGTCGAGCGCCGCAGACTGCTCGCGGCCGCCGCGCTGGGCCGCGCCCCGGGCATCGCCGGCCCCGACCCGGCCGACGGCGCGCCTTTATGCGCCGTCACCGGCGAGATCCTTGACGTGAGCCCGCATCTCATCGCCATCGAGACCCCCGAAGGCGCCGAGGAGCGGCTGGTGATCGCCCCCTGGGCCACGGCCTGGCACGGCGCGGAGATCGCGCCCGCGGACCTCCCGGCGGGCTCCATGGTGCTCATGCGCACGGTGCGCGAAGGCCGCGTGGTCGAGCGGATCTGGGCCGACACCACCCGCCTCACCGGCACGATCGTCTCGATCGAGGGGCGCGGGGAGCTGACGGTCGAGCTCGACTGCGGCCCCCACCGCGGCCCCCGCACGATCGTCATCCCCTACCCGGCCACCGGACGGCTGCAGGTGCGGCATCCGAAGTTCGAGCCGGGTTACCTGTTCGACGCGATCGGGATCAGGCGCGACGGCTCCGCCCTGGCGCTGCTGCCGGCGACCTCGCAGCCCGCCCACCGGTCGGGCAGCGTCCCGGCTCCGCCGCCGGCCTACGCCGGGGCGCAGGCGCGCATCTCCGGCACCGCCACCTGGTCCGACACGTTCGACGAGGAGGAGCGCGGCGCGGCGTACCCGATGCTGGAACGCGTGGACACCGGCTGCCCCGACGCCGGGCTCTCCTGCGCCGGCCTGCCCTACCTCGCCATCGGCTCACTGCTGCAGATCAGGAACACGTGCGCCGGCCGCACCGCCAACCTGCCGGTGGTCGCCTGCGGATGCCTGGCCGGGCGGTTCTGCGATCGCTGCGTCGAGTGCGAGACCTCACCGCGCGGCCGGGTCGCCGAGCTGTCGCCGGCCTCGTTCGTCGAGCTGGGCGGCGAGTTGATCAAAGGCTGCTTCAACGCTCAGATCGGATTGGGGTGACGGACGTGCTGGAGACGGGCGTGCTGGAATCGCAGCTGCCGATCCTGATCGTGCTGCTGGTCATGGGCACCGGCGCGAAGGTGGTCACGGTCCGCGGGGGCGGGGAGCCGGGCGCCCTGTCCAGGCTGGGCCCGGCCGTGCTCATGCCCGGCCGGATGCAGGCGCCCTCGCTGCTGGTCTGCGCGGCGGGCGAGCTGGTGCTCGCCGTCGGGCTGCTGGCCACCACCGCGCCGATCTTCAGGTGGGGGACGGTCTGCTTCTTCGCTCTGTCCACGTACGTGCTGATCGAGCTGCGCAGGCGACGTCCGGACGCGGGCTGCGGCTGCTTCGGCGAGGTCAGCTCGGCGCCGGTCGGCATGCGCTCGATCGGCCGGACGGTCGTGCTGACCGGGATGTCGGCGTTGTCGGTGGCCGCGCCGGCGTCGGGCTGGGCGGCGATGACCCATCCGACCTGGTTCACGGCCGCGGGGGTGGCGTTGATCGCGCTGCTCTCCCCCGAGATCGAGGAGCTGATCGATCGGGTACGGTACCGCGCCCCCTGCGAGCAGCGCCCCGGCCCCGCCGAGCAGGTGATGCTGTCCAGGCTCAGGTCCAGCGGCCCGTGGCGGGCGTATCGGGAGGCGCTGACCTCGCCCGAACCGTACGACAGCTGGCGCGAGCTGTGCTGGCGCTTCTTCGTCTTCACCGGCCACGACCACGACGACGTGGTCTTCGCGGTCTACCTGAGCGGACGGCGTCCGGCGGTGCGCGTGGCGGTCGTGAGCAGCGACGACAGCGACTCTCTGCCGGAATATACGTCAGTATCGGCATGACGCTAGAGAGCCCTAGATTTCTCTATCCGGGCATGGCGATACAGCTCTATTGGGCTGTCTAGCTTCCCCACTAGACAGCCCAATAGAGGTCTAGGGGCGGCGCTCAAATGGGTTGAGCCCGCAGGAACCTTCCGAAGTGCGGCACCGTGAACGCGATCAGACCGCGTTCGGCGCTGTAGATGAGCCCTTTCTTGATCAGACTGTCGCGGGCGGGCGAGAGGCTGGACGGCTTCCGCCCGAGGGCGTCGGCCACGTCGGCGGTGGCGACCGGCTCGTCGCCGATCTGGGCCATGGCGTGCATGTAGTCGCGCTCGGCGGGGGTGGCCCGCTCGTAGCGGCTGCCGAAGAAGCCCACGGCGAGCTCCTCCTCGGCCTCGGGCGCGGAGACCTTGACGTCGTCGAGCGTGATCGGGCTGCGCAGCGCGAGGTCCCAGGCGACCTTGCCGTACGCCTGGACGAAGTAGGGATAGCCGTCGGCGGCCTCGTAGAGCGCGTCGAGGGCCTCTTGGGTGAACTCGACCTTCTCCTCCCGCGCGGGCAGGATCAGCGCCAGGTCGGCGGCCTCACGGTCGAGCTTGTCGATGCGCGCGTAGCGGAAGAGCCGTTCGGAATAGCTCTTGCTGGCAGACAGCACGCTCGGCAGGTGCGGCAGCCCCGCGCCCACCACGATCAGCGGCCCGCCCGACTGGGACAGCTCGTGGCAGGCGGCGCAGAGCGCGGAGACGTCGGCGGACTGCACGTCCTGCATCTCGTCGATGAACAGCGCGATGCCCACGCCGAGGTCGGTCGCCACGCCGGCGGCGTCGACGAACAGCTCGGTGAGGTCGATCTCCAGGTCGCCCGAGTCGGCGCGCCCGCGGCTGGCGGGCACCTCGATGCCGGGCGACCAGTGGGAGGTGCCCTTGGCCGCGGACGGGTCGCGCATCGCGAACGCCTTCAGCACGCCGAGGAACTCCTCGATGCGCTCGGGCGCGCGGTGGCGCGGAGCCAGCTCGCGGATCGCCATGTGCAGGGCGGCGGCCACAGGACGCCGGATCGACTGGTCGGGCCGGGCCTCGATCTTGCCCGTGCCCCACAGCCGCTGCATGGCCATGGACTTGAACGTGTTGAGCAGGACGGTCTTGCCGACGCCGCGCAGGCCGGTGACGACCATGCTGCGCTCGGGGCGGCCGCGGGCGACCCGCTCCAGCACCACTTCGAACTGCTGCAGCTCACGGTCGCGCCCGGCCAGCTCCGGCGGACGCTGCCCGGCGCCGGGGGCGTAGGGATTGCGCACAGGGTCCACGCTCTCGGACTTTATTGCCGGATATAGCGGCCGTCTTAGATTTGGGAAGAAAGTGCTACGGCGTGTCCGAGCGGGAGCTGTGGCGAGCATCGTCATCGGACACACCCCCTCTCACCAGGCCGAACCCTTGTTCGATTTCGATACCCAGAACTGTAGCGCGGACTCGAACATGCATGCGATGGTTTCGAGTAAAAGATCTTTGCAACAGTCCGGGACGCCCGTGCGTCTGGGAGTTGTGGAGTTCGAGGAGTTCGTGCAAGCGCGTGGCGCCGCCCTGCTCCGGTACGGATACGTGCTGACCGGAAACCCCGACGACGCCGCCGACCTCGTCCAGGAGGCGCTGCTCAAGCTCGGCGACACCTGGCGCAAGGTGCGCAACAAGGACAACCCGGAGTCCTACGTACGCACGATCATGACCCGTCAGCACGTGAGCTGGTGGCGTCGGCGGCGCAGGGAGCAGCTCACGGGCGAGGTGCCCGAGGGGGCCTACACCGACAGCCACTCCTCCGGGGAGCTGTGGCGGGAGCTGGCGACGCTGCCGCGCAGGCAGCGGGTGGTCCTGGTGCTGCGGTATTACGAGGACCTGTCGGACCAGGAGATCGCCGACATCCTCGGTATCTCCCGCGGAACCGTCCGCAGCCAGGCGTTCCGGGCGCTCCAGACGTTGCGCATCAGGCCAGGGCTGTTCGAGAAAGGACGAACATGAGGAGCGAGGACGACCTGGCCGAGGCCCTGCGGGCGGCGGCGGACCGTGCGCCGGAACCGTCCAGGCTGCTCGGCGGGGTGGCGGCGCACAGACGGCGACGGCGCAGGCGGCGTACACAGGGGCTGGCCGCCGCGGCGGCGGTGGCGGCGGTGATCGCGGCCGTCACGCTCACCAGCGGGAACGGACGGGAGGAGGCGACGCGGCCCGTCACCGCCCCGCAGGTCGTGCCTCTGGAACGGGCGTGGCCGCAGGCGGTCACCACGATGCCCGCGCAAGGGCCGGACGGATGGCGGCGCTTCCCGCTCACCGCGTTCGACGCCACGCGGGTCCTGGTCGCCACCGGCCCCAGGGAGGACACGTTCCGCCTGTTCGAGGTGTACGACACGGTCACCCGGACGTTCCGCGAGCTCGCCGGCCTGACGGTCCCTCCCGGCATGAGGACGTACCTGCCACAGCCGCCGGCGTTCGACGGGACGAACCTCGCCTGGTACGTGAAAGCCCTCCGCGACGACGGCACCCCCGTACGCGAGATCTGGACGGCCCCGCTCGCGGGCGGCGCGCCCCGGCGGGTCGCCGCGATGACGGGCGAGCACCTCCGGATCGAGCGCATCGCCGTAAACGGTGACCGGATCATCTGGTCGGAGGGCGGCGGAGGCGTGTGGTGGATGCCGCTCGCAGGCGGCGAAGCGCCGCGGCTGATCCTCGGCAGCGAGGGCCTGCACCTCATCAGGTGGCCGTGGGCCACGGACGCGGACGACTCGCAGAAGGTCCAGACCAAGGTCGTGGACCTGTCCGGCGACCCCTACACCGTGCGCGTCGTCATCCCCCGGGACGTCGTGACGCTGCGGTGCGGGCCGTTCTGGTGCTGGGGAGCCCAGGGCGGGCGCTCGTACCTGCAGCGGGCCGACGGCACCGGTGCGATCGAGCCCCAGGGGCTCGGCCTCGCGCCCCGGCTCGCCGACTACCCGGCTCTCGACCGCTTCGCGGTGTCCAACGGCGAGGTGTACGACCTCGCGACGGGCGCGCTGGTGACGTTCGAGCGGGTGGGGATCTGGTGGGGGGACGATCGGTCCGCCGAGCCCAGCACGATCGTCTACTGGATGGTCTCGGGGAAGGAGTACCGGTTGCTCAACTTGGCAGCCGTCCCGCCCGCGCAATAGCGTTCGTGGCCATGCGGACCTTCGCGAACGTACAGGAACTCAAGGCGGCCGTGGGCGAGACGTTCAGCCCGACCGAGTGGCGCACCGTCACCCAGGAGCAGGTCGGCCTCTTCGCCGACGCCACCGACGACCACCAGTGGATCCACGTGGACGTGGAGCGCGCCAAGGAGGGGCCCTTCGGCGGCACGATCGCCCACGGCTTCCTGACCCTGTCGCTGCTGCCGACGTTCATGTTCGAGATGGTGCGCGTCGAGGGCATCGCGATGGGCGTCAACTACGGGCTGAACAAGGTCCGTTTCCCCCGGCCGGTGCCCGTGGGCGCGCGGGTCAGGGCCGTGGGCGAGCTCACCGACGTCAAGGGCACCCCGGCCGGCTATCTGGCCAACCTGAAGATGACGATCGAGATCGAGGGCGAGCGCCGGCCGGCCTGCATCGCCGAGTCGCTCATCCTGTACGTCCCCGCGAGCTGATCACCGCAGCGACAGGACGATTCCCACCACCGCGGCGAGCCCGATCAGCCCGAGATAGGCCAGCACGAGCCGGGTGTCCCTGAGCAGGCATTTGCTCCGGGTCAGCCCGGCCCGCCGCGCCTTCCAGTACCCGGCGAACCCCAGCGCCGCGAAGCCGAGCACCGCCCACGGCCCGAGCAGCCAGGCCAGCAGCGCCACGGTGGCGTACACACACAACCGGAGCGGATCGTACGGCCGGCTCTTCAGAGGATCACCAGCCCCGGCTTGGCGGCCACCGCGGACAGCCGCTGCCGCGACAACTGCGGCCAGGCCTGCACGGCGCAGAACGGCGCGCACTGGTCCTGCTCGGCACGCGTGCCGACGTGCACGCAGCACTGCGTGAGCCGCTCCTCGATCATGGTCGAGATGTCCATGAACGGCTTGATCGTGATCCGCACCACCCGCTCCCCCAGCATCCTGCGCAGCTTCTTCCGCCGGCCGGGCAGCGCCGAGGAGGCGAGGGTGAGCAGCGTGGCGACGCCGAGGTCGCAGTTCTCGCAGATGTCCCGCCACAGGTCGCCGATCTGCGGGTGGGACAGCGACGACTGCTCCGACAGCAGCCCCAGCAGCGATTCCTGGACGGCCATCCGCAGCTCGCGCGGCAGCTCGGAGTCGGCGATGCGGTTGGAGACCAGGCCCAGGTTCTCCTTGAGGCGGTCGTGGCCGATCAGGGCGACCAGCGAGCGCCACCGCTGGGCGTCGTCGCGGATCAGGTAGCCGACCGAGCAGCAGTGGGGGTGCGAGCAGGGCAGCGCGGTCAGGTCGCGCCAGGTCACCAGGCCGCCGGTCTGCGGGCCGAGCCGCTTGAGCACGCCGGTGTGGGTGAGCCGGTCGGACGGGTCGATGACGCCCGATCTTCCCGAGCCGAACTGGGGTTGCAGCGACACGCCGCCGACGAACGGCGTGTCGAGCGCGAGGCGCACGACGTCGCCGATCTCGCCGTCGTTGACGCCCAGGGCCGCGGTCATGACCAGGGTCGTGAAGATCTCCCGCTCCGACAGCCGCCGTACGGCCTCCGCCTTGATCCGGCGCAGGTCGCCGCCGCGGTGGTGCTTGGACGCCTCGGCCGACGAGCCGTCGTACTGGAGGTAGACCTCCACCCGGTCGCGGTGCTCGGTGAGCAGGTCGAGCAGGGCGTCGTCCCTGGCGATGAGCACGCCGTTGGTGTTGATCAGGATGCGGGTGACCGGCCGGCTCACCAGCTCGGCGAGGAGGGTCTTCAGCTCGGGGTGGAGCGTGGGCTCGCCGCCGCTCAGCATCAGGACGTCGAGCTTGCCGTTCTCCCTGGCCAGACGCTGGTCCACGTTCGCCAGCACGTCGGCCACCGGGACGACGCCGGTCAGGTCGGGCGAGCTGTCGGCGAAGCAGGTGGGGCAGCGCAGGTTGCACGCCTCGGCGATGTCCTCCAGGAGGATGCAGGTGTGCTGGGTCTGCATCTCGGGCAGGCCGTCGAGGTATGCGCCGGGGATCGGGGCGAAGTTTCCGGACACGTCGGGGATGTGCTGCTTGGTGGGAGCGGTCCACTCCTCCAGGTAGGAGAGGATCTCCGGGTCCTCGTCGTACAGCGTGCGGATCAGGCCGTGTTCGCGGCAGCCGCGTTCCAGCCACACCTTGCCGTCGCGTTCGGCCAGCCAGCCGCTCAGCCGTTCGATCTGGTCGAGGTCCCGGCCGTGGCATTTCGGGCAGAACGCGTTGACGTACCGGAGGATGCGGTCTCCCCGTAGCCCCATCCCTGCGCTCATGTCGTGACCTTCCGTTTGAAAAGGGCATCGTAGTGGCCTCGACGCCAGCCGTACGCGAGCCTGAGCGCGAGCAGCGTCAGGCCGGGGACCAGGAACCATTGCGGCCCGGTCAGGTCGAGCCACAACGTCTCGTTCGCCCTGGTGAACTCGACCAGGAACCGGAAGGCCGCGTATCCGGCGAGATAGAGCGTGAACAGCTCCCCGGGCTCGGTCAGCCGCTTGCGCGCCCACCGCAGCGCGACGAACGCGGCCAGCTGGAAGACGATCTCGTACACGAACGACGGGTGCATGGCCTGGCCCGTCAGACATCCCGGGCATTCCGGGGTGGACGGCGGCGCGTGCACCCCCCAGGGCAGGTCCGTGGGCCTGCCGGGGGCTTCGGTCAGGTGACAGCCGATACGGCCGATCGCCATGCCGAGCGCCACCGCCGGGGCGAACAGGTCACCGGTGCGCTCCTTGTAGCCGATGACCTTCTTGGCGACCAGCACGCCGACGTACGCGCCGGTCAGGCCGCCGAGGATGCTGCGGGAGCCGTACAGCCAGAGGTCGGCGAGGTCGAGCGTCTCCAGCCAGCCCGCCAGACGCATGCCGATCGCGCCCCCGACCAGGGCTCCGGTGACGGCGACCAGTGACTGCTCGTTGAGCGCGCCCCTGGCCCTGGCCTCGCGGACGAAGACCACCGAGGCCACCAGGACGCCCAGGCCGACGAATATCTCGTGGTAAGGCATGGTTCAGCCGTACAGGCTGGGGTTGAGGCCGGTGCAGACTCCGGCCGTCAGCATCGACCACAGTGCCCAGCCGATCGCGAGCCCCAGCCCCAGACCTCGGGACCACGACTTGCGGACCAGGCCGAACCCCAGACCACCGCCGAGACCGACGAGGGCCAGCAGCACCGCGGCGGCGATCACGACCCCCTTGTTCGTGCCGTTGATGGCGGAGAAGAAGGCGAAGAAACCCACGATGCCGTTGACGACGGTGTAGGTGAACACGCCGACGACCAGCATCGCACCGAGAAGCATCGCGGAGTTGCGACTGCTGGGTGGTGGTGACGGTAGAGGCGTCGACCGCGACGGTCGCGGTGGTGACGGCGGGGGCGGCGGGGGCGGCGATGGTGGTGGCCAGTTCTGGTGCGGCCCCGGCCGGCCCTGTGGCGGTGGTGTCGTCATCCCGCTACCTCTGGCCGGCAGGGGATGCTGCGTGCCGAACGATCAATGCCTTCACCTATGCGTACAGGCCGGGGTTCAGCCCCGTGCAATATCCGGCCGAGACGATCGACGCCAACGACCATCCGATCATCAACCCGAGCCCCAGGCCGAACGACCACGGCTTGCGCAGGACGACCAGCACGATGCCCAAGCCGAGCCCCAGAAGCAAGAGGAACCCCGCCGCGACGCCGATCCCCGCCGAGGACTGCGTGCTCAACGCGAGCAGCCCGACCACCAGGTTGATCACCAGGTAGGCGAAACTCCCGGCCAGCGCCAACGCAACGGTCAGCCCAGGCTGCCGCCGCGGCTGCGACGGCCCACCCGGCGGCCCGAACGGAGGCTGCCCGGTTGGCGGCCCGAACGGAGGCTGCCCGGGAGGAGGAGGCCCAGGTGGACGCTGCCCGGACGAAGGCTGCCCAGAAGCCCCGGACGGAGACTGCCCGAACGGCGGCTGCCCGAACGAGGGCTGCCCGGACGGCCCGGACGGACGCTGCCCGGACGGACGCGGTCCGGACGGATGCGGTCCGGACGGATGCGGTCCGGATGGATGCGGTCCGGACGGATGCGGTCCGGATGGATGCGGT
>NZ_JBEZGC010000006.1:17026-209386 GCF_040649795.1 Nonomuraea sp. NPDC048881
GCCGGACGGATGCGGTCCGGACGGATGCGGTCCGGACGGATGCGGTCCGGACGGATGCGGTCCGGACGGATGCGGTCCGGACGGATGCGGTCCGGACGGATGCGGTCCGGAGGGCGGCTGCCCAGGTGGAGGCTGGCCACCCGGCGGCCCGGGCGGACGCTGCCCGAACGGAGGCCCCTCGGGGGATGGCTCCCCAGGTGGAGGCTGGCTGCCGGGGGGCCCGGGCGGATGCTGCCCGAACGGAGGCCCCTCGGGGGGCGGCTCCCCGGCTGGAGGGGGCGGCGGCGTGGTCACGGCGTTCACCCTACGGGGCTAAAGCGACTCTGAGTAGTAAATCGCCGCCTGCACGCGGCTCTTCAGGCCCAGTTTGTTCAGCAGCCGGCTGACGTGCGTCTTCGTGGTGGCCTCGGCCATGTCGAGCTCCTTGGCGATCTCGGCGTTGGACAGGCCGCGACCGATGCAGGCCAGCACCTCACGCTCGCGCGGGGTCAGGGCCTCCGGCTCGGGCGGCTCACGGCGGGCCGGCTGGTCGGCGAAGGCGGCGATCAACCGTCTGGTGACGCCCGGCGCGATCATCCCCTCGCCGCCCGCCACCAGCCTCACCGCTTCCACCAGGGCATCGGCTTCGGTGTTCTTGAGCAGGAAACCGGCCGCCCCCGCCCGGAGAGCGCCGAAGACGTACTCGTCGACGTCGAACGTCGTGAGGATCAGGACGTCACTCACCCCCGCCAGCTCCCTGGTGGCGGAGATGCCGTCGAGACGAGGCATGCGGATGTCCATGAGGACGACGTCAGGGCGCAGATCATGAGCCAACCGAACCGCCTGCTCACCATCGGCGGCCTCACCCACGACCTCGACGTCGTCCGCGCCGTCCAGAATCATCACAATCCCGGCCCGTACGGCCGCATGATCGTCAGCCACCAACACCCTGATGCTCATGCCACGTCCGTTCCGCCATCACCATTCCTGGGACACTCGCCACCCCTGGGACGTTCACCATCCCTGAGGTGTTCACCGTCGTCGCCAACGCTCTCGTCCGGCGCCAACGCTGCCCCTCCGACCGCCCGCCACCGCACCGCCCGCCCATCCACAGCGCCAGCCCCCGGCGCCGGCACACCCGCACCCCGCCCCCTCGAAGCGCGCTCCCCAGAAGCACGCACCTCCACAGAACGGCCACCCAAAGCACCATCACCCACGGCACGCCCACCCACAGGACGGCCACCTGACGCGCTACCGTCCGGCGGGCGGGCGTCGAGCGGCTGTGTGTCCGGCGTGAGCGACGTCGGAAAGGCCGCCGCGATACGCCACCCATCCCCCGACCGCCCCGCCTCGAAGAACCCTCCGACCAGCGAAGCCCGTTCGCGCATGCCGATCAGCCCCGCCCCCGAACCCGGCAGCCGAGCCCCCCGCCGCCCGACCCGGTTCTCGACCGTCAGGAGAACCTCCCGAGGTTCGTACGTCAGCGAGACGACGACCGGCGCCTCACCATGCTTGAGCGCGTTCGTCAGCCCTTCCTGAAGGATGCGATAACCGGCCAGATCCACCGAAGCCGGCACCTCACGCACCTCCCCGTCCACCCGCAGCTCGACCTCCATCCCAGCCCGCCGCGTACGCTCGACCAGGCTCTCCGCGTCGGCCAGCCGCGGCCGGGTGGCCTCAAGCTCCGGCCCGTCCCCCTCACGCCCGCCGTTGGCCTCCCGCAGCAGCCCGATCATGTCCCGCATCTCGGCCATGCCCTTGACGCTGTTCTCCCGTACGGACTCCATGACCTTCCGGACCGTCTCCCGATCCAGGTCCTTTCGGGACAGAGCAGCCGTCGACTGGATGGCGATGGCGCTGAAATGGTTCGCGATCATGTCATGCAACTCACGAGCCATCCGGGTACGCTCGGCCGCGATCGCGGCCTGCCGGTCGAGCTCGGCGAGATGCGCGACCTGCTCGGCCCGCGCGCGTTCCGCGGCCACCCGGTCGCGCTGCTCCCGCAGCACCCAGGCCGTGGTGACCGGCGTGACCAGCACCAGCCCCGCCTGGATCCCCATGACGGCCAGCAACCGCCAGTCCGCCGCGATGAACGCCGCCACGGCCCCGGCCACCACGGCCAGCACCGTCGTGATCCCGAGCAACCACCGAGCGAGCCGCGCCGGCCCATAGAGCGCCGCGGCGTAAAGATTGTCGGTGAACACCAGCACGGTCGCCAGCGACGGCCCCACCAGCCCGTCGATCGTGACGGCCACCACTCCCAGAGCCAGCGACCACAACGGGGCCCGCTGCCGCAGCAACACGGCCGAACAGGTGATCGCCAGCGGGACCAGCAACACCCACACCGGCACGCCACGGCGCAGGTATCCACCGGCCAGAATCAGCAGCGCCCCCAGAACGAAGGCCACCCCGGCCGCCACCCCAGGCGGCACCCTGCCCTTCTCCTGACCGCCGCCCCCGGAGGCCCCTCGCGCCTCGAACCGCCTCAACCACCGTGAACCCGTCCGCACCCCGGCCCCCCACGGCAGCGGCACCGACCGCCACCACTGTGAAACCGACCGCGTCAAGGCCGGCGACCGGTCAGCGACCCTACGCACCCGGACCACCCGGCCTACTCCGGCCCCGCCCACACCCTGAACAACCAGAGCCGGCCTCCGGCGGCGCCCCGGACAGTGTCGCCCGACCCGCCACCGCCCGCGCCCCGGCGCCACAGCCTTTCACCGCCGCTCGTGTCATGTCCTCATCTCACCACTCCCGGACGCCGCCGCCGTCCTCCGAGGGTCACCCTGTGGATACACCTTTCGATGTATCCACAGGCTCGTTTTCACCGACGATGTGCCGGCCCGCGAATCACAGCAAGCTGGTACACGTGATTGTCGCCATCCTCATCGGCTGCGAAATCGGCTTCTGGCTCCTCCTGGGCCTCGGCCTGGCCTGCCGCTACCTCTGGAAGCGCCGACGGCTGAGCACGGCCCTCCTGCTCTGCGTCCCGCTCCTCGACGTGGTCCTCCTGGCCGCGGCGGTCATCGACATGCGCGGCGGCGCCACGGCGGACCTGCGCCACGGCCTGGCAGCGGCCTACCTGGCCTACTCCATCGTCTTCGGCCACCGGACGATGCGCTGGGCCGACGCCCGCTTCCACCACCGCTTCGCCGGCGGCCCCCCGCCCTGGAAGCCTCCAGCAGGCGGACCCGCCCGGACACGCTACGAGTGGGCGTTCTGGCTGAAACTGCTCCTGGCGTACGGAATCTCGTGCCTCATCCTCTTCGGCCTCATCTGGCTCGTGAACGACCCCTCCCGCACAAAAGCCCTGGTGGACTTCATGCTCAACCTCCTCAAGGTCCCCCTGATCGCCCTGATCTGGCCGGTGAGCCACACGCTCTGGCCCAAGAAGGAGGAGCCGGCTCGCCAGTGATCGCGGTATTCGGTTCGATGCACTGCACAGAACCCGCTATGCTTGCTTACGCAGCGAGCGGCCGTAGCTCAATGGATAGAGCATCTGACTACGGATCAGAAGGTTGGGGTTTCGAGTACCTCCGGCCGCACAGCAGGTCAAAGGCCCTCCGGGATGATCCCGGAGGGCCTTTTTCGTGGGCGTACAGCAGCCGCGTACAGCAACGTGCTCGACATCACGTTCGGGCCGACCATCACAGACGGCACCCGGCGCCCATCATCAGACTGCATCTGACGGCCCGCGATCTATGCGGCGACCGACGGTACGCAGTGAGTGACCTCACCACCACTGCAGACGAACATCACCGCTGTAGTGTGATCTACATCACAGATACCCTTGTGCAGTTAGGATCTCGTTCGCCACCGAACTTCCTCTTCGCTTTCATGGAGCCCTACACCAATGCAGCGACATGAAGGGAAGTTCCAATGTCCGACGTCAACAGCACCCCGTCGAATCTCCAAATCATCATGCGCTACGTGATCATCCTCTTCATTCTTGTCGTCGTAATCATCTGGGGCCCGGACGCCTCGGACAAGATCATCACTTCGATGGCACTTATCTACGCCATCAGCGGAGTGGCAATCAAGAATGTGAGAGAGTTGTGCGCATAGAGGACCTTCCCGTCCTGCAAGACGGAGACCGCTGGCTAACGACATCACAGGTAGCGTCACAGCTCGGCGTATCCGTCCAGTCGATCTACGCCTACGCCAGCAAGGGGATCTCCCCCACTATCCCCTTCCCCAAGCCCGACGCGAAGCTGGACAACGGTCGGTGCTACTGGAAGAAGTCCACGATCGACACATGGTTCTCATCAGCGCGTTCAATCGTATTTATACGGGACTATGACCCTCAATTTGATGAGGACTAATCCCGTCAATCAGAGAGGCTCTATCGCACAACGTGCCTGCCGCCGCGATATAGCGGCAGCAGGCACGTGCACTCTCAAGAGATTCTACTGAAGACATCGAACAAGCACTGCTACATACCGCTCAAGCCTCCAAACTCTTATTGAGCCGATCGAGGGCTTTACGAGTCTCTAGTGACGGTATTTGGGTGTAGACGTCCATGGTCATCGAGATCTGCGAGTGCCGCAGGATGCGCATCGCCACACGCGGATGGACGTCGAGGGCGGCCAGGAGCGAGGCACAGGTGTGCCGGGTGTCGTGGACACGGATGCGCGGGACGCCCGCTCGGTGGCAGTGGTTCTCGAAGGCCCGGTTGAAGTTGCGCGGCTCGATCGGCGTACCGGTCCGGGTCGTGAACGTCAGGTCCGAGGTCTTCCATGCGTCCCCAGCCACTTTTCGTGCCTCCTCCTGGACGCGCTGCCGGTGCCTGAGTGCGGAAACGCACAGGCCGAAGAGTGGCAGCGAAGCGGTTGAGTCCTCTGTCTTGGTGGTGTGCCGATGGAGGAGCCGGCCACCGACTCTGGTGAGCTGGTGGGAGATCCAGAGCTGTTCGCCAACGAGATCCACACTGTCCCACGTGAGACCAAGGACCTCTCCCCTACGAAGGCCCAGGACGAGGATGAGCACGTACGCCGCGTAGAGAGGGTCTTCGACCTCCCGTAGGTGCTCTAGGAATCTGCGGGCCTCATCTACAGTCCAGACCGTGTTCTGGCGCTTCTTCTTGGTCTTGCTGGCGCTCGGGAGCGTGGTCAGCGAGGCGACGTTTCTCGTGACCAGTTCTTCCCGCAGGGCGTGACCGAGCGCCGAGCGCAGGACCCTCCGGATGCCCGCGATGCTGCTGCGGGAGAGGTAGCCCTTGCAGCATTTGCCGATCGAGCAGCACCGTCGCTTGTGCTCCGGTCGCTTGTGATCCTTCCGCTGGTCACAGCAGGTACAGAGCGTGGGCAAGGTGTTGAGCCAGGCTTGCACGTCCCGGACGGTGAGCTTGTCGAGACGCTTCTTGCCCAGGCCGGGGACGATGTACAGCCGGACGAGCGGTTCGTACGCCACGTAGGTCGTGGGCTCTCTGTTGGGCTCGATGACTTCTCCGAGCCAGCGCTTGAGGAAGGCGGCCAGCGTTTCGTGCTTGGTGGCCACCGGTCCTCGTCGCGCTCGTTCGTGGAGCTTGAGCCACTTCTCATGGGTCTCCTCGCGGGTCTTGCCGTAGGCCCACTTGCGGGTCTTCTTGCCATCCGGTGTAGTGACCCAGACGTAGCCCGCCCAACCGTTCTTGTACGGGAAGATCGAGCCTTCGTTGTTGGCCCGGATACGACGGCTCGTACGCGGACGCTTGGGCTCACCTGGGGAGGCAAGCGTGGTCTTGGCGGGCATCAGACTGCCTCCTCGCAGAGTCGCGTGACGTAGTCGCTGAGGGCGGCTTGAGGAATGCGGCGGCAGCGGACGCCTACGATGACCGAGCCCAATTCGCCGGAGCGGATGAGGTTGTAGAGGGTCCACCGGCTGACCTGCAAAGTGGCCATGGCTTGCGGAACCGTGAGCAGTTCAGGCGTCATGCTGTTCCCCCAAGTTCGGCACGCGGTGGCCTGTGATGGCGGCGGCGAGGAGTTGTTCTCCGAGGGAGAGGCCCTGTCCGGCGTACTCCCAGTGAGCGACGACGAGGATGGTGTCCTCGTCGAAGAGCGGCAGCCGCCCGAGGCTGATCTCTTCTGTGCGCATGTGTTCTTCGCGGGCGGCGCGGAGGTCGCCGAGGGTGGTGGAGTAGTGGCGGCTCTTGGTGGAGAAGTGGCCGCGGAAGCCGAGCATGTGGGCCCATTGGGTGAGCCGTAGGTCGGCCAGGTCCTCGTCGCTGCCCAGTCGCATGCAGGCGGCGATCAGACGGCGGGCGTGGTCGCGAACGGGGAGGGCGTCGAGGTTGTCGAGGGGTTGGATGCGGCGATCCAGCGTTCCTACACATTCGGCGGCCTTGGTGGCGTATTTGGCGATGTAGGCGGCGACGGCTTGTTCGGTGAGGTCGCCGTTCATGGTGATGTGGCGGACGTCGAGCTGTGTGCCCCATCGGAAGGTCCGGCTCAGTGGCTTGATCTCGGCGGTCACGGCGGCTGCCGCGTGCTGGACCGCTTGGGCCAGGGTGTCAGCGGTGGCCCAGGCCGGAGGCGGTGAGTTAGGGCCATCTGGCCCGTCGAGGCGGATGACAGCGTGGAAGTGGACGACACCCCGCCGCTGGTACTCGGCGACCTTGGCGAAGGCGATGGTGACCTGGTCGCGCAGGGCCTTGACGGTCAGACCGTTGAGCCGGGCGAAGCGGCGACGCAGAGCCAATGTGAAGCGACGCCACAGTTCGGGGCTGATGGCGTTGAACAGGACCGAGCCGTCGTAGTCGTAGCAGTCCAGGCACAGCGGTTCACCCAGACGCGGGTCTTCTGTGCTGTGGCGGTCGGTGCAGGACATGACATGTCCGTGCGGGCAGGTCTCCGCGTTGCGGCGGGCGTGGCAGGGCTGGACCTTGCCGTTCTTCTCCCGGCGGGTGTGGACGGTTCCGAAGGAGGGTGCGGTGAGTGTGACGAACAGGCACGGGTGCGAGCTGACGGTCTCCGGGACGCCCTTGCCGCCGATGAGGCCGGCGCGGACGAGTTGGTAGGTGTCGGCGCGGTAGACCTCGGCGCAGGCCGGGCAGCGGGAGGCGCGGCGGGTCTTGCACGGGACGCGCAGGACGCCGTTCGGTTCGCGGTTGGTGGTGTAGCGGTGGAGCAGTTGGCCGGTGGCCTGGTCGAAGTGCTCGACCTTGCCGCGCAGGTGGATGGGCTGTCGGCAGCCGCCGGTGCGCTTGATCTGGTGCGCCCAGCGGTCGTAGTCGGGCTGGTGAAGCCGGTCGATCATCCCGGCTATGGCGTGGGAGTGGTGCATGATGGATCCGTCCTGTCCGGATGCGTTCTGGAGTGGGATGGCCCCTCACCTGGCGCGGAACTTGGCGGTTGTGTGGCCAGGTGAGGGGATCTCGGCTATGCGCCGTGGTTGTCGATGCCGCTGCCGTCGCAGTCGCGGCAGGTGTCACTGTCGCCGTCGAGGCCCCTTCCGTTGCAGGTGCAGCAGCGGCCGTAGGCGAGCGGGACGGCGGCGAGGATGCCGGGCCAGTCGGTCCAGGGTTCTTCGGTCGTCATGGGCGGTGGTCCTTGCGCGGGGTGATGGTGACGTAGAGGCGGTAGTTCCGCGGCCGGCTCCTGTCGGGGAAGGCCCGCGACATGCTGGTGACGGTGAAGATCTGGCGGAGGTGGATCATGTCGAGGGTGAGTTCGGCGCGGTTGCCTTCGAGGCGGATGCGCATGGTCAGGGCTCCCGGGTGGTGTCGATCTGGATGCAGCCGCGGTAGCTGTCATCGGCGGCGTAGCGGGCGCGGGCGGCGGCGAGGATGGCGATGAACTCGTAGCGGACCGGTCCGAAGCCGATGCCGGTCATGTAGTGGTCATGGGGCAGGTGGTGGGGGTCGATCTCCGTGCCGAGCAGGGCGGCGACCTTGTCGACCTCGGCGCGCATGTCGTCGTCGGAGCCGTTGTCGGGGAAGGCACGGATGGTGACGGGTGCTATCGAGGTCGGGATCTGAGGGTGGGCCTTGAGGAAGCCGGCCATGGCGATGAGTCCGGCGATGAGGGCGTCTCGGTCGTTGTGCATGGTGCGCCTTTCAGGTGGTTTCTGGGACGGTGCGCAGGGTGTGGAGCAGGTCGGAGGCGAGTTGCTCGGACACGCCCAGGCGGGCGCGGAGAACGTCGCGGGTGATGGGCTTGCTGTGTCGGGTGTGGTGTTCGTCGGCGACGCGGCGGGCGTAGTCGACCAGTGCCGGGGACGGTCCGGGGTGTTCGTCCTGGCGCCCCTGGGCGGGGACGAGGGCGGGACGGTCGGCGGACGGGATGGCTACGGAAGCGTCGGAACGCGGAGGGGACGCGGGGACGTCTTTCGGGGACGTCCCGAAGACGTCTGGGGACGAGTCGGGACGCGGGCCGGACATCCGGCGTTCGAGCATGGAGACGGCGACGAGGAAGGCGGCGGCCGGGGTGGCTGCGGTGATCCAGCCCCAGGCGGTCGGGTCGGCTTGTTGGAGGTTGGCGGCCAGGGACAGGACGATGCCTCCGGTCAGGACGAGGACGGGCCAGGAGATCAGGCCGCGCCGTACGCGGGCGGTCTTCTTGTCGCGTTGCCGCTCGCGGGCGGCCATGACGCAGGTGAGGTCGATGCAGACGGCGATCGCCCAGGCCATCCAGCCGGACTGTCCATGGTCGCTGGCGGTGTCGCGGATGTGGGTGAAGGACCCGGCTCCGGCGATGAGGGCCAGGACGAGGACGGGGCCGGTGTCGAGCAGCCAGTGAGCGAGGCGTCGCATCGGAGTTCAGGCCTCTCTTGGGTCAGGGATGGAGTTGAGGAACTCGGCGAGGTCGGTGTCGCTCACCTGGGCGGCGTGGCCGGCGACGACGTCGGCCCAGACGGGTGAGCGATCGGCGTAGGTCGAGGCGGCGAGTTCGGCGGCTTGCTCGCTGACGTAGTAGGAGCGGGCGCGGTACCACTGGCCGTCTTGAGAGGCGACGATGGCGACGCCGGGTGTCTCGGCGGGAATGGCACGCGCCGAGGCAAGGGCGGCGGGGTCGAGGTCTCCGAGCGTCATGGTGGCGGTCTCCGGATCGTTCACCCGGTGGCAGATCCGCCCGGAGCACTGAGCCCGTAGAGCGGTGACGCCGGGCCCGAGATCGGAGCCGATGCGCTGGCCGCAGCAGAACAGGTAGATGCCGAACGCCCTACCGAGCTGAGCCACCCGAAGCAGCGCCGTCGAGGTCTTGGCGATCTCGTCCTTTTCGCTCTTGTCAGCCATCAAGTACAGCTCGGCCAGTTCGTCGACCAGGACCACCACGGGCACAGGCCGCTGATCGTCCGGGAGTTGCCAGATGTTGCGGGCGCCGGCCTCCCGGCACTGGGCCATGCGGCCGGTCATCAGGCCGACGAGGTCGTCCAGCAGGCCGACGCATTCAGCTCGGGTGGTGCCCAGTGCTGACAGGCGAGGGCTGTACGGGGTGAACTCCACGCCGCCCTTGAGATCGAAGCCGACCAGGGCAACTGGTTGTGGAGCCAGCCCTTGGACCAGGGCGTTGGCCAGGTTGGACTTGCCGGACTGAGTCGCCCCGGCGTTGAGCCAGTGCGGGACGGTCCTGAAGTCGATGGTCCAGGGGCCACCGGTCTCTAGACGTCCCACGGTGACCTTGAGCAGTTCGGGCGAGGTCGGCAGCGTCTCGACCCGGACCAGTGGATCGCGGACGGTGGCGGACAGGACGACTCGTCCAGGACGAGGCGACGAGACGCGGATCGCATGGACGCCCCAGGAGTGGGCGAGCCGTTCGGCGGCGTCGGCGTAGTCGGCGGGGATCTGTCCTTCCAGGGTGTGGAGGGTGACGCGCCAGCCGTAGCGGGAGGGCTTGGGCAGCCACATGAACGGCTTGGTGTCCACGGCGATGCGCTGCCACTTGCGCCGGACGCGGACGACGCCGGTCGAGGCGACCAGGCCGGGGACGGTGGTGAACCAGAAGCGCTGCCGCTTCTTCGTGAGGTTGCAGCCGAGAGCGACCTTGCGCCAGCTCGCCCGTACGCTCACCGCGACCAGCGGGAAGGCGGCCACGAGCCAGAACGACGGGTAGTGCCAGCGGCGCCAGGCCCAGAGCCCGGCCGCCGCAGCGGCCAGGACTCCGAGCACGAGGAGCGTGGTGTCAGACACGAAGCGGCTCCGTGTCTGCCGGTAGGAGAGCGGCGGCGCGGTAGGAGATGCCCCACCGGCCCGCGATTTCCCAGACGTAGCCGACCATGCCGGTCGGGTTGACCTGCTGACCGGCGGTGATCGGGGGTTCCCCCGAGGTGCCGATCTTGACGAGTTCGATCCGGCCGAACTCGTCTTCCACCGAGACGGTGATCTCGTAGACGGTGTTGCCGTTCTTGTCGGTCTTGATCTCGCCGGTGTCCTTGTTGACCAGGCGGGGCTTCGGTGCCTTCACGCAGGTGATGACGAGCTTGGAGGTGTCGACGGGGATCGGGATGGTGCGCATGAGAGCTGCTCTCCTTCAGAGTGACTGTGCTAGTTACAAAGATACCTAGGTAACTAGCTCTGTAAACCGAGATAGCTAAATCGCTTCGAGATTCCTTACAGGTTGCCCAGAGACCTAGGCATCTAGAACCGCTAAAATTGAGTCATGGCAACCACTGACCGGCGCCGGCCGTACCTGCGGATTGCCGAGGACATTCGGCGCGACATCGCCTCAGGCCGGTATGCAGTGGGAGAGCAGCTCCCCGTAGCGCGTGAGCTGTCCGAGAAGTACGGCGTGGCCATGATGACCATCGGCAACGCCCTGGCCGTACTCCGTGATGAAGGGCTCATCGAGACCCGCCAGGGGGCGGGCAGCTTCGTCACCCGCACCCCTGACGACGTCGAGGCCGTCCCCACCCCTGGCGAGCACAGCGAAGAGTTCCGCATCATCTCCGAGCAGTTGCGCGAGATCCGTCAGCACATGAACAAGCTGACGGTCAGGCTGGACGAGCTGGACGCTCGGACTCGCCCTGATCAAGCCGAGTAGAGACCCTGGTCGCACGCCGCTGGAGTTCGGTCAGGTCGACCGCGATCTCCGCCAGCTCGCGAAGCAAGATCTGTCGTTCAGTCTCGCTAAGACCCATGTATCACCCCATCGTGTAGGCAGGACGCCGAAGCGCCCCCCGGGTTACCTGCTGGGTGGGGAGCCATTGCGCGGATAGCCCTCCGCTTGTCGTGCTCAGAGCAGCCGCATCACCTTGGCGAGGTTGAGGATCTCGCGCTGACGATGCAGCTTGCCGCTGTCTCGCAGGTCGCGCACGATGTTGCGGACCAACGGACGGTTCCGGACGTGCTGAGGCGCGATCCGGTCGGCACGGAGCAGAGCGTCTGCGGCTTCGTTGTCCTTTCTGTTCATGTGGTAGCCCGCCGCGGTGCAGGTCCAGTAGTGAGCCTGACGTTCGGACGAGGCGATCTCGGCTATCTCGACGTGTTCGGCCCGCGAGATGACCTCACGAGGCCGGCCCAGCTCCATGCTGACCTCGACGGCGTGAATCGTGGTGTTGACCCGGTTGAACTGGGTCTGGAACGCGTTACCGTCCCGCGGCAGGACCTCGGCGACACGGCGAGCCTCGTCCAGATGGCTCTCCGCCTCTCTCTGATCCCACAGCCGGGAGTACGCCACGGCGGCCCGCAGATGCAGGGCACCCCACATCGCCTTGATCGTGTCGTCTCCGCTCACATACGGCTCGATCTGGTCCAACGCCGACAGAGCCGCGTCCTTGGCCGGATCGAGCTGCGCTTCGTGCAGCCACACCCCGCACAGGTCCCAGCCTGCCGCCGCGATCAGATCGGGTGAGCCGACGTGCTGCGCGGCGACGAGTTCGCGCTGTACCGCCGTCCAGCCGAGATCATGGTGACCCAGCAGGTTCGACGACACCCGCGCCATGTGGCAGGCCCGCAGCATCAGCGCCTCGGCCCGGTCGCGATCGGCCGAGGAGCCGTTGAGGATCGTGATCAGGTCGGTGAGGATCCTGGGAAGCACCTCACCGAGGGCGGTGAACTTGGCGTCCTGGCGAAGCTGCTCCGCCAGGCGGACGTTCGCCTCCAGCTCCTGCAACGTCCGTGGCTCCCCGCGCGCCGGCAGCCCGATCCCGCTGGGCAGCGACGCCTGCTGAAGCGCGAGCCGAAGCCCCGGAACAGCCGCGTGCCCGGAGTCGAGTTCCGTCGTCTCGTGCCGGTACGGCTGGCCGGTCAGCTCCGCGACCTCCACGCCGAGCTGTCCGACGACGCTCATCCGGTCCAGCGGCATCCGCCCGTTTTCCACCTTCGACAGCCAGGAGACAGATCGGCCGACCTTCTCGGCGAGGGTTGCCTGATCCCACCCCTTGCGGTGACGAGCCCGCGCGATCCGCTGGCCCTGCGTCACGTACTCTGTTGCCACGTCGCCGCCCCTCCTTCTCGTCGTCGCCTGCTTCGACGATAAGACGGGTGACCTGCGTCACTGGCAGAAAAACTGCCAGTCGGAGGGCATGCGAAACCGCAGATCGGCCTTCGGCCTGCGGAAACGTTCGTCACCGATCGGCTTCAGAAAGTGACGCTACGTGTGCATGACTCGCCGGATCTGTGTGTCGCTACCTCGCTTCCCCGCACATGAGCTGTCGCCACAGCGTCATGGCATCGACGACCCGCATGCGCGGGCTCTCCATCAGCCCCCAGGGAAAGACGGACCGGTCGTGTCGCCGGACGAAGCCCTGGCCGCCGGCCATGCATTGCTCGAAGACCAGTGACAGGCATTCGCAGGTGTAGTGCAGGACCCGGGCCTGATCCGGAGACCGCTCGATCGGGAGCCACCTCACCGACACCGCATGAGGGCGAGGCGGGGCAGGGTGCGTACCGTGGAAGTCTCCGAAGTCTGCCACCGGGCTCACCGTCCTTCGTAACGCGCGATCGCCAGCTCGGTGCCGGCAGTGCTCGCGGATGTCCCGACCGATGAACAGGCGTTGGTGAGCGAGGAACTGTCTCCAGTCGCACAGCGCATCCTCGTGGAGCGGCAGACCGAAGCGCCCGAACGGAGCCCCACCCGGAGGGACTCCGAACAGCCGCTCACCAACGCCATGGCTGCAACCTATCCCAGCCCGTCTTAACCTGTCTATAGCATTCCTAGCAATGCCTGTTCTATGCCATTAGGTGCAGGGATACCTAGAGTCGTCCCGTGATCGAATGGGACCCGCGGCTCTACAAGTGGGAGCAGATAGCCAACGTCGTGGCCGAGCGCATCGGCGACGGCACCTACCCGCCCCTCACCCTCATCTCCGAGGTGAAGCTGCAGGAGGAGTTCGACGTCGCACGAGTGACCATCCGCAAGGCGATGGAAGCACTCCGAGAACGAGGGCTGATCACCACAAAGCCCGGCAAGGGCTCCATCGTGTCCCCACAGTAGCTATGCCTGCCCCCTCAACAGCCGCACCACGGGCGGCACCTGATGGGGGTCTATCCACGGCACCCTCAAAGGCACTGGTCCGGCTGTCGTTCGACGAGGATGGGCCTGGAGAGCTTCGGTCCTAGACTCGGGCAATGGACAGGACTGACCGCGCCAGCCGGCTGATCGCGGCACCACCAGCGACTGTCTACGGAGCCCTCCTCGACCGGGAGGCCCTCGAAGCATGGTTGCCGCCGGACGGCATGCGCGGACGGATCGAGCGGTGGGATCTCCGCCCTGGCGGCGGCTTCCGGATGATCCTTACGTACCTCGACCCCACCGACAGCCCCGGCAAGACATCAGACACGACGGACGTCGTCGACGTCGGGTTCGCCGAACTGGTGCCACCGGAGCGCGTGGTGCAGCGGGCAGTGTTCAAGGCCGACGACCCGTCGTACGCGGGCACCATGACGATGACCTGGCACCTAACTGCTGCTGGCGAAGGAACCAAGGTAACCGTCACCGCTACGGGCGTACCACTCGGCATCGACCAGGCGGTGCACGAAGCTGGGATCGCCTCCTCTCTGGCCAACCTGGCGTCGCACGTCGAAGAGGCCGGCTGAGTCAGGTCGGCTTGGGACCGAGGGGCCAGCCCCAGCCTGACCAGCATCGCCAGCACGAGAGAAGTCAACGGAACAGCAGGTCAGACGGAGTGCCTCACGGCCGGATGAGAACTTTCCCTACGGTTTCAAGGGCAGGCCGCCTGCGGCGACCTGCCACGCGTCGGGCGATCGCTGGCCGCGCTGCGGCTCTTCGGCCGGTCGCGGCCAGCGCCACCCCACGCGTTGGAACGCCACAAGCCTAGGTCGAGGAAACATCACTAGCTAGAGCGCAGCACGCTAAGCACTTCGTGCGCCGTCGATTCACTGCGGAGCGGCAGCGGATCGAGGACGGAGTCACTGCCGGGCTTGATTGCTATAAGAGGCCAACTTGACTGAGGGGGCTACGAAGGTTTGGTTCAACAAACACATGGCCATGTTCCAAGCTCTTTAACCTAGGGCCAGAGCTGGTCAGTTCGTCGAGGTGAAAAGTTGACCAGACATGGCAGGTGGGGCATTCGGTGCCTATCAAATATGGCCGAAGTAGATGCAGAGAACGCTGGTCATCGAGGATATATAGGCTTCCTATTTCAAGTTCGCTCGAAGAGTAGCTCATAGCCTGCACCGGCACTACAGAGTGATCTCCCATGAATTCCTGATAGTGCACAATAGAATTCCCCTGAAAGCTGTCCCATTGTGAGGATGTGACACATATCAGCGGCAGTTCAGCAAGAAATAGAGATGCCTTCAGCAGAGTGGATAGCTCATCGAATGCAGAGTCAACGAATGCCGAAACTTCTGGCTTACTGATCCTGCGCTGATGGGACTCATCATTGCGGCGCTGCTTCAGTGATTGTAATGCGTCATCCACTTCCGCTGGGGCGAGCAGCAGTCGCATCTCCACAAGAGGCTTGGCGACGGCTTGGCCATCGATCAATTTGGAATCGCGAATCTCTCGAAGGATTGCGACCCAGTCGCCTAGGCCGGGACCATTACCCTTTCGACCTAAAGACGCTCGCAGATTTCCAACGTATCCAATAGATATATTTGAACTACGAGCAAATGCGAGCCCTGCTAGTGCCGAATAGCATGCCAGAATTTCCGCTACATCCAAAATCGCAGTATATGCCTCTCTGGAAGGCCCCGCACTTAGCGTCGCCTCAGCAAGCCGCCATCGGTAGGCGATTGGATAAGGCAATCGCGTCCGGAACAGGTATCGATTATCATCCAATGCCGCAGCCGCGTTGCTGCGTAGACGAATTTTTCGACCAGAGCTGAGGAGACGAAGACGTGCTTTCTCTGGAGAGTCTCCTTCGAAGATGGAGTTTAGCAGGTGACTGCATTCGGCTTGCCATGTCTCGAAACGCGATCGAGCGTGTTTCAAGTTCTCCAGCACCGTGCGTAGTTCGTCGCTCAATTGAGGTATTGGCAATTCTGCCAACGAGCCGAGGCGAAGATGACCCACACTCTCGTTGGCATCGATAACAAGCTTTCGAGCAAGTGGCATACGGAGTAGCTGTAAAGCCGTGCTTCGTTGCAGATCGTCCGTAGTGGGTTTAGCGCGTAGCGTGATGACGTGCTGAGTTGCCGCAAGCGGGAGATCATACTCCGATATCTTGGCTGCGATTAATCCTCCGCGATCACCGCGGCCATATATCTCGCGAAGCACGATGTCGCCACTTCTCAGAAGCCAGTCCTCTTGGACGCGTGCACGCCTCGCTTCATCGGAGACCTCTATTTCTCCACGCCTAGTGATTTCCCGTCCAGAGAGGAGGGGAATCGCTTTAACGTCGAGGTCGTCACTTATAAGGTCAGAGTTATGCGCCAGATGGAATGGCCCGCGCTGGATGTCAAACAAGTCCCCGAGGCGAGTTAATGTCCCGAAGCTTTTAAGATTGTCCCTCTGATCTAACAGCTGCGGATCGTAGCGCGAAAATCCTAGACTTTCAGCGGGAGTCACGGTTCCCTGAGGTACATATCCGAAGGTTCCGCGTCCAGTTCGCCTTTTCAGTAAATTTCGAAAGTCTCCGAGCACCTCCCTGTCTCCCGGAGATGAATCGGGAAGGGAGAAGAACTTTGTTTGATGCTGCTGCTCCTTGTCGGCCCAAAGAAACAATGCAGCTGCGCGAAATCTCTTATCGACGCCATCGAGCAGGTCAGAGCCAATGACAATTAACGATATTTGCCAGTGCTGGGCAATGGTCCGACGAAGATTGCTGTGCTGCACACTGCTAAGAAAGCTAGCAGGGACGATCAGTACGAGCGGCATCGCCGGAGAAGGAACTCTTACTTCTGAGATAAGTTCCTCGGCAGGCCATGGATTCCTCAAATTCTTGGGTGCTGTTAAAGGTGGAAGGAGTACAACTGGCGCAGCTGTAATCTCTTCAGCTACTGCCTCCAGTGTTCGCGCATTTACCGATGTTCTTGTCGTGCGCCATTGAGCGCGAAAGTCGATCCCTGTATTACTCTCTCCCGCGTCGGCGATTACCGCGACCGGACCGGCATCCGAATAAAAGCGGCACGCAATATCGAGCAGCCGCTCGAAGAGAGAGAAAGTTTCTTGCATCGTCGTCCTATAGTGCCGCGGAGTTTGAGGCTTAGAGATATTAGCTCTCTTCGGCCGCTCTTGCTGTGATCCTGGTCCTTACAGTCATTGAAAGTCTGAGGTAACACACGTTCGGGCACCCAGCCCCACAGTCGCTGCCGCGCTGTGGGGACCATGAGTGATTACCTAGAACGATGGTTCCCTGAACGATCTGATCCTGCAAGGCCCCCCGAACAAGAGGGGGAACTGTGAGGGGATGCCTCAAGATCCTGAGCCAGGCCCGTCTGACTCCTTGTCGATCGCGACCTCGTAGAACGCGTCGGCGAGCGCCACGATGATCCCCTTGATCGCAGGCCCGTCGGTGAAGAAGTAATCAGCCATGGTGTTGTGCGCCTGCTGGTTGTCGGCGACGGCCTCGGTGACGGCGGACTGGAAGTCCTGTGACTCCATGAACTGCTTCTTCGAGTTCACCCGGGTCTGCTGAACCAGGCCCGGGTAGGTGAGCAGCTGCTGCACGAGCCCCTGCACGAACTCCCGGATCTGGGCCTCGGCGAACGACTCGGCACCGAAGAGGTCGTTCATCTTGTCGATGACGACCTGGAGCGCGACGTACTTCGGCTCCTTCTTGGCACCGGTGCCTGCCGCACTGATCCCCTTCAGCTCGCCATCCCCGATCAGCGAGATGTCAACCGCGATTGCCTTGGTGTGCTTCACCCCGACCAGGACCACATCCGAAAGGTCGACCTCGGCGCTCCACGAGGACTCGGCGATGACCTTCTCCAGAAGCCGGAGAAAGATCGAGAGCATCTCCATGTACGGGTCGCCGTAGTCGACGATCTGGCTCATGAAGTCATACAGCCGCACGTAGGTGGAGACGTCCTTGCGGAAGAGGTCGAGGGTGTTGAGCGTGACCTTGTCCTCAGCCTCGATCGCGGCCGCGTAGCGACGCCGGAAGTCGTGCTGGGCCGGGCTGATCGCCGCCGAGAGCGCGTTGTTGCCCTTGCGGGTGACCCACAGCTCGGCGACCTGGCGGACCTGCTCCTCGGTGTAGATCCCCGCCTGGGCGAGCTTGTTCGCCAGGTGTACGACGACGTACGGGTCAGTCTCGGTCTCCAGGGTGGCGTTCGTGAAGTACGGCTCGAAGGCGGCCTTGATGTCGTCGGGCTTGTTGACGAAGTCGATGACGAACGTCTTGGTCTTCTTCTCCCCGCCGGCGGTGCGGTGAGTGCGGTTGAGCCGGGAGAGCGTCTGCACGGCGGTGACCCCGGAGAGCTTCTTGTCGACGTACATCGCCGAGAGCAGCGGCTGGTCGAAGCCGGTCTGGAACTTGTTGGCAACCAGCATGATCTTGTACGTCCCGCCCTTGAACGCAGCAGCCAGGTCGGCGCCCGCGCCGGGGTTCATCTTGGCCTCGGTGAACTCGTCATCCTCCGACGGCCTCGGCCCCCAGTCCTGGCTCCACTCGTCGTTCTCGGCCATCGACACCGACCCGGAGAACGCGACTAAAGTCCGGTAGTTGTACGACGCGTCCTTGGCGGCCCGCTTGGCGATGTAGGCGTCGATCGCCTTCTTGTACTTCACCGCAGCCTTACGCGAGTCAGTGACGATCATCGCCTTCGCCTTGCCCTCCAGCAGATGGGCGACGTTGACGTGGAAGTGCTCGACGATGATCTGCACCTTCTGGCTGATGTTGGTCGGGTGCAGCTTCACCCACCGCATCAGCCCCTTGCGCGCAGCCGACTCCTCGACCTCGTCACCGTTGCCGTTCTCGAGCTTGCCGGCGATCTTCAACGCGGTGTCGTAGGACTGGTAGCCCTTGAGCACGTCGAGGATGTAGCCCTCCTCGATCGCCTGCTTCATCGAATACAGATGGAACTCGTGCGGCTTGCCGTCCGGCCCCTTGCGGCCGAACAGCTCCAGGGTCTTGTTCTTCGGCGTCGCGGTGAAGGCGAAGTAGGAGATGTTCTCCGACTCGGCCCGCTCGGCCATCTCCGAGGCCAGGACCGCCTCGACGTCGACCGAGCCGCCGTCCTCAATCTCCTTGATCTCCTCGGCGGTCAGCACCTTTCTCAGCTTCGAGGAGATCTGCCCCGACTGCGACGAGTGCGCCTCGTCCGCGATGACGGCGAACCGCTTGCCCTTCAGGCCGGAGTCGGCCCGGATCTCATCGAGTGCGTACGGGAAGGTCTGCACCGTCACCGCGATGATCAACTCGCCGTTCTTCAGCGCCTGCGCCAGCAGGCCGGACTTCGACTTCGCACCGGCCTTGCGCACGTCCTCAGGGCTGATCGTCGCGACGATCTTCCCGCTGCCGTCGATCTGCCGGATCGCGTCCTGAAGCTGCCCGTCGAGCACCGTACGGTCGACGACCACAATTACCGAGTCGAATACCTTCTCATCATCGACGTGCAGCCGCGCGAGACGGTGCGCCGTCCAGGCGATCGTGTTCGTCTTCCCCGACCCCGCGGAGTGCTCGATCAGATAACGCCGGCCCACACCCTCCTCAGCCACGGCGGCCACGATGTTCGTGACCGCCTCCCACTGATGAAACCGGGGAAACAGCATGCTCGTACGGCGCACCGACGTGCCGGTCGCCACATCCCACTCCTCCTTGGTCTCCACGATCATCAGCCGGCCGATGATGTTGAGCCAGGCGTGCTTCTCCCAGACCCGCTCCCACAGGTACGCCGTCGCCGACCTCCCATCCGCACCCGGCGGGTTCCCGGCACCATCGTCGAAGCCGGTGTCGAACGGCAGAAAGTGCGTATCCTCGCCCTCCAGCCGGGTCGTCATCGCGGCCAGGTCATTGGAGACCGCGAAGTGGACCAACGCCCGATGCCCGAACGACAGCAGCGGCTCCGGCCGCCCGTTCGTCAGCGGGTTGCGGTCCTTCCGGTACTGCTGGACCGCCTCGTTCAGCGACTGGGTGAAGTCGGTCTTCAGCTCCACCGTCGCGACCGGGAGCCCGTTGACGAACAACACCAGGTCGATGCTGCGCTGGTCGGCGGTCGAGAAGTGCACCTGCCGCATCACCCGCACGCGCATCGCCGCATACTCGGCGTTCGTCGTCGCGTTCAGCGTCGTCTCGGGCCGGAACTGCGCCATCTTCAACCGGCCACCGCCGATGTACTGCACCCCGGTCCGCAGGATGTTCAGCATCCCGCCACCATGCACCAGCGGCTTGTCCAACGCCGTCATCAGCACGTCGAGAAACTTCGCCTGCGACCCAGCCGCCTTCAACGCCTTCTCATACGCCGACTTCTGCGTCGCCTCCAGCCACGCGAACACGTCCTCCGGAAACAGCGCCCGCTCCCGGTCATAGCCAGCGTCGCTGGCCGAATAGAGCCAGCCGTGGGCTGCGAGGTGCTCACAGATCTCGGTCTCGAAGACGACCTCGCTGTGGTCAGCCATCACGCCACCTCACCTACGTCCATCTGACCCGTCACCGCGGCGGTGATCAGCGCAGACCGCCGCTCACGGGCGATTTCGATGAACCGCTCCGTTTCCGCGATCAGCGCGTCGGTCTTCGCGATCTGCTCATCCAGGTGCTGCGCGGTCCGGCGCTGCTCTACGACTGAGGGCAGCGGTAGCACGATCCTTGAGATCGTCGTCTGATTCAGCCCAGCCACCGTCGACCCTACCGACCACTGCTCAAGCTGGCTGTGCGACTCCGGCGATTGAAAGAACCACCACAGGTAAGACGGATCAACGTCCTCCCTTGGACGCAGCAGCATCGAGTCCGATCCGCAGATGTAGCCAGCTTCGGCCTCTGAGACGAGGGCAGATTTGTCGACTTCACCCTTTCTCCCAAGAACGATGTCTCCAACCTCCAACTGGTGCCGTCTAAGTTCGGCCGCCTTTTCTGGAGTCACGGAAATCATCGCGTCCGGGGTGATGGCGCCACGTTTGATGTGAGTCGGGTTCACCACTGAAATGCCGTCTTCGACATATTCCTCAGCGGAAAGTTGGGTTCCAAACGGCCCTGTCTGAGCGAACTGGATCGCGTACCGGAGTCGCCCAGTTGCGGGTGCCTCGAACTCTCCGGCGATCACGGCTGCGCGCCGCTCGCGGAGCATCTCGATCAAGCGCTGCTGCTCCTCGATGAGCGTGTCGATGCGGGCGGTCTCGCGGTCGAGGTAGTCGGCGATGGCGCGCTGCTCGTCCAACGGCGGCACCGGAACAGCCATGCGAAGGAAGACCTCTGGGTAGATGCGGAGGCGGGAGGACCAGATTCCTCGCGAGACCCGCGTCATCTCCATGACGTACTCCGTCGACCGATACAGGTGGTCGAAGAACCTCGGCTCGAAAGGGGCCGTCGGACGCGGACGGTAGACGCCGTAGGCCGGACTGACGATGCCTGCATGCCTGGACACGCCGAGGGCGCCCATCCACGCCCACATCGTGTTGATCACGAGGTCGCCTGGATCGACCACTCGGTATCCGTCGAGACTCGCGGCCTCAGTCATCGTGACGTTCTTTTCCGAGCGGGGGCCGACGCCAGACAGATGCGAGACGCTCAGAAGCTCCTCGGATCCGTCCGTCGACAACCCCTGCGCCTCGAACAGCAGTTCTTTGTTTCGCATCCAGTTCCAGTGGCTTGGAATGGGGGCGGTCCATGCAGGCGCTAGATCGTGGTGTGCCCTGGTCACTGCTCAACCTCGCGGAGCAGGTCGAGGATCTTGGAGACCTGCTTCTCCAGGTCGGCGTCGATCTCGGCGAGCGGTCGGGGTGGAACGTACTTGTAGAAGTGGCGGGTGAAGGGGATCTCGTAGCCGATCCTGACCTTGGCCCAGTCGATCCAGGCGTCGGGTACGTGCGGCTTCACCTCGGTGTCGAAGTACGCCTGGATGACCTCGGTCTTGGCCGCGGCGCCAGCAGTCGAGCCGCCGTAGGTGAAGGGCACGTTCTCGGTGTCGCGCTTCTTGGAGTCGGGCTTCGGTTTCCCCTTGCGGTCGACGACAGGCTTGCCGTCCTCGTCCAGCAGGGGGCGCTCGACAGTGATGGTCCAGTAGCCGAATTCGTCGTTGCGCAGCACCTTCGAGAAGTCGGGGTCGGCGTCGGTGAAGTCGGCGTACAAACCGACGACCTTGGCGCGGTCGGCGTCGCTGATCTCACGGCCCTTGCTGCCGAGGTTCTTGCGCATCTTGGTCCAGAACGAGGTGCCGTCGATGAGCTGGACTAGGCCCTTGCGGTCGGGGTGCTTGGTGTTGTCGAGGATCCAGATGTAGGTGGCGATGCCGGTGTTGAAGAACATGTTGGTCGGCAGCGCGACGATCGCGTCGACCAGGTCGTTCTCCAGCAGCCACTTGCGGATGTTCGACGGGCCGGACTCCGCGGCCCCGTTGAAGAGCGGGGAGCCGTTCATGACGATCCCAGCTCGGCCGCCGCCGTCCTCGGGGGCACGCATCTTGTGCGCCAGATGCAGCAGGAACAGCATCTGCCCGTCCGAGGTGGAAGGTAGGCCCGGCGCGAATCGGCCGTACGGGCCAGCCTCGGCCTTCTCCTTGGTGACGGCCTTGGCGTACTGCTTCCAGTCGACGCCGTACGGCGGGTTGGACATGCAGAAGTCAAACTGGCGGCCCTTGAAGGCGTCGTCGGTGAGCGTGTTGCCGAAGGCGATGTTGGACGTGTCGTGGCCCTTGGCGAGCAGGTCGGACTTGCAGATCGCGTACGACTGCGGGTTGTACTCCTGGCCGTACAGGCTCAGCCGGGCGTCCGGGTTCTGTGCGAGCAGGTGCTCCTCGGCAAGGGCGAGCATGCCGCCGGTGCCGGCGGTGGGGTCGTAGAGCGTGCGGACGATGCCTGACTCGGTCAGGGCGGCGTCTTTCTCGGCGAACAGCAGGTCGACCAGCAGCCGGATCGCGTCACGCGGCGTGTAGTGGTCACCGGAGGTCTCGTTCGCGGCCTCGTTGAACTTGCGGATGATGTACTCGAACGCGTCCCCCATGTCGGCGTTGGACACGACATCGGGGTGCAGGTCGACAGCCGCGAAGGACTTCACGATCTCGCGCAGGAGACCGGCCTTCTCCAGGTTGACGATCTCCTTCTTGAACTCGAAGTACTCGAACACATCGACGTCGGCGGAGAACCGGTCGATGTAGTCGACGAGGTTGTCCTCGAGCCCGTCCGCGTCCTTCAGAAGGTTGGCGAAGCTGTATTTCGAGGTGTTGTAGAACGGCCAGCCAGTCTTCTTCTTGACCTCGATCCGGAGCCGATTCGAGTTCTCGTAGGCCGCGGCCAGGTCTCGGACGGTCTCGCGGTCCGGCTCCAGGATGCAGTCGAGGCGCCGAAGGATCGTGAACGGAAGGATCACGTTCCCGTACTGGTTGGGGCGGTAGGGACCCCGAAGCTGGTCGGCGATCGACCAGATGAAACTACCGAGAGTGCTCACAAGGCTCCTCACAGGAATCACTCAACGTGCATGGCTGCGCCGGCCCACTGGGGTAGTCGCGCCCCCGCAGGCAACGCACGTTCGCTGACGGGGCGTCATGAAGCCATCTTCGCGCACCTCGGCCTCCTGCGTACGCGGGAAGTCAGGCGGAATCTCAAGCCGCCCGCACCGTAGTGGAGGGGGTCGACACAAAGCGTGAGCAACGAGTGTCAACACACGGTGTTCACCAAGCCATGCTGGGCATCGCCCGGTTGCACAACATGGCCCTCACCGGGTAATTCACGCCTTATACGGGAGAACCTTTAGCCGGCCGCTACCTGGCGAAAGCCCCCGCTGCAGAACCAGTCGTGGGCAGCGAGCTCTTCATACAAGGCCACCATCCAGGAATTCTTGTGCAGGCGGGCACGTGAGCGTGCGAGTCCCTCCAGGTGAGCACGGACGTCTGGTGCTCCGCCGGCCTGAAAGGCTTCCTCGATCGACAGCTCGATGCCCGGTAGGTCGTCGGCGGCCTGATCCTCAAATAGCGGGGCCAACTTGAAGATCTCGAAGTGGAATCTGACGCGTTCCGCGAACCTCGCATCCCACGAGGTGGGCGGATCCACGTAAAACTCGATCAACCAGCCAGCCGGGCTGTCCAGGGGCTTTGCCCGATAGACCCGGCCATCAGCCGAGCGGGTTATGAGCCGCGCCCTCAGCCATCGGTCGTCATCGACCTCATCGAAATAGGGATGGAGGGTCTGTTCCTCGTAGCGGGTCGGTACACGGTCCTTCTTCTCAAAGTTGCAATCCGAGCAGATGGGCAGCAAGTTGACCGGTACGGCGGCAAGATAGGGGTAGATCGACGTGGGCATGTGGTGATCGACCTGGCGCACTGCACCAACACCGCACATGGGGCACTTGGTAGTGAGTGGCGAATGAGAAACGATCCCTGTTTTCTCAAGCTCGCCTACTGGCCCGAAGACACCGAAAAACAGCCGGTCGAGGGACTCGTCCCCGGCATGTATCTGCCAGTCTCTTACATTCGATTGCTCTTGAACGACGACTGCACACGTGGCGCCCGGGCTGAAAGCCCGGCACGGTACCTCGGCTACAAACAGGTGGAGCGCTATCTAGTTAATACACAGTTCATCGAGCTGGTCAAACACGGGCTTGCCGGCACGGTCGGCACCACTCCCGAGCAACTACACTCTCTCGTGCAAGCTCGTATCGAGGCAGGCCAAAGCGTCGTCGTGGCCACGAAGCGTAGCCGCGAGTCGGTCAGCGCCCGTCAGAAACGTACACGTAGCCGCGGCTCCAAGGCCAAGCGCTACATTCAGCAGGCATACAGCCAGGACCCTCTGTTCGGACCGGACCTGGGTGAATGACCGCAGGCGGACTCATAGCAGACAGGTCGACCAGCATGGATTAGGGCACAGGCCGGTCTCCCTCGGAGTCTCCGTGCTGGTTTCAAGCGGAAACCTGCGAGACGACCTGTGTGACTCCTGAGCGATCATCGCTGCGGTTAACGGTCTGACATCCTGACGCGATCGTTGGCGTACCACACTCTCGTTCTGCCGAACGACGTAGCAACCGCCACAGCCGACAGGGGGCATGCGCGGGATGATCTTGCGTAGCACCAGCGCCGCATAAGCTATTTGACCAGCTCAAGCAACCTTCACAGACGAAGCAATCTCCCCTCTCCTAATGCGGTTGCTGAAAAGCCCTGCCGCGTGGCTTCCGTTCCTCGGGCCTGGCGGCCCTGCGGTACGGGTCCCCTTGCCACCGGATAAGCGGGCTGGCCGCCTGCCCCACTGCTGTACAGCAGCGGAATACAGCAACGCCATCGCACATGGGCACGCGCGACCGGCCCGCACCTGCGGCTTGACCAGAGAAAAGTCTGCTCGACGTTGTGACTGGCTCCCGTTTGCAAGCAGGAAGTCAGAAGCTCGATCCTCCTAGACTCCATCAGTGGGATCACCTCCCCACGTGGAGAGGTTGACCGCTCGGGACTCCCACGGCCTGTAGAGCTTCGCTCGGCCCAGTGGCTCCGGCGTGTAGAGCTATTCGACGATCTCGCTGAGTGCGTCCTCGTACGCCTTGGCGTCTGAGGGGGCCATGTCCTTGTCCACGCGCACCACGACGTTCCCCTTAACGTACGTGTATTCAGCCAGCATCGGAGTCTTTCCGAGCGCCTGTATGTACTCGGCGCGGGCCTCGGCACTGCCGGCGTCCTCGAACACCTCGACACTGCCCGCCTTATCGGCCTTAACCCTGCTATCGGTGAACTCCGCCTTGCTGAGGTAGCCATTGGGGCGGCCAAGCAGCTTGTTCGGGTCGGTGTTCTCGTCGTAGACGGTACCGAGCTTGGCGGGCACGCCGTTAGCACCGAGGTCACCGATGATGGCCGCGGCGTCCTTGTTGGTCGAGGCGCCGCCGCAGGCGGTGAGAAGACCGACCAGTGCAAGCAGGGCGGTGGCGTGGAGGTGTCGTAGCGCGATCATAAGATCATGCATACACTTTGGATCGGTCCAGCACGGCAGTGTTGATGCGATTGGTAGCTGCCTCGCCACTGGGCATGCAGGTTCTGTCCGCTGCTGTACAGCGCAGAAGTACAGCAACACAGCCTTACTACGCCTTCCGATTCCATCCACTCTCAACCACCTGACCAGGCCAAAGGCGCCTCGACCAGGAGGCTGCCCTTCCCTACGGATCAGAAGGTTGGGGTTTCGAGTACCTCCGGCCGCACACATGCGAAAGGCCCGCGACCAGGGGTTCCTGGGAGCGGGCCTTTCGGTTTGCCAGGACAATCTCCGGATCTTGCAACACCTCTGCTAACACGACCTCTCATCCCTCACCGATCGCCTCAGCGAATACATCGGCGGCTGACGCCTCGGCGGCGCGGATCACATGGGCATAGACCCTGAGCGTGATCGACGGGTCGGCATGGCCGAGGCGGGCCGCGACCACATGGACGGGGACGCCGGCTAGGAGCAGGATCGTCGCATGGATATGGCGTAGGTCGTGAAGCCGTGCATGGGGCAACGGCGTGCCGGTGTTCGTTTGGTTGTGCCGCTTGATCAAGATCGGGAAAAGTGAGCTGAGCGTGTCGGGGTGGACGGGCTCGCCCCATCCCGTGGTGAACACGTAGTCGCCGCCGCCCCGCCACTCGGGGCCGAGCTGGAGCCTGTCCGCGGCTTGCTGGGAGCGTTGTGCACGGAAGACCTGAACCGTCCGCGCGTCGAGGCTGACGACGCGCCTACGACCGCTCTTGGTGGTGCCCTCGACGCGCTTGCCGTCGATGAACGAGGCCGAGCCGCGGATGGTGATCTGCCTGTCTTCAAGATCGACATCGGACCAGCGCAGATGGAGCAGCTCACCACGCCGAGCACCCGTGTAGGCCGCGACATGGAAGAAGGGCCAGAGGCGGTGATCGCGAGTAGCGAGGAGGAACGTCTTGAGCTGGTCCGTGGTCCAGACCGTGCCAGGCTCGCTGATCTCCCGTCGCGGGCGCTTGGCCTTCTCCACCGGACTGGACGACAGGATCTCATCGACGTTCACGGCGTCACGGAATGCCTTCCGAAGCACGGCGTGGACGTAATCGACCGTGCGCGAGGAGAGCGGCCGCCCATTCTTGCCGCCGCCGGCCCGTCTCTCTGGCGACGCCGTCACGCGCTACCTCGACCAGTGGATCCTGGCGATCGATGACCTCACCGATCGGGCCCACGGAATCCATCAGGCGCTACGCCAAGGCCGGGACGTCACGGACATGCTGCCCGCGGAAACCCCGTATCCCCTACCCCTAGAGCTTGCCCAGGCCATCGGCGCCACGATCGCGCCCGATCTCAGCTAAGTAACGGATACCTCCCGCAACACGGGAAGGAAGAATGAAGTCTGAGGGGCGTGCCCGTTGCGTGCCCGATCGGTCGATGACCAGGGTGGAATGACGGGGAGTCACGGGGAAGCGGGCCAGCGGCCCGAGCTGGGAAGGTACAGGTCGAGGATGATTGGCACACGTCTTTGCAAGCAAGGTGTCAGGCTCCATCTAGGCTGAATTCGTGGGTTCCCAGAATTCCCCGCTTCATGAGGCTGCTTGGCTCTATCTAGCAGGTACCCGTTCTGTTGAAGGCGCCACCAGCGTTGCTCAAGTCATGGAGTGTCTGGGAGACGAGGACTGGGAGACGGCGTTCATCCTTCTCGAAGAGCTCGGCGATGCTCGCCCACAGCGGCCTGAGTTCTGGAGCCTTCTGGCCCACGCCGCGCGGATGATCTGGCTCCCTGAGGATGCCGACTGGTACGAGTGGCGGAGCAGTGAGGCCCGGAACGGTGCCTTGCGGGCTGAGCTCCGCTTGGTGCGCACCGAGGAAGGTGCCCGTGCGCTGCCCGTTCTTCCTGGCAGGTCGCTCCGGCCCATGTGGGACATAGGCCGACGCACTCCCGAAGGTGAGCTAACGCTCAGCATTGCCTCTCTCTGGGTCGAGAGTCGTGCCCCACTGGAACCAGGCGGGCGCGCGCCGGTGAGGCTCATCCCCCTGACTCCTGAGCACTGGCAGCACATCAAGCCGGGTGACGTGATCACCATGTACGAGATGCGACCGCCCGCCGGATGTGCGCGCGTCACCGAGGTCCTGGCACCCGTGATGGACGTTCCTTAGTTGCAGTTTGAGTTGCAATCCAAGGGGGTTCCACACTGTTCCAGGTCGACCGTCCGAGTCTGTTGGTGCAGGCTGCACTGATCGGAACGGACAGGATCCGAGCTGCTAAGGCGGTTGGGTTGCGTCGTTGACCTGCTGCGGTTTGCGGTGGGCCGACAGCAAGGTGCCTCAATACTCAAGAACGCCATGGGCGGCCACCACGTCACTTGACGCGTTCGGACGCACCTCGGTGATGCGCTCGGCCAGCAGCAGCGGAGCGGCGAGCCCGCCCTCCGACTTGGCGCCGGCCAGCCCGAGCTCGATCCGGTCGGCCACGAAGTCCTCCGGGATGCCGTCCTCACCGCCGCCGAACAGCGGATCGGAGGTCAGGATGTTGCGACCGTCGGCGTAATGGTCGCAGGACGCGACCATGTTCACGTTGACGAAGACACTCGCCGCTACCATCCCAGCCGACAAGAGCCTCAGCACCTCGGGCAGCGTGCCGGCGAAGCCGTTCCACTCGCTCAGAATGGTCCCGCCATCGGCCCGCCGGGCGCAGATGAGCCGTTCCTCGAATCGCCTTCCTCGTCATCCCCGTAGAACACGTCAATGCCAAGGCGGGCCTAGCCTCGTGCGGGGTAAGACCGCGGGCGCTTGTCGGCGGATATGAAGGACAGCGGCACCGGGTGGTCACCGGGAGCATCAAGGGAGAAGGCTTGCCGGTGGATCGTCCCACCCGGCTGGTGATGCCCGACGGACGGCCGGTTCCCAGGACGGCGGTCGTGCTGGGACGGGGCAGTGAGCTGCACGTCGTCGTGGGGCCTACCTGGTTGAAGGCGGGGTTCGAGGACCTGGCGTCGGCGTGAGTGATCGAACGGCACGTGCGGAGTCTGTGTCAGTCGAGTGGCCATGGTTTGCGGCCTTTGGCGAGAACGCGGCGGAGGACCGATCGGGCCTGGACGACATTGCCGTCGACGTCGCCGACCAAGGCGCAATTGCCGACGGGCATATCCGGCGGGCCGGCTGCTGCGGCGTTCCTACTGCTGGACGTATGCCTCGATGCCGTCGAGGATTCTGGCGAGGCCGAATTCGAAGCCGTCGAGCGGAGGTTCGTCGGCGAGGAACATCGGGTCCTGGATCGCGTCCGCGACGGCGTTCAGGTTGCGGGAGCGGAGCTGGCCGTCGAGGAACACGCGGACCGCGCGCACCGCCCGCTGCTGGTCGGGGTTCGCGCGGCGCAACGCGGCCGGTGTCGGAGTGTTGCGGCGCAGGTTGGCGCCGTAGCGGGCGTGGCTGTCGAGGAGGTACGCGCAGTTCAGCATCAGCTGCGCCTCCATGCCGGTCGATCCGAGCGCGGTGATCAGGGCGTCCAGCCAGGCCGCGTTGTGCGGGGTCAGGGAGACGGTGGTCGGCACGTCCAGCAGCCACGGACGGGAGAGGAAACGCTCGAACAGCCGGCGTGACCACAGCGCGGCCGCCTCTCGCCAGTCGCCGTCGGGCAACTCGGGCGGGTCGCCCCAGGCGCGATCGGCCAGGAGCACGATGAGCTCTTCCTTGGAGCTGACGTAGCGATACAGCGCGTTGGCGGTCACGCCGATCCGGGCGGCCACCTTGGGCAGGGAGGCGGCGGCGATGCCCTCCTCGTCGGCCAGTTCGGTCGCGACCGCGATGATCTTCTCGACGCTGTGCGCCGGCTTGGGGCCGCGCCGCCCACCAGTGTCGACGACGCCCCAGGCCGCGGCCAAGCCAGGCGGCAGCGCATCGAGGTCTGCGTCGTCGGCGGGCCCGGGACCCGGCGCGGGCTCGTGGTCTCGCGTGAGGTCGCGTCCGGAGCTCTTGCGTGGGGTCATGGCCGGCATCCTCTCGAAGATCTGAAGGAAATAGTAGACGGCTTACACAGTTGTTGCTACTGTGCATGCCATGAACACTTCATTACTTACACAGATTCAGCTCCCGCCCACGGCTCGCCGCTGGATCGGCGTGGCCGGGATCCTCGGCGCCGTCTTCGCGATGGCCGAGCTCCCCCTCTACTTCGTCGTGCCCGCGTGTGACCCTCCGGCCTGCGGTGTCGAGACCGGCGCCCTCATGCCGGACTGGCTGATCCTCACCCGTACGCTCTTCAACTTCTGCGCGCTGACGCTGTTCCTGGTGTTCATGAGCGGTGTCCGGTCCCTCATCACGCGGGCCGACGCCCGCTACGAATGGTTCGGGGCGGTCGCCGGCACCGCCGGCGTGGCGTGGACGATCATCGACATGGTCGCCAAGGGGATCGAGGGCAGCAGCGCCATCAAGGCCGTCGAGGAGATCGACCCGACCCGCACCGTGCCCACCTACCTGCTCTACGGCTCGATGAGCCACCTGATGCTGGTCGTCTTCGGTGTCGCCTTCGGGTACGCGGTGCTGCGCACGGGCGCCCTTTCCCGGTGGGTCGGCTGGTCGTCGTTCGGCATCGCCGCACTGCACCTGGCCGGGGTGCCGTCGATGTTCTTCGGCTTCAACTCGTCGGAGTTCTACGCCTCGAACGGCTGGGGCGCGGTCGCGATGTTCAACGGCATCGCCGCCATCTGGGTGGCGGCCGTCGGCGTCGCGGCGCTGAGGAAGAGGGTCATCCCGGCGCCGCGGTTCGCCTGACGGCGGCGACGCACAGGCACGTACGCGTGGCGAGTTCGGCGAGCCGGATCCCGCTGAAGCGGGCCGGATCCGGCTGAAGCAGGTCGAATTCCGCTCAAGCGAGTCGGATTCCGCTGAAGCGGGTCGGATTCCGTTGAACTCCCACGCGCCGAACTCCCCCAAGGAGCGATGGAACCGAAAGGCCGGTGCGGGTGAGTCTGTGGTGAAGGGTGCGAACGCGCCCTGTGGAAGGACTTCCCCTCATGAGAGGACTCACCCCGGTGGCGGCCATCACGGACGCCGCCCTCATCGAGGAGTCGCTGGCCGACCCCGATCGGTTCGCGGGCCTCTTCGACAGGTACGCGGATGAGATCCACCGATATGCCACCAGACGTCTCGGCCAGGAGAACTCCTCCGCGGCCGACGACGTGACAGCCGAGACGTTCCTCGCGGCGTTCCGAAAACGGTCCCGCTACGACCTGTCCAGACCGGACGCCGCCCCCTGGTTGTACGGCATCGCCGCCAACCTGATCGCCAAACACCGCCGTACCGAGGTGCGCAGGCTGCGGGCCCTGGCCAGGATGCCGGGTCACGACGACAACCCCTTCGAGCAGCGAAGCATCGACCGGATCGACGCCCAGCGGCTCGGTCCCCGCCTGGCCGACGCGCTGGCCAGGCTCTCCTCGGCGGAACGCGAGCTGCTCTTCCTGGTCACCTGGGCCGAACTGTCCTACGAGCAGGCGGCTCAGGCGTTCGACATCCCGGTGGGCACCGTCCGTTCCCGTCTGTCCCGGATTCGGGCCAAGATTCGCAACGTCCTGGAGGACCCCCGATGAACGAGTTCGACCTGATCAACGAGGTCCGGCCGGAAGTGGCGCCCTACGACCCCGGCACCAAGGCCATGGCCAGGGATCGGCTGCTCAGGGCCGGACGGCCCCGGTGGTCCTGGCGCAGGCCGTACGGCTTCGCCCTCGCCGGAGGGCTGGCGCTGGCCGTCGGCCTGGTGGTGGTGAAGGTGCCGCCGGCCCCGTCCCCGCCGCAGGAGATGAAGCTGCTGTCGGCCGCCGACGTGCTCCACCGCGCGGCGAGGGCCGCCGTCGACGAGATCGAGCCGCGCGACGACCAGTACATCGTGGTGAAGACCCTGCAGATCACCGACCACTCCCTGGTGCCGTTCGACAAGTCCGACGAGCACTACTACCGGCGTTCCAAGACCACTGTCTGGCTGCGGGCGGGCGAGCGACGGCCGGGGCAGTACGCCGACGGCGTGTTCGAGCACTCGCCCATCGAGCCCCTGGCCTACGCCGGCGAACCGATCCCGAAGTCCGCCTACAAGGACATGGGCACCAGAACCGACCCCATCGTCTACTGCAAGGACTTCAGGAGCGACTATCCGACGATCAAGAACCTGCCGACCGACGCGGACGGCATGCGCGCCCACCTCGACGCGATGTGGAAGCCCAAGGCGAAGAGCCTGACGCCGTTCCTCGCCTACCTCGCCGCACGTCAGCTGCTGTGGCACAGCTACCTCCCGGCCGTGCAACGCAGCGCGTTGTACCAGGCCCTGAGCACGTTCCCCGGCATCACCATCGACGAGGGGGTGCAGGACGCGGCGGGCCGCACGGGCATCGGCGTGGGCTTCACGAGCCCGGACGGGGTGCGCTGGGATCTCATCTTCGACAGCGACACCTACGCGCTGCTCGGCGACCGGCAGTTGGTGGTGGACGCCGAGGCGGCCAAGTCGCCGGCCGGCACCTTGGTGGCCGCCACGGCGCAACTCGACATCGCGGTCGCCGACTCGGCGCCCGAGGTCGAGGTCGAGGAGCGGTTCAAGAGCGGCAGGTGGTGCACCGGCAGCTAGCGCCGACGACGACGGCGGCGGGGGGTGTGGTTTCCCGCACTCCTGAACGGCCACCTGCCTCATGGTGGCCGCCCCTTGGTCGTTCCTAGTCTCTGACGCATGACGGAATGGCTGATCGACCTGATGGAGCTGCTGGGCGCGCCGGGAGCGGGGATCGCGATCGCGCTGGAGAACCTGTTCCCGCCCCTGCCCAGCGAGGTGATCCTGCCGCTGGCCGGCTTCACCGCCTCCCAGGGGGCGATGAACCTGGTCGCCGTGCTGCTGTGGACCACGGCCGGCTCGGTGATCGGGGCGCTGGCGCTGTACTGGGTGGGCGCGGTGCTCGGCCGCGAGCGCACAGTGGCCCTGGCCGCCCGGCTTCCGCTGCTGAAGGTCTCCGACATCGCGCGGACCGAGGCGTGGTTCCACAGGCACGGGCGCAAGACGGTGTTCTTCGGACGGATGATCCCGATCTTCCGCAGTCTGATCTCCGTTCCCGCCGGGGTGGAACGTATGCCGCTGGGCGTGTTCACGCTCCTGACCACGGCCGGCAGCCTGCTCTGGAACACCGTGTTCGTGCTGGCCGGCTGGGCGCTCGGCGAGAACTGGTCGCTGGTGGAGTCCTATGTCGGCATGGGCACCAACGCGGTCATCGTCGTAGTGCTGCTGGCCGTGCTGGTCTTCGTGGGCGTCCGGCTGGGCGAGCGGCGCAAGGGACGGCATGCGGCGCAGGCCGGATGACGGCGCGGGCCGGTCGTCACGGAGGCGCTGCGCGACGGACGGCTCGGGCGTCCTGCCCGGTCAACGCGGCGAGGGCGTCGAGGAGGGTGGAGGCGGCCGGAGGGCCGGACCAGCGGGCGGCGACGTGCCCGTCGGGACGGACGAGCAGCGCTCCCTGCGCGGTGATCCCGCAGAACGCCGCATGTTCCACGGGAAGGGACTCGACGCGCACCGGCCATGGCGTCGTCGGCCCGGCCCAGGCGGCGGGGTCCGGGGTGAGCACGGTGAACCATTCGCCGAACGTGTCCAGGGTCGAGCGGTCGCGGGCGAGCCAGAGGTGCGGCATCCGGCGACCTGGTTCCGCGCTGGGCACGTAGTCCGCGCCCGGCGGCTCCGGCGCGGGCCCCTCGCCCGCGAGGACGGCGCCGGAGCGGTACGTGCCGCCCAGCACCAGGCCGAGCTGCGCGAAGTACCGCTCCGACCAGGGCAGCTCGACGTGGTCCGGCGCCGCCCGGCCGGGCTGGAGCTGGGCGCGGCGCCGGTTCTGCACGTCGAGCATGAGCTCGGTGTTGGCCACCGCCTGGCGCAGTGTCCGGCAGGCGACCGGCCGCCGCTCCTCCTCGTACGTCTCCAGCAGGCCGGGAGCGGCCCACCCCCGCAGGACGCCCGCCAGTTTCCAGCACAGGTTGTGCACGTCGGCGATGCCGGTGTTCATGCCCAGCCCGCCGACGATGGGCATCGCGTGCGCGGCGTCCCCGGCCAGCAGGATCCGGCCGTGGCGGAAACGCTCGGCGACGAACGCGTCGGTCTCCCAGTGCTGGATCCGTACGACGTCGGCCGGCACGCCGCCGAGGGCGCGCGCGAGGAGGGCGGGCCAGTCGGCGTGCGGGCCGTCGTCCGGGGTGGGGACGAACCAGGCCCAGCCTCCTTCCGGATACAGCGGCGCGAACAGGCCGTGCGCGGTGAAGTAGACCCCGGCGGGCCGGTCGGCGCACCAGCGGCGCAGGTCGGCGTCGAACACGACGGTGGTGAAGCCGCCCATGCTCCCGGGCCCGGTGACGCCGATGCCCAGCAGGCGCCGGACGGTGGAGTTCGCGCCGTCGGCGGCGAGGACGTGACGGACGCGGAGCCGGGTGCGCTCGCCGCGCCGGGAGCCGCCGAGCAGGACGGCCACGACGCCGTCCGCCTCCTCGGCAAGCTCCGCGAGCTCGACGCCGAAGCAGGCCGGCGACCTCGCCCCAGCGAGCAGGACGGGTTCCAGGCGGTCCTGCGAGGTGACCACGCCGGTCACGGGGCTCTCGGGCACCGGCGCGTCGATGCCGGTCATCGCCGCCGTGGCGAAGTCGCGGCCGCACAGCGTGTCGCGGAAGCGGATGCGGCCGTACTCGGGGGCGAACGCGTGGGCGGCGATCCCGGCGGCGAGCCCGAGCCCGCGGTAGATCTCCATCGAACGCACGTTGACCAGCCGGGCCCGCGGGAAGGGCGACGGCTCGCGGTGCCGTTCGACCAGCAGGGCCCGCACGCCCCAGCGGTCCAGCAGCGCCCGTGCGGTGAGCCCGACCGGCCCGCCGCCGACGATCAGCACCTCCACCTCGCCGTCCGCCATGGGGACGCTCCGCAGCCGATCCACGCCTCATCGTAAGCAAAGCCTGCCCGGCCGAGTCGTCGCGGCGGGGCGGGCGCGGGAGGCGGCGCGGGCCGGTGAATCGTCCGTAAGCTGAGGATGTGTCTCCCGCACTGGTCCTCCTCGACGGCGTCCGCTGGCACGGCGCGCGCGTCGTGGGCGACCGCGCGCACACCCTGCTGGCCGTGCTCGCCCTGCACGGGCGCGCGGGCGTCGGCGACGAGCGGCTGGTCGAGGAGCTGTGGCCCGACGGCGCGCCGGCCAACCCGACCAAGGCGCTGCAGGTGGTCGTCTCCCGGACCAGGGCCGCGACCGGCCCCGACGTCGTCGTGCGCGTCCCGCGCGGTTACCGGCTCGGGCTGTCCGCGGGCCAGGTCGACGTCCTGCTGCTGGGGACGCTGGTGGAGCAGGCGCGGGCCGCGCTGGGCCAGGACGACGCGGCGCTCGCGCGCCGCCGTGCCGAGGAGGCCCTGGACCTGGTCGTGGCCGGCGGCCCCGACGGCGCCACGGGCGCGCTGGCCGACCTGCGCGCCGTCGCGGAGCGGCAGGTGGCCGAGGCCCGGCGGGTGGCGGCGATCGCGGCCGCCCGCGGCGGCGCGCACGAGGCCGCGCTGCCGCTGCTGGAGGAGGCCGCGGCCGAACGGCCGCAGGACGAGGAGCTGCTGGCCTGCCTGCTGCGCAGCGAGGCCGCCGTCCGCGGCGCCGCCGCCGCGCTGGAGCGCTACGAACGCCACCGCTCGGGCCTGATCGCCCGGCTCGGCACCGAACCCGGCCCCGAGCTGGCCCGCGTGTACGCCGAACTCCTCGCCGCGGACCGGCCGGTGCGCGTCGGCCTCCAGTTCGACGGCTCCTCGCTGCTCGGCCGCGAGGACGACATCCGCGCCGTCCACGCCCTGTTGCAGACCAACCGGGTGGTCTCCGTCGTCGGCCCCGGCGGCCTGGGCAAGACGCGGCTGGCCCATGTGGCGGGCCGGAACGCCGCGCAGCCCGTCGTGCACTTCATCGAGCTGGTCGGCGTCTCCTCGCCGGAGGGCGTGGTGGGCGAGGTGGGGTCGGCGCTCGGGGTCCGCGACTCGGTCAGCGGGCGCCGGATCCTGACCGCCGGGCAGCGCGCCGACGTGCGCGCCCGCATCGCCCAGCATCTCGACCAGGCTCCGGCGCTGCTCGTCCTGGACAACTGCGAGCACGTGATCGAGGCCGTCGCCGACCTGGTGGCGTTCCTGACCGTGACGACCCGCGACCTGCGGGTGCTGACCACCTCGCGCGCCCCGCTGTCGATCCCCGCCGAACGCGTCTACCTGCTCGGCGAGCTGCTCGCCGAGGACGCGGCGGAGCTGTTCCGGCAGCGCGCCACGGCCGCCCGCCCCGGGGTGCGGATCGGCGAGGACGCGGTCGCCGAGGTCGTCGCCCGCCTCGACGGGCTGCCGCTCGCGATCGAGCTGGCCGCGGCCAAGGTACGGGTGATGTCGGTCGAGGAGATCGCGCGGCGGCTGGCGGACCGGTTCGCCCTGCTGCGCGGCGGCAACCGGACGGCCCCCGACCGCCACCAGACGCTGCTCGCGGTGATCGACTGGTCGTGGAACCTGCTGGACGAGCCAGAACGGCGGGCCTGGCGCTGGTTGTCGCTGTTCGGCGACGGGTTCACGCTGACCGCCGCCGAGCACGTACTCGGCCCGGACGCCCTGGCCGTCGTGGACGCACTCACCGAGCAGTCCATCCTCGGCGTCCGCGAGACGGCGTACGGCCTGCGCTACCGGATGTTGGAGACCGTCAGGGAGTTCGGGCGGATGCGGCTGAAGGAGGCCGGCGAGGAGGCGGCGGCACGCGCGGCGCAGCGGAAGTGGGCCACGGCGTACGCCCTCGCACACGCCTACACGCTGTTCGGCCCGGGGCAGTACGAGTCGGTCGACGCGCTGCGCGCGGAGGAGGGCAACCTCGCCGACCTGCTCCGGCAGGCACTCGGCGAGCCCGACCCGGCCGCGACGGTCCAGTTGCTGGCCGGTGTGGGCTCGCTGTGGTCGATCCGCGGCGACCACACCCGGATCTTCGTCCACCGGGAGGCGATCGGCCAGGCGCTCAAGGGCTGGACGCCGCCACCGCCGCTCGTCGAGGTGACCAGGGCCGCCCTGCTGATCACGCTGATGAACACCATCGCCGTGACCGACCGCGCCCACGATCCCCTGCGCCTGCTCCTTGAGGAGCTGCCGGGAACCGGCGAGACCGATCCCCGCCTGGGGGCCATGACCACGGTGGCGCTCGCGTGGGACCGGGACGACGCCCACCGCAAGCTCCTGGAGCTGCGCCGGAGCCCCGACCGCGACGTGGCGCTGGCCGCGGCGCAGGCGAGCATCCACGTCCTGGAGAACGTCGGGGAGGTGCACCAGGCGATCGGGGCCGCCGAGCAGGCCCTGTCGCTGCTCCGCGACAGTGAGGGCCCGTGGATCGGCGCGGTCGCGCACGCCGTGCTGGCCCAGCTGTTCATGCAGCTCGGCGACCGCGGGCGGGCGGTCGGTCACGCGCGGACCGCGCTGCCGGTGCTGCGCCGGCTCGGCGCCGTCGACGACGAGGCCCAGCTCCGCTCGGTCCTGCTGATCTCGGCGCTGGCCGACGGCGATCTCGACGCCGCCGAGGCCGAGCTGGCCGGCATCAACGGGATCAGCGAGGGTGACACCGTGCTCGGCGGCGCGGCGATCGACTCGCTGTGCGCAGCCGAGATCGCCCTCGCCCGCGGGGAGACGTCCGCGGCGCTGGTGCACTACCGCAGGGCGGTGGAGCGGGCGCGCGACCTGCGTCCGCCGGGGGTGCCGTACGAGGGGGCCACGTCCTGGTCGGTCGTCGCGGAGTCGATCGCGCTGACGGCGTACGCCCACCATGCCGGGCCGCGGGAGGTCGGGTACGGCGCGGAGCTGTTCGCCGCCGCGCGGGGCTACGACCTGCTGATCGTGACGAACCCGGTCCTCGACTTCCCGGTGTGCGGCTCGATGTTGTTCGCGCTCGGGACGTGGGGGCTGCTGCGGCAGGCCGTGGCGGCGCGCGACGCGATCAGGCTGCTGGTGCTGGCCGAGCGGTTCTCGTACAACAGGACGATGCCGAGCATGCACTTCGCGCTGATCGAGCCGCACGCGGAACGGGCCGCGCCGGGCACGCTCGCGGCCGTCCGGGCCGAGTACGGCCACCGGCGCGGCCCTGACCTGCTCGACGAGGCCCGGCGGCACGTCGATCAGGTCTTCGGCCATGACCGGCGGCGCTCACATGTGCCGCTTGTAGCTGCGCACCGACAGGGGCGCGAAGATCGCCATGACGACCGCGCACGCCAGCAGGGTCCAGGCCACCTCGCCGCTGACGAGGGCGTTGTTGGCGAGGTCCCGGGTGGCCGTGACCAGGTGTGAGACCGGATTGACCCGGACGAACGCGGCCAGCCACCCCGGCAGGGTCTCCACGGGGACGAACGCGTTGGACAGGAACGTCAGCGGGAACAGGATCATCATCGAGATGCCCTGCACGGCCTGGGCGCTGCGGGCGATCGTGCCGACCCAGGTGAAGATCCACGCCAGCGACCAGCCCGTGAAGATCGCCAGCAGGATCGCGGCCAGCACGCCGCCCACCCCGCCGCCCGGCCGGTAGCCCATCACCATGCCCATGCCGAAGGTCAGCGTGGCCGCGATGGTGTAACGCAGCAGGTCGGCCACCATCGGGCCGGCGAGCGGCGCGATCCGGGCGATCGGCAACGACTTGAACCGGTCGAAGACGCCCTTCTCCATGTCCTCGCGCAGCTGCGTGCCCGTCGCCATGCACGTCGTCAGCACCGTCTGGGCGAGGATGCCGGGGATCATGAGCGGGAGGTAGCTCTGCACGTCGCCGGCGATGGCGCCGCCGAAGATGAAGGCGAACATCGCGGTGAACAGCAGAGGTTGCAGCGCCACGTCGAAGAACTGCTCCGGGTTGCGGCGCATCTTCTTCAGCGCCCGCCAGGCCATCGACAGGGTCTGGCTGACGGTCTCCGCCAGGGTCACGCGCCGCCGCGCGGCCTCCACGCGGTCGGCGGCCCTTACCGTCTCGCGGGTGGGGGCGATCATGGTGCTCATCGGTTCTCCTCCGTGCCGGTCGCGGCGTCGTCGTCCGTCCCGTGGCCGGTCAGGACGAGGAACACCTCGTCCAGGCTGGGCTTGGCCACGCTCACCGACGAGATCGACACCCCGGCGGTGCGCAGGGCGATCAGCACCTCGGCGGCCAGGTCGGCCTGGTCGAGCGCGACGTTGAGGCGGCCCTGCTCCGGGCTGAGCACCGGGTCGAAGCCGAGCACGCGCCGCACGACCTCCACGGCGGCGGGCACCTCGTCCGGCTCGGCGAGCAGCAACTGCAGGGTCGAGTTGCCGACCGCGCTCTTCAGCTGGTCGGGCGTGCCCTCGGCGACCTTGCGGCCGTGGTCGATGACGGCGATGCGGTCGGCGAGCTGGTCGGCCTCGTCCAGGTACTGGGTGGTCAGCAGCACGGTGCAGCCGTCGGAGACCAGGTCGCGGATGGCGTCCCACATCTGGCCGCGGGTGCGGGGGTCGAGGCCGGTGGTGGGCTCGTCCAGGAAGATCAGCGGCGGCCTGGTGATCAGGCTGACCGCCAGGTCCAGGCGCCTGCGCATGCCGCCGGAGAACTGCGAGATCGGCTTGTCGGCCGCGTCCTCCAGGCCGAACTGGCCCAGCAGCTCGGTGGCGATGCGCCGGGCGCGCGGCTTGGCGATGCCCTGGAGGCGGCTGAACAGCCAGAGGTTCTCGCGGGCGGTCAGGTTCTCGTCGACCGAGGCGTACTGGCCCGTGACGCCGACGAGCTGGCGGATCACGTGCGGGTTGGCGGCCACGTCGACCCCGAAGATCTCGGCGCGGCCGGCGTCGATCTTCAGGAGGGTGGCCAGCATGCGGAGGGTGGTGGTCTTGCCCGCGCCGTTGGGGCCGAGGACGCCGAAGATCTCGCCGGTGCGTACGTCCAGGTCGATCCCGTCCACGGCCCGGTGTGCGCCGAACGTCTTCACCAGCCCTTCGGCGTGTACGGCCGCCTCGGTGGCCGCTCTGGGGGGCGGGCCGACCCCGGTGTGCCCGAGTTCTGTGATGCTCATGGCTCCAGTGTCGGGGACGCCGGTTTCATGGCGCCCTCGACAAGGTTTCACCGGTTGCCGAGGAGAATGTACGGATGCGTGAATCGCCGTGGATGATCCTCATCGGCCCCGCCGCGGCGGGCAAGAGCACCCTGGGCGAGGGCATGGCCACGGCGACGGGCCGGCGCTTCGTCGACATCGACGCGATCGGCGCCGACTACTACGCCGAGGCGGGCTGGGACATGGACCGGCTGCGCTCCCGGATCCGGGCCGTCGGCCGGGTCGCGGCCGAACGGGAGTGGGAGCCGGCCCGCGCCCATGCCGTGGAACGCGCGGTGGCCGACCACCCGGACGCGATCATCGCCCTCGGGGCCGGCCACAGCCACTACACGCGGCCGGAGCTGTTCCGGCGCGTCCGGGCCGCCCTCGCCGCCGTCGAGCACGTGGTGCTGGTGCTGCCCTGTCCGGACGAGGAACGATCCGTCCAGGTCCTGCGGCGGCGCAGCCTGGCCACGAAGCAGACCGACTGGATCGGCGCCGACGGCCACGACTTCCTCGCGGAATGGGTGCGCGACCCGGGCAACCGCACCCTGGCCACGACCGTCCTGCACACCGACGCGGACACCCCCGGCCAGACCCTCGCCCGCCTTCTGACCGCGTGCGGGACCGGCTAGCGCTCGGAGCCGAAGCGGTAGACGGTCGAGTTCCTGGCCCGGAGCCGAGGCGCTCATACAGGCGGTTGGCGGCCGCGCGGTCGGGGCGGGAGGTGAGGTCGACGGTACGGGCGCCCGCCTGTTCCGCCAGGCGCAGGGCGTGCCGGGTCAGCACGGTGTTCGCCTCGCTGCGCACGACGCGTTCGAGCGCCGCCCGGTCCGGCGGCTCGGCGGACGCCGAGAGCTGCGGCAGCAGCACCCCGAACGCGTCCACGAGCTCCTGATCCACCTCACGCACGACCGCCACCTCGACATCCATGCGCCCGACGCTACCGGCGACGGCGCTCAGGCGCCCAGGACGGCCTGCCGCTCCTGGCGGATGACGCCCTGGATGTCGAGGTCGTAGTTGCACAGGATGACCCCGACCCAGTCGCCGTCGAGGTAGATCGACCAGTTCGTGTTGCCGCCCGCGATGCCGCCCCCGTGGCTGACGTGCCGCTGGTCGCCTGTGATCTCGGCGACCGGCCCGTACGCGCGGGCGGCGTTGGTGCCCCCGGAGCTGCTGTAGGTCTTGTCGGTGCCGGGGGCGAAGACGGGCGGTCATAGGCGGCCACCCCGCCCTCGGCAGACGTCAGCCCGCCACCGGCCGCCAGGGGCACCGCCCCGAGCAGGCCCAACGTCGTCCGCCGCGACGGCCTCGCGGATCCGGCTCCACTCATGCGCACCTCTTCTCGGACAGGTCCAGGAGAGGCATGCAACCGGTCACGACGTTTCCCCGATGTTTCCCGTACGGCCGCCACGCCGGGCGGACCAGCACGGTAATCTCATCGGACGATAACTAAATGCATTAATCTGACGACTGTGAGTAATGGACACGTTGTCGGTACGCCGCCGCTTCGCCGTACCCTCACCCGCGTCCTCCGCCGCGTCGGGAGGCGGGGCGCCTCCTTGACGTTCGTGGGCCTGCTGAGCCTGGCCATCGCGGCCTCGCTGGCGTTCGTGCCGGGCAACCAGCGCGGCACGCCCGGCTACGCCTCGCTGGCCGTCGTCGCGCCGTTGCCCGCCTGGGCGGCGGTCTGGTGCGCGCTCGGCCTGCTCTGCCTGGCGCAGGCGTTCATGCGGTCCGACCGGGTGGCCTTCGCCGCCGCGACCGCACTGCTCCTCACGTACGGGCTGATCTATCTGATCTCGACCTTCACCGGCGACAACCCGCGGGGCTGGGTCGGCGGGGCGGTCTGGCTCGCCTTCGGCGGCTGGATCGCGCTGATCGCCACCTGGCCCGAGGCGGTCGTGCTGGGCCGCCTGCCGGGCGGCCGCGCGGCGTCCTCGACGGCCGTCGTCGTGGCGGACGCCTCGGGCACGATCCAGTCGTGGAACCCGCAGGCCGAGGCCCTGTTCGGCTGGGACACCGACGAGGCGGTCGGCAGGTCGCTGACGATCCTGATGCCGCCGCGCTTCCGCGACCGGCACGCCGACGGGCTCGCCCGGGTGCTCTCCGACGGCCACTCCGACCTGGCCGGCCGGATCATCCCGCTGGTCGGCCTCCACCGCGACGGCAGCGAGTTCCCGATCGCGCTGACGGTCAACGCCTGGCACAGCGACGACGGCGTCACCTACACAGGGGTGATCCGTCCATTGGGGGGCCGCCATGTCCGCTCTGAGTGACATCCTGGTCCAGCTCGGCGTCGGCATCGTGCCGCTCGGCGTGGCCTACCTCGCCTTCCGCTCGGCGACGGACGCCAGCAAGAAGTCCCAGCAGAGCGCGCTGCTCCAGGTCGAGCACCAGGCCGAGGTCGAACGCTCGAAGGTCGACGCCGAAGCCTTCATCCGCGCCAAGACGATCTACGAGGACGCCCTGGCGCAGATGGAGAAGCAGATGACCCGGATGCAGGGCCAGGCCAGTCAGCTCGGCGCGGAGCTGGTCAACGAGCAGAGCAGCTCGGTGGCGATGCGCGACCAGATCCGCCGCTTGCAGGCCCAGATCCGGGCATTGGAACGCACGGTCCTGGCGTTGCGCTCCCAGCTCGTGGACGCGGGGTTGTCACCGGCGCCGCCGTCCGACCTGACCGGGCCGCATCTGCTGCGGCCGCAGCGCTCGGCCGACTAGGAGGCGTCGCGGGCCAGGCCGTGGGCGGCGGCCAGCAGCTCGATGGAGCGCAGCCACGCCTTCCTGTCGGGCGCCGAGGAGACGACGATCAGCTCGTCGGCCTGCGCGTGCGCGGCGAAGCGGGTGAGATAGTCCTCGACCTCGGCGGGCGTGCCGACGGCCGAGTACTGCATCATCCGCAGGATCTGCTGCCCGCCCGGCGATTCGAGCACCATGTCGGCCTCCTCCGGCGTGAACGTGCGCCCGCGCCCGAGGAACCGGCTCACCCGGTACCGCTTGGCCGTCAGCAGCTGCTCCTGTGCCTCCTCGCGGGTGTCGGCGGCGATCACGTTCACCCCGGCGATCACGTACGGCTCGGCGAGCTGCTCGGACGGCTTGAACTCGCGCCGGTAGAGCGCCACGGCCTCCTCCAGCGCGTCGGGCGCGAAGTGCGAGGCGAACGCGTACGGCAGCCCGAGCGCGGCGGCCAGCTGGGCGCCGAACAACGACGAGCCGAGGATGTACAGCGGCACGTTCGTGCCCTTGCCCGGCGTGGCGTCCACACCGGGGATACGTGACTCGCCGGTGAGAAATCCCTGCAGTTCGAGGACGTCCTGGGGGAAGGTGTCGGCGGCGCCCGGGGTGCGCCTCAGGGCGCGCATGGTGGGCTGGTCGCTGCCGGGGGCGCGGCCGAGGCCGAGGTCGATGCGTCCGGGGTGGAGGGTCTCCAGGGTGCCGAACTGCTCGGCGATGGTCAGCGGGGAGTGGTTGGGCAGCATGATGCCGCCCGCTCCGAGGCGGATCGTCCTGGTGTGAGCGGCTACGTGGGCGATGAGCACGCTGGTGGCCGAGGAGGCGATGCTCGGCATGTTGTGGTGCTCGGCGTACCAGATGCGGTGGTATCCCAGCTCTTCGGCCCGCTGGGCCAGACCCACGCTCGCGGCCAGACTCTCGCTCGCCGTCTCTCCGTCGCCGATGTGCGCCAGATCAAGGATGGAGAGTGGAACAGTCATGGGGAACGAGCCCTTTCGCCTGGACGGTGGCCATCGGGCAGTGCAACCGTAATGGCTCTCCGCTTATTTCCCGGGCTGGTTTCCGGGCTTGTTCCCCGGGCGCCCCCCGCGCGGGGGCGCCCGGGGGGCGTCAGGACGCGGTGCAGGTGAGGGCGGGCGGGGTGCTGGTCGCGGCGTCGCCGTTGGCGAGGAAGCCGAACGTGGTCGTCGCGCCGCCGGCCAGGGCGCCGTTCCAGCTCAGGTTCGTCACGGTGGCGTTGCCGGACAGAGTGCCGTTCCAGAGCTGGCTGATCGTCTGGCCGCCGGGGAACGTCCACTGGACCTTCCAGCCGGTGGTCGGCGCCGAGCCGGTGTTCTTCACGGTGACCTCGCCCTGGAAGCCGCCCTGCCACTGGCTGGTCACCTTGTAGGCGGCCGAGCAGCCGGCCGGGCCGGTGGTGGGGGTGACGGTGGGCGTGACGGTGGGCGTGACCGTCGGGGTCACCGTGGGGGTCACGGTCGGGCTCGCGGTGGGCGAGGGCGCGGCCATGGCCAGGTCGTACGCCCGCTGCGGCACGAACTGGCCGGCCCCCGCGATGCAGCCGTCGGCCTCGCCCGGCGGCTTGACCCACAGGTAGGCGTCGATCGCCGCGTCACCCGTGTTCGTGGTGCTCCAGATGCCCGTGGCCCGGCCGGCGGGGTCGCACCACTCGCTGCCCGCCGGGCCGTTGCCGTTGCGGCTGGTGTCGATGACCGCCTTCAGCCTGGACACGCCGGTCGCCGCGATGACGCTCTTGGCGTACGACACCAGCCCCGGCGTCGCGCGGTAGTTGGAGGTGTTGAGCGCGATGCCGTCGGCGCTGCCCCCGACGTCGGCGCCGTTGAGCCTGGACGCGGCCTCCGACGCCGGCAACCAGGCGTCGTGACCGATGTCGAAGTACACCTTGACCTGCGACGACGTCGCCTTGAACTTCTTGCCCGCGTACGCCATGGACGCCTTCACCTCGGCCTGCTGCGCGGCGTTCATGCAGTTCGTCATGATGGCCAGCGCGTCCGGTTCGAGGACGATGGTCGCCGCCCGCCCGCCCAGACCGGCCGCGATCTGGTCGATCCACGCCCGGTAGGACGCGTGGTCGGGCGCCCCGCCCGCGCTCGCGCCGCCGCAGTCGCGGTTGGGCATGTCGTACACGACGACGATCGGGATCTTGCCCGCCGCGGCGGCGGCCCCCACGTAGGAGTCCACCTGGCCGCGCACGGTCGCGGGGTTGTAGCTGGCGAACCACCGGCCCTGCGGCACGGCGGCGATCCGGTCCCTGATCACCGGCGTACGGCTGTCGCCCGGGTTGGCGGCGACCCATTTGGCGGCGTTCGTCTGGGGATCGACGTAGAAAGCGGAGTCGGCGGCCTGGGCGGTGGACGAGGCGAGGACGACCGCCCCCGCCGCGGCCACGGCGGTGGCGGCGACGAGCGCCGCGAGCACGGGCCTTCTGCGAGACATGAGGTTACTCCGTCCGTAGAGTGGGAGTGGGAGCGCTCCCACGGCTCTCTCCGGATCGTAGGGAGCCTGCCCGGCCGCAGAAAGACATCCGATCGCTGCCGACCGGCTTTCCCCAGGATTTCCCCAGGCCAGGGCCGGTCAGGGCGATGAAAGTTTCACTCCGCCAGGCACGCCTCGAACACCGCGGTCAACCGGTCGACGTCGGCCGCCGTGGGCTGCTCGGGGCCCAGCCGGCGGCGCATCGCCCCGATGCCCAGGAAGACCGCCGTCGCCATCCTGGCCCGCGCCTGGACGTCGGGCCCGTCGAGCTGCGCGGCCAGCGGATCGAGGATGGACGTGCGCAGGCGCTCGCGGACGACGTCCTGGATCTCCGGATGGGCGGCCGAACGTTCGAGGGTGCGCAGCACCGGGCTCTCGGGGTCGTGGTGCATGCGCTCGGCGGCGTATTCGGCCAGGCGGCGCGGCAGGCTCCCGCGATCGCCGGCCAGCAGGGCGACGAATGTGGGCTCGCCTTCGAGCACCGCGCCGAAGAGCCCGGCCTTGGAGCCGAAATAGCGGCCGACCAGGGCGATGTTGGCCTCCGCGGCCGCGGCGATCATGCGGACGGTGACCTGCTCGTATCCGTGCTCGCCGAACAGCACGCGGGCCGCGTCAAGGATGCGCTGCCGGGTGGCCTCGCGCCCGCGGGGCCGGGCGTCCGTCGTCGGGGCGTCCATGTTCCGAACTCTACTCAGGAATAAAGTCACTTGCCGCGCGGCTAGTAAACATGCGTATACTCAACATTGGATAAGTGCGTACGAAGGGGATGTGGTGTCTTGGTAGCCCAGGCACAGGCCGCGCCCCCCGCCCGAAGGCAGTACACCCACCGCGAGATCCTCGAAGTCATGTCCGGGCTCATGCTCGCCATGCTGACGTCGATGATCTCCACTTCCGTGGTGGGCACCGCGTTGCCGACGATCGTGGGGGAACTCGGCGGTCAGGACCAGTACTCATGGGTGGCCAGCGCCACCATGCTGACGATGACGGTCTCGACGCCGTTGTGGGGCAAGCTGTCCGACCTGTTCGGACGGAAACTGCTCTTCCAGACCGCTCTCGGTCTGTTCGTGGCGGCTTCACTGGTGGCCGGTCTGTCGCAGAACATGGGACAGCTCATCGCGGCACGTGCCGTGCAGGGCCTGGGCGTGGGTGGTTTGTCGGCACTTGCGCAGGTGATCCTGGGAGACATCGTCTCGCCGCGCGAGCGCGGCCGGTACTCCGGTTACATGGGGGCCGTCTTCGGGATCTCCACCGTCGCCGGGCCGCTGCTCGGCGGGTTCATCGTGGACACCGACTGGCTCGGCTGGCGCTGGTGCTTCTACGTCGTGGTGCCGTTCGCCATCGTCGCGTTCGCGGTGGTGCAGAAGGTGCTGCGGCTGCCCAAGGTCAAGCGGAACACCTCGATCGACATCTGGGGCGCGACCACCATCACGGCCAGCGCGGCCTCGCTGATGCTGCTGCTGACGCTGGGCGGCAACGAGTTCGAGTGGAACTCGTTCTGGACCTACTTCCTGGCCGCGTTCGCCCTGCTCATGCTGGCCTTGGCGGTGCTGGCCGAGCGTACGGCCCGTAACCCGATCCTGCCCCCGCGGCTGTTCAGGAACCGCACGTTCGTGCTCACCAGCGCGGCCTCGCTGTTCGTCGGCATGGCCATGTTCGGCGCGATGATCTACCTGCCGCAGTACCTGCAGATCGTCAAGGGCCTGAGCCCGACGAACTCGGGTCTGATGACGCTGCCCATGGTGGTGGCGCTGTTCCTGGCGGGCGTGATCTCCGGCAAGATCGTCACGAACACCGGCAAGTGGAAGATCTTCCCGGTCGCCGGTCTGGTGATCGTGGCCGTCGGCCTGTTCCTGCTCTCCCGGCTGCACGTCGACTCCAGCGAATGGCTCATCGGCTTCGACGTGGGCGTCCTGGGCATCGGCCTCGGCCTGTCCATGCAGATGCTCATCCTGGCCGCCCAGAACGGCTCCGAGCTGCGTGACATGGCCTCGACCACGGCCGGCGTCTCGTTCTTCCGCTCGCTCGGCGGCGCAATGGGCGTCGCGGGCTTCGGCGCGATCCTGACCAACCGGCAGGCGAGCGAGTTCGCCGACCTCGTGGCCAAGGTCAAGCCCCACCTGTCCGGCGCCGGGCAGAAGCTGGGCAGCCCCGCCGCGATCCAGCACCTGCCCGAACCGCTGAAGGGCATCATCCTGGAGTCCTTCACCCGGGCCCTGGAGACGGTGTTCATGGTCGGCGTGCCGATCGCCCTGCTCGGGTTCGTCGCGGCGCTGTTCCTGAAGGAGCTGCCGCTGCGCGGCACCACGATGCCGGCCGGCCCCAAGCCCCTCGGCAAGGACGACCTCGTCCTGGCCGGGCTGCTCCTGGAGCTCATCGCCCAGCGCGTCGAGCGCTCGAACGGCCAGCCGTCCGCGCTGCTCTCCGCGGTCGCCAGGATGGCGCCGCCCGACGGCCGCCCCGAGCGCGAACGCGCCTGGACGGTCGCACAGAACGTGCTCCGGCCCACCTCGCGCGCCCTCATCGCGCAGGCCACGCCGGCGCAGCAAGACCTCGTATCCGGAGGAGTCTCACAATGATTCGCAAGTTCGTGGGCGCCGTAGCGGCCGCCCTGGCGGTCATGGCCGGCCTGTGGCTGATGATCGCCCCCTTCGCCCTCGGCACGCAGCCCGAGAACGCCGACTGGACCGACCCCACCACGACCGAGTTCTTCTCGGGCCTGGGCGTGACCGTCTTCGGTCTCGTGGGCGTCATCGGCTTCGTCCTGGCCATCTACGAAGAGCTCGTGATCCGCGGGCTGGTGACCGTCAAGCAGCGCGTGAAGCCGGAGCCGGAGCCCGAGCCCGTGCCCGCCGCGCCGCAGGCGTCCTCGGCCGAGCTGGCGAGCCTGCTCGCGCCGCTCGTGGAGGCGCTGCGCGAGGACATGCACAACCCGAGCCGCGGCGGTGAGCACCGTCAGAACGGCAGGACCACCCTGGTGGGTCTGGAGGAGTCCCGATGAAGGCCAAGCTGGGCATTGCCGCCCTCGTCCTGCTGTTCCTGACCGGGCTGTGGCTGGTCGCCGCGCCGTTCGCGGTCGGCTACCAGCCCCGGGGCGCCGTGTACGCGGACGCGACCGTCAACGACCTGTGGGTCGGCGGCGGGCTCGCCGCGGTCTCGTTCGTCGCCCTGGTGATCTACGCCGCCGACTCACTGCGCGAGCTGGCCCGCCGCGGCAAGCACGCGGACGCCTGACGCGAGTCCTGCCGTGTTCGGCGGTAGCACAGACCCCGGCTGGGAGCCACTGGAAGGCCGGCTCCCGGCGGGGCAGTTCGAGATCGGCAAGGACGGCGCCGGGCTGCTGGTCGTCGGCTTCGACGGGTCGGACCCCAGCCGCAACGCGCTCGCGTACGCGGCCGGACTGGCCCGGCGGGACGCCGCCGCGCTGCTCGTCGTCTTCGTGGAGCCGATCAACAGCGCCACGTTGTGGTTCTTCGCCGGCTCCCCGGTCATCCCGGACAGCGCGGCCGACCTCACCGACGACCTCCGGGACGAGCTGAAGGGCGCCGGCGTGCCCTGGCAGTTCGTCAGCGTCCGCGGGGACACCGCCCGCGAGCTGGAGGCGCTCGCCGGCTCCTACCGGGCCGACGCCATCGTGGTCGGCAGGTCGCGTTCCTCCTGGCACGCCCTGGGCGGCTCGGTGGCCGTCGGCCTGGCGAAGCGGGCTCGCCGTACCGTGCTGATAGTCCCCTGACCTGGCATGACGTCGCATATGGTGGCCAGATGAAACGTACCGCCGCCATCGCGTTCGTGGTGCTCACGTCCGTTTCGTGCGCAGGGCAGGAGCCCGTCGCCTCGTCCGGCGCCACGCCCACGCCCTCCGCGCCCGCACCCGGGACGACGTCGCCCACGACCTCGCCCACCAGCGAGCCGAGCCCGACGGCTCCGCCGCCGTTCACCTCGAAGGTCACGAAGGTGTCGCGCGAGCGGCTGCCGTACTCGTGGCGGCCCGGGTGCCCGGTGTCCTACCAGGACCTGCGGCTGGTCACCATGTCGTTCTGGGGCTTCGACGACAAGCCGCACACCGGCGAGCTCGTCGTCCGCAAGACGGTCACCGACGACATCGAGACCGTCTTCCGCAAGCTGTACGACTGGCGCTGGCCCATCCGGCAGATGAAGCTCGTCGACGTCTACAAAGGCGACGACTTCGCCTCCATCGAGGCCGACAACACCTCGGCATTCAACTGCCGTCGCGCGACCGGCTCCAGCAATTGGTCGAACCACGCGTACGGCCAAGCGATTGACATCAATCCACGCGAGAACCCATATGTCACTGCAAGCGGTGGCACAGCGCACCAAAATGCCAAGAGGTACACCCAGCGCCCAATGAAGGGTAAAGGTGTGGTAAACCCTGGAGACAAGGTCGTAAGGGCCTTCGCCGACGTCGGATGGGAGTGGGGCGGCTACTGGACGGGCGCCAAGGACCTGCAGCATTTCAGTAAGGGCGGAGGCTGAGACAATCCCTCATGGCGGCTAAGGACGGCGACGGCTGGGCCGAATGCGGGCTCGGACACAGACATTGGGGCATCCACGGAGCGTCGGGCCTGCTGCTCGTCCACCATGACCCGCTCGGCGTGCCCCACGTGCTCATGCAGGAACGCTCCTTGTGGAGCCACCACGGCGGCACCTGGGGGCTGCTCGGCGGCGCCCGCGACAGCCACGAGGACGCCGTCACCAGCGCGCTGCGCGAGGCCCACGAGGAGGCCGCCCTCGGCGGCGACGGGTTCCGCGTCCAAGGCGTCTACCTCGACGACCACGGCGGCTGGAGCTTCGAGACGGTGATCGCCGAGTCCGCCGAGCTGGTGCCGGCCAAGCCCGCCAACAGCGAGAGCACCGACCTGCGCTGGCTGCCGCTGCCCGAGGTGGCCGCCCGCAAGCTGCATCCCGGCTTCGCCGCGACCTGGGACCGCGTCCAGGCCGCCATCCGTCCCGAGACGATCGTGCTCGACATCGCCAACATCATCGGCGCGCGGGCCGAGCGCGGCTGGTGGAACGACCGGCTGGGCGCGGCCACCCGCCTGCTCACCGACGTGGCGGAGCTCAGGCTGTTCCACCCGGTGTTGTCGCAGTGGTTCCCGCGGGTGGTCGCGGTGGTGGAGGGCGCGGCCAGGAGCACCCCCGAGATCCCCGGGCTGCAGGTCGTCGCGGCGACGGGCAGCGGTGACGACGCGATCGTCGACGTCGTGGCCCGGGCCAAGCCGTGGGAGCGGGTGCTCGTCGTCACGGCCGACCGCGGGCTCCGGGAACGGGTCGCCGAGCTGGGCGCCGAGACCGAGGGCCCCCGCTGGCTCCTGTCACAACTGGGCCGCTGAACGGGCGGCACTTCTAAACAGAAAGCACCTCGTCGAAGGCGGCCACCAACCCGGTCACGTCGAGCACCCGCCGCAGCACGCCGTGCACGCCGAACAGTCGTAACGAGCCGCCGTGCCGGGCGACCGCGCGCTGGTGCTCCACCAGCGTCCACAGGCCGCTGGAGTCGCAGAAGTCGAGGTGGTGGGCGTCGATCGCGAGGTGCACGAGCCCTTCGGCGGTCAGCTCGGCCAGCCGCTGCCTCAGCAGGGGCGCCGTGACCTTGTCGAGGTCTCCGGCCAGGCGCACCGTCGTGTCGCCAGGACCACGCTCCACCTCGACGCCGAGATCCGCCACCTCCTGAACGTACACCCCTGCCACCACAGCCGCTATCGTGGTGTCCGCACAGGAGGGTTCGCATAGTGGACGAGTGCAGCCGCCTTGAAAGCGGCCAGGTCAGCGATGGCCTCGTGGGTTCGAATCCCACACCCTCCGCTCACTCGCGCACACCCGCGAACCCGTCGCCCACACTGGCGGCGAGCTGCAGGTAGGCCTCCCTGGTCGCCTCCTGGAGCCGGTCGAGGTCGATCTCCGCGCCCTCCTCCAGGTGCGGGTCGTACGGCACCCTGATCACCGCGCGGCACCTGGCCGCGAAATGGGCCTCCAGCTTTCTGATGTCCACCGCCGACTTCGACCGCGGCCGGACGCTGCACAGCACCACGGTCGCGTTCTTCACCAGGTCGGCGTAGTGATGGGCCTCCAGCCAGTCGAGGGTGGCCGAGGCCGCCCTGGCGCCGTCCACGGAAGGACTGCTGACCAGCACGATCTGGTCGGCGAGCCCGAGCACGCCGCCCATGGCGGAGTGGAGCAGGCCGGTGCCGCAGTCGGTGATGCAGATGGAGTAGAAGTTCTCCAGCACCTGGGAGACGGCCTGGTAGTCGGCGCCGCTGAACGCCTCCGACACCGACGGGTCGCGGTCGGAGGCCAGCACCTCCAGCCGCGAGGGCGCCTGCGAGGTGAACGCCCTGATGTCGACGTACCGCTTGACCTGGTCGCGCTCGTTGAGCAGGTCGCGCACGGTGGCGGAGGTCTCCAGCACCAGCTTGTCGGACAGCGTGCCCCGGTCGGGGTTGGCGTCCACGGCGATGACGCGGTCGCCGCGCATCTGCGCGAGCGTCGCGCCGAGCCCGACCGTCGTCGTGGTCTTGCCCACGCCGCCCTTCAGGCTCAGCACGGCCACCCGGTGGTGGCCGGTGGTCACGGGGGTGCGCGCCCTGGTCACCAGCTCGCGGCGGCGGCGCACCTCCGGCGCCTCGCCCGGCTTGATCCAGCCGCCGGACGCCTTGTAGACCAGACGCCGCCAGCCCTTCGAGGGCGCGTTGCGCCTGCCGCGCAGCAACGACTCCGGGTCGAGGCTGTCGGCGGTCGGCCTGCCGGTGAGCGGCGGGCGCTGCGGCGCGGTGAAGACGGGGATGGGCGCCGGACGCCGCCGGCGCTCGTGCGGCGGCGGGATCTCCCGCTCGGCCGGCCGCCACTCCTGGCGGTCGCTCCACTGCGGGCGCTCGTCCCGCGCGGCGTCCTGGGGGGCGGGCGCCTCGCCGTGCGCGAGGTCGGGCCGCTGCGGGCGGCCCTCGCGGAAGGAGGTGTCGGACCACTGCGGCCGCTCGTCCCAGCGGGGCCGCTCATCGGCCGGCGCCTCCTCAGCCGCCTCCCCGCGTACGGGCTCCCTGCGTACGGGCGCCTCCGCGCGGACCGGCTCCTCTCCGCGGACGGGCTCCTCGAACCCCCGCGGCGGCTCGACGGGGGCGGACTCGGCGGCTTCGATCCGGGCGGGCTCGTCGAACACCCGGGCCGCGTCGGTACGGGCGGGCTTGTCGGACGCCCCGGGCGACTCGGTACGGGACGGCAGGTCGAATGCCTCGGGCAGCTCGGTGATCATCGGCTGCGTCTCGTTCGACTGCTCGGCGGGCCGCGACCAGTCGCCGAGCGACGGCCAGCCCGGCTCCTCGCTCTCGCGCGCCTGCTCCTCGCCCTGCTGCCGGCCCTGCTCCCGGCCCTGCTCCCGGCCCTGCTGCCGCCCCTGGTCCCCGACCGGCTCCTCGCCCTGCTCCTGGCTCGGCCTCTCGCCCTGCTCCCGGCTCTGCTCGGTGTCCTCCCCGCTCCCCGCCCGCTCGGGCGGCGTGAACGTCAAGGAGTAGCTGTCGGTGTCGTCAGGACGCGGCAACGGCTTGAGCGGCGCCAGGAAAGGGTCCTCCGACCGGCCGAGGCTCACCGGCGGCGCGGCCGGCTCGCCCGCCGCGCTCTCCTGCCCCCTGCCGCCTTCCCGGCCCCTGCCGCTCTCCTGCGTGGCGGCCCTGTCCAGCCACTCCCCGGCCTCGCTCTCGGCCTCGGGCAGATCCTCGGCCGCCGCGTGGCCGTAAACGGAGTCGACGGCGGCGCGGAACAGCGGCGGCGTCGGCGTGTCGTGCGGCGTGGGCACGAGCAGCCACGGGTCCTTGGGGTACGGCGAAGCGACCGGCTCGTCCGCCGACGCGGACGAGGCTCCGACGGAGACGGGCGTCTCCTCCGTCTCCTTGATCGCGTCCAGCCAGGCCAGCTGTTCCTCGAGAGATTCTTCTCGATCGTGTCTTGCCACCGTGTTCCCCCTCGGGTGGGTCTAAAGGGGCAGCAAATACTTTGCAGGTTAACGCCACGCGTTCCCGCGCAGCCCGGCAACCCACAACTTCTTTGCCCGGCTACCGTGGATCGCATGCGAGCCATTGAGATCACCGAGCCGGGCGGACCAGAGGTCCTGGAATGGCGTGAGGTGCCCGATCCGGCCGTCGGACGCGGCGACGTGCTCATCGACGTGGTGGCCTCGGCGGTGAACCGCGCCGACGTCCACCAGCGGATGGGCTTCTACGACCCGCCGCCCGGCGCGCCCCCGTACCCGGGGCTGGAGGTGTCGGGCGTGGTGGCCGCCGTGGGGGCGGACGTCGAGCAGTTCAAGGCCGGAGACGAGGTGTGCGCGCTGCTGGCCGGCGGCGGTTACGCCGAGCGCGTGGCGGTGCCCTGGCAGCAGGTCATGCCGGCGCCGCAGGGCGTGCCGCTGGCGGAGGCGGCGGGGCTGCCCGAGGTGGCGTGCACGGTGTGGTCGAACGTGTTCATGGTCGGCCGGCTGCGGCGCGGCGAGACCCTGCTGGTGCACGGCGGGGCCAGCGGCATCGGCACGTTCGCGGTGCAGCTCGCCAAGGCGCTCGGCTCGCGGGTGGCGGCCACGGTCGGGTCCGAGGCGAAGGCCGAGCAGGTCAGGAAGCTGGGCGCGGACGAGGTCGTCAACTACCGCGAGGAGGACTTCGCCGACCGGGTGGAGGCCGACGTCATCCTCGACATCATGGGCGCCAAGTACCTGGCGGCCAACGTACGGGCGCTGCGCACCGGCGGCCGGCTGGTGATCATCGGCCTCCAGGGCGGCGGGAGGGCCGAGCTCGATCTCGGCGCGCTGCTGACCAAGCGGGCCTCCGTCCACGGCACCACGTTGCGCGCCCGTCCGGTCGACGAGAAGGGCGTCATCGTCCGGAGCGTCGTGGACAACGTCTGGCCGCTGGTCGAGGCGGGTGCCGTACGTCCCGTGGTCTACGCGAGCGTGCCCATGGCAGAGGCGGCCGATGCACACCGAATGTTGGATTCGGGAGAGCACGTCGGCAAGATCCTGCTAGTACGGTGAGTGTTATGAATGCTGAGGACAACAACACCCCTCACATCGTGGTGGTGGGCCCCGACTTCCAAGGTCAGGGCGATAGCGGTGATGAAGAGCGCTCGGTCACCAACCTGGTCGAGCAGCCCGCCAAGGTGATGCGCATCGGCAGCATGATCAGGCAGCTCCTGGAGGAGGTGCGCGCCGCCCCCCTCGACGAGGCCAGCCGCAAGCGGTTGAAGGAGATCCACGAGTCCTCCATCAAGGAGCTTGAGGACGGTTTGGCGCCGGAGCTGGTCGACGAGCTGGAACGGCTGTCGCTCCCGTTCACCGACGACAACGGCACGCCCCCCAGCGAGGCCGAGCTGCGCATCGCGCACGCCCAGCTCGTGGGCTGGCTGGAGGGTTTGTTCCACGGTATCCAGACCACCCTGTTCGCCCAGCAGATGGCGGCCAGGGCCCAGTTGGAGCAGATGCGCAGGGCGCTGCCCGGCGTGCCGCAGGGTGACGAGGGCCACCGGCCGCCGAGTGGGTCGGGCCCCTACCTGTAGAGCCGTTCCAGCACCTGAGCGACGCCGTCCTCGTCGTTGGACGCGGTCACGTGATCGACCGCCGCCAGCACGTCGGGGTGGGCGTTCGCGACGGCGTACGACGTACCTGCCCAGCTCAGCATGGGCAGGTCGTTCGGCATGTCGCCGAAGGCGACCACGTGGGCCGGCTTGATCTCGTGCCGCCCGGCGAGCGTGGCCAGCGCCGTGGCCTTCGTCACGCCCTGGGCGCTCATCTCGACCAGGCCGCCATGGCTGGAGTGGGTCGCGGTCACCAGGTGGCCCACCAGGTCGTGCACGGTCGCGTGCAGCTCGTCGGCGCCCATCTCGGGATGGAGGGCGAGCAACTTGGCGCAGGGCCGGGCGGTCAGCGCATCTCGGTCAATCCGGACAACTCCGACACCCTTGCGATCCAGACCACCGAGCCGGAAATCGGACTCATGCGCAAAACCACCTTCATACTCGACCGAAAATGCGAGACCGGACACGTTCGCTCGTAGCTGAGCGACGACTTCCCCCAGTACGTGGGCGTCGATGAGGTGAGATTCCACTATCCGTTCGGTATGGAGATCGTAGATCAGTGCGCCGTTGGCGCATACGGCCAGGCCACGGTGCCGTACGGCGCCCGCGACCTCCCTCATCCACCTGGGCGGCCGTCCGGTCACGAAGACGAGCGCAGCCCCGGATTCCTCGACTTTCGCGAAGGCCGCAGCCGTCCGGGGAGACACGGTTCCGTCGGCGCGCAGGGCGGTGCCGTCGAGGTCGGTGGCCACTAGGCGCGGCGGTGCAAGGCTCTGCATAACAGGTTCCAGTTTGCCCGGTGATGCCGCCTGACAGAAATCTTCGTAGGGACGGGAACACCAACGCGCCAGAATGGTGTTAGATGTGATGGCGTTGTATTAGCTGATCCCGTAGTGAAAACCAGCATGACTTTGTCTGAGCCACCCCGGGTGCCTGCTGTACGACACACCGGGATCCACGAGGTGTGGGTCCCATAGATTCACATCCTGAGGGAGAGCTTTTATGGCTCAGGGAACCGTCAAGTGGTTCAACGCTGAGAAGGGCTTCGGCTTCATCGCCCCGGACGGCGGTGCGCCGGACGTGTTCGTGCACTTCTCCGAGATCGTCGGCAACGGCTACCGCAGCCTTGAAGACGGCCAGCGGGTCGAGTTCGAGATCACGCAGGGACAGAAGGGGCCGCAGGCCTCCCAGGTCCGTGCTATCTGACCTGTAGTTCGTAGTTCGCAAGTAAGGCCGGGGTCCGCATTCCAGCGGGCTCCGGTCTTTCTGCTTCTCGCCCCGGAGACCTCCACCGCCTCTCGCCAAAGCCTGAGGACGCCGTGGCGGCCCCGAGAGGCGTCGTGCGGCCCCTCCCATGTCCGGACATGTACTCGCGCCTCAGCGGCCGTCTGAAGCGCCTGCCGAACTTCTGTCCACAGGCGGATGTCGCCCTGTGGACAAAGGGGAGTTTCACAAATCAGTCACGGCCTCGGGCACGGCCCAACTTCCCTCCGTCTCCCGCCATCCACCCGTATATGAGGTACGCGTGGTTATGTCACCCCGTGACCATCACCGGGGTCATCCTGCTCCTGCTCAACGACCACCTCTTCAAGCCGCTCTGGCCCGGCCTCCTCACGGGCAAGCTCAGTGACCTGGCCGGACTCGTGGTCGCCCCCGCCGTGCTGGCACTGCTCCTCGGACGCCGCGCCGACCTGGCGGCCACCGTCCTGACCGGCCTGCTGTTCACGTTCATGAAGACCACGGAGACGGGCGCCGATCTCGCCTCCCAGGCTTGGAGCCTCGTGGCCGGGCCCGCGCGCGTCCTGGCCGACCCGACGGACCTGATCGCCCTGCCCGCCCTCGCCCTGGCCTGGTGGGTACGGCAGCGCAGCGCCGGCACCGACTCCCCGCGCCGGCGGATCATGGTCACCGTGCCGCTGGCCGTCCTGGCCGTGACCGCCACGGCCGGGCCCGTCCCGGCATCGGCGGCCCTGTCCGTGGACGTGACCGAGTCGGGCAAGATCGTCGTTGGGACGACCGGCACGGAACACAGCTCCCGCCTCTCCGACGACGGCGGCACGACCTGGACCGACGGAACCGCCCCCGCCGCGACCCGGACGTCGATCAGCGCCCAGTGCGTGCCCGGCCAGGCGACCCGCTGCTACCGCGTCCGCCAGAACCACCTCGGCGTGGACCAGTCGGACGACGGCGGCCGGACCTGGCGGCCCTCCTGGCAACCGTCCCCCGACGCCCGCCTCCGGCTGAGCAGGAAGTACGGCGCGGACGAGAGCATGCTCATGTCCTACGACCTGGCGGTCCAGGCCAGGCCCGGAGGGCACGTCGTGGTCGTCGCCAACGGCGTGGACGGCATCCTGGTCAGGGACGTCTCAGGCGCCTGGCGTCGTCTCGGCTGGTCCTACACCCTCGACGACGTGCGGGCCGACGAGGTGGACCTCAGCCCCGAGCGGAACGTCGCGCTCTTCCTGGCGGTGTGCATGCTGCTGGGCGGCGTCGGCGCCAGGATGCGCAGGTATCAGAGCGCGTTCGCGACATCAGGGGCGATCGGGGCGCTGGCCATGTACGTCGCGCTGGACAGCGGGAGCGGCGAGACGGTGTTCGTCAACCTCACCGCCGTGTTCAGCTGGGCGGTCGCGCTGGCGACCGGGCTGGCGTGCCTCGTGCTGGCCTGGGACGGAAAGCCGCAGCCGGTGAGCGCGCTGACCGGCGTGGTGGCCGCGCCGCTGGTCTACGCGGCCGTCTACCTGCCCTTCCACGGCTGGGCACGCGGCACGCCCGAGACCCACGGGACCGCCGTCACGCTCGCGGCCCTGCTGACCGGCCTGATCGTGGTCGCGGGCGTCGCCGTCATCGCGATCGACGCCCGCCGCCACTCCTACTTGGACGGCTCCAGCACGTCGAGCCCCACGTAGGGACGCAGCGCCTTGGGAACCACCACCGACCCGTCGGCCTGCTGGTGGTTCTCCAGGATCGCCACGATCCACCGGGTGGTGGCCAGCGTGCCGTTGAGCGTGGCCAGATGCTGCGGCTTGCCGTCTTTGTCCCGATAACGGACGGCGAGCCTGCGCGACTGGAACTCGGTGCAGTTGGAGGTCGAGGTCAGCTCGCGGTAACGGCCCTGGGTCGGGATCCACGCCTCGCAGTCGAACTTGCGCGCCGCCGACATGCCGAGATCGCCCGCCGCCGTGTCGATGATCCGGTAGGGGACCTCGATCTTGGCCAGCATGTCCTTCTCCCAGGCCAGCAGCCGCTGGTGCTCCTCGTGCGCCTCCTCGGGACGGACGTAGGAGAACATCTCCACCTTGTCGAACTGGTGGACCCTGATGATGCCCCGGGTGTCCTTGCCGTACGAGCCGGCCTCGCGGCGGAAGCACGACGACCAGCCCGCGTAGCGCAGCGGCAGCTCGTCGCCGCTCACGATCTCGTTGGCGTGGTAGCCGGCCAGCGCCACCTCGGAGGTGCCGACGAGGTAGAGGTCGTCCTCCGGCAGGCGGTAGATCTCCTTGTCGTGGGCCACGTGGAAGCCGGTGCCCTGCATGGTCTCCGGCTTGACCAGCACCGGAGTGATCATCGGGGTGAAACCGGCCTCGATCGCCTGCTGCATCGCCATGTTGAGCAGGCCCAGCTGCAGGCGCGCGCCGACGCCCTTGAGGAAGAAGAACCGCGAGCCGGACACCTTGGCGCCGCGCTCCATGTCGATCGCGCCGAGCGCCTCGCCGAGCTCCAGGTGATCCTTCGGCTCGAAGTCGAACTGGCGCGGCTCCCCGAACGTCTCCAGGACGACATAGTCGTCCTCGCCGCCCGGAGGGGCGCCTTCCTCGACGATGTTCGGCACCGTCTGCATGAGCTGGTCGAGCTCGGCGGCCAGCTTCTCCGCCTCGGCCTCGGCGGCCTTGACCTGGCTCGCGAGGTCTTTGGCCCGCTGGAGCAGCGCGGCCTTCTCCTCGCCCTGCGCCTTGGAGACCGACTTGCCCATGCTCTTTTGCTCAGCGCGCATCGACTCGAACGAGGTCAGCGCGGATCGGTGGCGCTCGTCGAGGTCGAGCAGCGTTGCGACGACGGAGTCGTCCTCACCGCGGGCACGCTGCGACGCCCGTAGCCGGTCGGGATCCTCACGAAGGGTACGCAGGTCAATCACAAGGAAAGGCTACCGGCGCCCACCCCCACCCCGCCCCCGGATTCCCCGGCGCACCACTCGGGGCGCACCCGCAGACCACCCGAAGGCACCGCGACCTGTATGAACCATCGGGAACGGTCGGACCCGCGTCAACACCTCAGAGCGGTCAGTCCCGCGTGAACGCCCCAGGGTCAGAGCCGGCCGGATCTGATGCGGGCCAGCCAGTCGGCGGCCTCGGCGAACTGGGTGTCGGCCGTGCCCCTCTTGATCTGCGGCGCGACCCCGTCGGCGCGGGGGTAGCTGCCGAGGAAGCGCACCTCGCCGCAGATGCGGTGGAGCCCGGCGACGGCCTCGCCCACCCGCGCGTCGGCGATGTGCCCCTCGAAGTCGAAGTGGAAGAAATAGCGCCCGATGCCGTCGCCCGTCGGCCGGGACTCGATGCGGGTCAGGTTGACCCCGCGCACGGAGAACTCGGTCAACATCTCCAGCAGCGCGCCCGGGTGGTCGTCGGCCAGGAAGACGACCAGCGTGGTGCGGTCGGAGCCGGTCGCCTCCGGCAGCGGCCCCGGACGGCTCACCTTGACGAACCTGGTCACCGTGTCGGACCGGTCGCCGATGTCGCCGGCCAGTGCCACCAGCCCGTAGTGCTCGCCGGCGATGCGCGCGGCGATGGCCGCGTCGTACGGCGAGCCGGGCAGCGAGACCTCTTGGGCCGCGGCCGCCGTGGAAGGCGCGGCGACCACCACGGCGTCGGGCAGCTCGCGGGCGATGAAGGCGCGGCACTGCGTGATGGCCGCGGGATGGGTGTAGACCCGCTTGATGTGCGCGATCTCGGTGTCGGGCCTGGCCAGCAGCGAGAACTGGACCGGCAGCAGCAGCTCGGCCGTGATCGTCAACGGCTCGCCCCAGGCGAACTCGTCGAGCGTCGTGGTGATCGCGCCCTCGATGGAGTTCTCCAGCGGCACGACGGCGCCGTCGGCGTCACCGGAACGGGCGGCGTTGAGCGCCGCGCTCACCGTGGCGCAGGGCAGGCGCTCGGCGGCGGGGTCAAGGAGCCTCAGGGCCTCTTCGGTGAAGGTCCCTTCCGGTCCGAGATAGGCGAGTCTGGGCATGTATCCAGAGTATCCGCAGGTGGTCGCAGCACGCCGCCCTTTCGCCGACCGCGTACGGCACCCGTACGGACACTCAGCGTGAACCCTTGAGGACCCGCGGCGGGACCAGCGGCCCCAGCCCGAGCCGGGCCGCCCGCACCGCCTGCTCCTCCTCCGGCGACAGCGGCTGCTGCCCCTTCCCGCCCACCACCGGACGCACGTACGTGCGCGTCTCGCTGGTGCCGTTGATCGAGGTCAGCACGATGCCGTCGCCCAGCCCGTTGATCATGGCCACCGAGAACGAGAGCCTGCCGCTCATCTCGGCGAGCGCGTCGTAGCGGCACACGGCCACGTCCCTGATCGCCTTGAGGTCGCCGGCGCCCTCGCCGGCCTGCCTGGCCACCCTGCGCAGACAGTCGTCGACGGCGGCCCTGGCCTGCCTGAGGCCCATGTAGCCGATGAACACGCCACTCACCCCGGCCACGAGGCCCACGACTACCCAAGCGGTAACGAGCACGACACAGAGGGTAATGCTTCGGTCAAGCCGGCTGCCGCCGTTTGGGCAACCAGGACGCCAGCAGCCAGACCAGAGCCAGCGCCCCGAGCCCGAACCCGTCCTGCACGATCTTCCCGAGCACCAGGCTCACCCCCGGGATCCCGGCGGCGATCAGCGAGACCCCCCACCAGGGCACGGGCACCACGTAGAACAGCCAGACCCCCGCCGCCACCCGCAGCCTCACCGGATCGCGCCCGTCGCCGACGATCGCCCCGAGCACCACGACCACCCAGGCCAGATGGTGGATCCAGGCGACCGGCGAGAGCAGCACCGCCATCAGCGACGTCAGCGCCACCGCCGTCAGCTCGTCCTTGGCCTGGTACGCCGCCCGCGCCGCCCGGAACCCGTACCAGGCCACGGCCGCCACGATCACGGCCCAGATCACGAACGTCAGCGACTCCGGCATGTACAGCCGCAGCAACATGCCGCGGATCGACTGGTTCGTCGTGGCGGTGTTCGCCCCCAGCCGCTCCGGATCGAGCAGCGCCGAGAACCAGAAGGCGGACGCGTCCTGCGGGATCACCACGAACGGCAGCACCGTCAGCACGGCCGCCACGAACGCCGCCATGAAGAACGTCCGCCACTGCCTGGTGACCAGGAAGTAGATCAGGAAGACGCCGGGAGTCAGCTTGACGGCCGTGGCCAGCCCGATCAGGAAGCCCCGCGGCAGCCAGGGCCGCCGTGCCAGGCAGTCCACCAGGCACAGGGCGACCAGCAGGATGTCCACCTGCCCGAACCGCACCTGGTCCCGGATCGGCATCAGGTACGTGCAGGCCACCATGAGCAGCCCGAACACCCACGGCACGTAGGCCCGCAGCGCCTGGCGGAAGGCGAACCAGACGGTGACCGCCAGCGCCACGAAGATGCCGGCCGTCCACACCCATTGGGCGGTGCCCCAGGACATCTCGGCCAGCGCCACGGCCAGCATCGCCGCGACGGGCGGATAGGTGAACGGCAGCAGCTGGGGCGCCGGGGTGAAGAAGTCGTACACCGGACGGCCGTCGAGCAGCATCTGGCCGCCGGTACGGTAGACGTCGAGGTCGACGAGCCGCTGGTCGTCCGGGTTGGTCAGCCACGTGTGCACGAGAGGCGCGGCCGCCGCCGCGACGACGAGCGCCACCACCACCCACGCCCACCACTGCCGCCGGATCACTCGCACCTCGCCTCTTGTCACGATGTGGCACGTTACCGTGGCTGTTGATCGAGGGCGCAGACACTGGGGGTTCCGTACATGCCTTACGCCACGCTCGGGGGCGAGCACCAAGCGCGTCGCGTACGCCCCGCGACCCCGAGCGCCCACCCCAAGCCCCTGCACAGTCTCGGTGCAGCGGCGCCTCGGGCGCGCCGCCATCTCATCACGGTGCTCCTCGGCCTCCTGATCGCCGCCCTCCTCCTCCCCGGCACGGCCGCCGCCGCCCAGGGGAGCGCCGCGGCGGCCTCGGGCAACGGCGTCCCGGGGCAAGGCGGGCCGGCAGGGGGGCGGGTCGTCGTGGTCGGCGTCCCCGGCCTCCAGTGGAGTGACTTCAGCGAGTCGGGCACGCCGACCCTGTGGAAGCTCGTCGCCCAGGGCAGCTCGGCGTCACTGTCCACCCGCGCCGTCCCGCCCAAGGACCGTGGCCTCACCTGCCCCATGGCCGGCTGGCTGACCGTCTCCGCCGGTCAGCGCGCCGGCACCCCCGGACAGGGCTGCCCCGCCGCGACGCCTCCCCAGGCCGCCGGGGAGGGCGCCACCGTCCCCGGGTGGCGGGAGCTGGTGGCCTTCCAGGCCGACACCGGCTACGCAGCCCAGATCGGCACGCTCGGCCAGTTGGTGGCGGACGGCGGAGGCAAGGTGGCGGCGATCGGCCCCGGCGCCGCCCTCGCCGCCGCCGACAAGACCGGAAAAATCACCAAATACGCCCCCACCCTCGACGCCCTGAACGACCTGACCCCCTACAACCTGATCGTCTTCGAAGCCGCCGACCTCACCACCGCCTGGGCCCGCGGCCCCCTCGACGATCACGGAATCCCGGTCTCGCTCCCGGCCGCCGAACGCCGAGCCGCCGCAACCAGGGCGGACCAGCAGATCGCCGGCCTGATCGGCAAAGTGCCCCAGAACACCACCGTCCTGCTCGCCGGCATCTCCGACCTCAGCCCGAACGCCCACCTGCACGCGGCCCTCGCCACGGGACCGTCCCCGAGCGGGCAGCCGTACCCGCGGGGTGGCTCTCTCACCGCCTCCTCCACCCGCCAGGACGGCCTGGTCACCATCACCGACCTCACCGCCACCGCCATCCAGCTCCTGGGCCTGACCGCCCCTCGCGACGTGGTCGGCCGCGCCTGGCAGCCCGACGGCGACGCCTCCGCGCCGGCCGCCGCCACAGTGACCCGACTGGCCGACGGCGACCTGGCCAGCCAGGTGCTCCGGGACGTACGCGGGCCCTTCTTCACCGTCCTGGTGAGCGTCCAGCTGCTCTTCTACGCCCTGGCCGCCCTGGCGCTGCGCCGCCGCCGCTCCTCCCGTGCCCGGCAGGCCCTGCCCGCGTCCGACGCCGCCGGCTCGTCGGCCGACCGCACGCCCACGGCGACCGCCGCCGTGCCGGGCGCTCCCCAGGCGAACGGCCACCCTGCCTCGGCTGCGGGCGGCGACCCGGCCGACGCCTCGAAGCTGCTGGCCGCCATCCAGGTGGTGGCGACGGTCAGCGGCGCCATCGCCGTCTCCACGTTCCTGGCCCAGCTCGTGCCGTGGTGGAGCCTGCCGATGCCGATGGTCTCGGTGATCGTGACGATCCTGGCCATCGCCGCCCTGGTCACCGGCCTCGCGTTCGCCGGCCCCTGGCGTGCGCACGTGCTCGGCCCGCTCACCGTGGTCGCGGCCGTCACCTCGCTCGCCCTCCTGATCGACGTGATGACCGGCTCGGCCCTCCAGGTCAACGCCGTGACCGGCTACGAACCCGTCACCGGAGGACGGTTCTACGGCTTCAGCAACATCGCCTTCGCCGTCTACGCCACCGGCACGGTGCTCGGCCTGGCCGGGGTGGCGCATTGGCTGCTCGGCAGGGGCGTCTCCAGGACGGTGGTCGTGGCGCTGTGCGGCCTGTACGGCGCCTTCGCCGTCTTCGCGGACGGTTCGCCCTCGTGGGGCGCCGACTTCGGCGGTGTCCCGGCGTTCGTGATCGGGGTGGCGGTCTTCCTCATCCTGCTGTCCGGCAGGCGGGTGTCGGTGGTGAAACTCCTGCTCGTGGGGGTGGGCGCGGTCGCGCTGATCGCCGCCATCTCGGTCTTCGACTGGATGCGCCCGGCCGACAGGCGCACGCACCTCGGCGCGTTCGTGCAGCAGATCATCGACGGCCAGGCGTGGACCGTCGTCGGACGCAAGTTCGGGGCCATGATCGGCGTGACCGTGGGCAACTGGCCGCTGACCCTGCTCTCGCTGGTCGCGCTGGCCTTCCTGTTCCTGGTGCTGGCTCGCCCGTCGCGCTGGGGGGCCTCGGCGCTGGGTCAGGCGTACACGCTGGCCCCGCCGCTCAGGGCCGGCCTGTTCGGGACGCTCACCTGCGCCTTCATCGGCTTCCTGATGAACGACTCGGGCATCGCCATCCCGGCCATGGCGCTCACGGTGGCGGTGCCGCTGACGCTCGCGGCCTGCGTACGGGCCCTCCAGCTCGCCACGCCCACACCACCAGCAGAACGGTCAACGCCAGCAGCGCCCACGCGATCTGAGGCCTGAGGACGCCACTGAGCCATTCGACGCCCCGCGGCTGCCCGTCGACCCGGGCGGGCAGGTAGGCCAGGGACAGGACCAGCAGGTGGGCGACCATGAACCCGTCGACGGCCGAGGCTCCCACCAGAGCGAGCATGCCGAACGCCAGCCCGTCGTACCAGGGCAGGATGTACGGCGTGGCGAACAGGTAGGCCACGACGAGCGCCGCCGCCACGACCGGCGCCTCCAGCCCTCCGGAGGCCCCCTCGCGGAAGGCGGACCGCCGGGACGCCAGCCGGAGCAACGACCAGGCGACGAGCGCGAGCACCACCAGCGCGCCCACCTGGATCTCGCCCCGATACGCGCGCCCGGTGCCCACCAGGGCCCAGAGCCCCCCCTGCACCAGCTTCCAGAACGAGGCGTGCGAGATCGCCTTGCTGGTGGTCGTCACCGGTGTGATCGCCTCGGGCCCGACGACCGCGTAGCCGACGACCACCACGGCCAGCGCGCCGGCCGCCATGACGGCGAGCCGCCCAGGACGGCGGCGCAGCTCCCACGCGGGCCCCAGCGCCACCAGCCCCGCGTTGAGCTTCGTCGCCACCCCGAGCCCGAGCAGCACCCCCGACGCGACCGGACGTGCCCTGGCCAGCAGCGCGGCCACCATGCAGGCGATGGCCAGGGTGTCGGCGTGCATGCCCGCGACCAGGTGGTAGAGCAGGAGCGGATTGACCGCCCACAACAGGGCGGCCCGCAGCCGCCGGGCGGGGTCGTCCCTGGTGAAGCGGTCGATCAGCAGGGCCGTGGCGACGAAGGCGGCGGCGTTGAACACCGCCAGCACGAAGATGGTCAACCGGAGCGAGTCGCCGCCGATCCAGCTCGCCAGCGCCTGCAGAGCGGTGGCGACGGGCCCGTAGACGCTGGGTTCCTCGCGCCACGGCCGCTCGACCGCGTCGGCGATGGGATCGCCCGGCAGGTCGACGGCGCCGTGCGTGTAGGGGTTGAGCCCCAGCGTGACCATCCGGCCGTACACGGCGTAGTTGAGGTGATCGCCGGAGCCCGAGGGAGGCAGGAACGCGAGCACCCCCGCGGCGAGACAACCGAGCAGCACCAGCGGCCGGACCCGCAGCCCGGGACGCGGCCCGGCGGCCAGCGCCGCCAGCAGCCCGGCCCCGCCGACGAGCAGAGCCGCCGCGGCCAGGACGAGCACCGCATAAGGATCAGGACGGGCATCCAGCCAGTACGGCGGCTGCCACCCCGGCCCGCCCAGCGCGGGAACCATGGGAGAGGGCCCGAGCAACCCGATCGTGATCGTCAGGAGCACCGAGACCGCGATCATCACCAGCCCGGGAACCGCGAGCCGCGCTCGAACGGCGTCCAAGAGCCGCCCCGGCCGAGGCGCCGCCGCGCGCCCACCGGCCGAGGCCCGGGCGAACACCGGCCGCCCACCCCACGCGACGACCCCGCCCCCGCCCGCCGGGAACCGGCGCCGGTCGGCGGCAGACCACGGAAGCCGCAGCGATGCCACCCGGAAGGGTGGGGCTTGTGCCTGTTTGCGGCGTCTCTCCGAAGTCACCCGCAAATTCCAGCACACTCGTCACGGCCCCAGCCCCAGATCATCCACGCCTGTGGATAACCCGGAGCACGAAATCACCGCTTAGGAAGGAGTTTGCCGAGATTTTCGACGACCACCGGCTCCCGGCTCGCCAGAGCCAGAGCGACGTCCCGCAACTGCCGGGCGCGGTGCAGCTGAGCCCGCCAGTCGTTGCCGGTGGCGCGGTGGGACATCTCCACCTCGACCTCGACGACCCTGAACCCCTTGCGCAGCAGGTCGATGGTGAGCGCCGTCTCCACGCCGAACCCGTGCGCCAGCGGCCGGGCGGCCTCGAAGGCGGCTCGGGTCAGGCAACGCTGGCCGTTGAGCGGCTGGGCGGCCTCGAAGCCGGTGGCGCGGCGGATGCCGTCTTTGGACACGCGCACGACTAACCCATGGCCGCCGAGCTTCACCCGCGTGCTGAACAGCGCGATCGTCATGTCGGCCTTGCCCTCGCGCACGGGCTCCACCAGCGGCGCCGCGGCGCTCGCCGTGTCACCCAGGTCGGCGTCGAGGAAGAGCAGGTGGCGAGGGGTACGGTCCTCGTCGAGGAGGCGTACGGCCTCAGCGCCCGTCTCCATGGCCGCGGCCTTGCCGCGGTTGCGGCTGTGGCGGACCACCCGCGCGCCCGCCGCCCGCGCCACCTTGCCGGTGCGGTCGTGCGAGCCGTCGTCGACGACCACGACGAGATCGACGCCCGGCAGGCCGGCCGCCGCGGCGACGGTGGCGGCGATGCGGTCGCCCTCGTTCACCGCGGGAATGACGACGGCCGTGTCAGCCTGCGTCATGATCCCTCGGTGATGAGGAACTCCTGCGGCAGCTCGTCATGCACGGTGAACACCGAGACGAGCCCCGTCACCTGCAGGATCTTGCGGACGGCCGGACGCGGCGCGGCCACCTCCAGCACACCTCCCCGCTCTTTCATGCGCTTGAGCGCCGAGAGCAGCACGTTCATCCCCGTGGAGTCGCAGAAATCCACGGCGGACATGTCGATGACCACCCGGCTGGGCTCGTCCTGCAGCAGCCGAGTGAACTCGGCCTGCAGGTGAGGCGCCGTATAGAGGTCGATTTCTCCGGTGATGGCAACGAGTGCGCACCCGGCATGTGATCGAGTCGAGACCTTGAGCTCCACATGGGCAGGCTAGCGGCGCGGAGGCTTCCGGTCACGTTGTCACGCCGAGAGGGGAACGACAGGTTTTTGTCCTCCGTTTGGGCTCCATCAAAACGGAGAGTACGCGAAGCTTGACAGCGTGACACCGGAACCGGCAACGCTTCATGGAGAAGGAGGGGCTGTGGCCCGCCCCATGGGCCTCGTATCGATGAATGCAGAGAAACCTGAAGATCCACAGCGTCAGGGGCTCCGGGAACGTCTGGAGACCATCCTCATCCGCACAGAAAAGGCCACGTCATGGCATGACGAAGCAGCGCGCCTGCGCAGTCTGCTGAACCACGAGGGCTACGTCCCGATCCGCACCAGGCTGGCGAGCGAAGACCTCGACTTCCTGGCCGGCTCCCGCGCCGACCTGCTCAGGTTCGCCGAGCTCGGGCTGCGGCTGCTCGACCTGCACCAGCCGCGTGACGCGGGTGGCATCACGAGCGACACCGCCAACCCGATCCTGCGGTGCCGGAGCTGCATGTGGCGCTGGCCCTGCCCGACGTTCCGGGCGATGTCGGAGTCGTTCGGGCAACGCGACACCGCGCTCCCCGAACCCGCCTGACCCGGGCGACCACGATCGAGGAAGCGAGACCACAGCGGAAGATCGAGGCAGGACACCGTGCGGGAACGTCAACTTCCGGACACCAGGGGCAACCGGATCTCGAACCGGCACCCCGGTCCTTCGTTGACCACCCCGATCATCCCATCATGCGCCTCGACGATCCCCTGGGCGATCGCCAGCCCGAGCCCGGCGCCGCCGTCGGCGGTGGGCGTACGCGCGGCCTCCCCCCGGAACGCCACCTCGAACACCCGAGGCAGATCCTCCTCGGGAATCCCCCCGCAACCGTCGGCCACCGAGAGGCAGGCCATCCCCTGCTCGTCCACCCCCGCCCGCAGCACCACGGCCCGTTCCGACGGCGTGTGCCGGATGGCGTTGACGACCAGGTTCCGCAGGGCCCGGCCCAGCGCCGCCGCGTCGGCCTCCACGGGCACGGCCCCCGCCGCCTCCGCCGTGAGCACCACCCCCTTGGCCCTGGCCAGCGGCTCGACCCCGGCCAGCGTGTCCGCGACGAGGTCGGCGAGCCCGATCCTGGCCCGCGAGAGCCGCAACGCGCCCGCGTGGATGCGCGACAGCTCGAACAGGTCGTCCACCATGGCCGAGAGCCGTTCGACCTCCAGCTTGATCTGGCCGTGGTAGCGCGCGACCGTCTCGTGGTCGGCCACCACCCCGTCCTCCAGAGCCTCGGCCATGGCCCGCAGGCCGGCGAGCGGCGTGCGCAGGTCGTGGCTCACCCAGGCGACCAGTTCCCGGCGCGCGCCTTCGAGCGCGCGTTCCCGCGCGTACGCCTCCTCAAGGGTGCTCGCGATCTCCTGGAGCTCGGCCGGCAACCCCAGCGGCGCCCTGAACGGCACGTCGCGCACGGCCGCCACCAGCCGCCTGCTCTCCCCCACCACCCGCCTGGCCAGCACGAACGCGACCCCGAGCCCCACCAGGCCGCCCACCGCGACCACGCTGAGCACGAAGTCCTTGACCGCCCCCTCGATGATCATCTTCATGGTGATGGCGACCACGCCCGCCAGCGTCGCCGCCACGGCGACCACCACCACGACGGCCAGCATCACCCCGATCGACCTGGTCCGCAGCCGTCCCATGGCCCATACGCCGGCGGCGGCGACCAGCAGCCCCAGCCCCGCCGAGACGGCCACGACCATGGGCAGCTCGCTCATCGACACCATGGGATCGGGAGGCGTCACCCCGCGCTCTCCTGCGGCTCGTACCGGTAGCCGACACCCCAGACCGTGACGATCCGCCGCGGCTCGGTCGGGTCCGCCTCGACCTTCTCCCGCAACCGCCGCACGTGCACGGTCACGGTCGAGGAGTCGCCGAACGACCATCCCCACACCTGGTCGAGCAGCGCCGACCGGCTGAACGCCTGGCGCGGGTTGCGCATGAGGTAGGCCAGCAGGTCGAACTCCCTGGCCGTCAGCATCACCTGCGCGCCGCCGAGCCGCACCTCGTGGGCGCCGACGTCCACGACGAGGTCGCCGTCGCGCAGCACGCCGGTGCCGGCCGTGACCGACGCCCCCCGCGCCCGGCGCAGCACCGACTGCACGCGCAAGGCCAGCTCCCGGGGGCTGAACGGCTTCGTCACGTAGTCGTCGGCCCCGGTCTCCAGGCCCACCACCCGGTCGATCTCCTCGCCGAGCGCGGTCAGCATGATCACCGGGACCGGCCACCGCTCCCTGAGCTTCCTGCACACCTGGAGCCCGTCGATCCTGGGCAGCATCAGGTCGAGCACCATGAGGTCGGGCGGGTCGGCCAGGGCCCTGCGCAGCGCCTCGGCGCCGTCGCCCACGCACTCCACCTCGTGCCCGTCGCGCTCCAGATAGCGCGCCACGACCTCGGACACGGTCGGATCGTCGTCGACCACCAGGATGCGGGTGTTCACCGTCTCACCGTACGGCTGAGCCCCACGTGGCGGACATGGTGGCGGACATGGACGTCACAGGTTCGTAAGCCTCGCGGATCATGCTCGCAGGACGTACGGTGGCCTCATGAGTAGAGTCGTGATGCTCGTTTTAGGGACCCTTCTCGGTCTCTTCGTGCTGTTCAACTTCCTCCTGCCCCTGCTGGCAGGTCTGTTCAAGTTCGCCCTGATCGTCGGGGTCGTCGGCCTGATCGTCTTCATCACCGTCACCGTCGTCGGTAAGTCCCGTTCGTCGCAGTGACGTCGCTTCTGTTCGATCCGTGGCTGGTGGGGATCACCATGATGGCGATCCTCCTGCTGGCCACGTGGGCGGCCACGTTGCCGCCCGTCCTCGGCGGTGAGTCTCCCGGCTTCCCGCTGACCTACGCGCGCCGCACGGCCTTCCAGCGGCTGCGCGATCCCGACGCGGCCGGACGCCCGCGTCCACGAGCGCCCTAGGCGAGCCCCGCTTCCGTCAAAGCGGGGCTCATCGTCATGTGTGAGCCCTGATCCGTCGTCATGTCTGAAGGGCTCATGATCGATTCACTTGTCACGTTCGTCATCGGCGTGTCCGGCGGCCATGCCGCGCTCGCCATCGTGCTGTTCACCCTCGCCGTACGCCTAATCCTGCTGCCGCTCAACGTCCGGCAGGCGCGGGCCGGCCAGGTCCGGCAGCGGCTCGCGCCCAAGTTGCAGGAGCTGCGCAAGCGCCATGGGCGCGATCCCGAGCGGCTGTCCAAGGAGCTGACCGCTCTGTACGCCCGGGAGGGCACGTCGCCGTTCGCGGGGATCTTGCCGATGCTGGCGCAATTGCCGTTCCTGTGGCTGATGTTCAGGGTGGCCACGCACCCGACGGCACTGGCCGGTCACACTCTGTTCGGGGCGCCACTGGGCCAGCAGCTCGCGGGTGTGGTGGCCAATTTCGGTCTGATCAGTTGGCCGGTTTCGGTCTTTGTCGTCGTGATCGCGGGGCTCGTGCTGCTGGCATGGCTGTCGGCACGCTCGATCAAGGTGTCGAAGGAGCAGCCTGAGTTGCTGCGCAAGGTCATGCCGCTGTTGCCGTACGGCTCCGCGCTGGCCGTGCTCGTGCTCCCCCTGGCGGCCGGCCTGTACCTCCTGGTCTCCACGGCGTGGGCCGTCACCGAACGGGCCGTACTGGCGGCCAGGACCGCCTAGCCGGCCTCCTTCAGGGCCGCGACCTGCCCGTTCACCGCCGCCCCGTTGGGTGCGGGCAGGATGGCCCACACCGTCGTCGTGTCACCGTCGTGACGAACCCCCCAGCTCTCAGCCACGTATTCGACGATCCCCAGCCCCCGGCCCCCGAGCGAAGACAGGGTCGGGCGGCCCGCCCGCGGCTCCGTCGCCGCACCCCCGTCACTGACCGCCACCTCTATGTGATCGTCGCTACGCATCCAGGCGACCCTCACCATGCCTGAAGGCAGCGGATGCGCGTGCCGCAGCGCGTTGCTCAGCAACTCGCTCACCACCAGCACCGCATCGTCGATCGCGGCGGTGTAGACCCCACAATCCTGCAGGTCAGTGCTCAGACGCTGGCGGGCGACGGCGACGCTGGACGGCGCGTACGGCAGCAGCACCACGCTTGACACACCCACCTCCCCGTTCCCTGTGCCCCCCGCGGGAACACTCCCCGGTACGACCGAAATGCCCCGTTAGCCAATCGCAGAAACCGCATCTCGATCACAGCTTGTACACATTGGACGATAGATCAGCTCAACTGTGACCACCTCGTTACCGCATCGGTGTGTCGGATCGGATAGGGGAAGCGCGCCTCAGGATCAACCGCATCCTCGTACCCCCTCCGGGCCTCGGTTGAGCACTCACTTCTCCCCCCTGTGCCCTGGCCAGACTGCGCACGATGTAGAGGCCCAGCCCCACTCCACCAAAGCGCCTCCGGTCCCCGCTGTCCACCTGGACGAAGCGCTCAAAGATCCGTTCGCGGTCAGGCGGTGGGATTCCGACCCCCTCGTCATCCACCACTACGACCACGCCGTCGTCTTCGGGCCAAGCTTCAACACAGATCAATCCACCCATTGGGGAATATTTAAACGCGTTCTCCAGCAATTGCCCCAAAACGATGTCGGTTGCCAGGGCGTCACCCAGCACCGGCGGCAAATCGTCCGGGATGCGCACTTCGACGCGGTGGCGGTCGGACAACACGGGGAGGCCGAGCGTGGCCGCGTGGATCCGGGCCGCGAGGTCGAACGCCTCGATCCGCACGGCCAGCTCGTCCGCGCCCGCCCTGGCTCCCAGCAGCAGGTGGTCCATGAGCTGGCCCAGCGATCCGGCCCGCTCGGCGATCGTGTGCACGGCCGAGCGGCGTTCCGCGTCGCTCATCTTGTCCCAGCGCGCGTCGAGCGTGCCGGCGAACCCGCGCACGATCGTGATCGGCGTGCGCAGCTCGTGGCTGGTGGTGGCCAGGAAGAGGTCCTTGGCCTCCTCCAGCTCCTTGGCCTGGGTGACGTCGCGGAAGTCGATGACGATCTCGCCGGTCTCCTCGATCCGCGCGCTCACCACGTCCAGCCAGCGCCCGTTCTCCATCTGGAACGTGAGCTTCTCGCCGGGGCTGGGCAGCGGGAACGGCGGCGGGCCGCCGATCACCGCCTCGGCGGGGAAGGCGGTCAGCTCGGCCGCGGCGGGGTTCCAGCGCACGACCCGGCCGGCGTCGTCCAGCACGGCGATGCCGTCGGCGCTGGCGTCGAACACGGCCCGCTCGTGCGCCCGCTGCCGCACCGCCTCCTGGTAGGCCACCGCGTTGCCGACCGCGATGCCGGCGTGCCCGGCCAGCAGTTCGAGCAGCTCCAGCTCCAGGTGGCCGGGGGCGGGCCCGGCGAACAGCGCGTAAAGGGCCCCGTAGGGGCGGCCGCCGACCGCGGCCAGGCCGAGCGCGATCGTGTGCAGCCCGTTGAGCCTGGCCCAGACCAGGTCGCCGAGCCCCTGGGACTCCAGCATGACGGTCTTGCCCGTCCGTAAGAGCTTGTCCACCAGGCTCGTCCGCAGGCCGGTGGTGGTGCCCCTGAGCGTCTCCGGCAGCCGGTACGTGCTGACCAGCCGCAGCCGCTCCCCCTCGATCAGCACGAACCCGCCCGCGTCCGCGCCCGTCAGCTCGGTGAGGCTGGCCGAGATGCGGTCGAGCACGGCAGGCAGCTCCAGCTCGGAGTTGATGTCGCCGACCACGTCGGTGAGCCGGCGCACCAGCCTGGCCCGGCGTTCCATGCGCAGCCCGGCGACCTCGTCGGCCCGCGCGGGATGGTGGGCCAGGACGTAGCCGACCACGGAGTTGCCCATGCGCAGGGCGTTGATGTCCACCCGCAGGTCGAGCGGCCTGCCGTCCTTGTGGACGCGCTTGGTGCGCAGCGACACCTGGCCCCCGGTGCGGACGCGCTCCAGCACCGCGTTTTGCTCGGCGGCCAGCTCGTCGGGGACGATCGGCGCCCGGCGACCCAGCATCTCGGCCGCCGTCCAGCCGAACAGGTGCTCGGCCGCCGCGTTCCAGACCAGCACGCTCTGGTCGCGGTCGAGCGCCACCACGGCGTTGGGGGACCCGGCGAGCACGGCGCGAGCGATCTCCTCGTCACTGCCGACCCATGCGTATCCCACACCTCCATAGTGCACGTGGCGTGGTGGGTCTGACGGGCGATCCGTCCGATACGCTGCGCTCACGAAGATTCCGGTGGCTGAAACGGGTGAGAGGCATGTCGAGCAGCGACCTCGATGCCCTGCTGAGAGTGACCTCCAGCACCTACAAGGGCGAGGGGCCCCCGGACATCGCGTTCGGCACCTACGACGGCGCGGTGGGCAGGCTGGTGCTCGCGGTGACCGGCAAGGGCATCGCGGCCTGCAGTTTCGAGGCCGAGAACACCGTGTTCGAGCGGGTGGCCAAGGAGGTCGGCACGTTCATCGGGCCCGACGCCCGCCGCCTCGACCCGGTGCGCCGGGAGCTCGACGCGTACTTCTCCGGCCGGCTGCGCACCTTCGCCACGCCGGTCGACCTCGCGCTGGCCACGCCGTTCGCCCGTACCGTGCTGCAGAAGACCATGGCGGTGCCCTACGGCACGACCACGACGTACGAGGAGATCGGCGCGAGCATCGGACGGCCGCGCGCCCTTCGCGCGGTCGGCAACGCGGTCGGCGCCAACCCGGTGTGCGTGATCGTGCCCTGTCATCGGGTGGTCCGCGAGGACGGCGAGCTCGGCGACTACGCCGGAGGCGTGGCCGCCAAGCAGCACCTGCTCAACGTCGAACGCCGGGTCTCAGCGGGCCGCTGAGCGGCGCCGGCCGAGCACGCCGATGAGCAGCGTCACCAGGGCCGCGACCAGCGCGCCGCCGAGCGCGCCGTTCATCCACGGCTCCCGCGTGAAGCCGACGGCCTCGCGGGCGGAGGCCCAGAAGCCGTCCCAGCCGGCGACCGTGGGCGTCGAGGTGGTGAACCAGTAGGCGGCGAAGCCCAGCGCCCACGGCAGCAGCATCAGCCAGCGCGAGGGCGCGTCCTCGGCGGTGTTCCAGCGGGCCGCGCCGCCGAGCACGAAGTAGTCGACGGCCAGCACCGCGAACATCGGCACGAACACCGCGCCGATCACCCCGAGGAACGCGCCGTAGGAGGTGACGTCCACGACCAGGGCGATCGCGGTGGTGAGCACGCCGATCGCGGTGGAGACGACCCGCCGGTCCACCTTCGGCATCAGGTTCTGCAGCGAGACGGTGGTGGAGTAGACGTTGGCGAAGGACTGGTCGGTCTCGCGCAGCACCAGGATGCCGAAGAACAGCGCGCCCAGCGGCGCCGCGACGAACGGCTGGAACACGACCATGCCGTCGGCCTGGACCGCCTGGGCGCCCGCGATGGCCACCGCGTACACGCCGAGCGCCAGGCAGGCCACCTGGGCGACGGTGTAGCCGCCGACGACGCCGGTGAAGGCGGCCCGGCTGGAACGCGAGTGCCTGGCGAAGTCGGCGGCCATCGGCACCCACGACACCGACAGGGCGATGACGTAGTCGACGGCCGGGGCGAAGGCCGTCCACGACCCGCCCGTGTACGTCGGCGCCTCGCCCAGGAACGACACGGTGAACCAGATCAGCGACACGATCACGCCGGCGGTCACGTACCGGCGCAGCAGCCGGATCGACCCGAGCGGCCAGACGGCGAGCGCGGTGGTCAGCACCCCCGCCACCACCACCCACACCTGGTACGGGACGCCGCCGAAGATCGCGTTCGCGGCCTTGGCGATCACCCAGAGCTCGAAGGCCCCCCAGCCGAGCATCTGCACGATGTTCAGCACGGACGGGACGTACGACATCTTCGCCCCGAACAGCCCACGCAGCAGCACCATCGCCGGCCGCCCGGTCTGCGTGCCGGGGATGGCCGACAGGCCGACCATGGCCGTGCCGATGAGGCTGCCGACCACGGCGGCCGTGAGCGCGGCCACGAGGCTGAGCGGCGCGTTGCCCAGGGGATCGATCAGGACGAGCGCGCCGGAGAAGCCGAGGAGGCTGACACCGAGGTTGGCCCAGAGCGCGCCCTGGTCGAGGACGCCGAGGGTCTTGGGGGGCGCGCCGTCAAGGGTCAGCGGAACTTCGTCGACGACATGCGTCATCGCACACTCCCTACGCCGGCATTACCCGGACAGGTTCAGGCGGTCGGCAGCGGCTGTGTTGCTGCCCTCTCAGCCCGGCGCCCCGAGCTCCCGCGACTATGCAGTTGGCGCCCTCATCATGCCTCAATGGCGGCGGAACCGCCACAGTGGGGCATTCAGGCCACGAAAGGATCCTGCCCGGTCTCACTGACCATCGGACGGCGCGCGAACTCCCACGACTGCATGCCGCCGCCCACGTTGACGGCGTCGCGCCCGAGCTGGTTGAGCCACGCCGTGACCTGCATCGACCGGCCGCCGACCCGGCACACCACGTAGACGGTGCGGTCGGCGGGCACCTCCTCGACCCGGCCCTGGATCTGCGACATGGGGATGTGCACGGCCTCGGGGGCGTGGCCGGCCAGCCACTCGTCCTGCTCGCGGACGTCGAGCAGGTAGGCGTCGTCGGGAACGGCGGTGACGTCGATCTCTGGAACGGTCATGCCTCCATCATCCCGCGCCCGGGACCCTACTTGAGCAGGCGCGACATCCGCCGGTCGGCCAGCGGCCTGCCGCCCGTCTGGCAGGTCGGGCAGTACTGGAGCGCGGAGTCGGCGAAGGACACCTCGCGGATCGTGTCGCCGCACACGTCGCACGGCTGGCCGGCCCGGTTGTGCACGCGCAGCCCGGACTTCTTCTCCGCCTTGAGGTCTTTGGCGGCCAGCCCGTGCGCCCGTTCGACGGCGTCGCGCAACGTCGTCACGATGGCCTCGTGCAGGTCGGCGATCTGCGCGTCGGTCAGCGTCGCGGCGATCTTGAACGGCGACATCCTCGCCGCGTGCAGCACCTCGTCGGAGTAGGCGTTGCCGATGCCCGCGATCACCTTCTGGTCGCGCAGCAGCCCCTTGATCTGGGTGCGGTTGCCGCCCACGATGCGCTTGAGCGCCTCGACGGTGAAGGCGTCGTCGAGCGGGTCGGGGCCCAGGGCGGCGACGCCGGGCACGTCCTCCGGCTTGTCGGTGACGTAGACGGCCAGCCGTTTCTGCGTGCCGGCCTCGGTCAGCTCGAAGCCGGGGGCCAGGCCGTCGTCGTCCGGCGCCAGCCGTACGCGTACGGCCAGCGGTCCCTTGCCCGGCCGCACCGGCCGCGCGCCGGTCAGGTCGTCGCGCCAGCGCAGCCAGCCGGCGCGGGCCAGATGGATGATCAGGTGCAGGCCGTCGCAGTCGAGGTCGAGGAACTTGCCGTGCCTCGACACGTTCGTGACGGTGAGCCCGCCGAGCGCGGTGACCGGCGGGTCGAACGTCTTGAGCGCCTGGAAGCCGACGACGTCGACGCCGGCGATCGAACGGCCGACCGCCCGCTCGCGCAGGAAGTTGGTGAGCGACTCCACCTCGGGAAGTTCCGGCATGCCCCCAGGGTATGGCGCGCGCCGGACCGGCACGCGACTACGGCACGCCCCAGAAAGCTACGGCACGTCCCAGAAGGCGAGCTCGTGTGCCATGCCCTCGGCGAACAGCGCCTCCGCCCGTACGGGGTCGGGGTCGGCCTCGTCGATCATCTGCCCGATCCGTACGGTCAGCGCCGCGAACGCGGGGTCGGCATAGGTGTCCACCCAGGCCCGGTACCGCGGCTCGGCGGGCGGGTTCTCGGCGAGGATCTTCCCAAGACTCGAATAGCCCCACATACACGGATAAAGCGCGGCCAACCCCTCCCCGTACGACCCCGCCGCCTCCAGCAGAAACGCCGTGTACGCCACACACGCCGGCCCCTTCACCGCGTTGTCCAGATCGGCCCCGAACTCCGCCGACAACGACCGATGCAGCCGCAGTTCGTCGTGGTACGTCGCGTACGCCAGATCCACCAGGTCTCCCAGATGCCCGTCCGGCGCCTGCCAGGCCAGCCTGGAGAACACCCGCACATAGTCGAGCAGGTACAGGTAGTCCTGCTCCAGCCAGGACCGGAAGATCGGCTCCGGCAGGTCGCCGCGCCCGATGCCGGCCACCGTGGGATGGTCCAGCTGCGCCTGGAGCAAGGGCCGGCCGATCGCGTGAAGTCTTTCCGAAATGCTCATGCCTGGGAGGTTAGTGTCGGGACATGACCGTGACGATCGCCGAAGAACTCCTCCTCCTGGCCCACGACGAGGAAGCAGGCAAACAGCTCATCGGAGGCGTCCAGCTCGACCCCGCGCTCGGCGGCGCGATCCTCGCCGAGCTGGCCGCCGCGGGCCGCGTCGAGCTGGCCGACGACAGGGTGACGGTGACGGACCCCACCCCGCTGGGCGACGCCGAGCTCGACGCCGCCCTCGCCCGCATGGCCGAGGACGGCAAGGCCAGGAAGCCCGCGTGGTGGGTGCAGCGGCTGCAGTCGGACAAGCTGCGCAGGCGCCTGCTCACCAGGCTCGCCGAGGCGGGCGTGCTGGCCGAGGAGCGCGGCCGGGTCCTGGGCGTCTTCCCGACCACGCGCTGGCCGGAGGCGGACCCCCAGGTGGAGGCCGACGTGCGCGAACGCGTCACGGCCGTCCTCGCGGGCGCCGACCCCGACGAGCGCACCGCCACGCTGATCGCGATCATGCACGCGGCGAAGCTCGACCGCAAAGCCTTCCCCGGCGCCGACCGCGAGCGCGTCAAGGAGATCGCCGAGGGCGAGTGGGCCGGCCAGGCGGTCGCCAAGACGATCACCGCCATCACCGCGGCCATCGCCGCCACCGCCTCCACCGCCGCAGTCGTCGCCGCCACCACGACCTGAGCCGTGCCCTTGCCGGGCCGGGCCCCTGATCGGGCCCGGCCGTTCCCGCGAGGCTCGCGCCTACGCGGGGCAGGTCAACCGGCGTCCACGATCTCCTTCGGCACCGGCTTGTCGGCCTTCAGCGCGTCGAAGAGGGCCAGCGCCTTGAGCCGGTCCCACTTGACCGCCGCGCCGCCGCCGGCGACGATCTCGTTCCCGCCGAACGGCACCACCGTCGTGACCGGGCTGTCGCCCATCGCCAGCCCCAGCGAGAGCATGTCGAACGCGCCGGTGCCGGAGTCGACCTCGACCGCGTCCGTGGCGCTCATGGCCAGCGGGATCGAGGTGAACGGGTTGATCAGCACGCCCGGGCTGGCGGCCTTCTTCACCACCGCGCCGAGGAACTGCCGCTGCCGCTTGGTGCGCTCGAAGTCCGGCAGCGCGCCGCCCTTGCGGGTGCGCACGTAGCCGAGGGCCTGGGCGCCGTTGAGCACCTGCTTGCCCTTCTTGAGCTTGAGCCCGGCCTTGGGGTCGTCGACGTCGGCCCGGACGTTGATCTCGACGCCGCCGATCGCGTCCACGATGTCCACGAAGCCGGCGAAGCCGATCTCCATGTAGTTGTCGACGTGCACGCCGGTGACCGTCTCGATCGTGCGGACCAGCAGCTTCGGCCCGCCGGACGCGTACGCCGCGTTGAGCTTGTCGCGCCCGCGCCCCGGAATGGTCACCGCCGAGTCGCGCGGCAGGCTGACCAGGGTGGGCTTGTCGCCGTTGTCGGAGATGTGCAGCAGCATCATCGAGTCGGTGCGCTGCCCGACCGCGCGCCCGGTGGCCAGCTTCTTGCGCTCGGCCGCGGTCAGCCCCTTGCGGCTGTCGGAGCCGACCAGCAGCCAGTTGGTGCCGGGCGTGTCGGCGGGCCGGCCCGGGTACTCGTCGAGCACCCCGTCGATGCCCGCCAGCCGGGAGTTGATCCAGAAGAACAGGCCCACGGACGCCACCAGGAGCAGCGCGACCAGGCCCGCGACGATCTTCAGGACGGTCCGGCCGCGCACCCGCGGCCCCCTGGACCCGCGCGGCTCCTTCGGCGCGGTCTCGCCCGCCGCCCTGAGCGGTTTGACCGGGCTGTTCCCGGCACGCTCGCGTCCGTAGACCTTGCCCGATCGGGGAGGCGGCGGAGGCGGCGGCGACTGCTGCTCGTCGGAGTAGGCGGGCAGCTTGGACGTGGCCGCGTTCGGCACGCCCGGCGGGACCCGGTGGGCGGGTGCGCCACCGGAACGCTGCCCGTCGCCGGGCCTCGGTGGCAGCGGGCGGCCGTCGCCCGGCGAGCGCATGGCCCGCGTACGGTCGTCCTCAGACACTTCGCCTTCTTCCCTTCGGTATGCCATAGACGCTACGTCCAACCCCCTGGCAGTGAAGACATCTCACCAAGTTTCTCCCACGGACAAGTACACACAACTAGCTGAGAGTCACTGCGGAAACATAGACGCGGACTGCGTCGTTAGCGTTATGGACGACCTCTATCGAAGGGATGATCGTGTCCGCTCCGGACTCGTGGAGTCTTGGCCCGTGCCTCGGCACGGGTTCCTCTGAGGGCTCACCCCGGTGAGCGCCTATCTCGGCCTACTGGCCCTTTTCCTCCTCACCGCCGCCACCGGGTACTTCGTCGCCCAGGAGTTCGCCTTCGTCGCCGCCGACCGGGGCCTCCTGCGCGAGCAGGCCGCCGCCGGTGACACCCAGGCCGAAAAGGCGCTCCAGGTGACCTCCCGGCTCTCGTTCATGCTCTCGGGCGCCCAGCTCGGCATCACCGTCACAGCCCTGCTCGTCGGCTTCCTGGCCGAGCCGGCCATCTCCGTCCTGGTACGGCCCTGGCTCGACGGCACGGGCCTGCCCGACGCGGCGATCACGGGGCTGTCCGTGGCCGCCGGCGTGTTCGTGGCGACCGTGGTGCAGATGGTGCTCGGCGAGTTGGCGCCGAAGAACCTCGGCATCGCCAGGCCCGAGCCGGTGGCCAAGTTCCTGGCCGGGTCCACGCTGGTCTACCTGGCGGTCGTCGGGCCGGTGGTCAAGCTGTTCGACTCGGCCGCCACCGGGCTGCTCCGCCGCGTCGGCATCGAGCCGGTCGAGGAGGTCGAGCACGGGGCCACCCCCGAGGAGCTCTCCCGGATCATCGAGGAGTCGACCCAGGCGGGCGAGCTGCCCCCGAGGTTGTCGGAGCTGCTGGAGCGCGCCTTGGAGTTCGGCGACCACAGCGCCGAGGAGATCATGGTGCCGCGCCCCCGCGTGGTGGCGCTGCGCGACTCCCAGCCCATCTCCGACCTGGTGGAGGTCATGCGCGAACGCGGCCACTCCCGCTACCCCGTCGTCGGTGACGACGGCGACGTGGTGGGCGTGACGGGCGTGCGCGAGCTGCTGGAGTCCGGCCTGGACGAGGGCCTGGTCGGCAGCATCACCCGCCCCGCGCTGCTGGTGCCCGACTCGCTGCCGCTGCCGGCCGTCCTCGACCGGATGCGGGCGGCCAACGACGACATCGTCTGCGTCATCGACGAGTACGGCGGCCTGGCCGGCGTGCTCACCGTCGAGGACCTGGCCGAGGAGCTGGTCGGCGAGCTCGTCGACGAGAACGACCCCGAGCCGGCGGGCGCCGTCGAGCGGCCCGGCGGCGTCTGGGAGGTGCCCGGCTGGCTCAGGCTGGACGAGGTCGAGCGCGCGACCGGCGTCGCGCTGCCGGAGAGCGACGACTACGACACCCTCGCCGGCCTGGTGCTGGCCCGGCTGGGCCGGATGCCCGACCCCGGCGACATGGTGACCGTCCCGATCGAGGGGGTCGCCGACCCGTTCGCCGACGACGCGGCCGAGCACCTGGCCGAGCTGACCGTCATGTCGCTCAACCGCCGGGTGCCCGAATGGGTGCGGCTCGCGCCCGTGCAGCACGCGGAGGCGTCCCGATGACGATGATCCTGGTCAGCCTCGCGCTGCTGTTCTTCAACGCGCTGTTCGTGGCCGCCGAGTTCGCGTTCGTCTCCTCCAGGCGGCACCGCCTGGAGGAGATGGCCTCGGGCGGCAACCGCCTGGTCCGGGTCGCGGCCAAGTCGGCCGTGGGCGGCGGGCGTCAGCTCTCGCTCATGCTGGCCGGCGCGCAGCTCGGCATCACGCTGTGCACGCTGGGCCTCGGCCAGGTCACCGAGCCGGCCATCGAGCACTTCCTGGAGCCGGTCTTCGCCGCCGTCGGCGTGCCGGAGTCGCTGCGCATGCCGATCGCGCTGACGATCGCGCTGGCGCTGGTGACGTTCCTGCACATGGTGGTGGGCGAGATGGCCCCCAAGTCGTGGGCGCTGACGCACCCTGAGCGGGCGGCGCTGGTGCTGACGCTGCCGTTCCGCGGGTTCACGCAGCTCATGCGGCCGCTGCTGTCGTCGCTCAACGGGCTGACCAACCTGATCCTGCGCCTGTTCGGCGTGCAGCCGCGCGACGAGCTGGCCACCACCAGGACGCCCCGGCAGCTCGCCATGCTGGTGGGCGAGTCGGGCCGGATGGGCCTGCTCGACCGCGAGGAGCACGACCTGCTCACCCGCGCGCTGCGGCTGCAGGCCGAGGGCATCGAGCGTCTGATGGTGCCGATCGACCGGGCCGTGAAGGTGCCGCCGGCCGCCGGGTCGGCCCAGATCAGGGCCAGGGCGGCGGGCAGCGGCCACCTGCGGCTGCTGGTGGGCGGTCCGGCGGGCATCGAGGGCGTCCTGCACGCCCGTGACGCCCTCCTGCAGCCCACGCGCACGGCCGGTGAGCTCGCCAGGCCGCTGCCGAGGCTCGCGTGCGTCACGCAGGTCCCCGAGGCCGTGACGGCACTTCAGGAGGCCCGCGCGCACCTGGCGCTGGTCACCGGCCAGGGCGGCGCGGTCATCGGCATGGTGAGCCTCACGGACCTGCTGGGCGAGCTCCTGGACACCAAGGCCGCCTCGCGCGCCTACTCCCCGGCGGCGAACCCGTCGAGGTAGGCGGCGTGCTGCGCCCGCTCGGCCTCGATGAGCGGGTGCGGCTCGGCGTAGACGTGTTCGAAGATCGCCGAAGGGGCGGGGTCGGGCAGTTCGAGCAGCCGCCTGCGCAGCTCGGCCCCGATCTTGGCGGCGTCGGCCTCGACCTCGCGGAAGAAGTCGTCGCCGGTGCCGGCCGCGGTCAGGTACGCCCTGACCCGCTCGATGGGGTCGCGCCGCCGCCACGCCTCGACGTCGTCCTTGGCCCGGTAGCGGGTGGGGTCGTCGGAGGTGGTGTGCGCCCCCATCCGGTACGTGAACGCCTCGATGAGCGTGGGCCCCTGCCCCGACCGGGCGTCGGCCAGCGCCTTGCGCGTGACCGCGAGGCAGGCCAGCACGTCGTTCCCGTCGACCCGGACGCCGGGGAACCCGAAGCCCTCGGCCCGGCGGTACAGCGGGATCCGCGACTGGCGTTCCTGGGGCTCGGAGATGGCCCACTGGTTGTTCTGGCAGAAGAACACGATCGGCGCGTGGCAGGCGCCCGCGAAGACGAACGCCTCGTTCACGTCGCCCTGTGAGGTGGCGCCGTCGCCGAAGTAGACGATGGTCGCCCCGGCCTTGTCGGTGCCGATGACGCCGTCGCGCTGCATGCCCATCGCGTAACCGGTGGCGTGCAGCGCCTGCGTCCCGATGACGATCGTGTACAGGAAGAAGTTGTGCCGGGACGGGTCCCAGCCGCCGTGGTTGACGCCGCGCCACATGGCGACCACGTCGAGGGGGTCCATCCCCCGGCAGTAGGCGACCCCGTGCTCCCGGTAGGAGGGGAAGACGGCGTCCAGATCCCCGACGGCGCGCCCGGAGCCGACCTGGGCGGCCTCCTGCCCGAGCAGGGACGTCCACAGCCCCAGCTCCCCCTGACGGGCGAGCGCGACGGCCTCGGAGTCGATCCGCCGGACGGTCACGAGATCCCGATAAAGATCCCGGATCTCATCATCCGAGACGACCAGCGGATATTCCGGATGCTCCACGCGCTCACCGGAGGGCGTGAGCAGCTGAACCATCGAGTCATCCATGTGCGGCAACCCCCTGAACAGAAACCCAGCGGCCACAGTTTGCCGTAGCCCTCAGGATCACCCGAACCCGCCCACCAAACCAATGTGACCTAAATCACGCAAGCCACCAGAAAGTTCGCTGCAAGCCGGCTGACCTAAAGTCCAAGAGCCACGTCACAAGAAAGAAATCCCAGAACCCTTGCGCAGCAAGACCCGGTACGAAACGGTGGGCCAGACCCACGAACAGCAACCCTCATGGATGGGGGTCCGGGGGAGAATCCCCCGAACGCTTGTCCCCCTGGGGGTCCGGGGGTTATCCCCCGGGCAGATATGACGAGGGGACCCGAGGAAGCCGACCTGTAAGGCCGGCGACCAAGGATCCCCTAGTCACCGAGTGGGCGAGGAGGGATTTGAACCCTCACGTCCTTTCGGACACACGGACCTGAACCGTGCGCGTCTGCCGTTCCGCCACCCGCCCGTTTGTGGGTGCGGAGAAACAGTAGCACGGAACAGCCACTGGTACTGAACCCGGATACGATCGCAGAAGACACGGAAGCGGAGGAGCTGGGCGCGACTGGCAACGAGCGTCACGACGCCGCCTCGTGGGACGAGCGGAAACCGGGCGCCGGAAGCGTCTGGGGCCGCGATCATATGCAGGGAAGAAGGGAGGTACCCGGTGGGAGTCCTTCAGCGCTTCGAGCGAAGGCTCGAAGGCTTGGTTGAGGGGGCCTTTGCGCGGGCGTTCAAATCTGACCTTCAGCCGGTCGAGGTCGCCAGCGCGGTTCAACGGGAGATGGACGAGCGGGCGGCGATCGTCGCACAGGGCCGGACGCTCGTGCCCAACGACTTCGTGGTGGAGCTGTCCACGACCGACAGCGAACGGCTTGAGGTCTACGCCGACAGCATCAGCCACGAGCTGGCCAACCTCGCCAGGGAGTACGCCAAGGAACAGGGCTACTCCTTCGTGGGACCGGTCCGGGTGCGCTTCGAGACCGCCGGGGACCTGGCTGTGGGCCTGTTCCGCATCCGGTCCGGCGTCATCCGCGGCGCGACGGTCGAGCAGGACGAGATCCGCCAGCCGGCGAGCGACCTGCCCCCGTCCAGGCCCGGGGCCTTCAACGGGCGGCCCAGGCTGCTCGTCTCCACCCAGGACGACCCGCAGGGCGACCGCTCCTACGAGCTCACCACGCCGGTGACCTTGCTAGGCAGGGGCACCGACTGCGATCTTCGTCTTGTCGATCCGGGAGTCTCGCGGCACCATGCGGAGCTGCGCGTCGAGGGGCAGCTCGTGGCCCTCGTCGATCTCGGTTCGACGAACGGCACCTTCGTCAACGGCCAGCCGGTACGCAGAATCGAGCTCCAGAACGGCACGCGAGTGACGCTGGGACGCACGACTCTGGTGTTCCGGCGCGATTAGGGGTAGACAGACGGTCCATGTCCGAGCTCACGCTGCTGCTGATCCGGCTCGCCTTCCTGGCGGTGCTGTGGTTTTTCGTCATTGCCGCAGTCGGCGTGATCCGGACTGACTTGTTCGGTTCACGCACGGCTCCCGCGGGCCCGCGCAAAGCCGTGAAGCCCGCCAAACCGGTGGCCAAGCCCAAGAGCAAAAAGGGCGAGCCACGCCAGCTCATCGTTACCGGTGGCCCATTGCAGGGCACCACCATTAACCTCACGGAGACGCCCATCACCATTGGCCGGGCGAACGACGCCACGCTGGTAGTCAGCGACGACTACGCATCCAGCCGGCATGCCCGGCTCTTCCCTCAGGACGGTCAGTGGATCGTGGAAGATCTCGGTTCGACCAACGGCACGTATCTCGACCGCTCGAAAGTCACCCGTCCGACCCCGGTGCCGCTCGGTGTTCCGATCCGCGTCGGCAAGACAGTCATTGAATTGCGCAAATGACCATCGCACTCCGCTACGCCGCCCGCTCGGACGTCGGCCTCCTCCGCGAAGGGAACGAGGACTCGGCGTACGCTAGCGGCCGCCTGCTGGCCGTCGCCGACGGCATGGGCGGGCACGCACACGGCGAGGTGGCGAGCTCTGTCGCCATCGCCGCCATGGCCTCTCTGGAAGAGGCCCAACAGGGGGGTGACCTGCTCAACGCCATCGAGGCAGCGGTGCGCGACGCCAATCGCCGGCTGCACGAGATGGTCGGGCGGGATCCCAGCCTCAAAGGCATGGGCACGACGCTCACCGCCATGCTCTGGAACGGCACCCAGGTCGCCCTGGTGCACGTGGGCGACTCGCGCGCCTACCTCCTGAGACGCGGCGAGCTCTACCAGATCACCCATGACCACACCCTGGTGCAGCAGCTCGTCGACGACGGGCGCATCACGCCCGAAGAGGCGGCCACGCACCCCCAACGATCGATCCTGCTGCGCGCGCTCGACGGCAGCGGCGAGGTCGATCCCGACCTCACCCTGCGCGAGGCGCAGGTGGGCGACCGCTACCTGCTCTGTTCCGACGGCCTGTCGGGCGTGGTGAGCGCCGAGACGCTGCACGCCACGCTGACCAACATCGACGACCCCGAAGAGGTGGTCCGCCAGCTCATCGATCTGGCGAACCGGGGCGGCGGGCCCGACAACATCACGTGCGTGCTCGCCGACGTGCTGGAGATCAGCGACGGCCAGGAAGTTCCCGTGGAGGCGGCGGTCGTCGGCGCCGCGGGGATGACCAGGCTGCGAGGAGGCGCCCCGGAGACCCAGCCGGGGCGAGTGAGCGCGGTGACCGCACCCCAGCCGGCGATCGCCGACGGTGACGACTTCGATGAGCCGGTCGCGCAGGCGACCCGGCGGTCGGGGCGGCGCCGTCGTGTGTGGCCCGTGCTGGTCACCGTGCTCGGGGTGGGCGCCGTCGCCTTGGGCGCCGGTGGTTACCTCGGATGGCAGTGGACCCAGGACCAGTTCTTCGTCGGTGCCAGGGGCGACGAAGTGGTCATCTTCCAGGGGATCAAGCAGGAGGTGGGGCCGATCGAGTTCTTCCACGTGGAGAAGCGCACCGGCCGTCCGGTCTCCAAGCTGTCCCCGGCGGACCAGGCCCTGATCAAGAGCGGCATCCCCGTCACCGACGTCAACGAAGGCGTGACGAAGATAAACGGATTGAAGTTCTCCCAGGACGACAAGGGCGACACGGGCGACACGAGCTCCACCACGGCCACGTCCCCGACTCCCTCCGCCACCAAGACGAAATCGCAATAAATGGCAGAAATGCTCGCGACCCCCGTCCCGATGCCGGCCAAACGGCGGGTGGCCCAGCTGGTCCTGCTCGCCCTGGCGGTGCTGATCATCATGGGCGCCTACGCCAACGTCGGCCTGGCCGTCGACGGCAAGGTGCCGGCCGGCATGCTGGCCTACGGGCTGGGCCTGGGCGGCCTGATGCTGGCGGCCTACCTGGTGCTGGCCAAGTTCGCGCCATGGGCCGACCCGCTGATCCTGCCGCTGGTCACCCTGATCAACGGCCTCGGGCTGGTGATGATCTACCGGCTGGAGTCGGCCGACATGGGCGGCGCCTCCGCGGCCAACCAGATCATGTGGACCGGCGTCGGCGTCGTGATGTTCTCGATCACGTTGATCGTGCTGCGCGACCACCGCATGCTGCAACGCCTGACGTACACGGCGGGCGCGGTGGGCCTGGTGCTGCTGGCGATCCCGGCGCTGCTGCCCGGCTCGCTCAGCGAGGTCCAGGGCGCCAAGATCTGGATCCGCATCGGCGGCTTCTCCATCCAGCCGGGCGAGTTCGCCAAGCTGGCGCTGGTGGTCTTCTTCGCCGGTTACCTGGTGGCCAAGCGCGACGTGCTGGCGCTGGCCGGGCGGCGGCTGCTCTTCATCGACCTGCCGCGTGCCCGGGACCTCGGGCCGGTCCTGGTCACCTGGGGCCTCAGCCTGCTGGTGCTGGTCTTCGAGAAGGACCTGGGCACCTCGCTGCTGCTGTTCGGCACGTTCATCGCGATGCTCTACATCGCCACCCAGCGCACCTCGTGGGTGCTCATCGGCATCCTGCTGTTCGTCGGCGGCGCCTTCCTCGCCGGGCAGGTCTTCGACCACGTGGGCGCGCGTTTCGACGCCTGGCTCGACCCGAGCAACCCGGTCTACTACGGCACGGCTCCCGTCTGCCTGGAGGACCCGCCGGGCGACCCGATGTGCAGCAAGAGCTACCAGATCATGCAGGGGCTGTTCGGGTTCGGCGCGGGCGGCATCCTCGGCACCGGGCTCGGCCAGGGCCACCCCGACCTGATCCCGCTGAGCTTCTCCGACTTCATCTTCGCCGCGACCGGCGAGGAGCTCGGGCTGACCGGCCTGATGGCGCTGCTCATGCTCTACGCGCTGCTGGTCGAGCGCGGCCTGCGCACCTCGCTCGTGGCCCGCGACCCGTTCTCGAAGCTGCTGGCGGGCGGCCTGTCGTTCATCCTGGCCTGGCAGGTGTTCATCATCGTCGGCGGCGTGACGAACCTCATCCCGCTGACCGGCCTGGTCACCCCGTTCATGTCGCAGGGCGGCTCGGCGCTGCTGGCTAACTGGATCCTTATCGCGCTGCTGGTACGCATGTCAGACGCGGCGCGACGGCCCCCGCCCCAGGCGATCCAGAACGAAGGACTCACGCAGGTGTTCCAGCGATGAACAGCACTCTGAAGCGCGCGGCCGTGGCCTGCCTGGTCATGTTCGCGCTCCTGATGATCAACGTGAACATCCTCCAGGCGGTCCGGGCCGACGACTACCGCTCCAACCCGAGCAACCGTCGCAACTACTATGAGCGCTACGCCGTTGAACGCGGCCGCATCACCGCCGGCGGCAAGGTGATCGCCCAGTCGGTGGAGACCGACAGCAAGAACTTCAGGTTCATCAGGAAGTACACCGACGGGAAGCTCTACGCGCACGTCACGGGCTACTTCTCGCCCGAGAGCGCGAGCGCGATCGAGGGGGCCGAGAACAAGCTGCTCGACGGCTCCAGCGCCGACCTGCTGCTGCGGCGGAGCATCGACCTGTTCACGGGCGAGCCGACCAGGGGCGCGAACGTCGACCTCACGATCAACCCCAAGGCGCAGAAGGCGGCCTACGACGCCCTGCGCGCCAGCGGCAAGCGCGGCGCGCTGGTGGCGCTCGACCCGCGGACCGGCGGGATCCTGGCGATGGTGTCGCTGCCCACCTTCGACCCGGCGGAGCTGTCGGGCACCGACAAGGGCACGGTGTTCACCCGCTACAACGAGCTGGACAAGGACAAGAGCCAGCCGCTGCTCAACCGGGCCATCGCCCAGACGTACCCGCCGGGGTCGACGTTCAAGGTCGTGACGGCGGCGGCGTACCTGGAGGACGACTCCTCGCGCGGCGGCGACACCACGGTCGACGCGCCGCAGCGGCTGCCGCTGCCCAACACCAACATCAGCCTGCCCAACTACGGCGGCGCGGCCTGCGGCGCCGGCCAGGTGCCGCTCGTGTACGCGCTGGAGAAGTCCTGCAACACGCCGTTCGCCAAGATCGGCATGCAGCTGGGCTTCGACAAGCTCAACGAGCAGACCGAGAAGTTCGGCATGGGCAAGCAGATCGGCGTGCCGATGTCGGTGGCCCAGAGCGACTTCGGCAGCAAGTACGACGACGCCGCGCTCGCGATGGCCTCCATCGGCCAGCGCGACAACCGGATGACGCCGCTGCAGATGGCCATGATCGCGGCCGGCATCGCCAACGACGGCAAGGTGATGAAGCCGTACCTGGTGAACAAGATCACCGACTCCAAGAACGACGTCATGGAGGAGGCCAAGCCCGAGGAGCTGACCGAGGCGGTCAGCTCCGAGACGGCGAGCAAGCTGCGCGACATGATGGTCAGCGTGGTCAACAACGGCACGGCCAACCTCGCGCAGGTGCCGGGCGTCCAGGTGGGCGGCAAGACCGGCACCGCGGAGACCAGCAACGGCGCGCCGCCGCACGCCTGGTTCATCTCCTTCGCGCCCGCCGAGGACCCGAAGGTGGCGCTGGCGGTCATCGTCGAGTCGGGCGCGGCCAACGTCGGCGCGGAGGCCACGGGCGGCCACACCGCCGCCCCGATCGCAAAGGCTGTGCTGGAGGCGGTGCTGAACAAGTGAGTGACGGTAACGTGCTGGGTCATGCGGCTCCGTAACCGCTATCTTCTGCTCTCCCGCATCGCCACGGGCGGTATGGGAGAGGTGTGGCGCGCCCGTGACGAGCTTCTGGGCCGCGAGGTCGCGGTCAAGATCCTGCGCAGTCACATGCACGCCGACCCCACGTTCCGCGAGCGCTTCCGCAACGAGGCGCGGCTCACGGCCGCCCTGGCCGATCCAGGGGTGGCCCAGATCTTCGACTACGGCGAGCAGAGCGATCTGGCCTATCTCGTGATGGAGCTGGTGCACGGCGAGCCGCTGTCGGCCATCCTGGGGCGCAACGGCGCGCTCGGGCCCGAGGTGGCCCTCGACGTGGTGCACCAGACCGCCAAGGCGCTGCACGCGGCCCACTCCTCCGGGATCATCCACAGGGACGTCAAGCCCGGCAACCTGCTGGTCACCCGCGAGGGCACGATCAAGGTGACCGACTTCGGCATCGCCCGCGCCCTGGAGGCCGCGCCCGTCACGCAGACCGGCACCGTCCTCGGCACTGCCCAGTACGTCAGCCCCGAGCAGGCCCAGGGTTTCCCGCTCACACCCGCGACCGACCTGTACTCGCTGGGCGTGGTGGCCTACGAGTGCCTGGCGGGCCACACGCCGTTCCGGGCCGACAGCCAGGTGGCGATCGCGCTGCTGCACCTCAACGAGCAGCCGCCGCCGCTCGGCGCGGACGTGCCCGTCCCGGTGCGCGACCTGGTCATGACGCTGCTGTCCAAGGAGCCGGGGATGCGTCCGGCCTCGGCGCTGGAGGCGGCCGACCGGGCGTACGTGCTGCGGCAGTCGCTGGTCGAGGGCGTCGAGCAGGGCGCCGACCTGAGCATGTACACCGATCCGGCGGGTTTCCGGGTGCGCGAGCCGGCCACGGAGGACCAGCGGGCGACCGAGAGCCTCGCCCCGGCGACGACCGTCCAGAGCCCGCCCGACCCGCCGCCCCGCAGCCGCCGCGGCGCGCGGACGCTGGCGCTGGTCGCGACGGCCGGCTGCGTGGCCGCGGTGGGGCTGAGCGCGATCACGTTCGCCAACCGCGATACGACGCCGCCTCCCCTGCCGGAGATCGCCGAGCCCAGCCACTCCCCGATGCAGTCGCCTGAGCTGCTCAGGCCCACGCGGACGAAGAAGCACACGCGCCGCCCCCCGGCGGTTCCGGTGAAGTCGACGCGGCCGGTACCCTCGCGGTCGGCTACGGTAAGCAAGTCGGCTACTCCTACGAAGAAGCCGACACCGAAGCCAACCCCGACCACCCGTACCCCGACTCCCACCCCCACCACCCCAACGCCCAGCAGGACACCGACAACTCCGACACCAACCGCTTCGCCGGACCCGGGTGGCACAAACCCGCCGAAGGAGGAGACGTGATGCGCTACGGGGTCGATGATGGACACCGGCGGCCCCCCGAGCAGGCCGGTACCCAAGATGAACGGTAAGGGACAGTGCAGGAAATGACTCAGCCTCGGCTACTCGGAGGTCGTTACGAGCTCGACGGTGTCGTCGGGCGCGGCGGCATGGCCGAGGTGTATCGCGCCCGAGACATCCGGCTGGACCGCATAGTCGCGATCAAGACCCTCCGCTCCGACCTGGCGCGCGATCACACCTTCCAGGCCCGCTTCCGCCGCGAGGCGCAGTCGGCGGCCTCACTGAACCACCCCGCCGTCGTCGCTGTCTACGACACCGGCGAAGACGTCACCGACGGCACCCCGGTGCCCTACATCGTGATGGAGTACGTCGACGGCCGGACGCTGCGCGACCTGCTGCGCCAGGACCGCCGGCTGCTGCCCGAGCGGGCGGCCGAGCTGGTCGACGGCATCCTGCGCGCGCTCGACTACAGCCACCGCGGCGGCATCGTCCACCGTGACATCAAGCCGGCCAACGTGATGATCACGCGCGCCGGCGACGTCAAGGTGATGGACTTCGGCATCGCGCGCGCGATGGCCGACTCCGCCGCCACCATGACCCAGACGGCGCAGGTGATAGGGACCGCCCAGTACCTGTCGCCCGAGCAGGCCCGCGGCGAGCGGGTCGACGCCCGCAGCGACATCTACTCCACCGGCTGCGTGCTGTACGAGCTGCTCACCGGCCAGCCGCCGTTCACCGGCGACTCCCCCGTGGCGATCGCCTACCAGCACGTCCGCGAAGAGCCGATCCCGCCCTCGCAGATCGACCGCGAGATCCCGGCGTGGGCCGACGCGATCGTGCTCAAGGCCATGGCCAAGGACCCGGCCCACCGCTACCAGAACGCCGGCGAGATGCGGGCCGACATCCAGCGGGCCATGTCCGGCATGCCGGTCGACGCCCAGACGATGGCGATGACCGGGAACTTCAACCAGGGCACCCGCATGATGACCGCCACCCAGGCGGCCCAGGGCCCGGCCACGCAGCGCACCGGCGCGGTCCCGCCGTACGAGTACGGCGACGGCGACGGCACCCGCGTGGGGCGGCGCAGGGCCTCCGGCGGCGGTGGCGGCAACGCGGTCAAGACAGCGTTGTGGATCATCATCCCGCTGCTGATCATCGGCGCCTTCGTCACGGTCGGCTACCTGGTGTTCGGCACCAAGGCCGCGCCCACCGACGCCTCGGTCACCATCCCGGCCCTGGCCACGCAGAAGCTGGATTCCGCGCAGAAGGCGCTCATCGCCCTGGACCTGAAGCCCGAGGTGGTGCAGGAGGCCAGCGACGAGTTCGGCAAGGGCACGGTGATCCGGACCGAGCCGGCGGAGGGCGAGAAGGTCGAGAAGGGCGCCACGGTCAAGCTGGTCGTGTCCAAGGGCAAGGAGAAGGTCGCCGTACCCGACGGGCTCATCGGCATGGACACCCAGGAAGCGATGAAGGCCCTCGCCGACGTCGGTCTGAAGGGCGTGGTCAAGACCAAGCAGTCCGCCAAGCCCCAGGGCAAGGTCTTCGAGACCAAGCCGGCGGCCGGCACCGAGATCGAGAAGGACGCCAGCGTCACCCTCTACGTGCCGTTCGAGCTGACCGAGCTGCCCGACGTGACCGGCTACACCCAGCAGGACGCCATCGCCGCGCTCAAGGGCGCCGGTTTCAAGGTGAAGGTGTCGCCGCAGGCCGACAACCAGGCCGAGGGCACGGTCATCCAGCAGAACCCGGGCGCGGGCCAGAAGCTGCCGCCGAACACGACGATCACGATCGTGGTGTCCACCGGCCCCGAGACGGCTCCGCCGCCCACCAACGAGCAGCCGACCGAGCAACCGACCGACGACCAGACGGACGACTTCCCGTCCGACGAGCCGACCGAGGACAACCCGATCGGCGACGACGGCCTCAACGGCTGACCCGACCACCCAGGGCCGCCCTCCCCACACGGGAAGGGCGGCCCTCGGCGTTCCACCGCAGAACTTCCGGCCCGCCGACCACTACGCCTCGCGGAAGGGGGCGGGGGGCGAGTGCGCCGTGTTGTGGGAAGGGCCCGAGCTGGCGAGCGTCCCGCGTTGTGGGAAGAGCTGGGTGGCGGGTGTTCCGGTGCGCCGGGAGCCGGGGTTTACGGGGAGCGTGGAGAACGCCCCCGCCGCTCGGGGGCAACGGCGGGGGCGTTCATTTGGTAGTCGCTCTGTGCGAGCCGGGCGTTACACGATCCCGTGCAGCCAGTTCCCGAGCAGCCGGTGGCCGTGCTCGGACAGCACCGACTCCGGGTGGAACTGGATGCCCTCGATGGGCGCCCGGCGGTGGCGCAGGCCCATGATGACCCCGTCGTCGGTGCGGGCGGTCACGTCGAGGACCTCGGGGACGGTCTCCGGCAGCACGGCGAGCGAGTGGTAGCGGGTCATCGGCACCGGCGACGGCAGGCCCTCGAAGACCCCCTTGCCGTCGTGGTGCACGGCGCTGGTACGCCCGTGGACCAGCTCGGGCGCGCGGGCCACGGTGGCGCCGAAGGCGACCGCGATGGCCTGGTGGCCGAGGCAGACGCCGAGCAGGGGCGTGCCGCGCTCGGCCGCGCGCAGCACCAGGGGCACGCTCACGCCGGCCGCCTCCGGCGTGCCCGGCCCGGGGCTGACGAGCACGCCGTCGAAGGCGTCGCCGTCGCGCACGTCCACGACGTCACGCGGGCGCACGTCGCAGTCGGCGCCCAGCACGCGCAGATACTGGACGATCGTGTGGACGAAGCTGTCGTGGTTGTCCACGACCAGCACGCGGGTCATCTTCTTACGGTCACCTCGTCGAGCGTCACCGCCGGCTCCAGGAGCGGGAACACGGCATACCAGAGTACGACCCCCACGACCACGACCAGCAAGGCGGCCGCCAGCACCTTGCGACGGGGGTCGCCGGGCAGTTTGCGCCAGATCCAGCCGTACATGTCATTCCTTTCTGAGCTCGGTCTTCTTGAGCACGCCGTACACGATGAGGCGCTGGGCGGCGGAGTACTCGGGGTGGCAGGTGGAGAGGGTGATGTAGGCGCGGATGGGACGGATGTCGGGCTTGCCGGGGACGGGGGCGAGCACCTCCACCTCCGTGGGCTCCACGACGTCCTGGGACGTGACGCGGTAGGTGTAGCGGGCCTCGCGGGCGTCCACGATGATCTCGTCGCCGCGTTCGAGCTCGTCGAGCTCCTTGAACGGGGCCGCGTACGTGGTCCGGTGGCCCGAGACCACGAAGTTGCCGATCTGGCCGGGCATGGCGCTGTCGGGGTAGTGTCCCGGGCCCTTCTTCAGGTGCTCGGCGTCCACGCCCTCGACGATGGCGTACCGGTAGTCGCGGCCGAGCCGCGGGATGCTCAGCATGGCGACGGCCCTGCCGAGCTGGATCTTGTCGATGCGGCCGCGGTCGCGCTCCGCCTTCTCGGCGGCCAGCTCGCGCTGGAGCAGCAACTGCTGGCTCTTGGTGTAGGCGCCGGTGCCCCAGAGCAGGTAGGCGCAGAACAACATGAGGACCAGGCCGGCGGTGATGCTCAGCTCCCCCACGGCCCGGAAGATGGACCGCATGTCGTCAGCGTATTCATGACATCTCCCGACGTGGGGGATCGCCATGTCGTGCGCGTGGCGACTATCCTGGGGCACGCTTCAACTACGCTTAACGAAGAGCCTGTGGACGATCCGGAAGCCCAGGCCCTCAGCAGGAGTTACCCAGTGCCCAAGTCCAAGGCTCGCAAGAAGGCGGTTTACACCCCGCCGCAGAAGTCCCAGCAGGTCAGGGTCAGCCCGCGCTGGCTGGCGCCCACCATGGTGGTGTCCTGGATCATCGGCATCCTGTGGATCGCGATCTACTACGTCGCCCCGCAGGCGCCCTTCTTCAGCGACCTCCAGAACTGGAACCTGCTGATCGGGTTTGTCTTCATCATCTTCGGTGTGGTTCTTTCCACCCGCTGGCGTTAGTTCTTTCCACAGTCTTTTCCACAGCCTGGGGAAGTCAGATCGAGCTCAGGATCGCCGAGGTCCGGGCCATCACGAGCACGGCTAGCACGGCCAGCGCTCCCGCGATCGCCAGCACCTGCCACAGGGTCCGGTTGTTCTTGGGGGCGTAGGCCATCGCTCCCGCCAGCACCGAGCCGGTGATCAGGCCGCCGACGTGCCCGGTCCAGCTGATGCCGGGGAACACGAAGGTGATCACCAGGTTGATCACGATGAGCATGGCGATGCCGCGTACGTCCATGTTGAGCTTGCGGCCCACCACGAAGACGGCGCCGAAGAGGCCGAAGATGGCTCCGGACGCGCCCACGGTCGGCTGGCCGAGCGGGTCGAGCCAGAGGCTGAGCACGCTGCCGCCGACGGCGCTGACGAGGTAGAGGGCCGTGTACCGCACGTGCCCGAACGCGCGCTCCAGGTAGGGCCCGACGACGTAGAGCGCCCAGCAGTTGAACAGGATGTGGAAGACGCCGGCGTGCACGAACGCGGCGCTGACCAGCCGGTAGTAGTCGCCGAAGACCGCCACTCCGGCCGGCCACATCTGCAGCGCGCCGGTGACGGCGGGCACGAGGTATTGGGCGCCGAAGACGAGGACGTTGACGGCCAGGATGGCCCAGGTGACGTACGGCGTGCCGACGACCTGGCCGCCGAAGGTGGAGCGGGCCTGGCGGAAGCCCTGGTTGCCCTGGGCGACGCATTCGGGGCACTGGAAGCCCACGGCGGCGTCGCGCATGCAGTCGGGGCAGATGGGCCGGTCGCAGCGCTGGCAGCGGACCCAGGTCTCCCTGCCGGGATGCCGGTAGCACGTGGGGACCGCCTCGGCAGGCTGCTCGGGCTGCGAGGGCGGGCTGGGCGGCTGGCTGGTCATGTCCAGAGCCTATGACGTACCGGACGTAGCTGTGTGCCGTCGATCAGGGCTGCGACATGCCTGCCCGAAGGGGGCGGGACCCGTGGACGGCCCGCCCCCGTCAGGGATCGGCTCAGCCCTGTACGCGCTCGATGGTGACCGACTCCAGGACGACGTCCTGGACGGGACGGTCGCGCCGGTCGGTGTCGGTCTTGGCGATGGCGTCGACGACGTCCTGGCCCTCGACGACCTCACCGAAGATCGTGTGCTTGCCGTTGAGGTGCGGCGTGGGCACGACCGTGATGAAGAACTGCGAGCCGTTGGTGCCCTTGCCGAACCGGACGCCCGCGTTGGCCATGGCCAGCAGGTAGGGCCGGTTGAAGTAGAGGTCCGGGTGGATCTCGTCGTCGAACTCGTAGCCGGGGCCGCCGATGCCCTGGCCGAGCGGGTCTCCGCCCTGGATCATGAAACCGGAGATGACCCGGTGGAAGATGGTCCCGTCGTACAGACGGGCCGTGCTCTTCTCGCCCGACTCCGGATGCGTCCACTCGCGGGTGCCCTCGGCGAGCTCCACGAAGTTGCGGACGGTCTTCGGCGCCTGGTTCGGGAAAAGCTCGACCTTGATATCGCCGCGATTGGTCTTCAGATTTGCGATCAGCTTCTCAGCCACGAGACAGCTGCCCCCCTCTATGCACAGGGTTGTTTGTGATGTTCTGAGGAATATGGCCGTTCGGCCTCCTGAGCCATCCTCCCATGGACCGCCATGATTGAGCCGCCTTGTCCAGGGAAGGTCAAGCGCGGGGCCCCAACGACAGGGGAGGTTGTCGTGTCCCTGACACTGAAGAGACGCCGCGTGGTAATAGAGGTACCCGCCACGTGGATGGGCCGCATGAAGGCCCAGGCCGTCAAGACCGGCCATCGCATGGCGCCAATGGCGGACCAGGCCAAGGTGGCCACCGCACAGCGCATCGAAGACGCCCGTTACTGGGCGGCGCCAAGGCTCGACGCCGCGGCGCACGGGTTCGAGGATCAGGTCGCCCCCAAGGTCAGCAGGATGCTGTCGGCGGCGGCCAAGCGAATCGACCCGAAACCGTCCCGGTCACGGCGGTGGCCGACGATGGTGCTGCTGACCGGTCTTGCGGTCGGCGCGATCGGCTACATGGCCTACCGTCGCAACGCCCAGCAGTGGACCGAGCACATGAAGGACTCTGCCTCCGATGCATCACGCTGGGTCGGCGAGAAGGCGGACAGGACCGCGCATTCAGCGGACCGGATGGCGTCCAACGTGCAGAACAAGACGGACCAGGCATCGCACAACATGCCCTGATCCGGACCGGAAGCGCGCCTCCGCTCTCACGAGAGCGGGGGCGCGCTTCCGCGTTCCGGCCCGTTGACGGTTCACCAAGCGCTTGCTACAAAGCCGAGCATGGCGCTGTCACCGCTCGACGATCACCCCGTGCACCAGACCGCCCAGGTCATGCGGCACGTCGCCACCTCCGACCGCAACTTCTACGACCGCTACTACTTCAACTGCCACGCCGGCACCGACGAGCTCATGCTGATCGTCGGCCTCGGCCAGTACCCCAACCTCGGCGTCACCGACGCCTTCGCCCTCGTAAGGCACGGCGACCTGCACCGGGTCGTGCGGGCCTCGCGCGAGCTGGGCCCCGACCGGATGGACACCAGGATCGGCCCCTTCCGGGTCGAGGTGATCGAAGGGCTCAAACGGCTCCGCGTGATCCTGGAGCCGACCGAGCATGGCCTGTCCTTCGAGCTCGACTGGGAGGGGACGATCCCGGCGACCCTCGAACCCCGCCACTTCCTGCGATGGCAGGAACGGGTGATGTTCGACTCCATGCGGCTCGCCCAGACCGGCCGCTGGTCCGGCAGCATCACCGTCGGCGACCAGATGATCCTGGTCACCCCCGACCGCTGGCTCGGCACCAGGGACCGGTCATGGGGCGTGCGGCCGGTGGGCGAGCCCGAGCCGCCCGGCATCCAGGCGAACAACCCCGGCACGTTCTACTGGCTGTACACGCCGATGAAGTTCGACGACCACGCCATCCTGTGCATCATCCAGGAGGACCACCGTGGCCGGCGGCTGCTGGAGGAGGCCGTACGCGTCTGGACGGACGGGCGGGAGGAGGAGTACCTCGGCCGGCCGGACTATCGCCCGGTCTACGCCCCGGGCACCCGGGACGTCGTGGACGCCGTGATCGCCTTCTCGCCGCCGGGCGGCAGGCCGTTCGAGGTGCGCTGCACGCCGGTGCTGCCGGTGCACCTCATGGCCGGCACCGGATACGGGCTGGAGCCGGAGTGGAGGCACGGCATGTACCAGGGGCCGGGGCCGGTCGTGCAGGGGGTGACGTACCGGCTGCCCGACGACGCCGCCAGGATGTGGGGCCTGGTCGACGCCGTCGGCCGCTTCGAGTACGACGGGCTCGTCGGCCACGGCCTGTACGAGTACTGGGCGCTCGGCCCGCACCCGTCGTTCCCCGGGTGAAACTACTTGGCGGGCTCGGCGGGGGCACACACGATGTGGACGACCTTGCTGGGGTCGTCCAGCTGCACGGCGCCCGGGGGAAGCTCGGTCGCGGGCAGCGCCGGAAGCATCCGCGCCGCCTCGCCTTCGGGAAGGGCGGTGGGCCCGGCCTCGGCATCGGTCAGGGGGGTCGCCGGGACGGCGGGCACGGCCTCGCCCTCGGGAACGGTGGCGCTCGGCGTGGTGGGCGCGGCCTCGGTGCCGGACTGAGGGGCGCTCGGGGCGGAAGGCGTGGTCGGTGCGGCCTCGGCGCCGGACTGAGGGGCGGTCGGGGCGGAAGGCGTGGTCGGCGCGGCCTCGGTGATCGTCCGGGGGCCGAGTTCGATCACGCGGCCCCGCTCGGCCTTGAGCTCCGGCGCGCCGTCCGCCCGTTCCCCCTTCTCGTCGCGCATGACGAACACGCGGGCCGCCGGGCCGTCGGCGAGCTTGACCTCCTTGCCGTCCGGCGTCCGGCAGAGCACAGCCGTGGTCGTGGCGGTGGTGGCGTCGGGTGCGGGGGTTCCGTCGGCCAGGGCGGAGCCGCCCAGGCCCGCGAGCGCGAGCACCCCCACCGTGCCGAGGACCGCGAGACGTCGCTTGAACATGCATTCTCCTCAGTGGAATCCATCCGAACGCCCCCGAGCGTGCTCGCCCGCACCTGAAGCGACCCTGAACGCGCCCGAAATGATCTTCAGGTTGGCTTTAGGTTCGCTCAGGCACTCTGGACGTCGTGCGAGTGCTGCTGGTGGAGGACGAGGAACGGCTGGCCGGCCTGATCAAGGGCGGGCTGGCGGGCGAGGGCTTCGCCGTGGACGTGGCCCACGACGGGCGCGACGGCCTGTGGATGGCGACCGAGAACGCCTACGACGTGATCGTCCTGGACGTGATGCTGCCCAGGATGAACGGCTACACGGTCTGCTCCCGGCTGCGCGAGGCGGGCGACTGGACCCCGATCATGATGCTCACCGCCAAGGACGGCGTCTACGACGAGGCCGAGTCGCTCGACAACGGCGCCGACGACTACCTGGCCAAGCCGTTCTCGTACGTGGTGCTGCTGGCCCGGCTGCGCGCCCTGGTGCGGCGCGGCGGGACCGAGCGGCCGGTGACGATCACGGTCGGCGACCTGGTGGTGGACCCGGCCGGCCTGCGCTGCCGCAGGGGCGGGGTGGAGGTCGGGCTGACGCCGAAGGAGTTCGCGGTGCTGCACGCGCTGGCCCGCCGCCCCGGCGAGGTGGTCTCCAAGAGCGAGCTGCTGGCCCAGGCGTGGGACTTCTCCTACGACGGCGACCCGAACATCGTCGAGGTCTACATCAGCGCCCTGCGCAGGAAGATCGACCTGCCGTTCGGCCGGACGACGCTGGTGACCGTCCGGGGAGCGGGTTACCGGTTGGAGGCGGCATGAAGGCGCTGCTCGGACGGCCGACGTGGGCGCGGGTGTCGGGCGGGCTGTCGTCGGTGCGGGTGCGGGCCACCGTCGCGGCGACGCTGGTGGTGGCCCTGGCGCTCGGCGTGGCGGCCCTGGTGCTGGTCATGGCGTTGCGCGGCACGCTGGAGGGCAACGCGGGCGAGGAGGCGGTCAGGCGCGCCGCGGCGGCGATGCCGTACGCGGAGACGGTGCCGATCATGCCGGAGGGGGCGACGCCGGCGGCCACGACGACCGCCGCCCAGATGAGCACGATCATGGTGGACGACCTGTCCGTGGTGCGGCTCGCCGATCCGGACCTCGTCCTGGCCGGCCGCGCCACCGGCTCGCCCGCCCTGTGGGCGCAGCCGGCCGACTACGCCGTCGCCGGTCTGCAGGTGAGCACGCCGACCGGCCCGGCCACGCTCTGGTCGCGGGTCTCCCTGGACGGCGTGCAGAAGGCCGTCCAGGCCCTGTACGGCGCGTTGCTGCCCGGCGTGCCCGCCCTGCTGCTCGTGGTGGCCGGGATGACCTGGTTCTCCGTGGGCCGCGCGCTGGCCCCCGTGGCCGCGATCAGGGCCAAGGTGGCCGACATCACGGCCCGCGACCTGCACCAGCGCGTGCCGGTGCCGGGCTCCAAGGACGAGATCGCGGCCCTGGCCACCACCGTGAACGGCACCCTCGACCGCCTGGAGACGGCCGTGGGCCGGCACAAGCGGTTCGTCGCCGACGCCGCGCACGAGCTGCGCAGCCCCATCGCCACCCTGCGGGCCCGGCTCGAACTGGCCGAGCAGAGCGAGCTCACCCGCGAGGCGCTGGCCGACGTCGAACGCCTGCAGTCGCTGGCCGCCGACCTGCTCATGCTGGCCAAGCTGGACGCCGGCGAGCCGCTGCGCACCGACGAGCTGGACCTGGGTCAGGTGGCGGCCGAGGAGTCGCTGCGCGCCAGGCGGCGGCCGGAGATCAGGGTCGAGCTGGACATCGAGCCGGACGTGGTGCTGCACGGCTCCCGCGCCCACCTCGACCGGCTGGTCACCAACCTGGCCGACAACGCCGTACGGCACGCCGCCTCGGCCGTACGCGTACGGGTGCGCGCCGAGGAGGGCCGGGCCGTGCTGGAGGTGCGCGACGACGGCCCGGGGATCCCGCCGGAGCACCGCGAGGCCGTCTTCGGCCGCTTCACCCGCCTGGACGAGGCACGGGCGAGGGACGCCGGCGGCGCCGGGCTCGGCCTGCCCATCGCCAGGGACATCGCCCACCTGCACGGCGGCACGCTCACGTACACGGACGCCGGTTTCGTGGCCCGGTTCCCCCTCGCGGAGGGGGCGCTCAGCCCCGTTTGACGGCCAGGGCGTAGTTCGTGCTGCGCTGGAAGATCTCGAAACCGGCGCGGGAGTAGACGCTGACGGCTCCCGTGGGGTTGTCGGCGTCGACGCCCAGCCCGGTCGTGTCGAACCCCTGCGCGAGGAAGGCGGCCAGGGCGTGCGCGATCAGCGCGCCGGCCACGCCCTTGCCGCGCCACTCCCGGAGCGTGCCGATGATCTGGATCCAGGCCCGGCGCTCGCCGGCCAGCGCGTTGTAGCCCTCGAAGGTGTGGGTGATGAGCGTGCCCACCGCCCGCCCCTCGTGCAGGGCCAGGAACGACGATTCGGGCAGGAAGTTCTGGGAGCCGACGATGTAGTCGCGCCAGCTCTCCGGGGTGTGCGGCACGCTGCCCCAGTGGTCGAGGAACGCCTCGTTGCGTACGCGGCGGGCGCCCTCGTCCAGTTCGGGCGACCAGGGGGCGACGGTCACCCCGGCGGGCGGCGCGACGGCCGGCAGGTCGCCCGACAGCGAGCGTCCCATGTGGGCGAACCAGCGGTTGGCGACGAAACCGGCGCCCTCGGCCAGCGCCTTCAGCCCGAGGTTGGTGTCGGGCACGTAGAGGTGGATCTCCGGCTGCACGCCGGGGAAGGCCCGCTCGCTCAGCCCCGGCGCCGCGGCCAGGCTCCAGTCGACGATCCGCCGCCCGAGCCCGCGCCTGCGGTGGGCGGGGTGCACGCCGCCCGACAGCCGCATGACGTGGGTGTCGGTGGCGGACTGCCGGGTCGGCAGGTAGCCGTAGGCGACGATCTCGCCGCCCTGCCTGGCCGCGAGCGTCCCCGCGGCCAGGTCGATCAGGCGGTGGCCGAGCTGCTCCCTGACGTCGTCGAGGTCGTGGACCTCGCCCGTGCGATCCTCGGCCTCGATCGCGGCCAGGAGTGCGGCGAGCGCCTCGGCGTCGTCAGGGGTCAGCGGTTCCCACACCAGGCTCATGGCCAGCAGCCTAGGACAGCCTGGCGGAGCACCCCAGTTCTTTCCCTATGCGGCCGATGCCTTCGGCGAAGTCCTTCCTCGTCCGCTGCGCGAACCCGATGAAGAACCGGTTGGCCAGGGGCACGCCCCAGCGTCCCCACTCGGCCACGTTGTAGACGCGGTGCTCCACGCGGGCGCCCTCGGGGTGCGGGAGCACGGTCCACTCGCCCCGGTACCACCAGCCGCCCTGGTAGGCGACGGTGTACCCGTCCTGCTCAACGGTCATCGGGTACGCGGGCAGCGAGCGCGTCAGGGACTGCCACACCTGCTCGACCGGGGCGCCGACCACCCCGGCCACCTCGGTGATCAGCCGTTTCCTCACGGCTTGCGCACCCGGCTGTTCTGGAAGGAGGCGAACCGCCAGCCTTCCGGCGTGCGCAGCGCGGTCAGCGTGACGACGGACTCCCTGCTCGGGTCGGGCACGCCGTTCACCGACGAGTTGCCGCCGACGATCACCAGCGCGACGTCGTCGGTCAGCGGCCTGACGAGCGGCGCGGGGCCGCCCTCGGCGAGCTTGATGGAGGTCTCGAACAGCGCGCGGTGGGTCTCCTCGATCGCCTTCCTGCCCTGCAGGTGCAGGCCGAAGAAGGTGATGTAGTCGGCGTCCTCGGTGAACAGGCCGGCGTAGGCGGCGGAGTCGCCGGCGTTCCAGGTCTCGGTCATCCGCTCCACCAGGCGGGTGATCTCTTCGGACATGGCACAGCTCCTTTCGTCGCGGCGCCTATCCTGGGAGTTGCGCGTCCGGGCAGGGCAGGCGCCGTGTTCGGATGGCCGGCCGCCGGGGTGTTGGCGCACCCCGGCGGCCCTTCTCTCACCCCTCGGTCGTGCTCGTCCAGGCGAGCTCGCCGTGGTCGAGCCGGTCGAGAAGTCTTCTGATCCAGGCGAGCTCGGCGGCGTGCAGCGCCTGCTCGCACTCGACCTCCAGCATGAGGATCTCGGGCAGGCCACTGTCGTGCATGGCCTTGATGTGTCCTTCCATCCCGGCGAGCGTGCCTTCGAGGGTGGCGGCGCGGGTGCGCAGCGCCCGCTGCGCCTCGGGCAGCGGCAGGCAGCCGATCAGCGAGATGGCCGCCACGAAGGCGCGCCGGTCGGGGTCGGGCTGCTCCAGCAGCCGCCGGAGCCGGGTGACCAGCTCCTCGCGGCCCTCGTCGGTGATCTCGTAGACCGTGCGCTCGGGCCGGCGGCCCTCGCGGCCGGTCGCGGCGGGGACGATCAGCTCGTCCCCGGCCAGCCGCTCGACCGCGTGGTAGAGGCTGCGCGGCAGGCCGGTGATGTAGTCCTTGTGCGTGTCGATGATGAAGCGGTGGAGCTCGTAGGGGTGGCTCGGCTGCACCGTGAGCAGGGCGAGCACGGTCAGGTCGACCAGGCTCTTGCGTTGTGCCATGTTGCCTCCCCCTATATTGCAGTTTGCAATATAGCTCACCTGTCGAGCTGGAGGAAGGCCCGCTCGATCGCCTGCCGCGACACCGCCTCCGGGTACGGGAACCGCGTGATCGAGTCGCGCAGCCCCTCCACGTGGGCCTTCGCGGCCAGCTCCGCCACCAGCGCCAGCTCGGCCTGCTGCTCCTGGACGAAGGCCCGGCCGACCACCGCGCCGTGCCCCGGCACGAACACCGGCTCGGGCAGCGCGTCGAGCATCGCGGCCGTCGTGTCGGGCCAGTCGAGCGGGTAGGAGTCGCCGAACGCCGGCGGCGCGCCCTCCTCGACCAGGTCACCGGCGAACACCACGCCGGCGTCCGGCACGTGCACGACGATGTCGTTGCTGCTGTGGCCGAGCCCGAAGTGCCGCAGGTGCACCATGCGTCCGCCGATGTCGAGGCTGGCCGAGGTGGTGAAGGTGTGGTCGGGCGGCACGATGGCGATCTCCTCCATCTCCGCTCGGCGGTCGGGCAGCCGTTCGATGACGTCCGCGCGGTGCCGCTCGCCGTAGACGTCGATCTCCTCGGCGCACCGGACGTGGCTCCAGATCTCGGCGGGACGGAAGAGCGCGTTGCCGAAGTAGTGGTCGAAATGCGAATGGCTGTTCACGACCGTCCACGGGTGGCCGGTGATCGTCCTGATCGCGTCGATCAGGTCGGCCGCCTCCCGGTGGGAGCTGCGGGTGTCGAGCACCAGGCAGTGCCCGTCGCCCACGATCAGGCCCGTGTTCAGGTCGAAGGACTCATGGCGGCGCACGTAGACCCGGTCGCCGACCTCCTGCCACTGCTCGTTCATGGCAACGAACCTTACTTTTCGGACTTCCCGCCGGTCATCCCTGAAGGTAGGCCAGCACGGCCAGGACCCGGCGGTGGCCGTCGGACTCGGGCGGCAGGTCGAGCTTGGTGAAGATGCCGGCGATGTGCTTGGCCACCGCGGCGTCGGTGACGACCAGCTCCCTGGCGATCGAGGCGTTCGCGCGGCCCTCGGCGATCAGGGCGAGCACCTGCTGCTCGCGCGGGGTGAGCCGGGCCAGCGGGTCGCGCCGCCGGCGCAGGAGCTGGCGCACCACCTCCGGGTCCACGACCGTGCCGCCCGCGGCCACCCGGTCGAGCGCGTCGACGAACTCGCGCACGTCGCCGATCCGGTCCTTCAGCAGGTAGCCGACGCCCGCGCCGTCGCCGGACTCCAGCAGCTCGGCCGCGTACGTCTGCTCGACGTACTGGCTGAGCACGAGGACGGCCAGCTCGGGGTGACGGCGGCGCAGGCCGAGCGCGGCGCGCAGGCCCTCGTCGGTGAAGTCCGGGGGCATGCGCACGTCGGTCACCACGGCGTCGGGGCGGTGCTCGGCGACCGCCGCGACCAGGGCTTCGGCGTCGCCGACCGAGGCCGCCACGGTGTGGCCGAACCGTTCGAGCAGCCCCACCAGCCCCTCGCGGAGCAGCACGGCATCCTCGGCGATCACGACGCGCACGGAATCTCCACTCGTACCAGGGTCGGGCCGCCCGGCGGGCTGGACACCGACAATCTTCCCGCCACCACGGCCAGCCTGTCGGCCAGGCCGGTCAGCCCGGTGCCCCTGGCCGGGTCCGCGCCGCCGACGCCGTCGTCGCGCACCTCGACGGCCAGCGTGCCGGCCGTCGTCCGGGCGGTGACCGTGGCCCTGGTGGCTCCGCTGTGCCTGGCCACGTTCGCCAGGGCCTCGCTGACCACGTAGTACGCGGTGACCTCGACGGGCGCGGGCAGCCGTCCCAGCTCGTCGGCGTCAACGTCCACGGGGACGGGCGAGCGTCCGGCCACGTCGCGGATCGCCGCGCCCAGCCCGCGGTCGGTGAGCACCTGCGAGTGCACGCCCCGGATCAGCTCGCGCAGCTCGGCCAGCGCCTGCCTGGCCTCGTCGTGCGCCACGTCGAGCAGCCGGGCCGTCGGCGAGTCGTCGGGCACGTCCAGCCGGGCGAGGCCGAGCGTCATCGACAGCGCGACCAGCCGCTGCTGCGCGCCGTCGTGCAGGTCCCGCTCGATCCTGCGGCGTTCGGTCTCGAACGCGTCCACCAGGCGCGCCCGGGACCGCACGACCTCGCCCAGCTCCGACCCGGCCGGCGCGAGCACCGCCCTGGCCATCGCGCCCCGCGCCCCGCCCCAGGCCGTGATCGTGTACGCCGCCACCGGCAGCAGCAGCACCCCCGCCACGCTCGCCACGGCGCCGAGGGCCGGCCCGGCCTCCGGCTGGACCACGGGCGACAGGATCAGCAGCACCGGCCCCCCGACGGTGAACCCCAGCATGACCAGGTCGATCCACCACATCGCGAACACCGTCATGACCGCGCCCCCGATCTCCCGCCGGCGCCGGTCGGGCACCGGCGGCAGCGGCACGGTGTCCACCAGGCGCAGCCGCACCCGTTCGAACCGCGCGATCAGCGGCACGACCAGCGCCAGCAGCACCGGCACGAGCAGCAGGCCGGCCGGCGGCCCGGCGAGCCCGACCGCGATGACCCCGAGGGCGACGGCCGCCCCCGGGACCACGCTGCCCACCAGGTACGCCACGCACCGCCACGGCCAGGCCGACCGGAGGAAGGCGGGCGGCCGCTGCGTGAGCGCTTCGAGCGCGGTCCTGTCTCCCACCCGGTGACCGTATCCGGGGCCGGGAAAGGCCCGCAGTAGTGCAGGGTCTACCGTCGGCGGCTCAGCCCGCCATCAGCGGCTCGGCGGCGGTACGCAGCTCGGCGCTGAACGGCGTGGGCCGGAAGGTCTGCGGATCGAGGTTGACGTTGACGCGGTAGCCCTCGGCGTGCACGACCGAGCGGTCCTGCGACAGGACGCGGAAGCCGTACACGCCGCTGGTGCGGCCCATGCGGTCGATCCAGAAGTCGACCTGCACCTCGCCCGCGCCCATGACCGGCGCGTTGTAGGTGATCTTGAACTCGCGGACGGCCAGGTAGAGGTCCTTGAACTTGGAGATCGCCGGGTCGAAGCTCCAGCCCCGCTCGGCCCAGTAGGCGGAGATCGCGCGCTCGACCAGCAGGGCGTAACGCGAGTTGTGCAGCAGGCCCATCGCGTCGAGGTCGTCGAAGTGCACCTGGGCGGGGCGGGTCTGGGTCACGCGGACTCCTTCAGTCGGTCGTGGACGGCTCGGCGGGCCCGCTCGTAGGCGGCCTCGCCCCTGCCGAGCAGGCGGGTGTGGGTGACCGCGGCCTCGCCGAGGGCGTCGATCTCGTACGCGAGCTGCGCCGGGTCGGTCTCCGGGGGCAGCTCCCCCAGCTCGACCGCCTCCCGGACCAGCCGCTCGATGAACCTCAGCCAGTCGGCCATCGACTCGGCCACCCGGTCCCTGACCGGGCCGGGACGGTCGTCGAACTCCACCCGCGCCGTGTAGAAGAAGCACCCGCCGGGCAGGACGCCTCTCTCGTAGAACCGCAGGCGGGCCTCGTGCAGGGCCAGGACGCGGGCCACGCCGGGAGGGGCCTTGAGCGCGGGCTTGACGATCTCGTCGGTCCATTGGCGGACGGCCCACTCGATGGTGTCGAGCTGAAGTTGCTCTTTATCCCTCCAGTGGGCGAAAAATCCGGATTTGCTGACTCCGGCGGCTTCTGCCAGCCGGCCGAGGGTCAGCCCGTCCAGACCGTGCACCGAGGCCAGTGACACGGCCTGCCCGAGGATCGCCTCACGGCTGCGCTGCCCGCGCGCCCGGCGACCGTCTTCCTTCACGTCGGCCATGCCGCCAGCATACATTAACGACCGATCGTTCAGATTGCTGGGTCAGATCCTTCCGGAGCGCACCCCGTCAGATCCTTCCGGAGCGCACCGCGACCGCGTCGAAGATCCGGACCGCCGCCGCGGCGTCCGCGTCCGCGAGCGGGCAGTCGAGCTGGGGATCGTTGCCGTCGAGCCCCGACTCCCGCTCGACGATCCGCGCCACCTGGTACATCAGGTCCACGACCCGGCCCGCGGCCTCACCGTGCCACCAGTAGGGCACGCTGATCCCCCAGCCGCCCGCCCAGTGGTCCACGGAGATGCCGGTGCCGTCGTGTTCGAGCTCCCAGTTGGGCGGGTCCTCGAAGACCGTCACGTCGCCGAGGAGCGCGCGGGCCTGGGTGACGACGTTGTTCCAGGCCACCAGGTCCGGCGGGCGCGGCTCGTCGTCCTCCGAGCCGAAGTACAGGTCGTAGCTCATGGTGGACGAAACTAGCGCCCACCCCTGACGAATCCACGCACAATACGCCGAACGACAACAACCAGCGCGAGCGCCACCCCGACCCCCACCACCACAGAACTCCCCCCACGGGCCGCCTGTGCGGCCACGGGCGCCGCCCCGCCGGCGGTGACCTCCGAGTAGACGTCGTCGATGATCAGGTTGAACCGGCGTTCCCTGCGCGACCCGGCGCTCGTCGTCCGCAGCGTCCGGGCCTGCCGCCAGAAGTCACGCCCGATCGGCCCGGCGAGCACGGTGGCGGCGATCTCCCGCAGGTGCGCCTCGGTGATCGAGCGCAGCTCCCACATCAGCAGCCAGTGGTTGAGGATCATGTTCACGTACAGGTGGGCCCGCTGGCCCTCCTCGTCGCCGGAGGCGAAGAACGCTCCCCAGCAGGCCCGGTAGAGCGGGTCGTCCATCGCCATCTTCATCAGGTCGCCGTGCAGCGTGCGCAGCGCCTGCTCCCTGGCGGACTTGGCCTCCCTGGCCTGGAGCACGAGCGAGAACGCCACGCCGATGAGCGCGAGGACGGCCAGGATGGCCGAGGCCGCGCCGTACGTCTGGCCGATGTCGCCGAGCACCGACCAGTCGCCGCGGCTGCGCCCCAGGGCGGCCAGGAAGAACGGCGAGGCGACGACCAGTCCGGCAGCGGCGACCACCGACAGCAGGAGCAGGATGGTCACCCAGTAGCGCCCGAACGACCGCCTGTTCACCGGGCTACAACGTGGCGGAGTGGCGCAGGGGCGGGGGGAGGACGTCGCGTTCGGCGGTCATGTACGGAATGAGCTCCACCCCCTGGCCGAAGAGCTTGTCCATGTCGTCTCCGCAGCTCTCGATCAACGACCGGTCGACGATCTTGCGCGCTCCGGTCAGTGTGCCGTCCTCGCTGTAGAGCACCTCGTACATGACCGCCGAGTCAAGGACGACCAGCTCAGGCAGCGGCCCGGGGAAGCCGAGCGCGGGCAGGCGGTCGGCTTCGAGCACGCGGATGTGCTCACCCGCCAGCGCCCGCAGACGGATGTAGTAGAGCTCCCACTGCAGGTAACGGCTGAAGGGCCGCTCGACGAGCCGGACGCGCCGCATCGCGAACTCCCCCGCCTCGCGCAGCGGCTGCTGGATCTCGTGGCGACGCTCGTCGATGAGCCTGATCGCCTCGCCCCAGTCGCCGGCGTCGAGGGCCAGCCAGCTCGGCTCGTCCGGCTCGCGGTAGCTCTGGCGGGTCTCCAGTTTCCAGAAGACACGTTCGAGCCCGCGGAAGTACGGCCAGAAATCGGAGAAATACTCATCTGGAGTGAGCAGCTGGGACTGCGCCGCAGCGACGTTTCTAAGCATCAGGGATATCCGGCTTGGCGGCTACGAGCATCTTGCGAGGAATGACGACCAGGCGTTCGTCTCGGGCAATACTAACCCCCGCGGGCAGGCGGCCACGATAACTCTCTGTGAGGTCGCGCCCGATCACCGCTATATCGCCGTTGGAAAGCTCCCAGATGTCAGGACATGAGGGACTTGCCGTGGTATCGCCGAGCTCAAGGGCCGACCTCCCCAGGCGTCGTCGCAGTTCGGCCGATGCGTCAGCTTCCCATGGACGCGCCACGGCAAAACCTCTTTTCCCTGGTGGCGTTACGCATGAGTGTGACATCGAATGCCATGACGGACAATGTCCCTGTCACGGAAGAGTGAATTCACTGCGGCGGCAGTAATGTTTTCGCGGTGAGCGCCGGATCATTCTCCCTCTGCGCGCTTGCGGAACTCCAGCCCCTCGAACGCCCCCGACGTGCGCCAGCCGTCGATGTAGGCGAAGTACGCCATCGCCCCCTGTGGATGGCCGATGTTCAGCCGGCCTTTCATGCCGGCGTCGCGGCCCTCGTTGTTGTAGTAGCCGGGGGTGCAGTCGGCGGAGGCGCCCAGGATGCTTCCGGGGCCCGACAGCAGCAGCTCGATCCAGGCGTCCTCGGCCTCCCGGGTCGCCTCGACCTCCTCGAATCCCTGGTCGAGCGCGTGGCTGACGATCGTGGCGATGGTCCGGCCGGCCTCGGTGAGGTTGTGCGGGATGTTGGAGATGAGGTTCGCGCCCTGCGTGGGCTGGACGACGAAGACGTTGGGGAAGCCGTGCACGTGGATGCCGTGCAGAGTGCGCATGCCGTCCGCCCAGCGGTCGGTGAGCCGGAGGCCGTCGCGGCCGGTCAGCTCGTAGCCGGCGCGCCGGGTGTAGTCGGTGGTCACCTCGAAGCCCGAGGCGTAGATGACGCAGTCGACCTCGTACTCGACGCCCGCGGCCACCACCCCGCGCGCGGTGACGCGCTCGACGCCCTTGCCGTCGGTGTCCACCAGGCGGGTGCCCGGCACGTTGAAGGACTGCAGGTACTCGTCGTGGAAGCAGGGACGCTTGCAGAGCTGGCGGTACCAGGCCTTGAGCTTCGCCGCGGTCTGCGGGTCGGCGACGATCGCGTCGACGCGGGCCCGGATCTCCTCCATCTTCTCGAAGTCGGAGTCCTCGTACGCCTGCGCCATCTTCTCCGGCGTCAGGTCCTCGGACGGCAGGGCCGCGATGCGGGCGCGGACGCGGCGGGCGATGTCGGTCCAGCCGTCCATCACCAGGTCCTCGTCGACCAGGCCGCCGGTCTGGTTGCCGGTGAAGTTCTCCAGCCAGCGCTGCTGCCAGCCGGGGGTGGCGATCCCGGCGAACCAGGCGGGGTCGGTGGGCCGGTTGTCGCGTACGTCCACCGAGGAGGGGGTGCGCTGGAACACGTACAGCTCGGCGCAGGCGCGGGCCAGGTGCGGCACGCACTGGACGGCCGTCGCGCCCGTGCCGATGACGGCGACGCGCTTGTCCGCCAGCCGGTCCATGGGCGCGCCCGTGGGGTCGCCGCCGGTGTAGGCGTAGTCCCAGCGGCTGGTGTGGAACGAATGCCCGCGGAACTCGTCGATGCCCGGGATGCCGGGGAGCTTGGGCACGTGCAGCGGGCCGATGCCCATGACCACGAACCAGGCGGTGAAGGCGTCGCCGCGGTTCGTCCGGACGGTCCAGCGCGACCGGGACGCGTCCCACTCCAGGTCCTGGACCTCGGTGTGGAAGAGCGCGTCGTCGTACAGACCGTAGTGCTTGCCGATGCGGCGGCAGTGTTCCAGGATCTCGGGCGCGTGCGCGTACTTCTCCGTCGGCATGTGGCCGGTCTCCTCCAGGAGCGGCATGTACACGAACGACGCGGTGTCGCACTGGGCTCCCGGGTAGCGGTTCCAGTACCAGGTGCCGCCGAAGTCGCCGCCCTTCTCGACGATCCGCACGTCGCCGACCCCCGCCTCCCTGAGCCGGGCGCCGGTGACGAGCCCGGCGAACCCGCCGCCGACGACGGCCACCGTCACGTGGTCGGTCTTCGGTTCGCGCTCGGTCCTCGGCGTGTACGGGTCGTCGAGGTAGTGGGCGAAGCGGCCGGTGAGGCGGACGTACTGGTCGTCGCCGTCCGGGCGGAGCCGCTTGTCGCGCTCTTCGAGGTATTTACGGCGGAGGGCTTCTTTGTCCATACGTCCTCCGGGGACGAGGTTCCGAATTCCAGAATGTCATTCGCGAATCTCGTTCGACAAGGCCCGCGGACGGGCGAAGCGGGCCCGCAGCCGGCCGAGGACCGGCGGACCGCCCGCGAAGCACCACAACGCGATCACCGGATCGCAGATGGCGCAGCCGAAGGAGGAGTCCGCGGCGAAGGGCAGCAGCGGGCTGCCCTGGAGGTGGTGCAGCACGTCCCAGGCGGTGTGCAGCAGCCAGCCGATGCCGATGAACGTCCAGCTCTCCAGCCCGCGGTAGGCGACGTAGGTCATCACGACCGGCAGCAGGAACTCCCAGTAGCCGAGCCCGCCGCCGCTGAGGTAGGCGGCGCCCGCGCCGGCCACCAGCACGGCGTTGGCGCGGCGGCCGTGCGGCTCGGGGATCAGGGAGACGAGGGAGACGGCGACCAGGCCGATCAGGATCGGCATGAGGATGGACATGGGGCACTTCCTGCCGGTTTCGAGGGGAACGCAGCCAGGCTAGGCGGGCCGTCCGGACCGTCACAGTGGCTGGTTCGACAAACACCGACGAGTTCCCGCCAACCGCCCGCCGCCTGGCCTAGCGTGGCCGCATGCACACTGTGGCGGTCCTGGCCCTCGATCACGTGGTGGCGGCCGACCTGGCGATCCCGGTCGAGGTGTTCGGCCGTGCCCGGCTGGCCGACGGGAGCCGCCCGTACCGGGTCCGGGTGTGCGCGGCGACGCCGCAGGTGCCCGGCGACGCCTTCACGATCGTCGCGCCCCACGGCCTGGAGGCGCTGCGCACCGCCGACACGATCATCGTGCCCGGCTGCTCGGAGCAGGCCGTCCCGCCGGGGCCCGAGGTGCTCGCGGCGCTGCGTGACGCGGCCGCCGCCGGCACCCGCGTCGCCTCCATCTGCGTGGGGGCCTTCACCCTGGCCGCGGCCGGGCTGCTCGACGGGCTGGGCGCGACCACCCACTGGATGGCCGCCGACCGGCTGGCCGAACTGTTCCCCGACGTCGACGTGCGGCCCGACGTGCTCTACGTCGACAACGGCCAGATCCTGACCTCGGCCGGCGCCGCCGCCGGGCTCGACCTGTGCCTGCACCTCGTCCGGCGTGACTTCGGCTCGGCGGTCGCCGCCGACTCGGCCCGCCTGTCGGTGACGCCCCTGGAGCGGGAGGGCGGCCAGGCCCAGTTCATGGCGCACACCCGGCCGCCCGTGCCCCAGGGCTCGCTGCTGGAGCCGGTGCTGGCGTGGATCGAGGACAACCTCGACGGCAGGGTGACCCTGGCCGCGATGGCCGCGCACTGCGGGATGAGCGAGCGCACGTTCGGCCGCCGGTTCCGCGAGCAGACCGGCACCACGCCGCTGCAGTGGCTGCTGCGCGCCCGGGTGCGGCGGGCGCAGCTCCTCCTGGAGACCACCGACCACGGCGTGGAGCGGATCGCCGCGCAGTCCGGGTTCGGCTCGGCGGTCGCCCTCCGCGAGCGGTTCAAGCGGGTGGTCGGCGTGCCGCCGCAGTCCTACCGCGCCTCTTTCCGGCCTCTCGTCACGGACAAGGCCTCTCGTCACGGACGCAGCGCCGCGAGCGCGCTCTCCCAGACGTAGGTGTCGTTGCCGTCGCCCGCGCTCGGCGTGTGCGGCTCGAACTGCCCCGGCCCGATCAGGACGCGCACCCCCTCCGACCGCAGTTCCTCGACGCTGCGCCGGAAGGGCGCGCGGGCGGCGAGCGCGCTGTTGACGAACGGCAGCACGACCACGGGGATGCCGAGCCCCGGAGCCTCGGCCAGCAGCCCGAGCGCGTAGGTGTCGGCGACGCCCATGGCGAACTTGTTGATCGTGTTGTACGTGGCCGGGGCGACGATGATCGCGTCGGCCCTCGGCGGCCTGGGCTCGTGCGGCTTGCGGTAGCGGCTGCGGACCGGGCGCCCGGTCAGGCGCTCCAGCTCCGGCACGTCGACGAAGCCGAGCGCCGACGGCGTGGCGACGACCTGGACGTCCCAGCCCTCCTCCTGGGCCGGGACGACCAGCCTGGCCACGTCGCCGGCCGGGCCGGCCGCGCACACGATGACATAGAGACTGCGTGCCGGTGTCTTCACGGTTGAGATCGTAGGACGCCCGCCGTCCCCTCGACCTCGCGTACGCGGGCGGCGACCTCCGGCGTGAGGTGGCGGGCCAGCACCTCCAGGGCGGCGGTGACCTCGCCGACCGCCTCGGGGGCCGGATCGGGCAGGGCGGCGGCGAGGGCGTCGTCGATCGTGGCGGCCCTGACCTCGGCGACCCGGGCGGAGGGCGTCGCCGCGGGACGGATGAGCCGCCGCCGCCGGTCGGCCGGATCGGGCACGCCCTCGATCGACCCCGTGGACTCCAGCCGGGCGACGGCCGTGGACACCTGGCTCTGCGGCAGGCCGGTCCGCGCCGCGATCTCGCTGACCGTCGTGCCGGGGTGGGCGACCACGTCGCCGAGGACGACGAGCACCGTACGGACCGAGCCCCGGGGCCCGTCGCCCTTCGGCTGGGGCATCGCCTGCTCGCCGATCTTCATGAGGGTGCGGCCGAGCAGGAACAGTTCGACTCCGTTCATGAAGTCATGATACATCTATATTGATGCATCGATTTAGATGCTTTTTTTACCTAGCGGAGGAGACCCCCATGAACGCCCTTCCCGTCCCAGGCGCCACCCTCCACTTCCAGGTCGAGGGCAGCGGCCCGGTCCTGTTGTTGTCGCAGAGCGGCGAGGGCGACGCCGATCGCACCGCCGACCTCGTGCCGCTCCTCGCCGATGCCTTCACCGTCGTCACCTACGACCGGCGCGGCCTGTCGCGCAGCACCCTCGACCCCGCCGCGCCGCCCGTCACCATGGCCGACCACGCCGACGACGTCGCGCGGCTGCTCGCCGAGGTCGCCGACGGGCCCGCCCTGATGGCCGGGTTCAGCATGGGAGGCGCGATCGGCCTGCGGGTCGCGGCCCGCCACCCCGGCGTGCTCGGCACGCTGGTCGCGCACGAGCCCGTGCTGCCGAACCTGCTGCCCGCCGGCGGCCGCGCCGAGCACGTGGCCGAGCTGGCGGCCATCCAGCGGGCGTACGCGGACGGGGGGCTGGCCGCGGCCTTCCCCGCGATCACCCGGCACCTCGGCATCGACCCGGCCCACGACGAGACCGAGGACGGCCTCACCCCGCAACCGCTCACGGCCCGGCGGCAGGCCAACTTCGGGTTCTTCATCGGGACGGAGTTCACGGCCGTCATGGAGGACGACCTCGCCCCGGCGGAGACGGTGGGCACCGGGACCCGGGTGATCCCGGCGATCGGCCTCGCCACCCGGCCGTCGGTGCACACCTACCGCTGCGCGCTCGCGCTGGCCGAGTTGCTCGGCGTCGAGCCGGTCACGCTGCCGGGCGGCCACAACGGCAACACGGCCTTCCCGCGCGCGACGGCTCGGGCGCTCAAGGAACTGCTCGCTCCGCGTCACGTCCAGGCGTGAACGTCCGGGCGGCCAGGTGGACACGCGGTCAGCGGCCGCAGGTGCGGAGCATGTTGGACAGCGCCACGCGCTCGCTGCGCGTCACGAACAGGCGGTAGTGGTGTTTCACGGTGATCCACGAGGTCGCGTAGCGGCACCAGTAGGCGCGGCGGCGCGGACGCCAGCTCTGCGGCCCCTGCCCGCCCTTGGCGATGTTGGCGGAATGGCTGACGGTGACCAGCTCAGGACGGGTGAGATCGTTGGCGAAGGCCCGCCGCCGCGCCTGGCTCCACCTCTTGGCGCCCGAGCGCCAGGCGTAGGCCAGCGGGACGACGTGGTCGACGTCCACCATGCGCTCGCTCTTCAACCGCCTGCCGTCGTACGGGCTGTACCAGACGCCCTTCACCGGATGGCAGGCCGCGTTCCTGCGCACCCGCCGCCCGTCCCGGGCCAGGACGGTCTCGCGTACGTCACACCTTCCCTTGTGACGTCCCCACCTGGGCTGGAACCGGCGATGCGTGTAGCCGCGCAGCGATAAGGGCCTGGCGACCCGTAGCTGGGCCAGCATGCGGCGGGCCCGCGCCGCACCGGCCTGCGCGCCTGCGTGGGCGCGTGCGCCGGACTGCGCCGCGGCCGGCTGCGGCGCGGCGACGACCTCGGTGATCGGGATGACCAGAAAGGCGAGGACGGCCATCAGGACGGCCCGTCTCAGGAAGATCATGCTTTACCCCATACCCACCCACGACGGACCTCCTCCAAGTGGATGGCCAGCCCTCCGCAAGTGGGGGTGCGTACCTTCCCGAACCATGAGAAAGCTCCCTCTCCTCCTCGCCGCCCTGACCGCCGCCTCCGCCACCGCGCTGCCCGCGCTGCCCGCGACCGCGTCCCTCGCGTCGGCCTCCTCCGCCGGGAAGACGCTCTCCTTCCGCGGCATGACGCTGCGGATCCCCGCCGACTGGAAGGTGCACCGGTCCGGCGACCACGTCGTGGTGGTGACCGGGTTGTTGTGCAAGAAGCCGGAGCCGTTCGCGCCCGACTGCGAGAGCTTCTGGATCTTCGGCCCGAAGGACTACACGAACGTGCCGGTCGGCGGCGGGTCCGTCACGTACACGGGCAAGCAGCAGTTCCATCCGTTCAGCGGGGTGATCCCGTGCCCGTTCAACTCCAACCTGAGCTGGTATCCCGGCGAGAAGGCGTCCTACCGCGGGCTGCGGCCGGTGGGCTCCGGGCACAAGGCGACGTACACCACCTGGCCGAACCGCTGCGTGACGAACGACACCGGCCGCACCACCGCCAGGTGGAACGAGAAGGAGTGGTTCCTGCCGCGGTCCGGGATCCTGGTGGTGGACGCCTGGAACACCTACGGGCTGGCCGGCGTGCTCAAGCGCGCCACCTGGAGCTGATCCCGCATGTCCCGATCTCCGGCACCATGGGCGGTGGTTCGGTGATGCGGGGTGAGGAATGACGAGCCGGTTCTTCATCGGTGAGGGGTACGCGTCGTACCAGGGGCCGTCGGCGGACAACTCGCTCCATCGTCACGCCGCCTACCAGGTGACGGCCGCCGTGGAGGGCGAGGTGACCGTCATCGACGAGCGGGGGGCGTGTCATCGCGGGCCTGCCCTGATCATCCCGCCCATGGTCCGGCACCGCATGCCGGGGACGCCGGACGTCCGCATCTGGTTCGTCGAGCCGCAGTGCTCGGACGCGTCCACCCTGCGCGACCGCTGCACCCCGGCCTCCGACCGGTTATCCACCGGCTCCGGCCTTTCAGCCGCGGGAGGCAGCTCCCCCAACGGCTCGGGCCTTCCGCCCACCGTCGGCTCCGGCTTCCCGTCCGTCGGTGGCGTGATCACCGCGGCCGCCGACCTGCATGCCCTCCGTGAGGAGGACTTCCGTCTGGTGGCGGAACCTCGGCCGTCCCGGGCGCTCGATCCGCGCCTGGTGATCGCGATGGAGGCGTTGACGTCGCGGAACCTCCTGGTCGCCGACGCGGCCGCGCAGGCCGGGCTGTCCCCCCAACGCCTGCGCGCCCTGGCCCGGCTGCAACTCGGCATGCCGCTCGCCCGGTGGCGCATCTGGCGGCGGCTCACCCGAGCGGCCCGCGCCCTGGCCGACGGCCGCTCGATCACCGAGGCCGCGCTCGACGGCGGCTTCGCCGACCAGGCCCACTTCCACCGGCAGCTGCGCGACATGCTGGGGCTCACGCCGGCGACCGTGCTGCCGCTGCTGCGCCGGTCAGCCGCAGGCGGCCACGTAGACGGAGATCGAGCCGGTCAGCCGCGGGCGGCCACGTAGACGGAGATCGAGCCGGTCATCGTCCGCACGATCTCAGCCTCCCGGACGTCCGCGAACCCCGCGCCGGTCATCAGCTCCGGCAGCACGCCGTCCGCGTTGGGCTGCGTGTCCCGCACCCCGTCGGCCAGTTGCACGACACGGAACGCCAGCCGCATCGACGCCGTCCGCTGCCACCCGTAGTCGGCGATCACCAGCTTGCCGCCCGGCCGCAGCACGGCGTGCATCGAGGCGAGGATCGCGCGTTTCATCGCAAGCGGACATTGGTGGAGGACCAGGCTCGACACCGCCGTGTCGGCCGAACCCGGCCCCAGCAGGCCGGTCAGCGCGTCCCCCATGCCGAGCCGCCATTCCGGGGCCGTACCGCTCGCCCTGCTCTTGCGTCGCGCCTGGGCCAGCGTCTCCGGATCGGGGTCGACGCCGATGATCCGGGCCCGCGGTTCGAGGCGGTGCAGCAGCATGGCCTGCGAACCGGTGCCGCAGCCGACGTCCACGATCGTGTCGTCGGGCCTGGGGGCGACGTGCATGGCCACCAGGCTGCGCCACAGCCGTTCCCGCGTCAGGGCGACCACCGGGTCGTACAGGCGGGTGAACTTCAGGCGTCCGAGGGCGGGGGTGAAGGTCTGTTGCGACATGAGCGCAGTCTCAGCCGTACGCCGCCCCCCGGTCTTGAACAGAACGCTCGCGCGTCGACGCCGCTACTCGCATTCCCGGGTTCGGGCTTCGACGTTCTGCAGCCCGTATTCGGACCAGAGCCGCGCCGCTTGGGACACGCACTCGTGGTCCCACACCTGGCTGACCCCCGGCATCTTCGCGAGCCGGTGACGCCAGGGACCGCGGTTCACCTCCGGCTGTATCGACAGCCGATACGACTCGGGCATGTCCGACACCTTGGTAGCCGCGACCAACGTCTCACCGGACTCCTCGCACCACGAGAATATTCACCTGCGCCTGCGCGGGCGTCGCTGACGTACCGGCGCGGTCGAGGAATCGTAGCCGGACCATCGCACCATCAAGATGGACAGGCCGACGACCGTCGTCACCGCACCGGAGAAGAGGCCCAGAAGCGCCAGGACGCTTTCGCCTTCCGGATCGCCTATCCCGGACGGGCCAGTCTCGACCCATTCGCCCATGGCCCATGCCTGAGTGGCGACCAGCACCCCGAAAAGGGTCGTGACCGTCCCCAGCAGATAGCCAGGAGTCCGCGCCCATGCCCCTTTCACGGCGAGCACGAGCTCCCCGACCAGCGCGATCGGCACGGTGACGAACTGCCCTATCTCCAGGGCCATCAGCGTCGAGAGCCGCGCATGCTGAAAATCGTCCTCACGTAGCGGCGACCACAGGAACAGGCACAACGCGGCACCGGCAAGAAGACCTATCGCGAACAACCGGAGCATCGCCACGGGCAGCATGATCCCGGACCAACCCACCAAACCACCAGACGTTTGACCATAGTCATCGACCGGCGGACCGCCCGCTCCAAACCGGGTGGTACGGTATGCGTCATGCGGATGATCCACTCATTTCTCGGCTGGTGGCGCCCCTAACCGGGCGGCACTGCTCATCCGCGCAGACCTGACAAAGCGGCCGCCCAGTCCCGGGCGGCCCGTCGGTGTCCTCATCTCTCGGCCGATCCAGGACGACAGGCGGCTCCCGACCTGAGGGAGCTCCACCGATGCCACGACGTCTCACGGGTTTCACGCCGTCCGGCGACCTGCACCTCGGCAACTACTTCGGCGCCATCGCCCCGATCATCGCCGGTCAGACCACCACGGACACCGTCGTCTTCATCTCCGACCTGCACGCGCTCACCCTGGACCACGATCCCACCCAGGTGCACCGGCGAACCCTGGAATTCGCCGCCCTGCTGCTCGCCGCCGGCACCGACCCCGAGTCCTGTCTGTTCCTCGTCCAGTCGCACGTCCCGGAACACACCGAACTGCACTACCTGCTCGAATGCACCACGGGCTACGGCGAGGCCCAGCGGATGATCCAGTTCAAGGAGAAGTCCGGCCGTCAGCAGCAGGTCCGCATGTCGCTGCTGACGTACCCGATCCTCATGGCCGCCGACATCCTGCTGTACGACACCGACGAGGTCCCCGTCGGCGAGGACCAACGCCAGCACGTCGAGCTGGCCAGAACCGTCGCCCAGCGGTTCAACACCCGGTACGCCCCCGTCTTCGCCGTGCCCACGGCGGTCAACCCGCCGGTGGCCGCCCGTCTCATGGACCTGACGTCCCCGGCCGACAAGATGAGCAAGTCGGCCGCCACGCCGGGCGGCGCCCTGCGCCTGCTCGACGAGCCCGACGTGCTGCGGCGCAAGGTGATGCGCGCGGTCACCGACGCGGACAACACGGTCGCGTACGACCCCGACCGCAAACCCGGCGTCTCGAACCTCCTGGCCATCCTGGCCGCCTGCACCGGCCACGCCCCCGAGGACCTGGCGTCCCGCTTCGACCGCTACGGCGAGCTCAAGGAGGCGGTGGCCGACGCGGTGGTGGCCACCCTCACCCCCATCCGCGACCGCTACCTGCACCTGTCGGAAGACCCCGGCCACGTCCAGAAGGCCCTGCGGGCCGGCGCCGAGCAAGCCCGCGACCTGGCCGGCGCCAAGGTCCGTCAGGCCAAGGCAGCCATCGGCCTGCTCCCCGCCTGACTGCGACTCCACCCCGCACCACGCCCGCCTCCGACCCCGCACCGGAGGCGGGCACCCATCACCCGCCGATCACGACATGGGCCCCCTCAGAGCCTCACGAATCCGCCCGAGCACCCGCAGAGAACGACGACCGTGCGGATACAGGCTGCTCCCGGGAAGTCCCGGCGTCAGAGCAGCGCCAGGCAGACCGCGAACGGCAGCGGAATGAGCACTGCCGTGCCGAGCCGCGCCGCGAGCCCCCGCCTGCGCCGGACGGGAAGAACCACGTCGACCACCACCACCAGCGCCAGGATGACGACACCGGTAACCGCCAGGAGGAACATGACGATGCTCGCGTGATCGAGCGTCGTGTAGTTGCAGTTGACGAGACCCGGCTTGGCGAGGTCTTCCGTGCTCCTGCAGTCCATCGGCAGGTACTCGGTCAGCAGCCAGCGCGCCAGAGCGAGCGGCAGGGCCGTGGGCACGCCGAGCGCGAGGTTGACCAGGGCGGGGCCCAAGAGCCCGCTCCTTGCTCGTCCCTCACGCCGAGAAGGCGGGTCCGTCCTGCGCACAGCCATCGAAACGCCCTCTGCTCTTCGGTAACCCGCCAGGGGCATCATGACCTACGACGCCCGGCCGACCGTCATCGGCTGACCTGTTCCCATGCGACGCCTACAGGCAGCTCGGCAGCGGGACAGTCCGTCAATCACGCAGGCGAATCGCGGCTTCGATGCGAAGCCCGACACCGATCCCAGCGAAAATGAGCGTCCCGAGGAGAGCATTGGTGGAGAGCTCTTGCTGGAAAATGAGATCGAAAGCGGCCACCACCGCTGCAAGTATGAAAGCGGCGTTCCCAGGGCTCTCACGGTAAGGGCATCAGCTGCAGCGCCTGTTTCAGGGGTGGCGGCGTCGTCCGCCTCATTCACACGGCAAAGCATCGCAGAAGAGTCCGGAGCAGCACAGGCAGCGAATCGGGAGGTGGCGTCCGGTGGATGGGCGCGGCTGTCGGCCGTGCCCATCATTCCTATGAGTCCGTTTCCCAGCCTGGAGAGGTGACGGCTTGCGGCAGGACGACTCTACCTGTCCACCCGCGTACGCTACCGCCATGCTGCCCGAATTCGCCTATCACCCGGCCCCCCTCAACACGGGATCGGTGACGGCATCTGATGCCACCTGCGTGTGTTGCGAGAGACAGAGAGGCTACGTCTATACAGGGCCGGTCTACTGCGTCGAGTCTCTCGCCGGTGAGCCATGCCCCTGGTGCATCGCGGACGGAAGTCTGGCAACCCGCTTCGATGCCACCTTCGTGGACGTGTATGACGTCCCGGACGACGTCCCAACGAAGGTGATCGAGGTCATCAGTCGCCGCACCCCCGGTTTCTCCACCTGGCAGGGAAACCGTTGGCTTTTCCATTGTGGCGACGGGGCTGCTTTCCTCGGCGCAGTCGGGGCATCGGAACTCGTCGCTTACCCGGATGCGCGGGAAATGCTGCGCTTCGAGAATTCCACGGGCGGGTGGTCTGCCGAGCAGGTGAACGAATTCCTTGCCGCGCTCGACAAAGACGGCAACCCGACCGGCTATCTGTTCAGGTGCCGCGACTGCGGGATCCACATGGCGTACGCGGACTACACCTGACTTCGGTCGTGCACGCCGAGCCCCTACTGGGACGGCACCTGGTTGGCATTTATCGAGGCTCGTTCAGCGTCGGTCAGGCCGGCTTCCGCGAGGATGGCCTGGACCGTCGCGTTCTTTCTTCGGACGTAGTCGTCGATGTCGGCGGCGTTCCCGGCAACGTGCTTCTTCACCATGGCGTACTGGTCGCGAAGTCTCGCGTTGGTTCGCAGGGTGTCTCTGACCGCGAGATGATTGCGGAGGGACAGCGAACCGTCGACGATGACGTAGGTGTGGGTCCCGGCGAGTCGTGCGGGTGCCTTGAAGGCCCATCTCTGGGGGATCCCCCGCTCGCCCAACGGCGAGAACCCCAGGCCGATCAGGACGTCCGTGGCGGCGGCGACATCCTGCTCCGCCACCACGATGTCGCAGTCGATGATCGGCTTGGCGGCCAGCCCAGGGACTGACGTGCTGCCGACATGTTCGATGGAGATCACGGCGACTTCGGCGGCTGCCAATGCCTCGGCGTACTCCCTGCGCAGCGCCTCGAACCGATCCGGCCATGTGGGGTCATAGTCGACTATCGTGATCACGGCTGGAGCCTAGTGGGCGGACAGGCATGCGTGAGCGGTGCGCAGGAACGTCCGGCTGCCGGCCACGTTCCGTTCGGGCCGAACACGCGGCGATCCACTGCACCCCGATCGACCCGGCACAGACGCCGGCGGGCCACCGTCCGGGACCGGCCCCCGCCGCGCGCCCGGACGGCGGGCGGGGTGAGGGCCGCGGTGCCGTTCTTCCGATGCCCCTGTCGGGCGGGACGCCGTCCGACCTCGTGCCCCGTGGTCAGGAGGGTTGGTGACCGCGATCAACGGTGGTTGGGCGGTCGTAGACGCCGACCGCCCACTCGCCGGGCTGTTCGCCGACCTCCGCCGAGAGGCGTTCGAGCACGTCAGGGCGGGAAAGTGAGACGCTGGCCGCCAGCTCGTCGCATGTCGCCCCCTTCCGGAACGGCAGGCAGCGGCCGAGTTCTTCGGCGACCCTGACGACGGGGGCGTCCGCGGGGAAGACCCATACCTGGATCGTCTGCCGGCCCTTGAGCCATTTGGTCGGTGCCGACAGCCGGTCGTGATGGCCGCCCGCCCCGGCGCCGCACCGCCCGGACGTGCCGCCCGATTCGCCGCTCTTGAGCGGGACCCTGACGACGACCCATGCTCGGGGATCAGCACAGACCACCTTGTAACCGGTGGAGAAGCTCGTCGGTGTGAACGTCACGCTCTTGCGGACGCCTGTCGTACCGAAGCGCTGGGTGTGGATGAGGGGAAGGGTGAACTTCTCGGCTCCCAGCACCACGGGGAACGTCTTGGGCAGCTCCGGGGGCGTCTGGATCCGCGCCGAGCTGGGCGGCGCGGCCACCGCGGCCTGGTCGGTCCGGTCGGGGCCGGTCAGCATGACGGCAGCGACGGTGGCGACGGCCAGCACCCCGACGTTCAGCGAACGTCGGACCCGCCGCATCCGGGTGCCTCGGCGGACGATCGCGTCGAGGTGGGGGACCGGTTCCCTATTGGTCGTGTCATGGGCGTACGTGTCCAGGAGCGTGCGCAGGTTGCTCTCCGTGTGCCTCATCGCTGGAGCTCCTTCAGATTCATGGTGCGGATGTCCGGATCGACGCGCAGACGGGTCAGCGCCCTGCCGAGCTGGCTCTTGACCGCGCCCAGCGAGCAGCCGATGATGTCGGCGATCTGGGTGAGCGTCCGTCCCTCGAAACAGTGCAGGACGATCACCGCCCGCTGACGGGGCGACAGCGTGGCGATGGCCTTCCACAGCGCCGCCTGGTCCCCCACGGCGGCCGCGTGGTCCTGCGGGTCGGCCGTTTCGGGCAGGGTTTCGACCGGCAACTCGCCACGCCACAACCGACGCCACCAGGTGGCGTGGGTGTTGACGATGATGCGATAGACGTACGGATCGGGGTTGCCCTCGATCCGCCGCCAGGCCACCCAGGCCTTGGCCAACGCCGTCTGCACCAGGTCCTCGGCGGTGCCCCAGTCCCTGGTGAGGAGGTACGCCATCCGGCACAGCCGTAGATGGCGATGCGCCACGTACTTGGCGAACCCGTCGTCCATCAGTCATCTCCGTCTCGTCGTCTCCGGCGATGACTACAACGTGGGGGGCACGTACGGATGACAGGCGGCGCGGTGAGCGCTCACGTCGAGGCCGGGCAGGCGTAGATCATCAGCTGCCAGTGGCATCGACGCCCAAGGCGCTTATCGCGTATCCGCTCACGTCTCCTCGCATGGGTACGGCCCGCCGTAGGCGTTCGGGCGCGGCGCCGAGGACGCGCTGAATGCACCGGAGACCGTCACCACTCTCAGGGCAGCCAGACGACTTGGACCCTGTGGATCAGACCGGAAGAATACTGGCCTGACCTCTCTGGAAGGATCGTGGTCGTACTCCCCAGGATGCGGGGACTGCCCCTGGCGAAGGCTCCTCCGACGGATCGTGGCTGCTCAAGCAGCACCTCATGCGCTGTGATCATGTCGGTCAGCCCTAACTGGAGTGCGACCATGACCAGTTCGGAGGAACTTGAGCGAGAGAACGCGATAGTTCTGGATGCGGTCCAAGCATTATTGGGCCTTGTTTCTGCTGACGTCATTGCCGTCGCAGTCTGCGTGGAGACGGATCGCGTCGGATTGCACTTCTGGGTTCGACGCCGTACCAGTGAACTCGACGAGGACATCGAGGATGCGATTTTCGAGCTCGACGCTCTTCTCTCTGGAGACGGCCCTCTCATCGAGTCCCGAATCCATGACGGGCCACCTGATTCGACGATGCTGCGTTCGTACGGTCGGATGATCTATTGGGCGAAGTGCTAGGCGCGCTGTAGCTCAACCGCGCTCCCAGCGACTCCCCCACCAGCCCCTGATTTGCCCCACGTCGAACCGCCGACGGCTTACAGCGAGTCAGTCGTCAAGGCCCCCAAAATCTGAGCGTCGACCTGCGGTGGAAACTCGAACCGCGCACACCTGAGCCCAAGACCATCGAACGTACTTAGGAGCCTGGAACGGTTAACGGTGACGGACAGCCGCTTCAATGCGCAGAGTCAATCCAACCAGGACCACGAGCGTGAAGACTCCAAGGACCTGCCAGGGGGGCTCACCCTCTGCGAAGAACAGGGCTCCTACACAAAGAGCCAGGCCCAGCACCAGGACAACGGTGCCACACACGCGGAGGGTATCGATCTTGTCCGACTCGGTGGGTGGGGTTGTATGGAGCATCGTTCACCTCGTCCCTACCGCGGTCATGTCGAGAGCATCCCACGTTGATCCACAATCCGAAAGTGCGGAGTTGCCGTATCGCCCCCAGACTGGTCCATGCCTCAGCTTGGCAGCAGACCGCAATCACATCGTCCAAGCAATGTGCGACGGCCAACTACGCGTGGCGATCGTCAAGACCACATCTGTACGACGGCATTGGGCCAGGTTGGAGCGTTCGGTTCATAAGTGCGGGGCCGGCCCGGTGTCCCGCCGTTTGATCGGGGAGCCGATGGCCCGCATGGGCCACACAGCACCCGCGCCGTCCTTATGTTCCAGCACTCCACGGACGAACATCAACGCGAAGTAGCGCGCAAGTTCGACGAGCTTACTTGTGTATCTCTCCTGTGAAGTGAATACGCTGCCGGGATGGTCAGGAACTATGGGACGTCGGAATCGCAGTTCCCGCCGAAGCGGGTGGTTGGTCAGGAGCGTGGCTGGTATCGAGGTGACTGCCATGTGCATTCGGTTCTCTCGAACGGTGGAGAGCTGACGCCGGAGGAGCTTGCGGCCGGTGCTCGTGCTGCGGGGCTGGACTTCATCGCGACCACTGAGCACAACACCGCAGATGCGCATGGTGCGTGGGGTTCGCTCGTCGGTGACGACCTGCTGGTGATCATTGGCCAGGAGGCCACCAGCCAGACCGGGCACTGGCTGGCGCTCGGCATCAGTCCGGGGCAGCTGGTCGACTGGCGGTACGGCGTACGCGACGACGTGATCGGCAAGCATCTGGATCAGGTACATGAGGCTGGTGGCCTATGCGTGGCGGCCCACCCGCATGCGCCGTACCCCTCTGGTGTCTTCATGTACCCGTTCGAGGGATTTGATCTGGTGGAGGTGTGGAACGGGCCATGGATCTCCGATGAGCCTTGGCAGGCGGACAATGCGGCAGCACTGGCCGAATGGGGCCGGGGCCTGGCCGTCGACATCCGCCGTGGACGGTGGCGTCCTGCGATGGGCAACAGCGACACCCATCTGGAGGGCCAGATCGGCAGACCGCACACCGTCGTGCTGGCTGAGGAACTGAGTGCTGACGCAGTCCTCGCCGGCATCCGTGCCGGCCGGAGCTGGATCGCCGAATCGGCCACGGTTGAGCTGTGGCTCCAGGTTTCTGCTGGTGATGGCAGTGCCGATATCGGGGGGCGGCTGGATACCTACGGCGAACCGGCTGTGGTCCGGGTGGATGTCTGTGGTGTGCCGTCCGGCACTGTCAGCTTTCACACCGATCGAGGAACGGTGCACCGCGCACCATTGCCAGGCGATGGATCAGGCGTCTTGGAGTGGCATACCAATGCGGAGGAATCGTCCTTCGTCCGCGTTGAGGTGCGTCATCCCAACGAACACATGGCGGCGCTCACCAACCCCATCATCCTGAGCTGAAAGGGCCGAAGGGTCAGATGGTGCACCTCCTCCAGACGGAGAACGCGACCCTGTGGGGACAGGTCAGCGACAAGCGCTTCTCCACGGTGGTCAGCGTCGAGTACGACCCGTCAACAGGCGAGCCCATCAAGGCCGAGCTGGCGAGCCCGCTCTACCGGCACGAAGAGGAGTAAGCGGTGCGGGTCACCTTCGCCGCCCAAGCAGCCCCAGGTCGGCCGAACGAGGACTTCGTCGCCGCCACGCCGGACGCCGCCGTACTCCTCGACGGCGCAGGCACACCACCCGGATCCGACTCCGGCTGCTCCCACGGCGTGGCCTGGTACTCCCGTACCCTCGGCTCCACCCTCATCGCCTCGATCAGCCAAGGTCCGAATCCTCTGCCTGAACTCGTCCCGGCCGACTCCGTCCTCGTCCTGGACATCACCGGCACCCCGGACCCGACGGTCATCTGCGACGACCGGGAAGCCCAGGCAGGCGCCCGCTACAGAGCCGAGATGGACGCCCTCGACTCCGGCAGCGACACACACGTTTCCGCCCACCGGCGCCACGTCGAGACCCTGCGCTCCTACCGCAACCGCGACGGCGGCTTCTGGGTCGCCGCCACCTGCCCCCTCGCCGCCGACCAAGCCCTCACCGGCAACATCCCCGCCGACCGAGTACGCGCAGCCGCCCTGCTCAGCGACGGCGCCTCCCGCCTCGTCGACCGCTTCCACCTAACCACCTGGCGCGAAGCCCTGGACACACTCGACCAGCACGGGCCGGCGAACCTCATCTCCGAAGTCCGGGCCGCCGAGCACTCAGATCCGCACGGCGAACGCTGGCCCCGCGGCAAGACCTACGACGACGCCACCGCCGCTCACATCTCATTCACCACGACGGAATAGGCACGTGATGTTGTCGTGGCGGCGGCCGAAGGCGGCCACCAGAACACTGGTGGCCATGTGCTCCAAGTACCACCCCTGCCCCTCGATCTCCTCGATGAGCTCACCTATCTCGGGGAGAGTTCTCCCATCGGGCGCCTTGTCCAGAGGGGCAGTGAACCGGGCAACGAAGACCCGCCGCCCCGCCGCATGGGCATGTCCGGCAGCCATGACGACCTGCTGCTGACTAGGGCTAGCCCCACGAAGCACCATTAATGACGCACCTTTCTGCCATTCATCGAGGATTGCCTCGATATGACACGCAAGGGGCATAATCCCAGTCCAAGGCTACTGAGCACAGCAAAAAGTCAGATCCCTTAGCCGCAGCCCCCCCTATTCGCCACTCCGAGAAGTCGACCACCGGTGTCGACGCCCTGGACAGTTGGGGAGACTCTGGCTTTCGTCCTCCACGTAGCCACCTGGACAGCTCCTCGGAGCGAACCGATCGCACCCGAGCCGCGCTGCCTTCCCAGCACCCCACAGACGAACGCCAGATCAGAATTTCAGGCTGATGACCTGGACTGCCGGACGCCGTGTTCAGTGGGTGGTGGACGGTCGTCGCAGTGAGCGCGTGTACGGGGACGTTGCTGTCAGGGTCATGATCCAGCAAGCGCGACGACAGCAGCAAGCAGGAGAACGGAGAGGCTGTCGTGGGGCAGACACCTCATGCAGAGACGAACCTCCTTGCAGAGGCACTCCGCGCCGGGGCGGTCCTGGCAGTCTCCGGGCCGGTCATCCTGAAGACCTCCCGGATCAGCGCGGCAGAGCTGAACATCGGGATCTGCCGGGGAGCCGACTTCGTCGTTCCCTTCCTCATGACGACAAGTGCATGGTGGCAGCTGCTCTCGTGGGCCGAACTCCTGCTGCCTGTGGTCCTGGCAGGTCTCCTGCTGCGCGCCTCGCCACGAACCACGCTCTTCGGGGTCGCGGCGATAAGCGCCGTACTCTCGTTCCGAATGCTCACGATCTTCCTCCCGCCCGGGACCCACCCCCTGACCGGCCAGCCCCTTCCCGCTGACGGGCCCTGGCCGTCGATCCTCTGTTACGCCGTGGCCATCGCCGCGCTGCTCCTGGCGGCTCGTTCGCCCCTGCCTCCGGCGCGTAAGGGAGCCTTGTTCTGGGCGGGGGCCATCGTGGCGGCTGCCTGGACGGTCGGCCGGCTCTCTCTCCCGAGCGGCGAGTCCGCCTCCTTCGGCTGGTTCGCTTACACACCGCCTGCGGAGCTGTTGTGGAAGCAGCCGGGGACGTGGTCCTGCAAGGCCGACGTGGACGGCGTGCTGATCGTGCTCATCGCCTTGGCTGCGGCGGCCGGCGGCGTCATGACGGGCCGCTCCCGGCGCCGGGTCGCGCTGGGGATCGGCGCACTCCTCGTCTTTGCCGCCTTCGAGGGATTCGTAGCGGTTCTCATCGTCGCGGGCGGCAAATACCTCACGGGCGCGGCCATGATGATCCGATGGCACTTACCGGTTGCAGCGGCGCTCGTCATCGCAACCACTTTCCAGGACCGAACACCATCGACCGACGCTGAAGAGGCTGACCCACTGTAGAAGCAGACCGAGAAACGGTTCCGTCGCCGGCACCCGTACGAGAGTCACATCTTTCGCTTGCCCTGAGGTCATCACACGACGGGGCTGTAGGGGCGGCGTACGACAAGCCACGGGGGAGGCTCGCAGGCTTCGGATGTTGTAATCGGCAATCAACTGTTCTCATCGACGGCGCGAATGAGCCGTCGAGTCCTCGTGACTTCCCGCTCGCCACGTTCGACGGCCACACATCAGGCACCCATTCTGAGCCCAGCGACCGGGCTTGCGATTCCAGCGATACGAACCATTGCTTGCCCGAGTCATCGAAACGATCTGTTGGAGGGGCACCGACCATGGCGTTGGCATGGCATCCCATCGATCTTGCCCTCGTGGACACTGTGATCCGCCTCGCGAGAAGCCCCTGGAGTCGTGAAGCACTCGATCAGACTTGGCAGCAGACCGGATGGCCGCGCCCGGAAGGTGGCTCTCTCGCCAAGCACGTTCTCGAAGAGGAAGAGCATCCCATGCTGCCTGTGGGAGAGCGGAACGTCGGAGTCATCGTCAACAGCAAGAGCACCCAGGTAAGAGGATTCTCGGTGGGCTTCGCCATCTTCTACGAGTCTGACGATATCTGGGGTCCTGACCCGGATCCCGACCTGGCCGAGTTTCCCCAGTACATCCCTTCGGACATCTGGCGAATCGATCGCACAGCCGAGCGACCCCAGTTCAGGGCTGTCTGGGAAGACGGACACAAGACTGCCGCGGAACGATTGGGCCCGCCAAATGTGATCGATGACGACTGGGACGACGAGTCTGAATGGCAACATGCGGTCTGGCGGCTGGGCGCACGTCTTCTCACCGTGGCCCAAGGCGACGACATCACGACATACAGCCTCTACGACGAGGCCTCGCTCCAGGTGATCGACTATCCGGAAGACAGGCCCGTCCCGACGGGATGGGATCTCCACGGCCTTCTCCTGGGCTCCAACCTGGAATGAGACCAACCCGTACGCCCGTGCATGCCTGACCATCTACCAGCGGTCCGCCTCCGCTCGGGCCGCGCAGGGAAATATACGTAGCCCGGTGAGCCGGGGCCGCGGATCGAATCCCCGGACCTTCGATCGCCTCCAGTCACATGCGGCGACCAACCATGCCGTGGCGATCGTGAGGCTTCATCTGTGCGGCGGCACAGCAACGCCGATCGGTCCGTTCGGTTGGTACGGCTGGGTCGGCGTGCGGCGGCCGGGCCTGGTGCCCCCGCCGCCGTCCGGGACCGGCACCCGGGCCGCACGCCCGGACGGCGGGCATCCGAAGAGGGCTGGGGTCGTAGCTGTACTTGCAGCTGTACAAGATCGAAAAGGCCACTTCCCGATCACAGGTAGTGGCCTTGACCTGGAGTAGAGCCTAGGAGGTTCGAACTCCTGACATCCTGCTTGCGAAGACGCGCGCCGATCTTGCTTCAACAGGGAAGACGCAGCTCAGCATGCGGATGGCATCCCCCGTGATTCTCCACCATTTCCCCGCTTCCCCGCCTCATCGGGCACGCCAACCACACCGTTCGGCAGGCCGGGGCTGAGGAACGTGTACGCGGCCCTACAAGACTCCAGGTGGACGGACAGGTGCATCCAGGCGGATAGCCAGAAGGGTCCCGATAGGCGGACATCGGAAATCCTGGTCGATGGCCACGTAATGCCTTGATCTTGCCGTTACTACCGGAGCTCCTGGAAGCACGACAATGACTGACCGCGATCAAGAGAAACGCAATGCGTCGGCTTATCCCGAGATGTGGCGGTCCTGCTTTGCGACAGCTGGCCACCGCGCAGGACGAACCCGATGACCTCGCCGCTGTGGGGCGTCCGTACCGTCAGCGTGCCGGTGAGGTGGTGTCCGAGAGTCAGCCGGCCTGATCACCGGATCGGACCAATCGGTGTTCCCAGACCAGGGCCGCGACGATACCGATGGCATAGGCGACCAGGTCCCATGGGTCGGGGAACGCACCAACCAGGACACCACCGATCCCCGGCGGGGTCATGCCGACTATTTGGTAGAACTCGACGGCGACGGCGATCGCGGCCGTGGCCAGGGCGCGGCGTGCGGCGGTGGTGCGCCACAACAGCCCCAAGAACGCGTAGACCAGCATGGTGGCGCCGACGTCGCTCACGTAGCCGCGGATGAACGGTTGTCCCGGGCCCCGGTAGAAGAGGACGAATGCGCCGATGGCGAGGGCGACGCCACCCAGAAGGACCATGGCGCGGCGCATGAGATTGACATCTTCTCCGAATCTCAACGATCAGGACGAACCTGATCATAGAGCTCGTCACCCATGGCGCATGCTCATTGCGTCAGGTCGGCGACCCACGTACGGACGATTCATCCGGAATGCAGCCATCGCTCATCCCCGCCCCACCGAGTCGACACGCGCGTACTCGCTGCTCGACTCATGCAGACGGCTTCTCAGACATTCTCGGTGCGTGACGACAGTATGGCTGCCAGGGCCGTCTGCGCTCCTGACATCCATGACCACGCCGTCCCCTGCCGGGCTGAGGATGGTGGGCGTACCGCAGAAATCACACAGCCACTGAAAGCTGTGATTCCTGAGATCGAATCGTCAGACGCGCCCACGCCGACGGACTCCATCGACGGATCTCTTGCACCACGGCGTCCACCTCCGTCCCAACAGCCGGATACTCGCCAAGCCACGCCCGTCCGGCGCCGGAGGGACTGTCGATCGCCGCGCCATCGATCGATGCACCGATGCCCTCGTGACCCAGGATCTTCACCATGACGCCCCACGGGTGCTGCTGGGCCACTCGGACCCGGACCCGTTGACCAGGGACCAGGTCTGCTCCTGCGGCATCGAATCGCTGCACGAGATCATTGTGCCGCAGGGGCGTGTTGAACCCTTCGCCTACCTTGTTAAGCAGGGCGAATGATGGCTTGAGCTCCTCTAGGCAGAGCCGACGGTTTTACATCTGGTGACTGCTCCGGTCCCGACTTGGCCTTCCATCTGCAACAGGACTAAAGCCCCAACGCTAGGGAGATCTCCGGACGCAAACGCAGAACCTGCGGGTCAGCGCCGTAACTCCGAGACAGGTCCTCGTGGCATCGCTGGGTCCCAAACGAGGGGCGACACGTACCTGCGTTGTAAGACCCGTCGATCTACGTGAGCTACAGATAGGAGCTGAAGTGGTCGGCCACGGTGTCTGCCACGACTTCCGCATCGTCGGAGCCATCGACCTCCAGGACTCGGATGCCCAAGCGGCAAGCGGAGCGGACCGCCTCATCTGCGACGAGGCGGTCTCGGGCAAGCCGGTTCTCCTGTGCTCGCTCAGGGTCGCTCACCTGGAGGCGAAGGCTGCCGGCACGGGGCAGTTCGCGGAGTTGGCGCTGACGGAATGCTTCGCTCGGCACCATGACGATCATCCGACAAGGCGAGTCGATGATGGGAGCGACCAGTTCGGGACGCAGTCCCCAGCCTTCGGCAACGACAGGTCGCCCCGACACCAGGCCGCGCAGGTCGTCCAACGCCCACTCGAACCGCGCGGGAAAGCCGGCCAGGGTCTCGTCGGCCATCTCTTGAGGGGTGGTGTTCACCCAGACGGTCTCCGGGTCAGGATCCGCGGTGGGCTCGCCAAGTCGCACTCGGCGGGCGATCCGGCGGTCATTGTGTGCGCGCGCGTCGTGGTAGTCGTAGTGATAGGCGGTCAGCTTGTACCGGATGGCCAGCACCCTGGCAACGGTGGATTTCCCGGCCCATTGCCCACCTCCGATCCATAGGGCGTTGTGGAGGGTGCCGAACGGATCCCAGACCCCGCTACTTGTGGCGTTCACGGATACAGCTTGGCGAAGGCATGGGCCAAGAAACAGTCTTGTTGTGCTTGCCCACCCGGATGATGATCGTAGAGAGGGAAGCGCCACCCTCTCCGCTTGCAACGTTTTCGGAACACCCCTGGTGTCGTATCGTCCTCTGCCCCCCCTGCACGACCGGGCCTCAGGCTCCGACAACCGCCCGCTCCGCAACACCAACGTCAACCGCCGCGTCTGGACCAAGGCCCTCCAGCACGCCAACCTACCAAAGATCCACTTCCACGACCTGAGGCACACCGGCAACACCCTCGCCACCAGCGCCGGCGCCTCGACGCGAGAGCTGATGGCACGCATGGGCCACTCCAGCACCCGCGCCGCCCTCATCCACCAGCACTCCACCGACGAACGCCAACGCGATGTGGCACGCAAGCTCGACGAACTGGCAAGGGGCGCCCTCGACACATCGGGCACGCAACGGGCACGGCCCCAGAACAAGGCCCACTAACGATCAAAAGCCCAGGTCACTGACCTGGGCTTTTGTATGAGTGGAGCCTAGGAGATTCGAACTCCTGACATCCTGCTTGCAAACGGGAGCCGGTCACGACGTAGAGCCTTCCGCTCCCTGCTCAAGCGGTAGTTGGAGACTGGTGGCATTTGACTGGGTGGGGCAGCGTTGCTGTATCCGGCTGCTGTACGGCACCGCGCGCGAACGGCAGCACCGTCTGACGATGCGCCAGCCGAAACCCACCGCCTCAACCGCACGGTTCGGTCTCTCGCCGCTTCGAGCTACCTCAAACCCGATGCCACCTCGATGTGCCGAACGACGAGCAGGAGATCCGCCGAGTGCAGACGTTGCTCAATCTCGCTTAATCGGACGCCGAGGAGGTCGCGCTGCGCTTCCGTGAAGACGGCGCCGAAGTCCAGGCACTCGCTAACGCATATGGTGATCTCCAGGAGAACGGGGTCCGAGGAGGGCAGCAGACGAGGGAAGCGTTGGCGGCGCCAAAACCGCAATGCGAGCAACGCGGCCTTCTGGGGGTTGCCGTACCAGTACCAGCGAACCTGCAGGTTGGGATTTGGTTCCTCTGCACGCGGAGATCGCCGGCCTTGCATTTTGGCCTCCCGACGCCTTGTCGCGTAGGCGTGGAGCTCGGCATGCCAGGCAGCGCGGCTGGCCTCGATAGCGTCCAGCGCCTGAAGCAGTGCCGCCTCATCGTGTTGAAACCTCCCGGCCTGGAACTCGAGGAAACTCAGCGTCGCCTCGAATCCGAGTGGCCGATACAACTGCACGCAGGACCGGAACGCTGACAGCCGCCATCGGTAGGGCAAGTCAGGGTCACGTACCCTACGGGCGAAGTTGGCGAAGCTCACCGGGGAAGGCTAGCCAATTGGACGCGGGGAGGCACCAACTCGGCAACGGCGCTGCGGGGACATTGCTAGTGGTCTGTCCCAACCACTCACTTCCGGACCTGACCATCCGCTTTTCAGGTGTAGCAATCACCCTGCTCCCCAACGGCTACCAGGAGTCAGCCGGCCGTCCGTGGTGCCCTTCGTGTGAGCTTGGTGGCCGACGTTGCCGTCAGCGTTGCCGTCACAGAACCCCCCTGTCCACCGCCACCGGCCCCGGACGGAGGGAGAGCCACGGCAGTCCGGCCTCTGAAGGGAGAAGCCGGCGTGGCGGTTGTGGGGTTGCCGCTGAGGGAGCTGAGCGATTCGGCAGGGAGCGTGCGGACTTGCCTGCCCGTCCCCATCCTCCCTAGCTTGACCTCGCTTGAGAGGTCGTTCCCTTCGTCTCACCGCCTGCCTGGCGCAACGAAGTGGTACCCGGACAACTGATCCCCTCAGAGGGCGGCGAGGAAGGCCCGCATCTCCAGCAGGTCGACCTTCTCGGCGTCCTGGGGCCGGATGACGACCACGAGCTCTCTGGACACCGCCTGCAGGCGTGAACGCGCCATGAACGACAAGATGCTCACCTTGAGCAGATTCTCCCGATCGAGCGCGTAGATTCGGGCGAGTTCAGCCCCCATGATCGGGATCGCCACTCGGCTTAGCTGCCCTCTGGCGGCAATCGCCTCCCATAGGTGATCCAGGCTTACCCAGAGGTCGTTCATCGACGAATGTGCCGTCAATTCGTTGCCCATTCGGCTGTAGGCGACGCAATAGATTCGCTGATTCGGCGGTCCGATGAGCGCGACCGTACCGATGGGATAGCGCTTCAGCTTCCCTTTTGGTTTGGCCGATCTCGTCTCCACATTTGCTGGAGCGACGGCCGCCAGCGCCTTTCTCAAATCCTCGTCCAGTCGCGATCGATCACCCCCGTATATACGGGTTAGGAGCTGACCCTGCAGGCTCGACCGGTTGATGACCACGTCGTCCTCGATGTCGGTGTCGAACGTGTCGCTGAAACCCACAACTAGATCGGCCTTCTCCTCCAACAGGTCGCCAATCTTGATCACCACGGTCAGGTTGGGGTGCGTGAACTGGCGCTCGATGCTGCTGCGCGGGTAGGCGCGGACGAGCCCCCACACGACGCAGAGCCCCAGGGATACTGCCGTAAGCAACCCAGGTTGGGCGAACCTTAGTCCGAACACCTGCCCGACGAACTGTACGACCGCGGAGATCAGACCGAAGGCGATGAGCATATGGCTGATAGCCAGTGATCGGCCACGCGAAGTGCCGCCCACGAGCCGTAGACCGTTCATCCGCGCGGACGACGCGTGTAGGTGTCAAGGTCGCGAAGCTGGTCAGTATCCAGGTAGTCGCTGCCGGCATCACGTACGGCGCAGCCCGCAGTCTGCAGGCGCACTTTGAGCTTGTTGATGCTCTGGACGGAGCCATCGAATGCCACATAGTTGCGACCACCGAAGTCCGACACGGCTCGCATGCGCCCCGCATAGAGGAGCACGGTGCGCTCTGGGCATTTGCCCAAGGCCATCCCAGCCTCGAACAGCACGTTGGGCCGTGGCTGGCACTCCGTCAGCCGATCTTGGTCGGGCTCCGCTAGATCGGGATGGAGACGCACCATGTCATCCGGTGTCATCAGGACGAGAGCTGCCTGCATCATCGTGAACGCGTGATCCAAGACTTCACCGAGGTAGGGACTGGAGTGGCCCAGATCGTCCACCATCGTTCCCCATTCAAGAGGGTTCAGGTCCATGCGACGCAGAAGGTCGAAGATGCCCTTTCTGAACTCCTCATCGCGCCCATGGATGACGAAGACATTCCTTTCCTTCTCCTGGATCAACCGGTCAGCGCGCTGCCGCACAGCGGCCCTGCTTTCACCGCTTCCCGCATGTGCACCGGGACCGCCCGCGATGTTCACCGCGTTAACTACACCACCACTGATGTGAACCCCATCGTTACGTTCCATTAGGCTGCCCTCCGCCCTTCTGCCCACCGTGGCCGGCATGCGCCCCTGCGCCGCCTGCAACATTCTCCGCATTGATAGAGCCGTTACCAGTCACCATCACGCCATTGTTAAGAATCGTGGTTTGCCGCTGAACAAGTTCCCCCGTATCTATGTGGCGTTCATCCAGAAACTGCACAAGTGCGTCGAATATGCGCTGCTCGACAACTTTCGTGTACATCTCGCTATCCAGTTTCTGAAAGTAGCGTTGATAGCGCTCGTCGCTAGCCCATTCGCGAGCACTGAAAGAGGCACCGTAATCAAAGTCAGAGCCAGTGAAACGATCTGCTACTCCAACGAGTGCACGCCTGTCATCTCGCCGTTCTCCCAAGTGGGAAAAGCCTGACAGCGGTCTACTAAACAGCCTTATCGACCTCAGCGCCAGACTAAGGTATCCCTGCCACCCTTCCACCCGCTTCACCTGATCATGCCTTCGGAAGGAGTCGCGCAAGGGCGTAAGAATTGAATGGCTTGCCTCAATGAACAGATTGCGCTTTACGATTACGAAGCGCAGGAAGATCGTGAGAGCTAACTCGCCGTCCCACCCCAGCAACCGAATGACCGTGTACGGTCGAGCTCGATTGTCCGGCTCCGACAGCAAATTCCGCATCTCACGGCCCGCGATCGTCGCCCTCGGCCTACCATCCTGACCAATGAATGTCCCACCATCCGAAACATCGCGACCGCTAACGAAGATGCGTTCCTCCACCGTAAGCCCCAACCACTCCAGAGCCTCCACCTGATGGCGCACATAATCACGCATTTCGTGCACCTTGAACCTGGAGCATTTTCCGCCGAGCTCCTTCGGCTTTGTGATGTCTATCGCGAAGGACCAGCCTCCAATGACTTTCCCATATCCACGAAATGGCTTGAATCCCTTATAGATCGTTATGTTTCCTTGCTGCTGCTTGTCGACCTCCAGGATGCGTGCCCTCAACAGCGAATTCCGCGGCTCTGGAGCGTCGCCAGCCGAGAAATGTTGACGGCTCAGCGGGCCAGTGATCGCGTGGTTATAGAAGAGCCTGAAGAGAAAGGTGGTCACTGACGATACGACTATGGACACCCCCAGCACTGGTAAGATCACGCGAAGAGGTGCGAGGGAGAGGGTAATAACCGCGATCACCACGGATCCAAGAACCAAAATAATCGCGGGAAAATTTACTCCCGTAAGTAGCGTGTCACGCCACGCTCGGCGCCTGCGTGCAGCACAAGCGTGTCGGAGAACCGCCCCGATGTCGACTCCGGGCGACTTCGCTATCCCACGGCGGGGCTGCCGTATGATCATTGACACAAGCTTCTGCGCGAACCATTCGTCCGATTGTGCCGCGCAACACAGATGTCTTGTCACATGACTATCCGCTTTTTCAATATCCACGGCATGCACATGGATGCCTTCCAGGCCAAGCGGATCATGTCCGTTTAGTGAACATTCAGCACATATATCCATATCTGTCGTCGGAGCATCGCAAACGACGCATCGCATACCTAACCCTTCCTCCGCCGCAGAGAAAGAATCCCGCACATGTTTCTATACACGGAGAAGACCGCCCAGGCTAGAGATCCAGGTGGATTAGCCGTGGTCCTAGGCGACGTCATCGAAACATCGCCTGCCGTCGTAGCTAGCGGATTTACAGGGCGTCGCCCGTTCCGGCTCGTTAGCGACGCCGACCTGCGGCCCAGCCAGATCACGAGACGCTGACCTCATAGATCATTCCGCGCATATGCCGGATCACGAGAACTGGTTTAGCGCTGGCCCCAACGTGGCTCGGTGGCGGGCCGATACCACGATGTTCGATGAGCCGTGCTGAGGAACGAAGCACGGATCGACGATCGCCCCCAGCAACCTACGGCGGCCAGCCATGCCGTGGCGATCGTAGTGCTGCATCTGTGCGCAGTGTCTGCGGGTGCCCCATCAAAGCCCTCGGTAGTGCACTGCGGCAATCAATCTGGGGCTGGCGCGCCTTGGCCGGTGGCGTTCATCTTGGCCTGCCTACGGAATTCGTTGAGCCAGTCGGCTATCTGATCGTCGTCATGGAGATAACCGCCTTGGGGGTCGGTGCACAGGTCGATGCCATAGAGGCGTCCTAGCGCCCACCACACAAGGTCGTCGTCTACCTCGGTGACTTCGCCACACACCCATTGCGCCGCCCACCGATCGACTTTGTCTCGTGTCGTGGCGCCGTGGAGAATGCCTTCGAATTGCGCTTCGATCTCGGCGCGGGTCGGTCGAGCCGTCATGGGTTCACGGTCTCATGCTTGCGCGACTCTGGCCTGCTCGGTTTGTTCTGGATCGATGGCGTACGGGATGACCAAGCTTTCACATCAAATCTCCTGCGGCCCCTGGTCCCGTGCGCGGCAATCACCCCGGAGCCGAAGCGCCCTCACCGAGGGCACAAAAAGGGCTTTCGGACCGAGCCAAAACTAAGGGGCACATTTGTGCCCCTTGTCAGGCTCGGCCGTCCTGATAATCAGGCCTGTGACAAGTGCCATGTTCCTTCTTGGAGCCCTTACGTTGGGCATGCTCACCCTGCTGGGCGGCATCGTCCTACCTGCGGTCTGGTCCCGCAAGGCGTCTCGCAGGAAAGTTGCACTCACCGTACTGGATCGCATGCTTGCTTGCCTGGTGGGCATTGCGACTGAGCGGGCAAGCCGGCCCGAGCACGGCCGTGCGCAGGAACGGCCCTCGGGCCGCACTCGTAGCGTGCGGCCGAGCGCAGGGCCGAATGGCGGTGCGAAGCGCCGCCATTGACCTCCTATGAGTGCAACCCGACAAGCTCGAGGCTGCGGTGTCCTCAGTAGTCTGGTGCTGAGACACCAGGTTCAGACGGTCAAGGGCTTGGCCGTGATGCGCCTTTCGCCGTTTCAGCTGTTCGCCATACTGCTGATAGCGCGTGGGTGGTGCTGGCCGCGACCGGCCGAAGAGCCGTAGCGCGGCCAGCGACCACCAGACGCGCGGCGAGACGCCGAAGGCGGCTCGCCTTTAATGACGTGGAGAGAAGTTGCTTTCTGGTCGGACCGTAGCTGCGGCTGTTGAGGCTTGAGCTACTTGAGCTACATGCTGTGAGGTCGTGCGGTGGTCCAGATGCGGGTGAAGCTGGCCACGTAAGTGCTTGCCGGTCCCTGGTCGTCGGTGTGGGTGAGGTGCATGACGGGGGCGTTTGCTGCCGGGGTGCCGTAGGCGTGGGAGTTGACGAGGATTTGGTCATCTGCCCGGTAGATGGAGTTGTAGAGCACCGTGTGGTGGAGCCGGATTTCGACCCCTTGGACATCGAGTAGCGCTCGATACAGCGCGAGTGCGTTCTTGACTCTCGCCGCCATCACCTCGGCTCCGATTCCCTCGTCGGTTCCTCGTGCGGCGACTTCCGGGCCTTCGGGGTCGCCCAGGAGGATGCGGACTTGGACGCCGGCTGTGGCTCGTTGGGTGAGGATGCGGAGGGTGGCTGAGTCTTCGGCGAGGAACAGGGCGCTGTAGGCGAGGATGCCGATCTCTCGCCGGGCTCCGTTGAAGAGGTTGCGCCAGGTCGTCTGCGGGACGGCCCAGCGGTGCGGGTAGATCGCCTGTATGCCGTCGGTGAGTGCTCGGTGCCGTGGGGTGATTTCCGGCCAGAGGTCGGCTTCGTCGGTCCCGAGGAGGTCGGCGACGGCGTAGCGGTGGCGGGGGTAGGGGATGCGGCCGTTGAGCCATCGGCTGACGGTCTTGGGGTCGACGGCCAGTGCGGCGGCGACGTCCGTGGTGGTGAGCCGGGCGGCGGCCAGTGCGTAGCGGAGGTTGTTGTTCATGTGACCGGCCTGTTCCTCTCGCAGAACGACCCTTGTTCTGCGACGTTAACATCAGACGTCCCTAGACGTCCCCGAGTTGCGGTGTTCCCGCCCCCGGTCACGGGGCGAACCTCGACGCACACGAGAAACCGCACGAACGTCAGGGAGGACGAGAGTGCAGACGAGTCAGACCATCAAGCAACAGCAACGGGCTTACGCGGAGCGGCTGCTGATCGCGTTGGGCAAGCATCTCGCCGAACGGGACATCACACCCGTGCTCATCGTCAGCAAGGACGGGTGCCCGGCCCTGGACGTCACCGACGTCCGGTACCGGACAAGGCGGGTGTTCGTGCACCTGCCGTTCTGCTGGTTCTACTGGGGTGATCAGCCCGACGAGCGGGTGTCGTTCCTGCAGATGGCCGGCGCCGTGGATCGGATCGAACAGGCCGCGCGCGAAGGATGGCGTGAGGGCGAACAGGGTGACCTCCGCATCGACCTGGACAAGATGCTCGATGCCTACCGCGGCTGACCCTGTGACCTGGGAGCGATGGCTGACCGGGGGGCGGGTCTATCCCCAGATCGCCGACCTGGTTCGCGAGCGGATCCGGTCGGGAGAGTTTCCACCGGGTGGTGCGCTTCCGTCCGAGGCGAAGCTGTGCCAGGTCTTCGGGGTGGCGCGTAACACGGTACGGCGTGGGCTGGCCATCTTGGAGGAGGAGGGATTGCTGGTCACTGTTCCGTCCAAGGGCCGCGTGGTTGCCGGGGAGAGTGCGGCCGTCCCGTACCGCTACGAGGTGATCGCCGCGAGGTTGCGGGAGCAGATCGTCCACGGAGACCTCGGCCCCGGTGCCGGGCTGCCCAGTGAGGCCGAATTGCGGCGGCAGTTCGGGGTCTCGCGCAACACTGTGCGGCAGGCGCTGTCCGTGCTGGAACACGAGGGGCTGGTCGTGGCGGAGCACGGCCGTGGGCGCTTCGTCCGGCTATGAGCCGGTCTGACAGGGAGAGGACGTCCCAGGACGTCTGGCCTCGCCCACTAGATGCGGTTACGCCCCTGATGTCTATCGTGAGGCCCGTGGGACATATCGAATGGGCATACGGCCTGGCCAAGGACCTACTGGAGACGACCCTGCCGCGCCGCTGGGCACACACCCAGGGAGTCGCCGGCCAAGCCGAAACCTTGGCCCCGATCCTGGGCGCGGACGCTGACACGTTGGTCGCCGCCTGTCTGCTGCACGACATCGGGTACGCCCCGGACCTGGTCGACACCGGCATGCACCAGCTCGACGGCGCACGCTACCTGCGCGACGTGGCCGGGGCCGACGAACAGTTGTGCCGCCTGGTGGCCTACCACTCGTGCGCGGACAACGAGGCGCGGCAACGTGATCTGCTGGATGTGCTGGTCAAGGAGTTCGACCAGGAGCGGCCGGAGCTGGCCAGGGCGCTGACGTACTGCGACATGACCACCGGCCCGGACGGTCGGCTCCTGGACGTACACGATCGGCTGGCGGAGATCCACTCCCGATACGGCCCCGAGCACGTGGTGAGCCGGTCGATCACCAATGCGACGCCGTGCATCGTGTCGTCGGTGCGGGCGGTGGAGGCGGCTCTATCCGATGTGCGGCAGGCCGGCACCGGCTAGGTAGTGCTCGATCCGCATCCGCATCGACCGGTCCATCGGCAGCGCCATGACCTCGTCCGGCGTCACCCAGCGGACCTCCCGGGACTCATCGCTCGGTGTCGGCCGGCCGCCCACGGCGCGGGCCGTGAGGACGATGGAGAACTCTTGGCGGGCCTCGCCATCGGAGGTGTAGAGGATCACGTGCCGGGGGTCGCTGTAGGTGCCGACCAGGCCGGTGATCTCACAGGTGATGCCGGTCTCCTCGAACGTCTCCCGAACGGCCGCCGCAGGGATGGACTCGCCCAGGTCGATCGCGCCACCGGGCACGGCCCAGTTGTCGTTGTCGCTCCGGCGGATCACCAAGATGTTTCCCGCCGCGTCGGTGACGATGACGTTCACCGACGGGACCAGGCTGTTCGGCTCGGGTGCGCTGGGGTCGTCGTAGAAGTCGATTCGCTTGGCCACGATCAGGGCTCCACGGGAGTTGCTTGTGCCCATACTTTCTCGAAGCTGTCGGCGTAGGTCGTCACCATCTCCCCGCCGGCCACCCTCCGCAGATGGAGTACGGGGGCGTTCCCGGCGCGGGTGCCGTACACATGCATGTTGACCAGATAGTCGGAGTCGGCCTGGTAGATCGAGTTGTACAGGATCGTCTGGTGGAACCGCAGTTCGAAGTTGTCCAGGCCGAGCAGCGGCCGGTAGAAGACCAGTGCGCTACGGATCTGCGCGGCCATGCTGTCCCCGACACCCTCGTCCGTTCCCCGCTGGGCGACCTCGGCGCAGTCGGGGTCGCCGAGCAGGATGCGAACCCGCGATCCCGCCCGGGCCTTCTCGCCGAGCAGCCGCACCATGGCGGCATCGTCGGCGAGGAACAGTCCGCTGTAGACCAAGACGCCGATCTCCTCGGACGCCGCGGTGAACAGACGTCCCCACGTGTCCCGGGGAACGGCCCAGCGGTGCGGATAAATCGCCAGGACCTCGCTCTCGGAAGCGGCGACCACCTGCTCGCGCGAAAGGGCTTGCGGCCACAGGTACGTTTCGTCCACGCCCAGGTACGAAGCCGTGGCGAAACGGTGCTTACGGTACGGCTCGCGGCCCTTGGTGATCCACCGTTCCACCGTCTTGGGGTCGACCTCGATCGCCTCGGCCAGATCCGCGACGCTCACGCCCTTCTGCAACAGGGCCGCGCGTAGCCGTTCGTTCGCCATCTCACCTGCTCCCAAGGACGTCCGGGGACCTGGCCATCGTAGGCCGGACGTCTTGAACATGTCCCGTCGTGTAGTGATCTCGTCCTGACTCTGCGTCGCATCCTCGGTTGCACAACGCCACAACGGCAGCAACCGAAGGAGGAGATGCACTCATGAACAACGAGATCACCATCCCGGGCGAGACCCCATCGTGCGAGTGCGGCAACGCCCTGACCGAGGGCCAGACCCGATGCTCCAAGTGCCTGGCACGGGGCCGCTGGGCGCGCAAGGAGCGGGCCAGGAACCGGCGCAACCGACGGCGGTCCGAGGCCCGGCGTCCCCCGCACGCCCCTCGCGGCCTGGCTCAGGCGGGAGTGATCTGGTCATGACCACGATCCCCCTGATCATCGCCGGAGTACTCAGCGTTGCGCTGCTGGTGGGGTACGTGATGGTGCTGGTCGGCATCCGCCGCGAGGACAAGCGGCTGAGCCTGCGTCACGCGCCGGACGGGGCGTCCGCGTCGCTGGCGCGGAAGGTCACCGGATGCCGCGTCCGGAACGGTGTGTCGTGGACGTAGCCAACTGCTCCTCGACCTTGGCCAGGCGTACCGACAAGTCCTGTACGGCGGCGCGCAGCTCGGCCACCTCGCCAGCCGTGTCGCCGGCGGGCGCGTCGTCGGTGTCCCGTACGAAGACGCCTTTGCCCTGCTGGCCGATCACCAGGCCCTCGTTGCGCAGGATGCCGACGGCCATCTTCACCACGCTCAGCGAGGCGTCGTACTGGTCGGCGAGTTGCGCGGTGGACGGCAGCGGTGTTCCGGGCGCGAGGGAACCGCCTTGGATCTGCTCGCGGAGATCGTCGGCGATCTGGAGGTAGCCGGGGCGCCCGGTGTTCTTGACCATCGCCGTCCATCACACCACGAAACATCGACCAAGCCAACCGAGAGGACGTTGACAACCAAGCCAACTAGGTTAACTATGTTGGTGAACGACGAAAGAGGAGGTCACAGCCCATGCGTTCCGTCCCGATCCCTGTGGATGTCAGCAAGCTCGCCATCACCTGCGTGAAGGCCCCGCGCCCGCGGGTGCTCAACAAGGACACCGGCGAGATCAAGACCGACAAGAACGGCAACACCGTCTTCGAGGTCACCGTCTCGGTCGAGGATGAGTTCGGCCGGATCGAACTCGTCAAGATCGGCATCACCGGCGAACCGCCCATCACCGTCGGCGACCAGGTCAACGCCGTCGGCCTGCTCGGCTACGTCTGGGAGATCGCCGGCCGGTGGGGCATCGCCTACCGCGCCTCGGCGCTGCTCCCCGCGCGGGAGGCCGCCGATGCGTGACGCGCTGGAAGTGCTCGCAGCCCTGGCCGCTGTCGCGGTCGGGCTGTGGGCCTGGCCCCGCAGCCGGTGGCGCTGGTCGGCTTCGACCTCAAGGGCGGGGTCGAGTTCACGCCGTACGCGCCCCGGCTATCGGCGCTGGCTACCTCCCGCGCCGAGTCCGTCACCCTGCTGTGCGACCTGGTCGGGCTGATGATCGACCGGATGGGGCTGTGCCGCCAGGCCGCCGCCCGCAACATCTGGCAACTCCCACCCGGCGTCCGCCCGGTCCCGGTCGTGGCCCTGGTCGATGAGCTCGCGGAGCTCTACTTGGTGGCCGACAAGTCCGAGAAGGACGAAGTCGCCAAGTCCTCCACCGCACTGCTCCGGGTCGCGCAGCTCGGGCGGGCGTTCGGCATCTACCTGTTCTGCTGCGGCCAGCGCATCGGCTCCGACCTCGGGCCTGGGGTCACCGCGCTCAGGGCTCAGTGCTCGGGACGGATCTGCCATCGGGTCAACGATCCGGAGACCGCGACCATGACCCTTGGCGACCTCGACCCGGCCGCGCTCGTCTCAGCCCGTGCAATCGCCGCCGAGACACCCGGCGTCGCCATCGTCGCCTCACAGGACGGCCAGTGGTATCGCGCCCGCTCCTTCTACGTCACCGAGCAGACCGCCGAACGCGCCGCCCGTACGCACGCTCACCTCGCCCCGTCCTGGGACGAGATCACCGCCCACCTACCCGAGTCCATCACCGTCTGAAACCGAAGGGAGGAACGATGCGACGCTTCGCCTGCTGGCTGCTCGACACCGGCCCGGTTCTCGTCCTGGCCGCCATCGCGGGTGCCGGATCGTTCACCCACATCCGCGACACCGCCAGCGAGCACGGCCAGACCGGCTGGATGTCCTGGGCCGTCGCCGTCTGCATCGATCTGACCTGCGTCATGGCCGCCCGCGAACGCCAACGCGACAAGAAGACCGGCAACCGCCGGCGGGGTCCGCTCTCGTGGCCCGTCCTCGTCCTGACCGGGGGAGTCGCCCTGTCCCTGGCCGCCAACCTCGCCCAAGCCGCCCCGACCGTCTGGGGCTGGATCACCGCCGCCACCCCGGCCGCCGCCTTCCTCATCGCCGTCTCGATGCTGGAACGCCGCGCTACCCGTCCTGAACCGTCCGCCATCCCGGCGCCCTCGTCCCCGGCCCCGGAACTCGTCCCACAACACGCCCAGGACGAGGACGACGGTCAGGACGAGCGGGACGGCGACCTCGCGCCCGCGCTCGTCGACTACGCCCGCCGCGTCGCCGACGAACACCACACCCGGCACGGCAAGCCCATCACCCTCGACGCCCTACGCGCCCACCTGGGCGTGTCCCACCAGCTCGCATCCGACCTGCTGCGCACCCTGCGCACCGCCTGAAGGGAGAACTGACCGATGACCCACGACCCTCGCACCGCTCTCATCAACGGCCTGCTCGACCTGGCCGCCTTCCTGGAGGCCCACCCCGACGTGCCCGTCACCACGAGCGTGACCGTCGACCACTTCCCCCGCCACCACACCGACGCCGAAAAGTGCGCCGACATCGACCAGATCGCCGCCCGCATCGGCTCCACCATCGACCAGGCCGACATCCCGTACGGCCACTACTCCACCTCGCGCTTCTTCGGCCCCGTCGAATACCGCGCCGTCGCCATCCTGGCCGCCGCCCGCGCCCGCCACGACGCCGAAGCCAGCTACCGCGGCTGTGTCCAACCCGACGTCTGACCAGGAGAACCACTCATGCGCATCCGCATCGACGGCACCCGAGCCGAAATCGTCGACGCCCTGTTCCGCCTGCGCCTGCACTTCACCGTCTGCGGCGTTTCCCGGGCCTACCCCGACCGCGCCCACCCTCACCACTGGCGGGTCTATCTCACCACTCGCCCACGAGAAAGGAGCTGACCCTTGCTCGAAAGCCTGCCGGTGATCCGCTACCGCTGTTGCACCTGCAACGGCACCGGCATCGACTCCAACGGTGTCCGCTGCCTCGACTGCGACGGCACCGGCATCGACAACCACGGCGCATAACGCGCAGCGCCCCCGGCCTGGCCGTACATCCGCCAAGACGCCTGCCAGGTCGGGGGCCATCCCTTCACCCGAACGAGCGAAAGGAGGTCTCCATCTTGCCCACAATCCACGCCAACGCGCATGCAAAAGCAGGCATGATCGCCCGACTCAACCACCCCGACTACGACCGCTGGGCGAGCCAGATCAAGCGAACCGGCGGCTGCCGCCAACCCATCCACCTACGCGGCAAGGTCGACCACTACGACCCCGCCACCGGCCAACTCCTGCACCGCTACACCACCCGCACCGAACCCGACGGCATCCTGCGCGTCCCATGCAAGACCCGCCGCGCCTCTCGCTGCCCCGCCTGCGCCGAGACCTACCGCGCCGACACCTATCACCTCATTCGCGCGGGCCTCGTTGGTGGCAAAGGCGTCCCCGAGACAGTCACCACCCACCCGACCCTGTTCGTCACCCTCACCGCCCCGTCGTTCGGCGCCGTCCACACCCGCCGCGAACACAACAGAAAGGTCCAGCCCTGCCACGCCCGCCGCAACGCCACCACGTGCCCGCACGGCCGCGTCATGTCCTGCACCGCACGCCACGGCAAAGACGACCCGCGCCTCGGCGAACCACTCTGCCCGGACTGCTACGACTACACCGGCTCCGTCCTCTTCAACGCCCTGGCCCCACTCCTCTGGAAACGCTTCGCCGACTCCGTACGCCGCCACCTTGCCAAACTCGGTGGCCTGCTCCTCAAAGAGCTCCGCCACCACCTCACCCTCTCCTTCGCCAAAGTCGCCGAATACCAGCGGCGCGGCATCGTCCACTTCCACGCCGTCATCCGCCTCGACGGCCCCGGCGGACCCGCCACACCACCACCGGCCTGGGCCACCACCGACACCCTGACCCACGCCATCCAGCACGCCGCCAAGGCCGTCTCCGCCAAAGCTCCCGCCTACGCCGACCACCCTGAGCGGGTCCTGCGGTGGGGCGACCAGCTCGACATCCGCCCCATCACGCTTGACGGCGACCTCACCGAACAAGCCGTCGCCGGCTACATCGCCAAGTACGCCACCAAAGCCGCCGAATGTGTCGGCACCCTCGACCGCCGCATCAACCCACTCGACAACCTCGACGCCTACAACCTGCGCGACCACGCCCGCCGCCTCATCACCACCTGCATGCAGCTCGGCACCGAACCGGACCTGGCCGAACTCCGCCTCGCCGACTGGGCCCACATGCTCGGCTTCCGCGGCCACTTCTCCACTCGGTCCCGCCACTACTCCACCACCCTCGGTGACATCCGCGCTGACCGCGAACACCACGCCCGCCTCAACGACATCACCACCGGCCGCCTCCCCCTCTTCGACGAAGACACCGTCCTCGTCATCAGCGAATGGGAGTACGCAGGCAAAGGCCACTCCCTCGGAGATCAACTCCTCGCTGCCGCCATCACCGGAACCCAGCTCGGAGGCGTACATGACCTCTGAACTGCTCACAATCCCGCAGACAATGGCCGCGCTGAAGGTCAGCCGCTGGACCGTCTACAACCTCATCCGTTCCGGCGAACTCGGCTCGATCGTCGTCGGCACCCGCTGCCGTCGCATCCCCGTGACCGCCCTCAACGACTACGTAACCCGGCTCTGCGAGGAGGTCGCCTGATGCCCGTCAAGACCGAACTCGCCACACCCGAAGAGCCCAAGCGCCCTGGTAAGAGCCGCCGCAGTCGCGCCAACAACGAAGGTTCGATCTTCCCGTACAAGAACGGCTGGGCAGGCTACGTCTGGGTCACCACGCCGGAAGGCAAGAAGACCCGCAAGTGGGCGTACGGCAAGACTCGTGAGGAGACCCACGAGAAGTGGCTCAAGCTTCACGAGCTGGCCCGCAAGGGCCCCGTTGTCACCAAGTCGCCGAAGCTCTCGGACTACCTGACGTACTGGCTCACGAACGTCGTGGAACCCAACCTCGCGCCCAAGACGGTGGCGAACTACGAGATGTTCTCCCGGCTCTACATCACGCCAACGCTCGGCTCCAAGCGGCTCGACAAGCTGACCGTTCGGGAAGTCCAAGCTTGGCTTAACAAGCTGCGCCGCTCCTGCCTCTGCTGCGACCAGGGTAAGGATGCCGCTCGGCCCGAGAGCCACAGCAACCCGAAACGGCGTCGGCACTGCTGCGCCGTCGGCAAGTGCTGTCGGTCGCTGCCCTCGGAGTGGACGGTGCACGACGCCTACATGACGCTGCGGGCCGCGCTGAGCAACGCCGTGCGGGAGGAGACGCTGGCCCGTAACGTCGCCGCCAACGTCAAGATGTCGGTTCCTCGCAAGCGCAAGGTCAAGCCCTGGTCCGTCGAAGAAGCACGGGCCTTCCTGGAGTCGGCACGCAAGAACGAGGACCCGATGTACCCGGCCTACGTCCTGGTGCTCGTCCTCGGGCTGCGCCTGGGTGAGACGCTCGGGCTGCGTTGGGAAGACGTGGATCTCGACCAGGCCGAGATGACGATCGGCTGGCAGCTCCAACGCGTCGGAGGAAAGCTGCTGCACCGCCAGACGAAGACGGACGCGTCCGACGCCACTCTGCCCTTCCCCGAGATCGTCACGACAGCCCTCCGTGCCCGTCAACGGGCGTGCGACACCGCCCGGGAAGTGGCTGGAGACGACTGGCAGGACACCGGACTCGTCTTCACCACCGCCAGTGGCCGGCCAATCGAACCGTCCAACTTCCGCCGCAGCTTCGCGAGCGCCTGTGCTAAGGCCGGAGTGCGGAGAGTCCATGTCCACGCCACACGCAAGACTTGCGCATCCTTGCTAGTCGCCCTCGACGTCCACCCGCGGGTGGCCATGCAGATCCTCCGTCACTCGCAAATCGCGGTGACCATGAATATCTACAGCGAAGTGTCCTCGGAGGAGACACGCAAGGCACTCAAGCGCCTAGGAGATCATCTAGAACGCTAGAACAAGATTGATCGCTGAAGGCCATCCCTTCCGAGGGATGGCCTTCCTTAGTGCCGCGACTGCATACGCTCGCCGCATTGTAGACCGCGCTACTCTTTTCACGCCTTGGCGCCGAATGTACTGGTCAGAGGACTACTTCTCGCGCAGACTCTCGATTTCGGCGGCCAATACGGCTATGTCGCGCACATGCCCGTAGTACTTGGTCGCATACTGATCGTCGATCACCGGGAGGACCTTCTCGCACGCCGACGCCAGCCGCGTCAGGCCAGAGCGGTGTTGTGCGCTGAGCGGGCCTTTAAGGACGCCTGCGGCGAAGCCATAGGTGTCCGCGTCGAGCATCACCATGTCCTGGTCTTCGATGTCGAGGCCGCGGAAGCCAGACGGGAACGGCATGGCCATGTGCTCGGCCATCATCTGTGAGAGCGCATAGAGCTTCTCTTCCAACATGCGGGAAATCCTCCCAGGGCACGCGGGCGTCCCCACGTGCGGTTTTCCAGCGATTGGGAACATCTGCCTCAGCGAATCTCAACCCTTCTGTTGCCCAGCGCTCGTAAGGTCAGCAGTCATGGCGCATGTCGTGATTTGGGTGAAGCCCTACGAACGAGAGAATCACAGCCCAGACACAGAGGGATACAAAGGCCTCTGCGGCTGGCACGGAACGACTGCGGGGCGAGGTCCGTGTCCGAACAAGCCGTACGCGAGCGTAAAGCTCCGCTACGCGGACTACCAGCCGGTGCAGTCAGCGTGTGTCGACGCCCTCAAGGAGATCTCACAGCGCTACGGCTTCCCGATCCCCCAGGAGTAGAGCGAGCGTGTCGAGGCAAGTTGATGCTGTAGCTGTATTCTGCAGCTGTACAAGATCAAAAAGGCCACTTCCCGATCATGGGAAGTGGCCTTTGACCTGGGGTGGAGCCTAGGAGATTCGAACTCCTGACTTCCTGCTTGCAAAGCAGGCGCTCTGCCAACTGAGCTAAGGCCCCTTCGACGAAGATAGCTTACCGGGCCGGGGAAGCCACCCGCGTCGTCCCGAGGTCGTCGCTCAGCACCAGGCCTGGGAAGTCCGCGATGGAGTCCAGGATGTGCGTGGCGCCGCCCTTGAGCAACCGTTCTCTGCTGTGCACGCCGGTCATCACCCCCGCCACCACGGAGGCCCCGGCCCGGCGCCCGCAGAGCATGTCGCTCTCCGAGTCGCCGACGACCGCCACGTGCCGTACGTCCGCCACGCCGAGTCGCAGCACGGCGTGCAGGACCATGTCCGGCCAGGGACGGCCGCGGCCGCCCGCGTCCTCCGGGGAGATGGCGAGGTCGACCTTGTCGTGCCAGCCGAGGACGCCGAGCACGCGGCTGAGCGTCGTACGGCTGAACCCGGTGATCAGGGCGAGCTTGACCCCGGTGCCGCGGAGTTTGTCGAGCGCCTCCAGGACCCCGGGCATGGGCTCCAGTCCGGCACGTTCCAGCGCACCCTCGTAGGAGCGCTCGAACGTCAGGTTCGCCGCCTGGGCCTGGGCCTCGTTGCCGGGGAAGATGCCCCGGAAGACATCGATCTTGGGACAGCCCCGGGACCGGTGCACGTGAACCATGGCACGCGCGTACGCTCCGGTCCCGGGCACTATGCCCTGGGTGGCGATCGCCTCGGCGAAGGCGCGCTCGACCATGGCGATGTCACCGACTGTGGTGCCTGCCAGGTCCAGGCACGCCAGCTCGATGGGGACGACGTCACTCATCGCCTCGCCGGTCGGTTAGTTCTCGCTGCCGGTCGCCTCGGTCCAGAGATCGAGCTCGGCGCGGTCAGCCTGCACCTTACGCCAGATCAGCAATCCCCCAAGGGCGACCAGCGCCAGAACGAGCAGCTTCTTCACGGTGTGACCCCACTTCTTCGACGGTCTCACCTGCCGGGGTGAGACCCAACGGTTGACATGCAGCCTAGCAAGGGATGGCTGCGCTCCTTGTGTTGCGCACGAACCTGATGTGCGGCTTGTGCGTAGAACGAGCCTTCAGCTCGGCCTGGATCATCCCTTCGACCCCGGCCTGTCTCCATCCCGTCCTGGGCAACCTGCCAATCACTTCGGACAACATCCCGATCATGCCAAATATCCGGACGTCCCGCGCGCGCGGCATACCCCTGCCCGTATCTTACGTTCCCGCCGCCGCCCAGTTCATGGTGATCGCGAAAGCGTCCGTCGCGATGCCGGAGACGCGGCGCGGTCTCGGCTTCTCGGCCTGGCGGCGGGGGCCCGCTGAGCGAGGTTGTCCGAGCTGTTCGGGGCATGTACGGCGTTCGTCCCCGGATGGGTGGCGCCGATCGGCGGGCCAGTGATCGCCGCCGCGGCCAGGACTGCCAGGGCGGGACGGCCTGAGCGGGCTCGCCGGGCGCGCAGGGCAGGGTGTCGGCGGCGCGCTCATCGCCCCCGCCGCGATTCCTCTGCTCGTGGTGCTCTTCGGAAACGACTCCCGCGGTTTCCGGGCCGCCTGTCCGGGCACCGCGGTGGTGGCCGTCAGGGGTGCGGGACGCTGAGCGCACAGGCGGTCCGTACGCGAAACCGTGAGCTGAATCTCATACCCTCCGAAATACCCTAGGGGGGTACCGTGTTAGAGTATTCGGCAGGAACCGGAACTGCGTTGAAGGAGACCGTAATGAGCACCGCCACCTACACCGTCAAGGGCATGACCTGCGGCCACTGCGTGAGCTCGGTGAAGGAGGAGGTCGGCGGCGTGGCCGGCGTCACCGGCGTCGAGGTCGACCTGGCCAGCGGGCGGCTCACCGTGACCAGCGAGAGCCAGGTCGAGGAGTCCCAGATCGCCTCCGCGGTCGAGGAAGCCGGATACGAGCTGGTCGGGCAGTCATGAACACCGCCGCCAAGCTCGGCTCCTACGTCCTGGGACTCGCCGTCGTCTTCGGCGGGGCCCTGGGCGTGGGCCGGGCGGTCGGCCCGGTGGCCCAGGACCCGCCGACACAGAGCCACACCGCCATGGCGAAGAGCCAGGAGGGCCACGAGGGCCAAGACGCCCTGAAGGGCCAGGAAGCCGGCGAAGGCCAGGAGCCCGGCGAAGGGCAAGAGGGCCGCGAAGGTCAGAAGAGCGAGAAGAGCCAGGAGCACGGGACGCCGGAGCAGGCGTCCAGTGACACCCCCGGGGGGCTGCAAGTGTCGCAGAACGGATACACCCTCAACCCGCTGACCCCGATCGAGACCGGCAAGACCACCGACTTCCGCTTCGCGGTCACCGGCCCGGACAGCCGCCCGGTGACCGACTACCAGGTGGAGCACGACAAGAAGCTGCACTTCATCGTGGTCTCCCGCGACCTGACGACCTTCCTCCACCTGCATCCGGAGATGACCCCCGACGGCATCTGGTCGGTCGGGCTGACGCTGCCGGCGGCGGGGCCGTACCGGGCCTTCGCCGACTTCGCCCCGACCGGCGGTGGGAACCCGACCGGCGGTGAGAAGCTGACGCTCGGCACGGACCTGCAGGCCGCCGGCGACTACCGGCCGAAGCCCCTGCCCGAGGCGAGCCGCTCCTCGAAGGTCGGCGACTACACTGTGAGCCTCGACGGAGACCTGGTCCCCGGGCGGGCGAGCAAGCTCACCCTCTCGGTGAGCAAAGACGGCGAACCGGTCACCGACCTGCAGCCCTACCTGGGCGCGTACGGCCACCTGGTCGCACTCCGCGCCGGTGACCTGGCCTACCTGCACGTGCACCCCGAGCAGAGCGAGAAGGCCGGCCCGCAGATCACCTTCTACGCCGAGGTGCCGAGCATCGGCGACTACCGGCTGTTCCTCGACTTCAAGCACGGGGACGAGGTCCGTACCGCGGACTTCACCGTGCGCGCCACGCAGGGCGACGCGGAACCGCCGTCCCCCAAAGGCCACTGAGAAGCACTGAGACGCTGAGAAAGGAGAGGTGATGTCTTCCCTCACCGAGGAAAAGGCCGTCGAGCTCGCGATCGGCGGAATGACGTGCGCGTCCTGCGCCAACCGCATCGAGCGCAAGCTGAACAAGCTTGAGGGCGTGACCGCGACGGTCAACTACGCGACGGAGAAGGCGAAGGTCACCTTTCCCGACGGGCTCGACCCCCAGACGCTGATCAGCGAGGTGGAGAAGGCCGGATACACCGCCGCGCTCCCGGTCGCCAAGGAGCGTAAGGAGCAGGAGGAGCAGGCCGAACCCGCCGACGAGCTGCGTCCGCTGCGCGACCGGCTGATCGCCGCCGTCACGCTGAGCGTGCCGGTGATCGCGATGGCGATGGTCCCGGCGCTGCAGTTCACGAACTGGCAGTGGTTGTCGCTGGTGCTGGCCGCGCCGGTCGTGGTCTACGCGGGCTGGCCCTTCCACAAGGCCGCCTGGACGAACCTGCGCCACGGCGCCGCCACCATGGACACGCTGATCTCCATCGGCACGCTGGCCGCGCTCGGCTGGTCGCTGTGGGCGCTGTTCTTCGGCACGGCCGGCACGCCGGGCATGACGCACCCGTTCGAGCTGACCATCGAGCGCACCGACGGCTCGGGCAACATCTACCTGGAGGCCGCGGCGGGGGTGACCGCGTTCATCCTGGCCGGACGCTACTTCGAGTCGCGTTCCAAGCGGCGGGCGGGGGCCGCGCTGCGGGCCCTGATGGAGCTGGGCGCCAAGGACGTCGAGCTGGCCGACGGGCGGCGGGTGCCGGTCGAGCAGCTCAAGGCGGGCGACACGTTCGTCGTGCGGCCGGGCGAGAAGATCGCGACCGACGGCGTGATCGAGGAGGGCGCCTCGGCGGTCGACGCCTCGATGCTGACCGGCGAGTCCGTGCCCGTCGAGGTGCGTCCGGGCGACGCCGTCACCGGCGCGACGGTGAACGCGGGCGGCCGGCTGGTGGTGCGGGCCACCCGGGTCGGCGCGGACACGCAGCTCGCCCAGATGGCCAAGCTGGTGGAGGAGGCCCAGACGGGCAAGGCCGAGGTGCAGCGGCTGGCCGACCGCGTGTCGGGCATCTTCGTCCCGATCGTGATCGCGCTGGCGGTGGGCACGCTGGGCTTCTGGCTCGGCACCGGCAACGGCGCGGGGGCCGCGTTCACCGCGGCGGTGGCCGTGCTGATCATCGCCTGCCCGTGCGCGCTCGGCCTGGCCACGCCCACGGCGTTGCTGGTCGGCACCGGCCGGGGCGCGCAGCTCGGCATCCTGATCAAGGGGCCGGAGGTGCTGGAGTCCACCCGCCGCATCGACACCATCGTCCTGGACAAGACCGGCACGGTCACCGAGGGCAGGATGACGCTGGTCGACGTGCACCTGGCCGAGGGCGAGAGCCGCGAGGAGGTGCTGCGGCTGGCCGGCGCCATCGAGCACGCCTCCGAGCACCCGATCGCCCAGGCCATCGCCAGGGAGGCGAAGTCCGACGCGACCGTGGAGGACTTCGCCAACGTCGAGGGGCTCGGCGTGCAGGGCATCGTGGACGGGCACGCGGTCCTGGTCGGCCGGCCGAGGCTGCTGGCCGAGTGGTCGCAGCACCTGCCCGCCGACCTGGCGGCCACCCTTGAGGAGGAGCAGGCCAAGGGCCGCACAGTGGTCGCGGCCGGCTGGGACGGCAAGGCCAGGGCGCTGCTGGTGGTGTCCGACGTGGTCAAGGAGACCAGTGCGGAGGCCATCGCCAGGCTGCGCGCGCTGGGCCTCACCCCGGTGCTGCTGACCGGCGACAACGAGGCCGTCGCCCGGCAGGTCGCGGACGAGGTCGGCATCGACGAGGTGATCGCCGAGGTGCTGCCCGCCGACAAGGTGGACGTGGTCAAGCGGCTGCAGTCGGAGGGCAAGGTCGTGGCGATGGCCGGCGACGGCGTCAACGACGCGGCCGCGCTCGCCCAGGCCGACCTGGGCCTGGCCATGGGCACCGGCACGGACGCCGCCATCGAGGCGTCGGACCTCACCCTGGTCCGCGGTGACCTGCGGGTGGCCGCCGACGCGATCAGGCTCTCCCGCCGGACGCTCGGCACCATCAAGGGCAACCTGTTCTGGGCCTTCGCCTACAACGTGGCCGCCCTGCCGCTGGCCGCGCTCGGCCTGCTCAACCCGATGATCGCGGGGGCCGCGATGGCCTTCTCCAGCGTGTTCGTGGTCAGCAACAGCCTCCGGCTGCGCCGCTTCAGGTGACCGCCGGGTCGAGTGATCGCTGAGCCCATCTGACGGCCGGTGCCATCGCGGCGCCGGCCGTCATGAACGCCAGCCCCAGCAGCAACCAGCCCACGGTCCCGCCGTCGAGCACGAGCGTGGTGAGCACGGCCGGGCCGAGCATCCTCGCCACCGCCGTGCCGGTGCCGAAGAAGCCCTGGTACTGGCCCTGCCTGTCGTCGGGGGCCAGGCCGAAGCCGATCTCCCAGGCCCCCGCGGCCAGCAGCATCTCCCCCGCGACCTGCAGACAGCCCGCCGCGATCAGAAAGACCCAGCCGTGCGGGCTGAGGGCGAACACCGCGCACGCGGCGAACAGCACGACGCCCGCCCGGCGGACGGCCGTGGACGCGTCCCGCAGGTCGCGCACCCGGCGGGCCACGCGTACCTGGAAGAGCAGCACGCTGCCGGTGTTGAGCACGAGCAGCACCGAGACCATCCAGGCGGGCCCGGACGTGCGCTGCGCGATCCACAGCGGCACCACAAGACTGAGCAGCGGCATGTAGAACAGCATCACCGCGTTGATCACCGTGACCAGCGCGTACGGCCGGTCCCTGAGCACGGCCAGCCGCGGCCCCGGCGCGGCCGGCGCGGGCCGCACGGCGGGCAGCCTGAGCAGGACCAGCGCGGCCACCAGGAAGCTCAGGGCGTCGAGCGTGAACACCGCGACGTATCCGGCCCGGGTGCCGACGGCCAGCGCGACGCCGCCCAGCGCGGCCCCCACGGCCATGCCGCCGTTGAGCGTGGACTGCAGCACCGCCCGCACGACCGTGCGGCGGGCCGGCTCGACCAGCCCGGCCAGCAGAGCCTGCCGGGCCGCCGACAGGCCGGTCTGCGCGGTCCCGTAGAGGCAGGCGACCAGCATGAACAGCGCGAACGAGCGGACGAACACGAACGAGCCGGCCGCCACCGCGGTCGTGAGCGCGAGCAGCACCGCCACGCCGCGCGGCCCCCGCCGGTCGGCCAGGTGCCCGAGCGGCACCCCCGCCACCGAGCCGACCGCCCAGCCCAGCGTGAGGCCGAGGCCGATCTCGGTGGCCGACAGCCCCACGACGTCGGCGAAGTAGAGCGCCGAGGTGACCAGGTACGCGCCGTCGCCGATGGAGTTGGCGAGCTGCGCGGCGGCGAGCACGCGCTGGGCTCTCATGACTTGTATGACTCCGGGGTCATCCGGGTGGCGACGCCCATCCTGTTCCAGGCGTTGATGGTGGCCACGGCCACGGTCAGCGCGGCCATCTGCTGCTCGTCGAATTGCGCGGCGGCCTGCGCCCAGACCTCGTCGGTGACGTCGTCGGTGGACAGGCGGGTGGCGGCCTCGGTGAAGGCCAGGGCGGCGCGTTCCTGCGGGGTGAAGAAGGGGGCCTCGCGCCAGACAGCCACGGCGTGCAGCCTGGCGTCGCTCTCCCCCGCCTGCTTGGCGTCGGAGCTGTGCATGTCCACGCAGTAGACGCAGCCGTTGATCTGGCTGGCGCGCAGCCGTACGAGTTCGAGGAGGGGCTTGGGGAGGGTGCTCTGGGCCACGAACCGGTCCAGGCCGGCCATCGCCTTGTACGCTTCGCCGGCGAACTTCCCGAGTTCCATGCGTTCGGTCATATGCCCATCTTGGCCGTACTCTTGTCCCTACATAAGCTCCAATTTCCGCCAAGTTGATTGGGCCAAGTTGGACGTTCACATCAGCCTCCAAGGGCGCGGTGACCTGGCCGCACAGGTCTACCGGCAGCTGCTCGACGCCATACTCGACGGCCGCCTGCGCTCGGGCGAGCGGCTGCCGCCGACCAGGGAGCTGGCCGGCCGGCTGGAGATCTCCAGGAACACGGTGGCGGTGGCCTACGACCGGCTGGTGGCCGACGGCTTCCTGGTCGGCCGGGCGGGGGCGGGCACGTTCGTGTCGGCCGAGCCGGTGCGCGGCCGGGCCGCGCCCAAGGGGGTGGTCAGGCCGCGGGCGTTCTGGCGGGAGCTCGGGGAGACCGTCGAGGTGCCGCCCGCCCGGTACGACTTCCGCGTCGGCGTGCCGGACGCGCGGCTGTTCCCGATGGAGACCTGGCGCAGGCTGGTGGCCAGGGAACTGCGGGTGGGGCTGGCGACGTACGAGCCTTCGTCCGGCTATAAGCCTCTACGTGAGGCTATTTCGCGTCATATCGGGATCAGCCGGTCGGTGCACGCGGGCCCCGACGACGTCCTGATCACCAACGGCGCGCAGCAGGCCCTCGACCTCATCGGACGCGTCCTCATCGAGCCCGGCACGACCGTCGCCGTCGAGGAGCCCGGCTACCCGCCCGCCCGCCGGCTGTTCAGCTCGCTCGGCGCCCGCGTGACCGGCGTGCCCGTGGACGCCGAGGGCCTGGACGTGGCGGCCATCCCCCGCTCGGCGAGCCTGGTCTACGTCACGCCCTCGCACCAGTTCCCGCTGGGCACGCCCATGTCGCTGGCCCGCCGCGCCGCCCTGCTCGCCTGGGCCGAACGCCGCGCCGCCGTGGTGATCGAGGACGACTACGACAGCGAGTTCCGCTTCGGCGAACGCCCGCTCGAACCCCTGCAGAGCCTCGACCGGTCGGGCCGGGTGATCTACGTGGGCTCGTTCTCGAAGACCCTGCTGCCCATGCTCAGGCTCGGCTTCCTCGTCGCCCCCGCCTCGCTCGGCCCGGCCCTGTGCGCCGCGCGGCAGCTGTCCGACTGGCACGGCGACATGCCCACGCAGGCCGCCCTGGCCCGTTTCATCGACGAGGGCCTGCTCGCCAGGCACATCAGGAAGGCGACCCGCGAGTACGCCGCCCGGCACGAGCTGGTCACCGCGGCGCTGGCCGGGGACGAGCGGCTGCGCCTGATCCCGTCCGCCGCGGGCCTGCACGTGTGCGCCCGCCTGGCCCCCGGCGTGTCCCTGGAGCCCGTGGTGGACCTGGCCGTCGAGCAGCTCGACGCCTACTGCGGCGAGACCCCGGCGCAGCCGGGCCTGGTGCTCGGTTACGGCGCGATCGGGCCGCGCGACATCGGCCCCGGCCTGCGCCTGCTCACCGACAACCTGAGGACGACCACGCCCGGTCAGTAGTTGCGCCGGCTCCAGAACCGCCGCGCCCGGTCCCCCGTCAGCTCCGGATCGTCCGGCGGCGAGGGCTGCTGCACGATGACGACGGTCGTCTTGGCGTGCCGGGCGCAGTACATGCTGGTGGAGGGCAGCAGGATCCTGCTCAGCAGCCGCCGCCGCCCCCGGCCGAGCACCAGCAGGTCGCCCTCGCGGGCCAGATCGACGAGGTGGTAGCCGGGGTCGCCGACCTTGCTGAGCGTCGCCACGCGCAGGTCGTCGGGCACGCCTCCGGCGACGTCCTCGAACACGCCCGCGATCACCTCCGCGCAGCGGGACTCCTCGCCCTGCCGGATCGCGTGCTGCACGGGCAGCGCCTCGGGAAAGGGATGGACGGGCGCACGACTGACGTGAACGGCCACCAGAGCCATCCGGTGCAGCCTGGCCGCGCCGATGGCCCAGGCGAGTGCCCAACGCGAGGCCGGGGACTCGTCCACCCCCACGATCAGCCTCACACCGCCAGGCAGATCCTGTTCCACGGTGCCTCCTGGAAATGAAGTACGACCATAGTGCGCCAACCGGCCAGTTACCGGGAGGTGGCACTTTGCGAACTCTGGAGTCCCCCGCGAGCCCGGGCGTAGCATGCGGGGGTGGAACGAGGGTGGGTGCAACCCCGTCCCGCCCTCGACCGGCGGCTCGACGGGGCGCTTACGCACAGGCTCACCACGCTCGTGGCCTCTACAGGCTACGGGAAGTCGATCGCGCTCGCCGGTTGGAGCCACGCCGTGGGCGGCGTCCTGCACCTGCTCGGGCCTGCCGACCGCGACCTGCCGACGCTGGCGGGCTCGGTGGCGTCGGCGCTGGCCGAGGCCGTCCCGGGGTTGCCCGCCGACCTGCTGGCCGCGGCCGGGGCGCCGCTCGGGCCCGACGCCGACGAGCTGTCCAGGGCCGCCGCGCTGGCGGGCGCGCTGGCCGAGGCGCTGGCCCGGCGGCTGACCAGGGGACTGGCGCTGGTCTTCGACGGCGTCGACGCGATCATCGGCGCGCCCGGCTCGGTGCGTTACGTCGAGACGCTGGTCCGCGCCGCGCCCCGGCACCTGCACCTGGTCACCGCCTCGCGGGCGCCGCTGCCGTTCCCGACGGCCCGGCTGCGCCAGGACCACGAGGTGCTCGACCTCGACGCCACCGACCTCGCGCTCACCGCGTCCGAGACCGGCGCCTGGGCCAGGGAACGGCTGGGCGAGCAGGGGGCGGGCATCGCCGCCAGACTGCACGAGGCGTGCGCGGGCTGGCCGGCCGCCGTCCAGGCCGCCCTCGACGCGCTGGCCCGCGAGGAGCCGGCGAGCTGGCCGCGTACCGCGGCGAGCCTGGCCGCCAACTCGGCCACGCTCGAACACCTGACGCTCGCCGCGTTCAAGGACCTGCCGGCGGGCATGCGGGAGCTGCTGCGCGCGGCGACCGTCCTGCCGGTGCTGACGTCCGGCCTGGCCGCCACGCTCGGCGCGCCGCCCGACACGCTCGCGGCCCTGACCAGCCGCGGCCTGTTCATCGAGGCCGACCAGGACGGCCACCGGCTGACCTCGACCAGCAGGCACGTCCTGGCCAGACACGCCCCGCTCGACCGGCACGAGGCCCACGACGTGGCCGCCGTCGCCGCCCGCTGGTACGTCGAGCACGACCAGCCCGAGCTGGCCCTGCGCGCCGCCGTCGCGACCGCCCACCCCGACCTCGCCGCGGCGCTGCTCAACTCCCACGGCCCCCGCCTGGCCGAGCGCGGCGACGTGATCGCGGCCCTCGACCTGCTGCCCGAGCAGGCCAGAGGGTCGCCGCCGATGCTCAGGCTGGCCGGCATCGCCGAGCAGAACCGCGGCCACTGGACCCGCGCCCGCGACCTGCTGGCCCGCGTCGCCGACGGCCCCGCCTTCGACGCGTTCGTGGCCAGGCGGCTCGGCTTCATCGACCACCTGCGCGGCGACCTCGACGCCGCCATGACGATGTACGCCAAGGGTCACGCCTACGGCTCGCCGCCCGCCGACGCCGCCATGTGCGCCGCCTCCATGGCCTCGGTGCTGTGGCTGAAGGGCGACCGGGCGGGCTGCGCCGAGTTGGCCGACCGGGCGCTGGAGCAGGCCGGCGGCCTCGGCGACCCCGGCGCGCTGGCGATGGCCAACACGGTGCTGGCCATGCTCGCCGCCCTCGACGGCGACCGCCGCGCCAACGACGCCTACTACCTGCGCGCCCTGGAGTACGCCGAACGCGCCGGCGACGTCGTCCAGCTCATCAGGATCCGGGCCAACCGGGCCTCCCGCCATCTGGACGAGGGCGCCTACGCCGAGGCGCTGGCCGAGACGGATGCCGCGAGCAGGCTGTGCGACCTGGTGTCGTTCGCGCCGTACGCCGCGCTCAACGTGGCCAACCGGGCCAAGGCGCTGGTCGGGCTCGGCCGGCTGGAGGAGTCGGCGATCGACGCCGCCGACGCGGTGGCCAGGTGGGAGGCGATGGGGTCGCGGCTGGTCAGCGTCGGGCTGGTCCGGCTGGCCGAGATCCACGCGCTGCGCGGCGACCGCGGGCAGGCGGCCGCCGTCTACCGCCGGGTGATCGCCGAGACCGAGCCGCTGGGCGAGGTGCAGACCCGCTCCAACGCGCTCAACGCGCTGGCCGAGCTGCTGGCCGAGGACGATCCCGAGGAGGCGGCCCAGGTGGCCCAGCAGGCGCTGGCGTACGCCGGCGGCATCGCCGGGGTCTCCGCGCGGGTGGCCGCGGCGCACGTGGCCCTGGCCGCCGGCCGTCGTGACGAGGCCGCCCGGCTGGTGGGCGAGACCGAGCGGATCGCCGTGGAGCGCAGGGACCACGCGGCCCAGGCCGTGCTGCACGAGCTGCGCGCCCGGCTCGACGGTGATCCCGCGCAGGCCGACGAGGCGGTGCGCGGGTGGGCGGCGCTCGGCGACCCGATCGGGCGGGCCAGGGCCGAGCTGGTGCGGGCGGCCCTGTCCGACCCGGTGAGCGGGGGCGAGGTGGCCGTACGGGTGCGCGAGCGGATGCACGCGATCGGCTGCCGGGCGCTGGACGACCGGATCGACGAGCTGATAGCCCGCGCGGCGCCCGTGCCGGGGGCGGCGGTGGTGATCGAGACCATGGGAACGTTCCGGGTGCTGCGCGGCGCGGTGCCGGTCCCGCGTACGGCCTGGCAGTCGCGCAAGGCCCGCGACCTGCTGAAGATCCTGGTCAGCCGCCGGGGCGGCGCGATCAGCAGGGAACGGCTGGTGGAGATCCTCTGGCCCGAGCAGCGGGACGACGCGGTCGGGCTGCGGCGGCTCAACGTCATGGTCTCCACGTTGCGCGCGGTGCTCGACCCGGCCCACGAACGGCCCGCCGACGACGTCGTGGTCTCCGAGGAGGGCGCGCTGCGCCTGGACCTGGCACACGCCGACGTCGACGTGGAGCGCTTCCTCGACCTGACCGCCGGAGCCGTACGGCTGGAGCAGGCCGGCCGCGCCGCCGAGGCGCTGGAGCGGTGGACGGCGGCCGAGAGCGCGTACGGCGGCGAGTTCTGCGAGGAGGACCCCTACGCCGACTGGGCGGTGGGCCTGCGCGAACAGGCACGGCTGGCCTACGTGCAGGCGGCCGCCCGGCTGGCCGCGGCGCGCACCCGCGAGCGGCGCTACGACGAGGCCGCCCGCTACTGGCTGCGCCTGCTGGAGCGCGACGGCTACGACGAACGCGCCCACCTGGGCCTGGTGCGCGTGCTCGACCTGGCGGGCCGGCGCGGCGACGCCCGCAGGCGCTACCACCTCTACGCCGAGCGCATGCGGGAGCTGGAGGTCGAGCCCGCGCCCTACCCCACCTGAACCAGACCTGAACCGTCCGGGGCGATGGTGATCGGATGAGGACGGTCATCGTACGGCTGGTCGAGCCCGAGCAATCCGGCGGCCAGCTCCGCGGGCTGCTCGAAGAGGTGGGGGGCGAGCCGGTGCCGTTCAGCGGCGCCGACGCCGTGATCACCCTGTTGCTGAACGCGGCCGGCCTGAACCGCGATCCCGCCTGAATCTCGCGGCCTGAACCGCGATCCCGCCTGAACCTCGCGCGAACCTCGGCTCGCCACCATCTGTGGTGAGAGGAGGCACGATGAGCGAGCAACTGGGGAGTGGATGGCCGTTCGTCGGGCGAGGGGGATCGATCGCGACCGTGCGCGCGGCGCTGCGGTCGGGAGCGGGCGCGATGATCGCCGGTGAGGCGGGCGTCGGCAAGAGCAGGCTGGCCGCGCAGGCGCTGGCCGGTCTCGACGGGTACGAGGTCGTGCGCGTGCTGGGCACGGAGACCGCGTCGATGATCCCGTTCGGGGCGTTCGCCCATGTGTTGACGGGGCCGCCGCGGGGCGGCGAGAACCTGCTGCGCTGGGCCGCGCGGCACCTGCGCAGGGGAGAGGGAGAACTGCTGGTGAGCGTGGACGACGCCCACCGGCTGGACGCGGCGTCGGCGGCGCTGGTGCACTACCTGGCCGCGGGTGGGGAGGCCAGGGTGCTGGTCACCGTGCGTACGGGCGGTCCGCTGCCCGCGCCGGTGGCCGCGCTGTGGAAGGACGAGCTGCTGACCAGGGTCGAGCTGCCGCCGCTCGGCCGCGACGAGGTCGGCCAGGTGCTGGCGGGCGCGCTCGGCGGCGAGGTGGCGGAGGGGACCGTCCGGCATCTGGCGGCCGTCACCGGCGGGAACGTGCTCTACCTGCGCGAGGTCGTCCATGCCGGGCACACGTCCGGCTGCCTGGCCGAGAGCGGCGGCGAGTGGCGCTGGCGGGGCGAGCTGTCGATGACGACCCGGCTGCGCGAGCTGGTCGAGGCCCGGATCGGTCACCTGGACCAGGACGAGCGGGAGGTGCTGGAGCTGGTGGCGTACGGCGAGCCGGTGGGCGCGGAGCTGCTGATCGCGCTGACCTCGCCGCGCGCGGTGGAGCGGGTCGAGGCCCGCGGCCTGGTCACGGTCGCCGGCGACGGCAGGCGCGAGCAGGTACGCCTCGGCCACCCCCTGTACGGCGAGGTGGTCCGCGGCGACTGCGGCACCCTGCGGGCCAGGCGGCGGCTGCGGACGCTGGCCGAGGCCCTGGAGGCCGGCGGCCTGCGACGGCGCGAGGACGAGCTGCGCGCGGCCGTCTGGCGGCTGGACAGCCGGTCGGCCGCCGCGCCGGAGCTGTTGTTGTCGGCCGCGGGCCTGGCCTGGGCCAGGCGTGACCCCAGGCTGGCCGCCCGGCTGGCCAGGGCCGCGATCGAGGCGGGCGCGGGCGTGGCGGCGGTCGCGCTGCTCGGCCAGGTGCTGATGGTGCTGGGCGACCAGGACGCGGCGCTGGCGGCGCTGCGGCAGGCGGCCAGGAACGCCGTCACCGAGGGCGAGCGCGCCCAGCACGCCTTCAGCCTGGGCATGAACCTCGCCTGGGCGGGCGCGGACGCCGAGGCGTGCCGGGTGCTCGACCTGGCCGCCGGGTCGCTGACCGATCCGGCCTGGCGGCAGGAGGCGCACGTCTACCGGGGCGTCGCCGACTTCTTCGCCGGCCGGCTGGCCGGGGCCGCGGACGCCCTGGCGCGGGCGCGCGCGTGCGGGCCGGCGACCGTGCGCGGCGCGGCGCACGCGGCCGCGCTGGAGTCCTGGACCGCCGCCTACTCCGGGCGTACGGAGAGCGCGCTCGCCGTGGCCGGGCGGGCCCTCGCGGGCCGGGACGACTGGGACGACGACGCCCCGTACGCGCTCCCGGCCCTGCTGGACGCGCGCTGCGCCGCCCAGGTGTTCGCCGGCCGCCTGGACGCGGCGGAACGGACGGCCGCCGAGGGCATGGAGCCGACCGCGGCCGAGCTGCCGGTGTCGGGGTCCGGGGCGTACCGGGCGATGGTCGGCAGGCTGCGCGGCGACGCGGCCGGCGCGGCCCGCTGGGCCAGGGAGGACGCGGCCCGGCTGCCGCCCGGGACGCCGTACCGGGGGCGCTGCCTGGCCGAGCTGGCCCACGCGCGGGCGCTGCTGGGGGAGACGGCGGCGGCGCGGTCCGCGCTGGCCGAGGCCGAGGGGCCGGCCTCGCGGTGGGCGTTCACCCGGCAGCCGGTGTTGCAGGCCGCGGTCTGGGTGACGGCCTCGGCGGGCGACCTGGACCAGGCGGTGAGCCTGTGCCTGACGGCCGCCGGGCTGGCCGAGCGGCACGAGCAGTTCGGGCACCTGATGTTCGCGCTGCACGACCTGGTGCGGCTGGGCGCGCCCGCCCTGGCGGCCCGGCGGCTGGCCGCGCTCGCCGAACGGGTGGACGGGCCGCTGGCCGGGCTCTTCGCCCGGCACGCGCGGGCCGCGGGCGACCCGGCCGAGCTGCGGGACGTCGCCGCCGAGTTCGAACGGCTCGGCCTGCTCCTGTACGCCGCCGAGGCCCTCGCCCAGGAGTCGGCGGCCCACCGCCGGGACGGCCGGGGCACGCTGGCCAGAGGGGCGCAGACCAGGGCATGGGCGCTGGCCAGGCGGTGCCCGGGGGTCTCGACGCCCGCGCTGGTCGAGCTGGCCACGCCGGAGCTCACGCCGCGCCAGCGGGAGATCGTCAAGCTGGCGGCGGCCGGGCTGACGAACCGGCAGATCGCCGACCGGCTGACGTTGTCCACCCGGACGGCGGCCAACCATCTGCAGGCGGCCTACGAGAAGCTGGGGGTCAACGACCGCACGCAGGTGGGCCGCCTGCTCGCGGCGCTCTAGACAAGGCTCAGGAGGCCGCCGTACAGGGTCTCGCGGTCGTCGTCCGTCATGGCCCGGTACGGGTCGGCGGCCCGCCGGTTCGTCTCGGCCTCGATCGCGGCCCGGACGGGACCGTCCCTCAGCGCGACGATCCCGTCCGCGGTCAGCCCGGCCGCGCGCCAGGACTCGGCGTGCGCGTCGGCCCGGTGGTAGCGCAGCGCGGCGAGCCGGTTGAACAGCAGCAGGCCGTCGGGGGCGGCGTCCGGCTCGTACGGCGGCGCCATCACCTCCAGGGCGCCGCCCGGCACGCGTACGGCCCGGTCGAGCACCCCGCCCACCGCCACGGCGAGACCGGCCACGTCGTGGCCCGCCCAGACGCGGCCGGCCGCCTCGGCGTGCGCGGCGTACAGGCCGTCCACGAACGCCCGTCCCTCGGAGGTGAGCCGCAGCGCCCCGGCGGCGTCCCGTTCGAGCGCGCCCTCGCGCAGGTGGACGCCGACGCCTTCGGTGACGTCGCCGTACCGGTGGACGGCGGCGAGCGCGGCCGTGGTCACCGGGCGCAGGGGGAGCACGAAGCGCAGGTCGTTGAGGAGGCCGCTGGTCAGGCCGGAGCGCTCGGTCAGGTCCAGGACGGCTCTGCGGGCGGCGGCGTGCACGTCGACGTGGGCCGCGTCGATGACGGGGGCGATCGCCGCGGCAAACTCCCCCAACCCCTGAAATTTCGGCATTGAGCGTCATTATGGCGCTCAATCCGTAGCTCATCAGCAGGAAACCGTAATCGCCTGGCTCCAGGGTGAGGGACGTGACCTGGGCACTGGCGGCCGGGGTCAACCGTCCGGCGTCCGCCGGTGTTCTTCCACCGCCCGGTTCCTCCCTCCCCTGGAGTCCCTGATGTCCCTCCGTCCTCGCTGGGCGGCCCTGCCCGTGGTGCTGGTCGCGGTGTTCATGACCACGCTCGACTTCTTCGTCGCGAACGTGGCCGTGCCCTCGATCCGCGCCGACCTGGGAGCGGGCGACGCGGCGAGCCAGTTCGTGGTCGCCGGGTACGGGCTGGCGTACGCGGCGGGCCTGATCGTCTCGGGGCGGCTCGGCGACCTGTACGGGCCGCGCCGCCTCTTCGCCGCCGGGCTGGCCCTGTTCACGCTCGCCTCGGCGGCCTGCGGCGGCGCGCCGGACGCCGCCGCGCTGGTGCTCGCCCGGGTGGCGCAGGGCGTCGCGGCCGCGCTGCTCGCGCCGCAGGTCCTGACGCTGATCGGGACGCTGTTCCCGGGCGCGGGCCGGGCCAGGGCGTTCGGCTGGTACGGCACGGTGGTGGGCCTGGCCGGGATGAGCGGCCAAGTGGTGGGCGGGCTGGTGGTGGCGGCCGACCCCCTCGGGCTCGGCTGGCGGGCGTGCTTCCTGGTCAACGTCCCGATCGGCCTCGCGGCGCTGGCGCTGACCGGGCGGCTGGTCCCCCGGGTCGCCGGGGCCGGGTCGCGTGCGGGGCTGGACCTGCCGGGGGCGGCGCTGGTCGCGGCGGGGCTGGCAGGCGTCGTGCTGCCGCTGGTCCAGGGCCGCGAGGAGGGCTGGCCGCACTGGACGTGGCCGTGCCTGGGCGGCGCGGCGCTCATGCTGGCGGCGTTCGTCCGGCGGCAGCGGCGGCTGGCGGCGAGCGGCCGGGAACCGTTGCTGGACCTGGCGGTGTTCGGCGAGAAGGGGTTCACGGCCGGGCTGGCGGCGGTCGCGCTGCTGTTCGGCACCTCCGCGGGCCTGTCGTTCGTGCTCGCCCTCCACCTCCAGGACGGCCTCGGCCTCGGTCCCCTGGCCGCCGGGGCGGTGTGCACGGCGCTGAACGCGGGCTTCTTCCTGGCCTCGCCGCGCGCGGCCCGGGTGCCGCGCCCGGCCGGTCCGCTGGCGCTGCTGCTCGGGCTCGGGCTGCTCCTCCAGGCGGGGGAGTCGCCGTACCTGGTGGCGGGCGCGCTGCTGGTTGTGGGCGCGGGGATGGGGCTGGTCATGTCGCCGCTGCTGTCGTCGGTCCTCGCGTCCGTACGCCGGGAGCGGGCGGGCGCGGCGGCCGGGGTGCTGGGGACCGTCCAGGAGACCGGCGGCGTGCTCGGCGGCACGATCACCGGCGCGGTGTTCTTCGGCTCCCTGGACGCCGGCTGGCCCGCGGCCACCAGGGCGGCCCTGCTCGTGCTCATCGTGGGCGCGCTGGGCGTGCTGGCCCACTCGGTACGCCGCCCGCGCCGCCCCCGCCGCACCGAGCCGTGCCCGGCGATGTCCCTGGAGCCGAACCGCTGATCGCGGGGCCCGTCCAGGACGTCAGCCGTACCGGCCGGCCGTGGGCGGGCGCAGGGCGGCGGCCAGGTCGCCGGCCAGGCGCGGCAGCTCGTCGGGACGCAGCGTGGAGACCGTCAGCCGCAGCGCGGGCGGCGTGCGGACGCGGTTGCGAGCGCCGGGCGCGGCCGCCCAGCCGAGGGCCAGCAGCCGGGTGACGGCGGTGGTCTCGTCGGCGACCGGGACCCAGACGTTGAGCCCGCTGCGGCCGTGCGCCCGCAGGCCACGCGCGGCCAGCGCGTCGATCAGGCCGTCGCGCCGACCGGCGTACGCGGCGGCCACGGCCGCGGTGTCCACAGCCTGTGCACGCCACAGGTGGGCGACCGCGCGCTGCAGCAGATGGCTGACCCAGCCGGCGGCCAGCCGCTGCCTGCCGCGCAGCCGGTCGAGCGTGACGGGATCGCCGGTGACCAGCGCCAGCCGCAGGTCGGGGCCGAACGCCTTGGCCGTCGAGCGGGTGAGCAACCAGCGGGTGGTCACGCCTGCCAGGGGATGGAGGGGGAGGTCCACCAGGCTCGCGCCGTGGTCGTCTTCGATCAGCACCACGTCGGGACGGGTGGCGAGCAGGGCACGCAGGTCCGCGGCCCGCCGGGCGGTGACGGCCGCGCCGGTGGGGTTCTGGGCGCGGGCGGTGATCACCACCGCTCGTACGCCCGCCCGCAACGCCCGGTCGAGCTCGTCCGGCAGCGGGCCCTCGTCGTCCAGCCGCATCGGGACCGGCCGCAACCCCAGGGCGGCGACCAGGTCGAGCAGGGCCGTCCAGCCGGGGTCCTCGACGCCGATCGCGTCGCCGGGACGAAGGTGGGCGTTCAGGACGCGTTCCACCGCGTCGAGAGTGCCGGAGGTGATCGCCAGCGGCGCGGCGGGCACGCCGTCCGCGCGCAGACGGGCGGCGGCCAGCGAGAGCAGTTCCTCGTCGTCGCCCGTGCCGTACATGGCCGGACGCTGCTCGTGCGCCCTGGCGGCGGCGGCGAGCGCCTCGTGCAGCGGCGGCAGCAGGGCCGGGTCGGGGTTGCCGTGCGACAGGTCGCGCACGCCCGGCGGCACCTCGATGCGGATCTCCTCGCGGGTCGTGGTGGCCGGGCGCGGCCGGACCCGCGTGCCGCGCCGGCCCGCCGTCTCGACGATCCCGCGCTCCCGCAGCAGCCGGTACGCGGCCGCGGCGGTGTTCGGGCTGACCTCGGCCGTGGCGGCCACCTCGCGCACGGGCGGCAGGTGCGTCCCGGGAGGCAGCAGGCCCGCGGACACGGCGGCCTCGACGCCCGCCGCGATCTCGCTGGCCGTCCCACCGACGATCCTGTATGTTTCTGACACAAAGTACATTATGTACTAATACAAAGCTGGGCGGGAGGGTTTCACGTGCTCATTCATCCCTGGGACGCGGCACGGGACGACGACGAGTGGCACACCTGGCTGGCCACCCGCGACTTCGGCCAGCTGGCCGCGAACGCCCCCGACGGCGGCCCGCCCGTCGTCGTCCCCACCCACTTCCTCTTCGACGCCGCCGCCGGGGAGGTGCTGCTCCACCTGGCCAGGCCCAACCCGGTGTGGGCGGCGATCGAGCGCGATCCGGCGGTCCTGCTGAGCGTGCACGACGACTACGCCTACATCCCCGGCGGATGGCGGACGGGCGACCCCGAGACCGGCGTGCCCACCAGCTATTACGCCTCCGTCCAGCTCACCTGCCGGGCCGAGGTGGTGGACGACCCCGAGGGCAAGGCCGAGATCCTGCGCCGCCAGCTCGCCCACTTCCAGCCCGACGGCGCGCACGGCGTCGTGGCGGCCGGCGAGGGGCCCTACCACCGGCAGCTGCCCGGCCTGCGCGGGCTGCGGCTGGCGGTGGTGAAGGCGCGCGCCAAGTTCAAGTACGACGGCCGCCACCCCGTCGAGGCCCGCGAGCGCGTCGCCGGGCTGCTGGCCGAGCGCGGCCTGCCGGGCGACGCCGGGGCCAGGGAGCAGCAGCTCAGGCGGATGGCCGACCGATGAGGCAGGTGCGCAACATGCGGATGAGGGCCCGTTTCTCCCGGTGGGTGACGGTCAGCCCGTAGTGGTGCTTCACCGTGATCCAGGCCCGCGCGTACGTGCACCAGTACGACCTGCGCGGCGGCCGCCACGTCGCCGGGCTGCCGCCGGCCTTGTCCAGGTTGACCGACTCGCTGACGGCGATGAGCTCGGGCCTGGTGAGATCGTTGGCGAACGCCTGCCGCTGCTCGTCGGTCCAGGCGTTCGCGCCGGAGACCCAGGCGTTGGCCAGCGGCACGAGGTGGTCGACGTCGATCTGCCCCTCGCTGTGCAGGGTCAGGCCGTCGTACTCGCTGAACCAGGTGCCGTGGACGGCCTCGCAGTCGAGGTCGGTCGTCACGGACACGGCGTCACGCCGCAGGACGACCTCCCGCGTGTCGCACGCGCCCTCCGCCTCGGTCCAGGACGGCATGAACCGCTCGTGCGAATACCCCCTCAGCGAACGGGCCTCGGCGACGACCAGCTCCCGCAACTCGCTCCGGGCTCGGACGACCGAGGTCGGCTCGGGCAGGACCAGGGGGAGGAGCAGCAGCGGCCACATGACGACGATCATGGATCCAGCATTAGCAGCCCACCCCTCGTTGCTCCTAGTATTTGACAACTTACACAGAGCGATGTCGATGGAGAGGGTCCCACATGCAGTCGCCGGACGGTCCGGGCCGGGAGCAGGTGCTCGACTGGGTCGAGCGGGTGGCGGACTTCGTCTCCGAGGAGTGGGGGCTGGCCCCGATCACCGGCCGCGTCCTGGGCTGGCTGATGGTCTGCGACCCGCCCGCGCAGACGGCCTCCGACATCGCCGACGCCATCGGCGCGAGCCGCGCGTCCCTGACGACGACCATGCAGCTGCTGACGTCGATCCGGCTCGTCCACAAGCTGCGCAGGCCGGGGGAGCGCAACGTCTACTACCGGATCGAGGACGACGCCTGGTCGAAGGTCCTGCGCCAGAAACTCGCCGCGTTCACGGCCTTCGACGCCCTGGCCGAGGAGGGCCTGCGGCTCGGCTGGACGGACGAGACCCAGACCGCCCGCATCCGCTCCGCGCACGACTCCATCGCGGCCGTCGCCACCGCTCTCGACAGCCTGTGGAAAACCGACGCGCCTGTGGATAACTAGCCGTCGGCGTCCGGATACTGGAAGACGTCGTCCAGGGGCACCCGGAACACCCGGGCGATCTGAAAGGCCACCTCAAGAGAGGGTGAATAGCGGCCCTGCTCGATGGCGATGACGGTCTGCCGCGTGACGCCGACCCGCTGGGCCAGCTCGGCCTGCGTCATCTCCCCGTGCGCGAACCGCAGAGCCCTGATGGAGTTGGTCACCTTGGTCGGTTTGCCCATGCCTACAGGCCCCTCCGGTAGGCGAGCAGCCGCAGCGGGGTGGCCACCAGAGTGGACAGGACGAGCGCGGCGTAGATGGCGTTGGCGATCCAGAAATGGTCGGCTTCCGCCATGGTCAGGCCAAGGGGGACCACCATGGAGGCGGCGAGCACGACGCCTCCGACATGTTGGGCGGAACGGTTGATTTCCCTGTCTCGCACGTCGCTCTTGTGACTCTCGCTGGGCTTCACGATCTCGACCACGATACGGCCCACGATCGACAGGACGACGCTGATCCCGATCGCCCACACCATCGGCGCGACATAGGGGACGGCGCTGAGCGGGCCGTCGCCGGCCCGGCTCAGGATGACGATGACGTAGGCCACGTAGGCGCCGGCCGTCGCCACGAGATAGACCCAGGCGCCCTTTTCCTCGTACGACATCACAAGCACGGAAGGTAAAACAATCCAGACATCGTGTCAATGATTTCAGACTTGTCCACCACTGTGGACAACCATCCCCAACCTGTGGATAACTTCGCGCCCTCTGCGCGGCGAAACAGCCTGCGCCGGGCGGGCCCGTCCACCATGCTTGCACCTGTCCCAGGACAGGAGGCAACCGTGCGCTACTTCCTTGAGGTACCCCTCGACGACGGCGGCACCGTGCTCGTGGAGGTCAACGAGCGGCCCGGCGACGAGCCGCTTCCCGCCGGACGGACCCGCGCGACCGTCGAACGCATGCCGGAGGCACTGGGCGCGGGCCTCCAGCGCGTCCAGACCTTCGCCACCGACGTCCTGCGCCGCATGCGGTCATGCCCCGAGCCGCCGGACGTGGTCGCGGTCGAGTTCGGGATGAAGCTGACCGCCAAGGCCGGCGTGGTCGTCGCCGAATCGACGGGGGAGGCCCACCTCAAGGTCACCGCGGAATGGCGGAAACCGGAAGGCGGCTGACCCGGCTTCCCGTCAAGGCGTGATCAGGTCACGCCTTGATGGCCGTGCCCTGCGCCGAGACCAGCCGCCAGCCTCCGTCGGGGCCGATGGCGTACACGTGCGTGTACCGGCTGCCGGCGCTGAACGTGCTGCCGTCGGGGTTCGTGAAGTTCATCCCCGTACGCCCCACGACGATCCCGACGTCCCCGATCACCCTCACGATGGCCTCGTCGGGGAACGAGTCGATCTTCGGGAACTGCAGGCTGCCCGACGTCACCAGGTCGAGCAGGACGTCCTTGCCGGCGACCGCGCCGTCCTCGACCCCCACCAGGACGAAGTCGTCCGCCAGCAGGTCCTTCAGGCGGTCGTGGTCGTTGGCCACCAGGGCGTCGAAGAAGCTCTGGTCCAGCTCGACCAGGGTGGTGCGGTGGGTGCTCACGGGGGTCGTCCGTTCTCGTCGACGTGCGGGCAACGAGGGTAGACGTTGACGCCGGTGACAAGGTCAAACCGTCGGACCGTCAGGCCGCGAACCGCTTCAGCAGCAGCTCCAGCCTGCGTTCGTGCTGCTCGGCCGGCAGTCGCTTGCCGCGCATGAGCGTGACCAGCCCGTGCAGGGCGGCCCAGTAGGTCTCGGTGAGCAGGGCCAGGTCCTCCCCCTCGCCGGCGTGCGGACGCAGCCCCTCGACCAGCTCGCCGAAGGCCGCGTGCAGGGCCGCCGGAGCCTCCGGCGTGGCGAACGGCAGGTCGACGTTCTGGCTGAAGATGACGTCGTAGAGCGCCGGACGCCGCTCGGCGAACGCCGTGTAGGCCGCGCCGACGGCCGCGAGGGCGCTGTCGGCGTCCGGAGCGGCGGTACGGGCCGCGCGCAGCTCGTCCGCGAGGATCACGCACCCCTCCACGGCCACGGCCGCCATGATCGCGCCCTTGCCCTTGAAGTGGCTGTAGAGCACCGGCTGGCTGTACTCGATGCGCTCGGCCAGCCGCCGCGTCGTCACCGCCTCCCAGCCCTCGGCCTCGGCCAGCTCGCAGGCGACCGTGATGATCAGCTTCTCGCGTTCCGCACGTTCGCGCTCCCGGCGCGCCTGTATCGACATGCTCTCGATCCTAGCACCGCTAGCGCTTCTGTCACCGTTCTGCTAGCGTCGTCCTCGTTCCTAGCAACGCTAGCTCTTGGAGACGGACATGCTCACCACCCTTGCCTACGGCCTCGCCATCGCCCTCAACCTGATGGTCGTGCTCATCGGCGCGCGCTTCCTGTTCGTCCCGGTCGCCGCGGCCGCCGGTTACGGCGTCCCCGCCAAGCAGGACGGCGACCGCGCCTACCTGACCATCAAGGGGCTGCGCGACGGCACGTACGGGCTGCTCGGCCTGGCCCTGCTGGCCTTCGTCGGCGCCCAGGCCGAAGCCTGGTTCATGCTGATCGTCGCGCTGCTGCCTCTTGGCGACACCCTGATCGTGCTCCGCAACGGCGGCACCAAGGCGGTCGCCTTCGGCGTGCACTTCGCGACCGCCGTCGCCCTCCTCGTCAACGCCGCCCTGCTCTTCGCCGTGTGACCCGGCGATCCCGGAGCTACCCCGCCGTCGCCGTCCGTACGTCCCGCTCGATCTCCCGCCGGGACGTGCGCAGCGGCGAGAACCACATGACCACCGGACCGGCCAGCATCCCGGCCGAGAACACGACAAGCGTGCCGCGCATGCCGATCCCGCCGGCCAGCGCCCCGGCGAGGACCGCGCCGACCGGCGTGGCGGCCCAGGTGAGCCAGCGGGACGTGGCCGCCAGCCGCCCCTGCATCTCCTTGGGCGTCAGAAGCTGCCGCAGGCTGCGCTGGGTGCTCTGGAAGACGAGCGTGACGATGATCATCAACGTCCACGAGACGCCCACCACCAGCTGCCCGGCCAGTCCCGGCCCCACCAGCCCGATCGACCCGCTGCACAACGGGTACGCGAAGGCGGCCCCGAGCAGCACGCGCGGCATGCCGTACCGGTCGGTGAGCGGCCCCGCGATCGCCCCGGCCGCCAGCCCGCCGGCCATGCTCACCCCGAACACCAGGCCGGTCGCCAGGCCCGACCAGCCGAGCTCCCGTACGACGTAGTTGACCTCCAGCGCGCTCAGCCCGGCGATGCAGAAGCTGACCGTGGCCATGTAGAGCACCAACGGCCCGATCACACGATGGCGGACGACGTACCGCAACCCCTCCGCGATCTGCTCGCGCAGCCGAGGGGCCCGCTCCTTCCGCTCCGGCCTGGCCTCCGGCGACCGGATCAACGCCAGCGCGAGCGCGCCCACCAGATAGGACAGCGCGTCCGCGAACACCGCCTTGGCAGGCCCGAACAGCGAGATCAACACCCCGCCGACCGGCTGCCCCGCCATCCCCGCCACCGTGACCGTGCTGGTGAGCTTGGCGTTCCCTTCCATCAACCGCTCAGGCCCGAGCAACGTCAGCGGTACGTCTGGTAGGCGGGCGTGAAGAACACCTCACACGTCGCGACCACCAGCGCCACGGCGTAGAGCTGCCCGAGCGTGAGCCCTCCGGCCACGGCCGCCAAGGGGATCGTCCCCATCGCGCACCCGGACACCAGGAACGCGACGATCATCACCGGCCGCTTACGCCACCGATCGCTCAGGGCCCCCGCCGGCAACGACGCGAACAGCACCGGCAACCGCCGCGCCGCCGTCAGCAGCCCGAGCTCCACCGGCGAGGCGTCCAGCACGAGCCCCGCGACCAGCGGTAACGCCAGATAGGAGATCTCGTTCCCGAGCGAACTGGTGGTCTGGCTGCCCCACAGGAGCACGAAATCCCGCTGCCGCCACAACGACCCCGCCCTCGACATCCGCGACATTCTGCCACCGCGCGCCGGTGGCGAAGGCCGGTTTCAGTACTAGCTCGCCAAACACCCGAAGTCCGGCGCCGGGACGTCGAGGACCGCCCCTTCACGGACGTGCCAGCATCGCGCCCGGCCGCGCTCGTCGGTGACCACGAAGACTCCCCGCGGCCGGTCTCCGTCCTCGTCCACCGGCAGCAGGGCGGCCAGTCGCTCGACCTTGGCCCGGATCTCGTGCAGCGCGCCCTCTCCGACGTCGCCCCCGTAGAACAGGTAGAGCGTCCGAATCTGGGGCCTTTCCTCATCAGCGCGATCGCTGATCACCAGCGCGGCTTGCTAACTCTGCGGCAGCTGCCAAATGAGAATCGCCCATTTGGCACCCTCGGGCGCCTCCACCTTGACGCTCCGGACAGCCGCGTCGTCGGGGATCATGCTGACGCGCACACCGCCAGGCTCGATGGAGCACTGATGAGGGAGCTGAGTTTTGCCTACGCGGACGATTATCGTCCCGCTCGCTCCCACGCAGTCCACCTCAAGGCGAAACGATGCTCTCATCTTGAGCTTCGTGGTCCAGCGGTCAGTCCGCCCCTGCTCATCGACATGATGAAGCAACACCTTGCCTTTGGCGCTTTTCGTCAGATCCGCGAGCGCGCGATTGACAGGGGGCGGATCGATCGAGAAGCGAGGCGGCGATTCCCCTTCCTGTCCTGAAAACGAAATTGCACAACCGGCCAGGAGCGACGAGACGACGGCAATGGCCGCAACGTATCTGCGCATATCACCCCTCCGTTGATCAAGTCACGACAAGGCTACGGCAAGCCCGCTCCGTAGCCTGCTGGGCGGTAATCAGGCATCCAACGTATTGCTATCGCGGACGGGTGCAATGCGTACGCGGACGGGGTGCCGTACACCTCAATCGACGGAACGAGGGGAAGCGGTCATGGCCACCTCATATGCAGCGGCCGAGGCCATCCTGAACAGCGACAGCAGATGGATCGCCTACATCGACGCGGCCAACCTCTACTACGGGATCTGCGAGAGTGCGGGCCCCGACTACTGGCGTGTGGACGTCGTCAGAATGTGCAACCAGGTACTGAAGGCGTACAACGGCAAGCTGATCAGGGTGAAGTACTTCACCACCGCGCTGAGCGGCCAGGCCGGAGTGGATCAGAAGCAGTTCGAACAGGACACCATCCGCGTCTACGGCAAGCAGTTCCAGCCGTTCATGGGGAAGACCAAGTACGACGACAAGACCGGCAGCTTCAAGGAGAAGCAGGTCGACGTGCGGCTGGCGGCGCACCTGGTCGGTGACCTGTGCACCAAAGCGTGCGAGGCGGCGCTGGTGGTGAGCTCGGACTCCGACCTGGCCGCGGCGATCGGTGAGGCCAGGTACTACGCGCCGGGCCGGACCATTGTGGCGGCTCATCCCGACGGCGTGCCTTCCGGCGCCTACACAGACGTCGTCGACGAGGCCATCCCGATCGACGCCGGCATGTACAGGAACGCCGCACGCTTGGACGTGACGCTCACGAAGTACCGCAAGTAGGCGGCGAGCCCGCGCGCTCCCGCCGTTCCGCCCGAGACGAGTAGGCCCTCAGCCGGGTCAGTGGTCGCAGGGGATCGAGTGATGGGCCCGCCGGCGGATCGTTCGACCCGCCCATCATTCGACCTCGCCCAGCGCCGCCGCGCCCCCAGCTGATGTCAATGCGAATCGATCTCTGGCACCTGAGGACTGACACTCGTGGCGGCACATTGATGGCAAACACTCAAAAGGCCGCCCCCCGATCCCCGGGAAACGGCCTCTGCATTGAGAAACTGTGGGGCTACCAGGACTTGAACCTGGGACCTCTTCCTTATCAGGGAAGCGCTCTAACCGTCTGAGCTATAGCCCCGCACACCGAACGGTATCGCATTCGCCTCTTGGAGGCGAACCAGTTGTTCGGACGAGAAAAGCTTACCGTGTCCGACGGGCTGCTCGTGCCGTACCAGCCACCCCGGTACGGCACGAGCCCCCGCCCGAACCTGTTATTCGGCCTCGCTGAACGTCACCTCAACGCCCCCGACCAGGTCGGAGGCGATGTTGTAGATGACCGCGCCCAGCGTGGACAGAGCGGTGATCAGCACCACGTTCACGGCGCCGATCAGCGCGGTGTACCCGAGGATGCGCACCGGCTCGAACCACGAGGCGATGTTGATCGGGATCGAGCTCTGTCCCTGCTCACCCTTGCCGAGCTGGTTGACCAGGTCGACGAGTGAGTCGAACACCCCCAGGGCCGACAGCACGCCGTACAGGACGGCCACTGCCACGAAGAGCACCACGAAGCAGACCAGGGACACCACGAAGCTGAACTTCATGGCCGACCACGGCTCGATGCGGCGCAACACCAGGTGTGCCTTGCGGGGCAGCCTGGACCCCGCGTTGTTCGACGACTTCTTCTTGGGCATCTCGACGGGCGGAGGTGCCTCACTGGTGAGCGACGGACGGAGGCGCACCGTCTCGTTGCCCTCCGCCTGCGGCTCGTCCTTGGAGCGGGGCTGAGCGGCGGCGCCCTTCGCGGGCGTCCTGTCCTGCTCGCCGTCGACCGAATTGAAGATTTCCGGCTCAGCGGACTTCTTCGGCTGCTGTCCGTTACCCGACGCCGCCTGGGCTCTGGCGGTGCCACCCTGGGCGCTCATGATTTACTCTCCTCCCCCGTCTTCCTCATTCTCCACCGGAGTCTCCATCGACTCCGCGTTCCGGGCGAGGGCAACCACGCTGTCGCCTTCGGCGAGGTTCATCAATCGCACTCCCATGGTCTGGCGGCCGGACTGCTTGATCTCGCCGGCACTCGTCCGGATCACCCCGCCGGCGGACGTGATCGCGAAGACCTCGTCCTCTGGGTTGACCATGACGGCTCCGACCAGCTTGCCACGGGAACTCACGATTTTCGCAGTCAGCACGCCCCTACCGCCACGTCCTTGAACTGGATACTGCTCCACTGGCGTCCGTTTTGCGTACCCAGCCTTCGTGGCGATAAGCACATCTTGACCGTCGGCGATCCGATTCATGGCGAGAAGTTCGTCTCCTTCGAGGAACCTCATGCCGATGACACCGCTGGTCGCGCGGCCCATGGGCCGCAGCGCCTCGTCGGAGGCGGTGAACCTGATCGACTGCGCGCCCTTGGAGACGAGCAGCAGATCGTCGGTCTCGGAGACCAGGCGGGCGCCGATGACCTCGTCGTCCTCGCGCAGGTTGATCGCGATCAGACCGCCCGACCTGGGGGAGTCGTACTCGGACAGGCGCGTCTTCTTGACCAGGCCGCTGCGCGTGGCGAGCACCAGGTAGGGGGCGACGTCGTAGTCGCGGAGGTCGAGAACTTCCATGACTGTTTCGTCGGGCTGCATGGCCAAAAGGTTCGCGAGATGCATGCCACGGGCGTCACGCCCGGCATCAGGCAGCTCGTACGCCTTGACCCGGTACACCCGGCCCTTGTTCGTGAAGAACAGCAGCCAGTGGTGCGTCGTGGTGACGAAGAAGTGGTCGACGATGTCGTCCTGGCGCAGCTGGGCGCCGCGCACGCCCTTGCCGCCCCGCTTCTGCGCCCGGTAGAGGTCGGTACGGGTGCGCTTGGCATAACCGCCGCGGGTGATCGTGACGACGATCTCCTCCTCGGCGATGAGGTCTTCGATCGACATGTCGCCGTCGTAGGCGATGATCTCGGTCTTGCGCTCGTCGCCGTAGCGGTTGACGACCTCGGTCAGCTCGTCGCCGATGATCTCGCGCTGGCGGGCCTCGCTGGCCAGGATCGAGTTGTACTCGGCGATCTGGGCCATCAGGCCGTCGTACTCGTCCTGGATGGCCTGTCGCTCCAGGGCGGCCAGCTTGCGCAGCTGCATGTCCAGGATGGCCTGCGCCTGGATCTCGTCGATCTCCAGGAGCCCCATGAGGCCCTGCTGGGCGTGCGAGGCCGACTCCGAGGCCCGGATGAGGGCGATGACGTCGTCGAGCCGCTCAAGGGCCCTCAGCAGCCCGCGCAGGATGTGCGCGCGCTCCTCGGCCTTGCGCAGCAGGTAACGCGTCCGGCGGACGATGACCTCGACCTGGTGGGCCACGTAGTGGCGGATGAACTGGTCGAGCCGCAGCGTGCGCGGCACGCCGTCGACCAGCGCCAGCATGTTGGCGCCGAAGGTGTCCTGGAGCTGGGTGTGCTTGTACAGGTTGTTGAGCACGACCTTGGCGACCGCGTCGCGCTTGAGCACGATCACCAGGCGCTGCCCGACCCGCGAGGAGCTCTCGTCGCGTACGTCGGCGATGCCCGAGAGCTTGCCCTCGCGCACCAGCTCTGCGATCTTCAGGGCCAGGTTGTCCGGGTTGACCTGGTACGGCAGCTCGGTGACGACGAGCGCCTGCCGGCCCTTGTCCTCCTCGACCTCGACGACCGCGCGCATGGTGATCGAGCCGCGCCCGGTGCGGTACGCGTCCTCGATGCCCCGGCGTCCGACGATCAGCGCCTTGGTCGGGAAGTCGGGCCCCTTGACCAGCCTGATCGAGGCTTCCAGCAGCTCCTCGTCGTCGGCCTCGGGGTTCTCCAGGTACCACCGGACGGCGGCCGAGACCTCGCGCAGGTTGTGCGGCGGGATGTTGGTGGCCATGCCGACCGCGATGCCGCCCGAGCCGTTGACCAGCAGCTGCGGGAACCGCGCCGGCAGGACGTCGGGCTCCTGCGACTTGCCGTCGTAGTTCGGGCGGAAGTCGACCGTGTCCTTGTCGATGTCGCGCAGCATCTCCATGGCGATGGGCGCGAGCTTGCACTCGGTGTACCGCATCGCGGCCGCCGGGTCGTTGCCCGGCGAGCCGAAGTTGCCCTGCCCGTCGACCAGGGGATAGCGCAGCGACCACGGCTGGGCAAGGCGGACCAGCGCGTCGTAGATCGAGGTGTCGCCGTGGGGGTGGTAGGTGCCCATCACGTCGCCGACGACGCGGGCGCACTTGAAGTAGCCGCGGTCGGGACGGTAGCCACCGTCGTACATCGCGTAGAGCACCCGCCGGTGCACCGGCTTGAGACCGTCGCGCACGTCAGGCAGCGCCCTGGACACGATGACGGACATCGCGTAGTCCATGTAACTGCGCTGCATCTCGGACTGGATGTCCACCGGTTCGATGCGGTCAGCCGGGGGAGTGGTGTTCACGTCCGTCACAGGTTTAGGTCCTTCTTAAACGTCGAGGAAGCGAACGTCGCGCGCGTTGCGGATGATGAAGTCGCGCCGCGCCTCGACGTCCTCGCCCATGAGCACGCTGAACAGGTCGTCGGCCTGGGCCGCGTCGTCGAGCGTGACCAGGCGCAGCAGTCGCGTCGCCGGGTTCATGGTGGTCTCCCAGAGCTGGCCGGCGTTCATCTCGCCGAGGCCCTTGAACCGCTGGACGTTGTCCCGCGGGCGCGGGTCTGCCTTGCCCTGCGCGATGCCGTCGTTGATGACCGCGTCGCGCTCGGCGTCGGAGTAGGCGTAGGAGGCGTCCTCGCCCTTCCGGTCCCACTTGATCTTGTAGAGCGGCGGGCACGACAGGTAGACGTGCCCGGCCTCGATCAGCGGGCGCATGAACCTGAACAGCAGCGTCAGCAGCAGGGTGTTGATGTGCTGGCCGTCGACGTCGGCGTCGGCCATCAGGATCACCTTGTGGTAACGCAGCTTGGCGATGTCGAACTCGTCGTGCACGCCGGTGCCCAGGGCGGTGATGAGCGCCTGGACCTCGTTGTTCTTCAGGACCTTGTCGATCCGCGCCTTCTCGACGTTGAGGATCTTGCCGCGAATGGGCAGGATCGCCTGGAAACGCGAGTCGCGGCCGCCCTTGGCCGAGCCGCCGGCCGAGTCGCCCTCGACGATGAACAGCTCGCACTTCTCCGGGTCGTTCCACTGGCAGTCGGCCAGCTTGCCGGGAAGGCCGCTGCCGGACTCCAGGAGCGACTTGCGCCGGGTCAGGTCGCGGGCCTGGCGGGCCGCCAGGCGGGCGCGGCTGGCCTGCAGCGACTTGTTGATGATGTCCTTGGCCTCGCCGGGGTTGCGCTCGAACCAGTCGCGCAGGTGGTCGTTGCAGGCCTTCTGCACGAACGACTTGGCCTCGGTGTTGCCCAGCTTGGTCTTGGTCTGGCCCTCGAACTGCGGGTCGGACAGCTTGACCGAGATGATCGCGGTCAGGCCCTCGCGGACGTCCTCGCCGGAGAGGTTGTCGTCCTTGCCCTCCTTGAGGAACTTCTGCTCGCGCGCGTAGCGGTTGACGATGGACGTCAGCGCCGCGCGGAAGCCCTCCTCGTGGGTGCCGCCCTCGGCGGTGTTGATCGTGTTGGCGAAGGTGTACACCGACTCCGCGTAGGAGTTGTTCCACTGCATCGCGATCTCCACCGCGATGCCGTCGCCCTCCTCCTCGAAGGCGACGATCGACGCGTGCGCCGGCTCCTTCTTGGCGTTGAGGTGCTTGACGAAGTCGGCCAGGCCGCCCTCGTAGTGGTACTCGACCGTGCGGGGCTCGCCGTTGACGTGGTCGGGACGCTCGTCGGCGAGCGTGATCGTCAGGCCCTTGTTGAGGAAGGCCATCTCCTGGAAGCGGCGCGAGAGCGTCTCGTAGTTCCAGGTGGTGGTCTCGAAGATCTCGGGATCGGGCCAGAACGTGATCGTGGTGCCGGTCTCGTCGGTCTCCTCGCCCTTGGCCAGCGGGGCCAGCGCCTTGGCGTTGACGAGGTTCAGCCGCCAGTAGTGACCGTTCTGCTTGACCTCGACGTCCATGGCGGTGGACAGCGCGTTGACGACGGCCGAGCCGACGCCGTGCAGGCCGCCGGAGACCGCGTAGGACTGGCTGTCGAACTTGCCGCCCGCGTGGAGCGTGGTGAGCACGACCTCGACGGCCGAGCGCTTCTCCACAGGGTGGATGCCCGTGGGGATGCCGCGGCCGTTGTCGACGACGCGCACGCCGCCGTCGGCCAGCAGCGTGATGTCGATCCTGGTGGCGAAACCGGCCAGCGCCTCGTCCACCGCGTTGTCCACGATCTCGTAGACGAGGTGGTGCAGGCCGCGCTCACCGGTGGAGCCGATATACATACCCGGGCGTTTGCGAACCGCCTCAAGTCCTTCGAGTACGGTGATTGAGCTAGCGTCGTAGGACAACTGCGAAATCCTCCTGCCGCGGACACGCGGCGGGGGAGGCCGTCAACTTCATGCTGCCCCTACCGTGCCCGTCACCGTCGTGAGTGCCCCGATGCGCGGTCACCCGGGGGAGTCGGCTTACTGCCGGGGTGACACGCAAGCGGACGTGTCCGGAATCCGTTTTCATTCTACCGCTTCCCGGAGCCCGTGGTGGCAATACACGCGCCTGTGATGCGCCCTAGCTCGATTTGCCCCCCACTCAAGCATCCCCCCTTCGGAAAGGGGGCTTATCGCGTCTGCGGCTGTCTGATCGCTCCCGGCGCCTAACCATAGGTGTCGCCGGGCCCTCTACTTCCGGTCACCCGCAAACCCCCTGTGGGGCGGGGCGCGTTCTGCGGCCCCCTGACCTTGACCTTTGTCACGGAACCGTCACCCAGCTCCTCGTTGAGCCTGCGGATGAGGGTGCGCGCGAGCAGCCTGACCTGCGTCGCCCAGGCTGTGGAATCGGCCGCGATGAGCACCTCGCCCTCGTCGAAGGACTCCGGCCGGGTGTGAGCGGCCAGGTCGGGGCCGACGATCTCCTTCCACCGGCCGAACACCGCGCCGACGGCCGCCGAGCGCTCCCAGCCGCGGTCGGCCAGCAGGTCGGCGATGGCCCGGCCGAAGAGCTGGGGATCGCCGGCCTCCCTGCGCGGGCCGGCCTTGCGCCTGGGCTCGCGGCGCGGGAGCTGGCCGCGCTTGGCCGCGTCGGCCTTCGCCTGCGCGAGCTTCTCCCTCGCCATGGCGGCCCCCCTGGCCGCCGCGTTGTGCTGCTCATCGGACACGGGTCACGCTCCCCTCAGCGACGTCGAAACGGGCCCCCGCCAGCTCCTTCGGCACGTCGTCGGGCACGGCGGCGGTGATCAGCACCTGTTCGGCCGGCGCGACGATCTCGGCCAGCCGGCGCCGGCGCTGGCTGTCGAGCTCGGCGAACACGTCGTCGAGGATCAGCACCGGGTCGCCGCCGTCGGCCCGCAACAGGTCGTAGGCGGCCAGCCGCAGCGCCAGCGCGAACGACCACGACTCGCCGTGGCTGGCGTAGCCGCGGGCGGGCAGGTCGCCGAGGCCCAGGATCAGGTCGTCGCGGTGTGGGCCGACCAGGGTGACGCCCCGTTCCAGCTCGGCCTGGCGGACCTCCGTGAGCCGGTCGCGGAGCTGCTGTTCAAGGGTTTTCCCCAAGTCTGTGGATAACGTCTGCGCATCGGGAGATCCCCGCTCACCGGCGACTTCGTCCTCCGCGCCGTCCCCACCTGTGGACAACGTGCTGCGGTAGGCCAGCGTCGCGGGGGCGCTCGTGGGGGCCAGCGCGGCGTAGGCCCCGGCCACCAGCGGGCGCAGCGCCTCGATGAGCTCCAGCCGCGCCCGCAACAGCTCCGCGCCGTGCCTGGCGAGGTGGGCGTCCCACACCTCCAGCGTGCTCAGGACGTCGCCGGCGCCCGCGGCGGCGAACGCGGTGTCGCTCTCGGCCCGCCGGCCGCTCCTGCTGCCTCTGCGGGCCTGCGCGGCCGTGCGCAGCAGGGCGCCGCGCTGCTTCAGCACCCGGTCGTAGTCGGCCCGGACCCCGGCGAACCTCGGGGCCCTGGCCACGAGCAGGTCGTCGAGGAAACGGCGGCGCTCCGACGGGTCGCCCTTGGACAGCGCCAGGTCCTCCGGCGCGAACAGCACCGTGCGCAGCAGCCCGATGACGTCGCGCGGCCTGGACACGGGGGAGCGGTTGAGCCGCGCCCGATTGGCCTTGCCCGGGTTGATCTCCAGCTCCACCAGCGCCCGCCGGTCGTCCCTGTGGACGGCGCAGCGCACGATGGCCCGCGCGGCCCCCTGCCGCACCAGCGGCGCGTCGTTGGCCACGCGGTGGCTGGAGTGCGTCGCGACATAGCCGAGGGCCTCGACCAGGTTGGTCTTGCCCTGGCCGTTGGGCCCGACGAGAGCCGTGACGCCCGGTTCCAGACCGAGCTCCACGGACGCGTAGGACCTGAAGTCGGTCAGCGAGAGGTGGGCGACATGCACCCCACGAAGGTTAGTCCGCCGCGGGGGCCGCCCGTGTCACCGGCTTGCCGTCCTGTGGAAAACCTCGGGCTTCCACGGACGGCCTGTGGACCACCGGCCGGCCCGACCGGCCGGACCCCGGCTGGACTGCTCGGCTGGGTTACTCGGCTTCGCGCGGCGGGGCCACGTCGGCGCCGGGCGAGTCGGCGCCCTTGCCGGTGCTGCCCTCGGTCGAGGTGATCGCGTGGCCGCCGAACTGGTTGCGCAGCGCGGCGACGACCTTCATCGCGGGGGAGTCGTCCTGGCGCGAGGCGAACCGCGCGTAGAGGGCAGCGGTGATCACCGGCAGCGGCACGGCGTGGTCGACGGCCGCCTGGACCGTCCAGCGGCCCTCGCCGGAGTCCTGGGCGTAACCGCGGAGCTGGTCGAGGTGCTCGTCGTCGTCGAGCGCCCGCACCATCAGGTCGAGCAGCCAGGAGCGGATGACGGTGCCGGTGCGCCAGCTGCTGAAGGAGCCCCTGACGTCCTTGACGACGTCGGACGCCTCCAGAAGCTCCCAGCCCTCCGCGAACGCCTGCATCATGCCGTACTCGATGCCGTTGTGGACCATCTTCGCGAAGTGGCCGGCGCCGACGTCACCGGCGTGGACGAAGCCGTCCTCGCCCTCGGGCTTGAGCGTCTCGAAGATCGGCATGAGCCGGTCGACGTCGGCCTGTTCGCCGCCGCACATGAGGGCGTAGCCGTTCTGGAGCCCCCACACGCCGCCGCTCACGCCGCAGTCGACGAAGCCGATGCCCTTCTCGCGCAGCTCGGCGGCGTGCTTCTGGTCGTCCACATAGTGTGAATTGCCGCCGTCGACGACGATGTCGCCCTCGTCGAGCAGCTCGCCGAGCTCGTCGATCGTCTGCTGGGTGGGCTTGCCCGCGGGAACCATGACCCAGACCGCGCGCGGCGCGGACAGCCGTTCGACCAGCTCCTTCAGGCTGGCCACGTCGCTGATGCCGGGGTCGCGGTCGTAACCGACCACCTCCTGGCCGCCGCGGCGCAGCCGCTCGGCCATGTTGCCGCCCATCTTGCCCAGTCCCACCATGCCGATCTGCATGACGCTCCTCTACCCCCTTGTCAGGCTTCCATCATCCCCGATGACGGGATCAGCCCGACAGGCGGATGGGCATGATCAGGTAACGGTAGTCCGTACCTGCGCCTTCGTCCACAGGCTTGCCCCCTGTGAGGATGGCCGGTTTGGTCGAGGTCGTCATCTGCAGGCGCGCCACGTCCGAGTCGATCGCGCCGAGCCCCTCCAGCAGGAACTGGTGGTTGAAGGCGATGTTCATCTCCTCGCCCTCGTAATCCACGGGCAGTGCCTCGACGGCCTGCGCCTCGTCGCCGCTGCCGGCCTCCAGCACGACCTCGCCGCTCCTGAACGCCAGACGTACGGGGGTGTTGCGCTCGGCGACCAGGGCCACGCGCTTGACCGCCTCGACGAACGGGCCTGTGGACAGGTCGGCGCGCGCGGAGAACTCCGTGGGCAGCAGCGAGCGGTACTTGGGGAACTCGGGGTCGAGCAGCCGCGTCGTGGTGCGCCGGCCCGCGCTGGAGAAGCCGATCATGCCCTCGCCGGTGCCGCCGGCCGAGCTGAGCGCGATCTCCACCTCGGCGCCGGTGGTGCCGAGGGCCTTGGCGGTGTCGGCGAGCGTCTTGCCGGGGATCATCGCGATCGCGGCGAAGTCGGGCTGGCCCGGCTGCCACTTGAGCTCGCGCACGGCGAGCCGGTAGCGGTCGGTGGCGGCGAGGGTGACGGTGTCGCCCTCGATCTCCATGCGCACGCCCGTGAGCATCGGCAGCGTGTCGTCCCGGCCCGCCGCGACGGCGACCTGGCTGACGGCGGAGGCGAACACGTCGCTGCCCACCCGCCCGGCGGCCGGCGGCATGGCCGGGAGCGACGGGTAGTCCTCCACAGGCATGGTCAGCAGGGTGAACCGGGCGCTGCCGCACGTGACGACGGCCTTGGCGCCTTCCACCACGAAGTCCACAGGCTGTGCGGGAAGCGCGCGCGTGATCTCGGCGAGCAGCTTGCCCGAGACCAGGACGACGCCCGCCTCACCGGTGTGGAGTTCGAGCGTGACCTCGGCGGAGACCTCGTAGTCGAACCCCGACAGCTTGAGCTGCTGGCCCTCCGTCACCTCCAGGCGCATGCCGGCGAGCACGGGCACCGACGGGCGCGCCGGGAGACTGCGTGCCGTCCATGCCACCGCCTCAGCGAGGACGTCTCGCTCGATTCGGAACATCACGGTGATCAGCCTCCTGGGTTCGTCGTTGATTCAAGTGTTCACTCTCCCGCACCGCGGTTCGGGGAGAACCCCTCTATGGGTCTTTGATTTTCTTAGTAAGAGAGATAAGAGGTCATCACACTAGGGGCTGTGGGAACTGTGGACAACTGATGTCCTCGCAGCTCAGTGCCCCTGTTTTCATCCACCGAGGGTGTGGGTGACGCCTGGGGGAAACTTCGCCGCCTGGGGATGAAGATTCGTCGCCCACAGGCCGTCCCCAGATCATGGGGTGTTCATCCACCGGTTATCCACGAGGTTTCCACAGGTTGTCCACGGGGTAAGAGGGGGCCTTCTGGAGTCCCAGATCGACTGTTCACAGGCCGTCCACACGTTATCCACGAGTCATCCCCAGGTTCTCCTCAGGATGTCCCCAGATTCGTCCCCAGCCCTTGTGGGTGGATTTTTCCCGGCATTGGCGGTCGTACCGACGCGCCGATTTTGCGTTTCCGCTGGTCCACAGTGTTTTCCACAGGCTGTGTACGAGCATCAAGATCCACGCTTGCTCTGTTTGATACGCATTGTCAGCTCGTTGACCTGGTTGTACATCGACCTGCGCTCGGCGATGAGCGACCGGATCTTGCGCTCGGCGTGCATCACGGTGGTGTGGTCGCGGCCGCCGAACTGCTGGCCGATCTTCGGCAGCGACAGCTCGGTCAGCTCGCGCGCCAGGTACATGGCGATCTGCCGGGCGTTGACGAGCGCGCGGCTGCGCGAGGTGCCGCACAGGTCTTCGATGCTGATGCCGAAGTAGTTGGCGGTCTCGGTCATGATGGCCGCGATCGTGATCTCGGTGTCGGACTCCGAGGTGATCAGGTCCTTCAGCACGACCTCGGCGAGCTGCAGGTCCACCCCCTGCCTGTTGAGGCTGGCGAACGCGGTCACCCTGATCAGGGCGCCCTCCAGCTCGCGGATGTTGGTGGAGATCCGGCTCGCGATGTACTCCAGCACCTCGGGCGGCGCGGCCAGACCCTCCTGGATGGCCTTCTTCCGCAGGATCGCGATCCGGGTCTCCAGCTCGGGCGGCTGGACGTCGGTGATCAGGCCCCACTCGAACCGGTTGCGCAGCCGGTCCTCCAGCGTGATGAGCTGCTTGGGCGCGCGGTCGCTGGAGATGACGATCTGCTTGTTGGCGTTGTGCAGGGTGTTGAAGGTGTGGAAGAACTCCTCCTGCGTCTGCTCCTTGCCCTCCAGGAACTGGATGTCGTCCACAAGCAGGATGTCGATCGCGCGGTAGCGGCCGCGGAAGCCGTCGGCCTTGTGGTCGCGGATGCTGTTGATGAAGTCGTTGGTGAACTCCTCCGAGCTCACGTATCTCACCCGGGCGCCGTCGTACAGGCTCTGCGCGTAATGCCCGATCGCGTGCAGCAGGTGGGTCTTCCCCAGGCCGGAGTCGCCGTAAATGAAGAGCGGGTTGTACGCCTTCGCGGGGGATTCGGCCACCGCCACGGCCGCGGCGTGCGCGAACCGGTTGCTGGCGCCGATGACGAATGTCTCAAATGTGTACTTCTGGTTGAGTCTGGCCGGCTCGCTGGGCTTGTTGCTCTTCGCTTCCCAGCGATTCGGCGCCGGCTCCGGCGCTTTCTCCACAGGCGGTGTGTACGGCTGCACCTGTTCAAAAGAGAACGAAGGCTGTGGATATTCGGTGGACGCCGGAGGCTGCTCGGGCTGTGGAGAATAGAACTGCGGGGGCTCGGATGCCTGGTAGTGCTGGGGTTGCACCGGCTGTGTGTAACGCGGCTGGCTATCCACACTCTGGGGATAAGGCACATTCACAGGCTGTTGATGGGCGTCCGGCAAAGGCTGTTCCGGAGCCGTGGTGTCGATCATCACGGCCAGCCGCATCGTCATCCCCAGCTCCTGGGACAGCGCGTGCGCCACCAGCGGGCGCAACTTGCCCTCGATGAGGTCCTTGAGGAAGTCGTTGGGGACGCCGAGCACGATCGTGTCGTCCGCGAGAGCGATCGGACGGACCATCGACAGCCAGGTGCGCTGCTGGATGGGCACGTTCTCGTTGAGGAAGTTGCCCAGGGCCCTCGCCCATACCGTGCCGAGGTCGACACCACTCATGGTGCGGCTCCCCTCCTTCCTCTCGCGGCCCCCCGCGATCGTTTATCCACATGACCGTGGTCGCCCCGAGCGGTCGGCGACCCCTTCGTCCACAGCGTGGCGGCAGGGCTTCGTACCCAGGTCCTCCACAGGAGATCCACAGGCTGTGCACGGTGTTTCCGGTGGTCCAGAAGGGCCGACAGTATCCATGTGCACAGCTGTGTTCAAGACGTTGTCCACAGCGTAGTGGCACCTGGATGCACAAACTGTGGACGTGGGCCCGGCGGTGGAAAAGTCGCCTGTGGATCAGTGGATAACCCGTTCAGTTTGACCTGGGACGCCGTTGGCCCGTAACGTACGACGGTCGGCTTGCCACGCGACGGCTATTTCGCGTGCCCTCGCTCCCACGGCAGGCCAGCCATGTGTGTATAAGCGCCCCTGGGCGCACCTTCAAGCCTGGAGCCCACCCGTGAGCAAGCGTACTTTCCAGCCGAACAACCGTCGCCGCGCGAAGACCCACGGCTTCCGGCTGCGGATGCGCACCCGGGCCGGTCGCGCCATCCTCGCTGCCCGTCGCCGCAAGGGCCGCGAGAAGCTGTCGGCCTGATCGACCCGCGCCCGAAGTCCGGCCCGTCGGTGTACCTCGCCGACGGGCGTTAGGCGTATACGGTGCTGTCCCGTCAATCCCGCATGCGGCGCGGGGACGAGTTCGAAGCGGCGGTCCGACGCGGCAAACGCGCCGGACGCCCCACTTTGGTGGTGCATCTCAACCTTTCTGGGGAAGAGACACCTCTGGTTGGTTTCGTGGTGAGCAAGGCCGTTGGTGGCGCGGTGACCCGGAACAAGGTCAAACGACGGCTCCGACACCTGATGCGCGACCGTCTCGACCGGCTGCCGCGAGGTAGCCTGCTGGTGGTACGCGCCAATCCACCGGCCGCGTCCGCGTGCGTCGAGCAACTGGCCGCCGATCTCGACGCCGCGCTGGATCGTTTGCTCAGGCGGCGCGAGTCCTCGACGGGTGGACACAGATGACGGAGCAGCCGCAAGGGATGCCGGGCCTCGCCGCCCGGGCGCTGATCATCCCCATTCGGTTCTACCGGGCGTTCATCAGCCCGATGCTCGGTCCACGCTGCCGGTTCTACCCGTCGTGCAGCGCGTATGGGCTCGAGGCGATTGCCGTACATGGGGCATTGCGCGGCACATGGCTGACTGTCCGGCGCATCGGGCGGTGCCACCCATTCCATCCCGGAGGTATAGACCCGGTGCCCCCACGCCCGGTCCGGTCCCACGAAACGCAAGGGAGCTAGCTCGGTGGAGCTGTCCTGGCTCAATTGGCTGTACACGGCCGTCGCCCAAGTCATCACCTGGATCCACCAGGTCTACAGCACTTTCCTCGACCCCAACAGTGGGTTGACCTGGGCGCTGACCATCGTCACGCTGACCGTCTGCATGCGGATCCTCATCTTCCCGCTGTTCCTCAAGCAGATGCGGTCGTCGCGGAAGATGCAGGAGCTGGCACCGAAGGTCCAGGAGCTCCGCAAGCGCTACAAGAACGACAAGCAGCGCATGAACCAGGAGGTCATGGCGCTGTACCAGGGCGCGGGCGCCAACCCCCTCGGTGGCTGCCTCCCCGTCGTGGCGCAGTTCCCGATCTTCATCTCGATGTTCACCGTGCTGCGGGCCATCGCCGCCGACCAGGCCAAGTTCGGCATGTCGCAGGAGCTGGTCGACAGCGCCAAGCACGCGCTGATCATCAACGCTCCCCTGCCCGCCACGTTCTTCGAGGCTCCTGACATCGCCCAGAAGGTCGTCATCGGCTTCTTCGTGGCGATCAGCTCGCTGACCACGTTCCTCACCGTCCGGCAGAGCGTGACCCGCTCGATGGCGCAGATGCCGGACAACCCCATGGCGCAGCAGCAGAAGATCCTGATGTACATCTCGCCGCTGTTCGCCTTCTTCAGCCTCAACTTCCCGCTGGGCCTGATCCTCTACTGGGTCACCACCAACCTGTGGACGCTGGGCCAGCAGCACTGGTTCTACAGCCGGCACCCGATGCCGCAGTTCGACGCCAAGGGCAACGCCATCCCCGTGACGCCCAAGCCCGGCCTGGTGGCAAAGATGCGCAAGACCACTCCGGAAGAGGAGGCCCCTCCCGCCCCGCCGGAGCCTAAGATCATTAGGCAGCAGCCCAGCCGCCAGTCCCGCAGCAAGCGCACCGGCAGCAAGAAGTCTTGAACACGAAGGAGAGGCCGGCCATGACCGAGGCCGAGCAGGAGAAGGCTCCTGATCTCAACGCGCTTGAGCAGGAAGGCGAGATCGCTGCCGACTACGTCGAGGGCCTTCTCGACATCGCCGACATCGACGGCGACATCGACATGGACGTCGAGGGCGACCGCGCCATGGTCTCCGTCGTGGGGCTCAAGGGCAACGAGCTGGTCGGGCCCGCCGGCGAGGTCCTGGAGGCGCTGCAGGAGCTGACCCGGCTGGCCGTCCACCGGCAGACCGGGGAGCGGTCGCGGCTCATGCTCGACGTCGCCGGCTACCGCGAGCGCCGCCGGGCCGAGCTGAGCAAGCTCGGCACCGAGGTCGCCAACCAGGTCAAGGACAAGGGTGAGCCGAAGGCGCTGCACCCGATGACGCCGTTCGAGCGGAAGATCGTCCACGACGCGGTGGCCGCCGCCGGGCTGCGCAGCGAGTCCGAGGGTGAGGAGCCGCAGCGGTACGTGGTGGTCCTTCCTGCCTGAAACGTGCATGGTGAGCCGGTTCGGCCGTCTGTCGGCGCTTGGGTGCGCTGATGGGCGGCCGTTTCCGTATCTATAGCTGTACGTACGGGATACGGGGCCTATGTGGGCCGCTGGCGGGTTTGCGGACTGGTCTCCGCGCTTGTGCGGATCGATCCCTGTTTCTTGTTGTTGGGGAGTTGTCCGGCGTCTTTGTGCGCTGGCGTTGGAGTTCGGCGCTGTTAGCTGGGGAGCGTGCGGTTTTGTGCGTTGACCTTGTTGTTCGTCCTGAAAAGTGCCTCTGAGTGCTTCTTTCAGGTGATATGCGCTCTATGTCGTTTGTAGGGGATTTGGTGTCGAGGGTGGATCGGGAGGGGCGCGCGGCGGCGTGCTCGACCGTCACCCACATGCCAGCCCGCTAGTCTTCCAGTGTGATCTCACATCTAGCCTTGGGTGGACACCGCCCCTAGAACGTCGAGACACCCACCGTCGAACGCCCACCGGCATCACCGCCGAGCAGGCAACCTGAGTACGAACACCACCTGAGACCGAGAAAGGGCCAGCATCCAGTGAGCGAAGAGCTTCCGGCGCCGCCGGACATAGCGCGGGACGTCTTCGCCGGGGAGGCATGGGACCGCGCGAACGCGTTCGCGGCGCTGCTGGCGGGCCCGGGCGTCGTCCGGGGCTTGCTGGGGCCGCGTGAGGTGCCGCGTATCTGGGATCGCCACCTGCTCAACTGCGCCGTGGTCGCCGAGGCCGTGCCCCCGGAGGTGCGGCTGGTGGACATCGGCTCGGGGGCGGGGCTGCCGGGGCTGGTGCTGGCCATCGTCCGCCAGGACATCGAGGTCACGCTGCTGGAGCCGTTGCTTCGCCGTACGGTGTTCCTGGAGGAGTGCGTCGAGGCGCTCAAGCTGGACAACGTCGAGGTGCTGCGTGGGCGGGCCGAGGATCTGGCGGGGGAGCGGGAGTTCGACGTCGCCAGTGCTCGGGCGGTCGCGCCACTCGACCGGCTGCTGAAGTGGGCCATGCCTCTTCTGCGTGAGGGCGGCGAGCTGATAGCCATGAAGGGGGAGCGAGCCGCCGGCGAGCTCGCCGAGGCGGAGTCCCAATTGCGGGCCTGCGGGGCCCGAACGGCCGAGCTTGTGACCGTCGGGCACGGTAAGGTCGAGCCGCCTGCAACATTGGTTCGGGTGGTAGCGGGTCGCGCGCCGGAGCGAGCCAGGCGGCGACGAAGGAGGTGACGGTTGTGCCAGTCGCGTCTTGCGGTCTTGGCTGGCCGGACAGCCGTCTGTCCGAGAGCCCAACCGGGGTTGGATGGCCCGAAATGGGCGTGTCGCAACAGCAAATTCCCGGCACCGGCACACCACTGGTTGAAAGGATGGCCAACGTGACCCAGACCCCCCTGAACCCCGGTGATTCGCCGTTGGTACGAGAGGCGCTCAGTTCAGTGGTTTCACGTGAAACACCTGCCACCACCCAACCGGCCGCCCCTCAGCCAGCCACCGAGCAGCCCACCGCCGCCCAGAGGGGTGGTGGCAGCGGCGACGGCGACAACTCCTGGCCTCGGCCGGCGAAGTGCAGAGTGATCGCGGTGGCCAACCAGAAGGGCGGCGTCGGCAAGACCACCACCTCGGTGAACATTGCCGCGGCCCTGTCGATGCACGGCCAGCGCGTCCTCGTGGTGGACCTCGACCCGCAGGGCAACGCCTCGACGGCGCTGGCCACGGAGCATCGTGGTGACGTACCGGATGTGTACCAGGTGCTCGTCGACGATCTGCCCATGGTGGACATCGTCAAGCAGGTCCCCGAGATGCCGAACCTCTACTGCGCGCCCGCCACGATCGACCTGGCCGGCGCGGAGATCGAGCTCGTCTCGCTGGTGGCGCGGGAGGCCCGGCTCCGGCGGGCGCTGGCGGCGTACGAGGCGGAGTTCGACTACATCGTCATCGACTGCCCGCCGTCCCTCGGCCTGCTGACGGTCAACGCCCTGGTCGCGGCGGAGGAGGTCATGATCCCGATCCAGTGCGAGTACTACGCGCTGGAGGGCCTGGGGCAGCTCCTCAGGAACGTCGACCTCATCAAGGCGCACCTCAACCCGGCTCTGCGGCTCTCCACGATCGTCCTGACGATGTACGACGGGCGTACCCGGCTGGCTTCGCAGGTCGCCGACGAGGTGCGGTCGCACTTCGGGGAGACGGTGCTGAAGACAGTCATTCCGCGCAGCGTCCGGCTGTCTGAGGCGCCCAGCTATGGGCAGTCGGTCATGACGTACGATCCGGGGTCGAGCGGGGCGATGGCCTACATGGACGCGGCCCGGGAGATCGCCCATCGCGCCACCGTGGCCTGACGGCTGGTCGCTCGCGGGTCTCTCAGGCACGGCCTGAGGGTGTGGGTTGTCATGCCCGTGCTCCGGTGTGCCTGCGCCGGGTCGGCGGAGTGGACGTCGGCGGTGGACGTCGGCGGTGAGCGGTCTCGTTCGGCGCGAGTCGCGAGTTGGGCAGATTTGTAACCGTGTCGGCGTAAATCCCACGGGACTGTGTGTGGCGTGGGGGCACCCCGCTGGGCCCGCAACGGTAACCTCTCCTGGAGTGACCGGAATCGACCGGCTGGATGAGGAGACGCAGTGAGTCAGCAGCGGCGGGGATTGGGCAAGGGACTCGGGGCGCTCATCCCGACCGGACCCATTGTTGACGGCCCGGGTACGGCGCCCGCTCCCTCGAACGGTTCCACGGTCGAGGCAGGTCCGAAGCCGATCGCTGGAGCGTACTTCAAAGAGGTCGCGTTGACCGCGATCGTGCCCAACCCTCGTCAGCCGCGTGAGGTGTTCGACGACGAGCGCCTCCAGGAGCTCGCCGACTCCATCCGCGAGGTCGGCCTTCTGCAGCCGATCGTGGTGAGATCCGTGGGTGGCGGCCAGTACGAGCTGATCATGGGGGAGCGGCGCTGGCGGGCGTGCCAGCAGGTCGGTCTTGACCCGGTCCCGGCGATCGTCCGGAACACCCAGGACACCGACCTCCTCCGGGACGCGCTCATCGAGAACCTCCAGCGCGAGCAGCTGAACGCCCTGGAAGAAGCGGCCGCCTACCAGCAGTTGCTGGACGACTTCCAGGCGACCCACGAGCAGCTGGCCAGCAAGGTGGGGCGCTCTCGGTCCCACATCACCAACACGCTCCGGCTGCTCAACCTCCCGCCGGAGGTTCAGCTCCGCGTGGCCGCCGGCACCATCAGCGCCGGGCACGCTCGCGCCCTGCTGGGCCTGAGCAGTGCGGATGAGCAGGTTGAGTTGGCCAAGCGCATCGTGGCGGAACTGCTGTCCGTGAGGGCGGTGGAGGAGATCGTCGCCATGGGCAGCGCGAAGGCCGCTCAGAAGGCGCCGCGTGAGCGGCAGGCACCCAAGCCTACGGCTCCTGGTCTGACCCATCTGGCGGACCGGCTCTCCGACCACTTCGAGACGAAGGTCAAGGTCGACTTGGGGCGGCGTAAGGGGCGGATCGTGGTGGAGTTCGCGACGATCGACGACCTTGAGCGCATCATCGGGACGATGGCGCCTGAGGCGGCACGGGCGATGCGGGAGCGCGAGGACTGACCTTGCCTGTTTCACGTGAAACCACTCGCCCTTTCACGTGAAACCCCTTCCTTCGCGCTTCGCTGCTCTCTTCTCTTCGGTTCTCCTTTCTTCTCTGTTCGCCTGTGTCGGTCCTTCTTCGTGTTGTGGGTGGGTCCGCAGGGCTGCGTCGTGGGTGCGGCATGCGGCGGGAGCACGATGGCTGGCCGGGCTGCGGCCTTGGGGTCTCTCCAGCTTGCTCCGGCTCGCG
>NZ_JBEZGC010000006.1:209484-272536 GCF_040649795.1 Nonomuraea sp. NPDC048881
CGCGGCGCTCCGGCTCGCGCGGCGCTCCGGCTCGCGCGGCGCTCCGGCTCGCGCGGCGCTCCGGCTCGCGCGGCGCTCCGGCTCGCGCGGCGCTCCGGCTCGCGCGGCGCTCCAGCTTGCGTGGCGCCCCGACTCGCCCATCTTGCGCGGCGCCCCGGCTTCTCAGTTCGCCCTGCCGGCTCGGTTCTTCGGCTCCTTGGTTTGCCCGGCTCTTGCGTAGCTCGCTTAGTGCCGGGTGATGATTGCTCGGCAGCTTCGTTCGCGTCGAAGTCCCGCGGCTGGGGTCGCGCCTGGCGGGTTCTGTTCAGCCTCGACCTCTTCCCGGGTCGGGCCTCGGGGGGCGGCCCTTCACGTCCCACGCCCTAGGCATCCGTCTCTGGAGGGGTGAGTGGACGCGTTTCACGTGAAACGCCTGCGGGACTCCGGCCGGGGGGGTGTTTCACGTGAAACGGTGGCGGCGGAGGCTAAGGGGTGGCTGTCTTGTGGAGGGCGGCCAGGAAGTCGTCCACATGTTGTTCGGTGGTGTCGAAGGCGGTCATCCAGCGGACCGTGCCTGCGGCCTCGTCCCAGTAGTGGAAGAGGTAGGTCTCCAGGAGGGATTCAGAGATCGCGTGGGGGAGGGTGGCGAAGACGGCGTTGGACTCCACGGGGTAGGCGAGGGTGACGCCGGGGACGTCCGCGAGACCGTCCGCCAGACGGAGTGCCATCTGGTTGGCGTGGGAGGCGTTGCGGTGCCAGAGGTCGTCGGTCAGGAGAGCGGAGAGCTGGGCTGAGACGAAGCGCATCTTGGAGGCCAGCTGCAGCGACTGGCGGCGAAGGTAGGGGACCGCGTCCGTCAGGGACGGGTCCAGGACGACCACCGCTTCGGCGGCCATGGCGCCGTTCTTGGTGCCGCCGAAGCTGAAGACGTCCACGCCTACGTCCGTGGTGATGGCTTTCAGGGAGCAGTCCAGGTGGGCGGCGGCGTTGGCGAGGCGGGCGCCGTCCACGTGGAGGCGTAGGCCGGAGGCGTGGGCCGTTTCGGCCAGGGCGGCGATCTCGGCGGGGGAGTAGCAGGTGCCCAACTCGGTCACCTGGGAGATGGAGACGACCGCCGGTTGGGGCTCGTGGTGCTGGCCGATGAGGTGGAGATGGGCCTTGATGTCGTCCGGGTGGAGCTTGCCCTGAGGGGTGGGGACGGTTCGGAGCTTCACGCCCAGGAGGCGTTCCGTGGCGCCCGTTTCGTGGGTGGCGATGTGGGCGGTGTCGGCGCAGAGGACGGCGTCGTAGCGGCCGAGCATGAGGGCCAGGCCGACCATGTTGGCGCCGGCTCCGTTGAGTACGGCGAAGCCTTCCGCTGCGGGGCCGAACGTTTCCTTGATTTTGTGCTCGAAGGTCGAGGTCCAGGTGTCGTCGCCGTAGGCGGGGGCGTCTCCCTGGTTGGCGGCGGTCATGGCGTTGAGGATGTCTGGGTGCACGCCGGCGTGGTTGTCGCTGGCGAAGCTCTTCGGGTGAGCGGGATTGATCGGCACACCGTAAGGCTATGCAAGGCGCTTGGGCGGAGGCTGTGAGGGGCGCGGCCGCCGGGGCGGTTCTCGCGGATGCCTCGTGAGTCGTTGGCGGTGATGTCTCCCGTCGGCGTCGCGCTGATGCTTCATCCGGTGGCCGTTGGCGAAGGTTCTGGAGCAGTGCGGGTGCGACCGGTCGCCTGTGCGGCATGGCGGCGGTTGGCACGGCGGGGAGGTCGACGGTGTCCGCCAAAGGATCCACGGATGCTGTCCATGAGTTAGCGGCCGCAACCAGTCGAGGCATCGAAAGGAGGGCGGGGCCGCCCCGTCGGGGAGTGGGGCGGCCTGTGGGGAGGGGAGGAGGAGCGGTCAGGTCGAGGCATGCGGCTCCGGCGCAGTAGAGCACAAGGGAAGCAGGCCCTCAAGAAGGCGCCGTCAGTTCGGCGCGCGAGATGGTGGGCGCGGGGACAGGAGCAGCATCATGCGGAGCACGCGAGCGGTAGTGGCCTGGCGGACGAAGAGAGTTGTCGTGCGGCGGATTACGGGAGGCACGACGCGGGCGACAAGAGAGTGGCAGCCGTGTGGGAGAAGCGAGCGGTGGTCGCCTGGTGGGCGAGGGGAGGCCGCCGCACAAGGGGCGAGAAAGCAGCAGCCCCGCAGCGGGACGGTAGTGGTAGTCGCCTGACGGAAAAGGGGGGGCTGTCGTGTGGCGGGCAACGGGCGGCGCTCACGGCACGACAAGAGGGCAGCAGCCGCGCGGGGATGAGGGGACAGCTGTTCAGGAGACGAGGGCGGTAGTGGCCTGGCGGGAAGAGAGCTGCCGTGCGGCGGATTACGGGAGGCGCCGCGCGGGGGACAAGAGAGCGGCAGCCGTGTGGGAGAAGCGAGCGGTAGTCGCCTGACGGAATAGAGGGGCTGTCGTGCGGCGGGCAACGGGCGGCGCTCACGGCACGACAAAGGGCAGCAGCCGCGCGAGGATGAGGGGACAGCTGTTCAGGAGACGAAAGCGGTGGTCGCCCGGCGGACGAATAGAGCTGTCGTGCGGCGGGCAACGGGAAGCGCAGCACAAGGGGCCAGGGAGCGGCAGCCGCGCGGCGGGACGGGGGCGGTAGTTCCCTGACCGACATGGGGCTGTTGTGCGGCGGACAATGGGCGGCGTAGCACGAGGGGCGAGGGAGCGGCAGCCGTGCGATGACGGGAGCGGTCATCGCCTGACGGGCCAAGGGGGCTGTCGGGCCGCGGGCAATGGGTGGCCCCCGCGGCCCGACAAGAAGGCAGCAGCCGCGCGGCGGAGAAGACCAGTCGCCGTGCGGCGGAGGAGAACATCCGCCGTGAGAGGAGAGGGGTTAGGGGCGGGGGCGGTGGGCGGCGTTTTGGAGGAGGGTGCGGCAGAGGTCGCCGAGGTCGCGCCCCGCTGCCTCCGCCGCCATCGGCAGCAGCGACGTCTCCGTCATCCCCGGCGCCACGTTCACCTCAAGGAAGTGCGGATCGTCGGACGCGTCCACGATCAGGTCGGTACGGGAGATGTCCCGCAGCCCCAACGCCGTGTGCGCCGTCACGGCCATCCGGGCGCAGGCTTCGGCGGCGGCCGCGGAGAGGCGGGCGGGGGCGAAGAACTCGGTGTGCCCGGCGGTGTATCGGGCGGCGTAGTCGTAGACGCCGGCGTCGGGGACGATCTCCACGGCGGGCAGCGCCACCGGCCCCTCACCGAGGTCGACGACCGAGACCGACACCTCGACGCCCTCGACGTACCGCTCGATGAGGGCGGTGTCGCCGTAGGCGAAGCAGCCGACCATGGCGGCGGGCAGCTCTTCGGCCGTGCGGACGATGGACGCGCCGAGCGCCGAGCCGCCGCGGGCGGGCTTGACGAACAGGGGAAGGCCGAGCCGGTCGATGATGCGGCCGAGCACGACGGTGGCGCCGAGGTCGTGGAAGGTCTCCCTGGGGAGGGTGACGGACTCGGGGGTGCGCAGGCCGACCGAGCGTACGACGGCCTTGGCGGTGGGCTTGTCGAAGGCCACGCGACAGGCGTCGGGGCCGGCGCCGACGTAGGGCACGTCGAGGAGTTCGAGCACGGAACGGATCGCGCCGTCCTCGCCCGCGCCGCCGTGGAGGGTGACGAACACCGCCTCGGGCGGGTCGGCGAGGATGGCGGGCACGAGGGAGGCGTCGGTGTCGCGGGCCTCCACGTCGATGCCCGTGGCGCGCAGCACCTCGCTCACCCGGCGGCCGGAGCGCAGGGACACCTCCCGCTCATAGGAGAGGCCCCCGGCCAGCACGAGCACGTGGCCCAGATCGCTCATCACATCTCCTCCGCTGATCGTACGCGTCCAACCGTACCGGCGGCTGGCGGCGAATGGTGTAGGTGAGGCCCGCACACGAGTACGGCCGGCGTCCCCGTCCCCGGGGAGCGCCGGCCGTACCGAGGAAAGCTAGGCCAGTTCGGGCCCCGGCGTGTCAACGCCGGCCCGCTCGGGACCGGAGCCGGTGCCGAACATGTCCCGGAGCTGCATCTCCTGCTCGATCACCCCGGACAGGCGCCGGACGCCTTCGCGGATGCGGTCGGGCTCGGGGAAGCAGTAGGACAGTCGCATGTGCCGGGCGCCGCTGCCGTCGGAGAAGAACCCGGTGCCGGGCACGAACGCCACCCGCTCGGCCACGGCCCGCGGCAGGATCGCCTTGGAGTCGAGCCCTTCGGGCAGGGTCGCCCAGACGAAGAAGCCGCCGGCCGGCCGGGTCCAGGTGACCTCGGGCGGCATCAGGGCCTCCAGGGAGTCCAGCATGGAGTCGCGCCGTTCGCGGTAGAGCTCCTTGAAGGACTTGATCTGCTCCCGCCACGGCTGCGTGGCCAGGAATTGGCCCACGGCGAGCTGCGTGAACACCGAGTGCGACAGCACGGCCGACTCCATGGCCAGGATCAGCTTGTCGCGGATGGCGTGCGGCGCGAGCGCCCAGCCGACGCGGAAGCCGGGGGCGAGCGTCTTGGAGAACGACCCCAGGTAGACCACGCCGTCGGGGTTGTCGGCGCGCAGGGCGCGCATGGGCTCGCCGTCGAAGCCGAGCAGCCCGTACGGGTTGTCCTCGATGATGAGGATGCCGGCACGCTGGCAGATGTCGAGCACCTGCTGCCGCCTGGCCAGGTTGAGCGTGACGCCGGCCGGGTTCTGGAAGGTCGGGATCGTGTAGAGGAACTTGACGGGAGCTCCGGCGGTCTCCAGCGCGTAGATGGTCTGCGCCAGCGATTCGGGCACGATGCCCTGATCGTCCATGGCGATGTGGACCACTTTGGCCTGGTAGGCGGAGAACGTCCCGAGGGCCCCGACGTACGAGGGGCCTTCGGCGAGCACGACGTCGCCCGGGTCGATGAAGATCCGGGTGATCAGGTCGAGCGCCTGCTGTGAACCGACGGTGACGACGACGTCGTTCGCCCCGGCCTCGATCCCCTCCAGCCGCATGACCTCGCAGATCTGCTCGCGCAGGTGCGGGTCACCCTGGCCGGAACCGTACTGCAGCGCGACCGTGCCGCGCGTGGTGACCAGGTCGGAGACCAGCTCGCCGACCATGTCGAGGGGGAGCGCCGTGACGTACGGCATGCCGCCGGCGAGCGAGACCACCTCGGGTCTCGACGCGACGGCGAAGAGAGCTCGGATCTCGGAGGCGACCATCCCGGTAGCTCGCGCGGCATACCGGTCGACGTAGGCGTCGATGCGCGACCCTTGGGTCGCGGGTGTCTGACCGTGATCCAGCTCTTCCGTCACGGCCCACCTCCTAGGTGTCATATCGGACCGAAATACCAGATTACGCCAGTCGGACATGTCCTTCGTGACCGGGCTCGACCGTCGTGGTATCCGCTGGCTGCATCTTCACTGAGCTACCATGCCACCAACGGACGCGGTTTTCGCGCGCTTTTCTGGGTCGACGATAGGGGCCGTAGTTGTCGCGCCGGCTGGTCAACATAACCCTGGACAATCTCGAAGATCTGCCACGCCGCTGCCGGCGGTGCGTGTTCTGGGAGCTCGATCCCGTCAGCGGCGAGCGTGCCATCCATTCCGGCGACTCCGGGCTGGAGAAGGAGGCCTGGATCTCCGGCACGCTGCTGGAATGGGGGAGCTGCGGGAAAATCGTCTATGTCGACGGGGTTCCGGCCGGGTTCGTCCTCTACAGCCCGCCGCTCTACAGCCCGCGTTCGCTGGCCTTCCCCACCTCGCCGGTGAGCGCCGACGCGGTGCTGCTGATGACGGCCCACATCATCCCCGAGTTCTCGGGCGGCGGGCTGGGCCGGATGCTGATCCAGGGCGTGGCGAAGGATCTGACCCGGCGCGGGGTGAAAGCCATCGAGGCGTTCGGCGACCTGAAGTGGGAAGAGCCTAGTTGTGTAGTTCCTGCTGAATACTTGCTTTCTGTGGGTTTTAAGACGATTCGACCGCATTTGCGGTTTCCGCGCCTGCGTTTGGAGCTGAAGAGCGCCATCTCGTGGCGTGAGGACGTCGAGGTGGCCCTCGAACGCCTTCTGGGGTCCATGAGCCCGGAGCGCGCCCTTCGTCCCGTCTGACGGCTCTTGGGGGCCGAAGAAGGGCAAACGAAAGCCCCCCGCGGGCACCGCCGCAGGGGGCTCTCACATGAGGGCGACTAGATGATGCCGTCGAGCTCGCGGAGCAGCATGGCCTTCGGCTTGGCGCCGATGATCTGCTTCACGACCTCGCCCCCCTTGTAGACGTTCATCGTGGGGATCTGGAGCACGCCGTACTGGCGGGGAACCTCGGGGTTCTCGTCGATGTTCAGCTTGACGATCTCAAGCTTGTCGCCGTGCTCGTTCGCGATCTCCTGCAGGATGGGCGCGACCTGACGGCACGGGCCGCACCACTCGGCCCAGAAGTCGACCAGCACGGGCTTGTCGCTCTTGAGGACCTCGGTCTCGAACGTGGCGTCGGTAACTGCCTTCACGGTGCGCTCCTTACTTCTCGTTGTTGGCCAGCCAGCGCTCGGAGTCGAGCGAGGCGGCACAGCCGGTGCCGGCCGCGGTGATGGCCTGGCGGTAGGTGTGGTCGACGACGTCGCCGGCCGCGAACACGCCGTCGATGTTGGTGGCGGTCGACGGCGAGGCGACCTTGACGTACCCGTCGTCGTCGAGCTCGACCTGGCCCTTGACCAGGTCGGTGCGCGGGTCGTGACCGATGGCCAGGAACAGCGCGTCGGTCGCCAGCTCGCACTCCTCGCCGGTCTTGACGTTGCGCAGCTTGACCGCCTCGACCTTGGTGTCGCCGAGCACGTCGACGACCTCGGAGTCCCAGACGAACCGGATCTTCTCGTTGGCGAACGCGCGCTCCTGCATGATCTTGCTGGCGCGCAGCTCGTCACGGCGGTGGACGACCGTCACCATGCGCCCGAACCGGGTCAGGAACGTCGCCTCCTCCATGGCGGTGTCGCCGCCGCCCACGACCACGATGTCCTTGTTGCGGAAGAAGAAGCCGTCGCAGGTGGCGCACCAGGACACGCCGTGGCCGGACAGGCGCTTCTCGTTCTCCAGGCCGAGCTCGCGGTAGCCCGAGCCCATGGCCAGGATCACCGACTTGGCGTAGTAGGTGTCGGTGTGGGTCTTGACGACCTTGGGGTTGGCCTCCAGGTCGACCTCGACCACGTCGTCGGCCACCAGCTCGGCGCCGAAGCGCTCGGCCTGCTTGCGCAGGTTGTCCATCAGGTCGGGGCCCATGATGCCGTCGGGGAAACCGGGGAAGTTCTCCACGTCGGTGGTGTTCATGAGCGCACCGCCCGCCGTCACGGAGCCCTCGAAGACCAGCGGCTTGAGTTCGGCGCGCGCGGAGTAGACGGCCGCGGTGTAGCCCGCAGGGCCCGACCCAATGATGATCACGTTACGAACGTCGCTCAACGCTCCCACGCCTTCCTCGTCTGCTGTTTGCTTCGGGCTCAACAGATCCTAGGCCGCGCTGATTCCCGGCCCTGCCCGCAAAACGAAAGAGCCCGCCGAAGCGGGCTCTGACGTGGGCTTTCGATTACCAGCGGCCCAACGTGGGCTTGCGCAGGTTCTTGCAGTTGAACGGGTCGACGATGTCGATGCGCAGCTTCTTGGCGGCCTGGTCCTTCCAGGAGGCCACGATCAGCGCCTCCTGGCCGTTGTACTGGCCCTGGTCGACCGCGAACGTCTTCAGCTTCGATCGGGCGGCCACCTTGCCGACGCATCGGTCGACCCTGGCGGTGTCCGTGGGGCCTTCGAGGGCCGGAGCGGCGCCGAAGTACCCGAGCAGCGGCTGGCGCAGCTCCCGGTCGCTGTAGTTGTAGTTGCTGTCGGTCAGCGCGTAGGCCCTCGCCCGCTGGTGGGACGGCTTCGACGGCGACATCGGCTGCGCCACCGTGGGCCCGGACGAACCGCCCGGTCCGCCCCCGCCGGCCAGCAACCCGCCCGAGACCGCCAGCGTGCCGACCACCACCGCGGCCGCCGCCGACGCCGCCACGGCGGGCATGGCCCACCTGCGCCGCCGTACCGACCTGGTCCGGGCCGGGACGATCGTGCCGTCGTCGGAGACCACCCCGAGACGTACCGGCTCGGGCGTCTCCGCCGCCGGCTGCTCCCACGGGGAGTCCCGCATGAGCCTGTCCCAGTCCGGTGCCTCCACGAGGTCGACGCCCCCGCGGCGGGACTCCGCCTCGGCGGCCAGCGCCTTGTCGATGCGCAGTGCGACGCCCATCGGCATGGCCGGTGTTGGGGTCGCCGCGAGCACCTCGCGAACCGCCGCCAGGTCTGCCAGCAGCTCCCCACAGGGGTCGCAGACCGCGAGATGCTCGCGGACCCGGCGTGCCGTCGCGGCGTCCAAGAGATCCTCTGCCAGCTCGGCCAGGACCTCAAGATCGTAGTGCGTATCACCCGTCACGAAGTTCTGCTCCCTTCGCGGATGAGACGCGATTGAGGTCCGAACGGTTCCGCAGATGCGAAAGAATTGGGGCAAGTTTCGCGCGCCCCCGCGCGCATCTGCTCTTCACGGTGCCGCTGGGCACCTGAAGCACCTGAGCTGCGTCTTCGACGGAATACCCCATCATGTCCACGAGCACGAGAGCCGCCCGCTGGTCGGCGGGCAGCAGTTTCAGAGCGGCCGAAACCTCCATCGAGACCTCGCGCTCGACGGTCTGGTCGGGGAGCGGGCTGTCCCGCTCGGCGGCCTCGATCAGTTCGTCGTCGGCCACCGGACGGACGGACTTGCGCCGCATCCGGTCGAGGCAGGCGTTGACGACGATGCGGTGGAGCCAGGTGGTGACGGCCGCCTCACCTCGGAACGAGGCGGCCTTGCGATATGCGGAGACGAACGCGTCCTGAACGGCGTCCGCCGCCTCGTCAGGGTCACCGAGAGTACGCAGCGCCACCGCCCACATGCGGTCACGGTGCCTTTTGACGATCTCGCTGAACGCGTGTGGATCCCCGTTGATGTGCGCGGTGAGCAGCTCGGCGTCTGTGATCGCCGGCCGCTCCGCTGGTGAGGGTGTCTCGGGTGGGGAGTTCACAAGAGAGATTCCTGATTTATGCCGATCCGGGAGAATGCACCACTACTTCATAGATGGTGCCACGAAACTGGCCCGCATCTGCCGGAACGCGCGTAAACCAGATCAAAACGTACCGACCGCTTGCCGGGTCGTCGGGGGTCAGGGTGGTCTTGCCCGAGGCGCTCTTCTGGGTCGCCACGGTCTTGAGCGAGCCGAGCTCGGGGGAGTCGCCGACCTTCAGCTCGACGCTCGCGCCGCCGGCCTTGCCCAGCGTAGCCACCACGTCGCTGATCTGCATGGACTTGCCCATGTCGAGCAGCAGGCCGACGCCCTTCTTGAGGTTTCCCAGCTCGGCGTTGCCGTAGCTCTGGGTCGTCCAGGCCGTGCTGGGCTTGCCGTCGATGGCCAGCTCGGCGATGTCGGACTTCTCGTCGCCGTCGTCGCCGAGCGGGTCGAAGCCCTTGGCCTTGTCGGGCTTGACGGCCTGGGCCGAGGCCGAGGCGGAGGACTTGCCGGTGGTCGGGCTGACCGACGCCTCGGGGGTGGCGGGGCTGCCGAGGCTGCGGCCTATCGTCCAGGCGCCGACGCCCACGGCGGCGATGACCAGCAGCACCACCAGCGTCATCAGCACCCGGTTGAGCACGCTGCCGCCGCCCTGGTTGGGCGGCCGGCGCGGCACGGGCGGCGGTGGCGGCATGGTGCGCTGCTGCCGGTGGGCGACGTCGAGGCCCTCGGTGTGCGAGGCGGAGGCGACCGCCGGCGTCGAGGGGTAGGAGATGGCGATCGGCATGGGCCGGGCCACGTCGGCCAGCGCCTCGGCGACCTCGGACGGGCTCGACAGCGCACCCTGGCCCTTGCGCGACTCGGGAAGGCAGGCGCGGACCGTGACGGTGTCCAGGTAGTTGGGGACGCCGGCGGTGACCTGCCGCGGCGAGCAGAAGTGCCCGTCGATCATGGGAGCGGCGGGCAGGCCGCCCTCCTCCTCGTCGCCGGGCCAGTGGCCGGTCAGACCGGCGTACAGCAGCCTGCCCAGCCCTTCGGCGTCGTCGAGGGCGGGCTGGTCGGTGGTGAGCCCGGACAGCGCGGCGTCGACGGCCACGCCGAGCACCTTGACCGTGTTGCCCGTCGTCCAGACCAGGTGGGACGGGCGCAGGCACAGGTGGTAGAGCTTGGCCTCGTGGGCGTGCGCCAGCGCCTCGGCGGCCTCGGCCACCAGACCGGCCGCGCGCTCGGGCTCCAGCGGGCCGGCGGCGAGCAGGTCGGTCAGCGTCTCGCCGGTGACCCACTCGCTGACCACGTAGGAGTGCTTGTCGTCCTCGGCGGCGTCGAACACCTGCGTCAGGCGCGGGTCGGTGAGCCGGCTCGCGGCACGGGCGGCGGTGACGACCTCGTGCACGCGCGGGAAGTCGGGACCGAACGTGTGCACCGCCACCGGGCGCGCGAGGATCTCGTCGATCGCCTTCCACAGGGTCGCGCCGTCGGACTCGCTGACGCGGTCCTCCAGCCGGAAGCGCTCGGCCAGTCGGGTGCCGGGTTCCACGGCCGACGTGCTCACAGGCTCTCTCCGCTAGGCCGATCGGGCGTGCTCATGACTCGACTCACCTGCGTGGTGGTGTCCCACGTAGGCACGCTATGCCGGGTGGATCCGCCCACGCCCCTCCTGCTTCCATTCGCGCGTGTCGGGCACCATGGTAGTGCCGAGTCGATTCCGCCCGCGTTCTTTGCCAACGGGAAACTCGTCAGCCGTCGTGGTCAAGTCCGTCCATATGCCGGATTTCCCAATTACTACCGACCTACGCGTCTGGCGACCATACCAACGAGTGAGTTGACCTCCGCTATGCGCATCCTGTGGGCGACGGCGAGATAGAGCAACAGTCCCAGCCCACCACCCACGGCCAGGACAATCAGCGAGTTGACGAAACCGAGACCACCGAACAGCTGAGTGACCACCCAGACCGTGAGCAGCCCCAGCACGGCCGTGGGCAGCGAGGCCAGGTACATCCTGGTCAGCGCCGTGCCGATGGTCCAGCCGCCCAGGCCCTGGACGCGGCGGCTGGCCAGCGTCCAGGCCAGGACCGCGCCCAGCCCGTACGCGACGGCGTACGCCAGCGCCAGGCCCATCACCGCGTAGCGGGCGGGCAGCAGCACGAAGAAGATCACCATGAGCAGCGCGTTGACCGCGGTCGTGCCGGCCCCCACGAACACCGGCGTACGGGTGTCGCCGAAGCTGTAGAACACCCGCAGCAGGAGCTGGAACACCGCGAACGGCACCAGCGCCAGGCCGTAGACCTGCAACACGTTCCCGATGTAGACGGCGTCGGCGACGCTGTTGGCGCCGTGGCCGTAGATCGGCACGGTGATCGCCGGGCCGAGCACCATCAGCAGCAGCGAGACCGGCACCATGAGCGAGCAGATGAGCCGCACGCTCGACCCGAACTCGCTGCGCACGTCGTCGAGCCGGCCCTCGCCCACCGCCCGGCTCATCCGGGGCAGCATCGCCGTGATCACCGACACGCCGATGATCCCGTACGGAAGCTGGAAGAGCTGGAACGCCAGCGTGTACGGGCTGATGCCGTGGCCGGCCACCTCGTTGCCCGCCGAGCTGGCCAGGTTGGTCGTCAGCATGAACCCGAGCTGGGTGACCACCACGTAGCCGATGGTCCAGACCCCGGCCCTGCCCATCTCGCCCAGCCGGGCGTTGCGCACGTCGAAGCGCGGCACGAACGAGAACCCCACCCGCTTCAGCGCGACGATCAGCACCACCGCCTGGGCGACGATGCCCGCCGTGGTGCCGAGACCGAGCAGCGCGAGGTCGCCGGTGGTGACCGCCTCGATGTCGGACCCGCTGCCGACCACGGCGTAGGCCACGAACACGCAGATGACGACCAGGTTGTTGAGCACCGGCGCCCACATGGGGGCGCCGTAGCGGTCGCGGGTGTTCAGGATGGCGCCGGCGACCGCGCCGATGCCGAAGAAGGCGAGCTGCGGCAGGATGAACCGGGCCAGCATGACCCCGGTCTCGAACTTGATGCTGCCGCGGTCCCAGTCGGTGTACAGGTCGATGAGCAGCGGCGCGCCCAGCACGGCCAGCACGGCCACCACGACCAGCACGGCGGTGGCCAGCGTCAGCAGGCGCTGCTCGTAGGCCCGGCCGCCGTCGGCGTCGTGCTGCTGCGCCCGGACGATCATCGGCACCACCACGCTGCTCAGCACGCCCAGCAGCAGCAGGTCGAGGATGCTGTACGGGATCGCGTAGGCCGCGTTGTAGGAGTCGCCCAGCGCCGCGGTGCCGATGGCGTAGGCCAGCACCATCGTGCGGGCGAACCCGGTGACCCTGGACACCATCGTGCCCGCCGCCATGATGGCACTGGCCCGCAGCATGCGGCTCATACGGTCTCACTCTCCCGGGATTTGCCCGCTCGCGCGAGCCGTCGCTCGGACCGGCGGCGCAGGATCCGCGTCACGACGGCGGCGAGCATCACCGTCAGCGCGGCGCCCACGATGACCAGGGCGATGCCGGTGTAGCCGGTGGTGCGGATGGTCAGTCGCTCCGGCTTGCCGTAGGGCAGGCCGTCGATCGTGCGCAGCTGCACGGTGACGGTGGCGTCGCCGCTGGTGCTGGCGTCCATCTTCACCTGCAGCGTGCCGCTCTGGTTGCCGCCGATCACCAGCGGATCCGGCGGCACGGGCTGGATCTGCAGCCGCCTCCGGTCGTTGGACTTGACGTCGATGTACAGGGTGACGGGCTTGTCCAGCGAGTTCTTCACGCTGATGGGGACCACGCCGTTGCTGCCGGCCAGCGTCCGCGGCGCGTCGGTGATCTGGATCTTGTCGATGCGCTCGTCCACGGCCGTGCCGACGAGCTTGGTCACCGCGCGGCCGGCGCGGGTGTTGTTGCGCCAGGCCGACGAGGTGAGCCTGAGCACCGCGGCGTCGAAGGCCGAGGGCGTCCTGGTCCCGGCGACCGAGGCGGTGACGGAGGCGGTGAGCTGCGCCTGCGTGGCGACCTCCTTGACGGGGGCCAGGTACTTGGCGCTCAGCTCCTCCTTGCGGTCCTGCTCGGTGTAGGTGAGCTCGGCCCGCGGCGTGGCCGCCTTGCTCGGCTTGATCGATTCGAGCTTGGTCAGCGAGAGCCACGGCAGCTTGTCCGCGGTCTTCAGCAGGCTGGTGACCAGCGTCGGGTTGGGGTCCCAGCGGCGCGACGGCGCGACGACCAGCGACCGCGGCTCGACCTGCCCGGCCTCGGCGGCGATCATCGCGGTCTCGGCGATGAAGCGCTGCGTGCTGAGCAGGACCGTCGTGGGCGCGGTCGGCTCGAACAGCCGGCTCAGCTCGGCGTCGGCGACCAGGGCCTTGATCGGGCCGGCGACGCTGTCGACGGTGGCGGCGGCGTCGGGCGTGTGGGCGACGGGCGGCTGCGGCGGCAGGTTGGTGGAGTTGAGCAGGACAGTGGTGACCTTGCCGGGGCTGACCGAGAGCAGGTCGAGCGCGTCGGCGTCGAGCACGCCCGCGGGCGGCCAGTTGATCGAGGTCTGCGCGTTGCGGTTGAGCAGCGCCCGGGCGGTCTGGCCGCCGAGCTCGATCGCCCGGCCGGGCTGCGCGTCGAGCCCCTGATGGGCCAGGGCCGCCACGTCGGGGTCGCCGTAGGGGGTGGCGATGACGGGGGAGGAGGCCAGCGCCGTGCTCATGGTGGACAGCCAGGTGCCGGCGGTGTCGTTGGCCGGTTTGCCTTCTGTGCCGTTCTTGGTCTTGACGTGGTAGCCCTTGGTCATCGCCTTCAGGTCGTCGAGCAGCGACGGCTCGACGAACCAGGTGACGCTCTTCGGCGCCGTCTGCGCGATGCGGGCCAGGTCGGCCAGGCGGCCCTTGCCGCTGAGCGACTGGCTCAGCTTGTCGTCGACGAACAACGTCTCGTCGGAGCCCCGGTGGGGCTGGTCGATGACGGGCAGGGCGACGGCCAGCTTGTTGCGCGGCAGCTTCGGCGTGGTGGGCGGGGCATGGGTGAGGAATGTGCGCTGCGCCGAGATCGGCACTTCGTTCTGGGAGACGTCGACGGCGATCCGGTAGACGCCGAACGCGCGGTAGCCCAGCTGGATCGGGGTCGCCGTGAACGTCCAGGTGGCCTGCCCGCCGACGGCCAGGGCCGGGATGTCCATGGCCGAGGTGCGGGAGACGTTTCCGGGCAGCGTGGCGTTGTTCTGGTCGCTCTGGTACGCCGCCATGGAGGCGCGGTCGTAGAAACGCTCGCTGGTGTAGCGCAGGCGTACGCGGAGGGGGCCGAGCGCGGTTCCGGTGTCGTTGCGGACCGTGCCGGTGAACTTGATCTCGTCGGTCGGGCTGCGCGTCACCTGTGGCGTGATCGACGTGATGGAGACCGAGAGCGTCTCCCGCGCCGCCTCCACCGTGGCAGCAGAGTTCGGCGCCGCCGCCACCATGGGGGCGAGCGACGCGACGGACATCACGGCGAGCAGCGCGATCTTACGGATCACACGCATGCCAGAGCTGGGGTACGACGGCGCACGCCCGCAATGGTACGGGTTCAGTGCCGCGGCGCGACCGCCTCGCGTGTTCCCCGCGGTCGGGGCGTACGCAGGTCGACGGTCTTGCCGGTGAGGACATTCAGCAGGTCGAGCGCACGAAGACAGAGCGCGGTGTGCCGTTCGCCGGTGGCGGTGAAGACCGCCATGTCGTCGGCGACGAGCCGGTCGTCGATGAGCACCGGAAGCGACTCCGGCAGCAGCAGCGGGCAGACGAGCCCGTCGGTGTAGTCGGTGGCCGAGTTGACCAGGAAGGCCGGCGCCGGCCGCACCTGGCGGGCGCCCAGCAGGCCCCCGACGACGCCGGGCTGGGGCGGGGTCGCCGCGGTGGCGACGACGGCGACGACGACCTCGCTGCCGATCCTGGTGGCGACGTCGAACACGGTGACCACGACGCACCGCCCGGGCTCCGCGCGGACCGTCTCCGGCAGTTCCTCCGCGCAAGTCATGGGGCGCGGAAGGCGTACGATCTCATGATGGACCTGGTGTGCGAGGAGCCAGCGGTGGATCGCGAGGGCGTCCTTCATGAAGTCCTCCTCCGTCTCGCCCTGTTCCATGGCCCCCGACGGTCCCCAGACCGAAGGTAACCCGGACCTGATGTGGCTCGGGGGATATGTTCCGGAATCGAAGGACCGACAGGGTTTGTCCGACTCAACAATGACCGAAAGCCAGCAGCGGGCGATGCACGACCTGTTCCGCAAGATCGCACCGGTGGCCGACGAGCTCGGCCGCCTGTTCGCCGACCACGGCCACGAGCTGGCCCTCGTCGGCGGCCCCGTGCGCGACATCCTGCTGGGCCGCGTCGGCAACGACCTCGACCTGACCACCGACGCCAACCCCCACAGGGTGCTCGACGTCGTCAGGGACTGGGCCGACTCCGTGTGGACGATCGGCATCGACTTCGGCACCGTCGGCCTGCGCAAGGGCAACTGGCTGATCGAGATCACCACGTACCGGAGCGAGTCCTACGACCCCAAGTCGCGCAAGCCCGAGGTCGTCTACGGCGAGACGCTGGAGGCCGACCTGGAGCGGCGCGACTTCGCGGTCAACGCGATGGCGGTGCGCCTGCCCGGCCACGAGTTCGTCGACCCCTACGGCGGTCTCGACGACCTGCGCGCCAAGCGGCTGCGCACGCCCGGCACCCCCGAGCGCTCGTTCGCCGACGACCCGCTGCGCATGCTCAGGGCCGCCCGGTTCGCCTCCCAGCTCGGCTTCGGCGTCGACCGGGCCGCCCTGGCGGCGATGACCGCGATGGCCGAGCGCATCGAGATCGTCTCGGCCGAGCGCATCCGCGACGAGCTCGACAAGCTGCTCTGCGGTGCCAACCCGCGCGAGGGCCTGCGCCTGCTGGTGGAGACGGGCCTGGCCGCGCACGTGCTGCCCGAGCTGCCCAAGCTGCGCCTGGAGATCGACGAGCACCACCGGCACAAGGACGTCTACGAGCACAGCCTGACCGTCCTCGACCAGGCCATCGCCCAGGAGGAGGACGGCAAGCCCGACCGCATCCTGCGCTGGGCCGCGATCATGCACGACATCGGCAAGCCCAAGACCCGGCGCCACGAGGCCGGCGGGCGGGTGTCGTTCCACCACCACGAGGTCGTCGGCGCGCAGATGACCAAGAAGCGCATGACCGAGCTGAGGTTCCCCAAGGACGTCGTGGCCGACGTCTCCCAGCTGGTCGAGCTCCACCTGCGCTTCCACGGCTACGGCACGGGCGAGTGGACCGACAGCGCCGTGCGCCGCTACGTGCGCGACGCCGGCCACCTGCTCGGCCGCCTGCACAAGCTGACCAGGGCCGACTGCACCACCCGCAACAAGCGCAAGGCGGCGGCGCTGTCGCGCACCTACGACCAGCTCGAAGAGCGCATCGCCCGGCTCGCCGAGGAGGAGGAGCTGGCCAAGATCCGGCCCGAGCTCGACGGCAACGAGATCCAGGCCGTGCTCGGCGTGGGCCCTGGGCCCGTGGTGGGCCGGGCGTACAAGTTCCTGCTCGACCTCAGGCTGGACAAGGGCGTGCTCGGCAAGGAGGCGGCCACCCAGGCGCTGCTCGACTGGGCGCGGTCAAACGGCCTGGGAGCGTGACGACGACGTCGTGACCATCCGGTAGGCCAGCGCCGCCACGGGGTAGCCCACCGTGATGATCACGACCGCCGGGTACGACTTGCCGTTGGGCGGCAGGATCGCCGCCGAGAGCGCGGCGGCCAGCACGTACATGCCGTTGAAGAGCATGTCGTAGAGCGAGAAGGCACGGCCGAGATAGGCGTCCTCGACGTCGCGCTGGACGGTCGTGTCGGCGCAGATCTTGACGCTCTGCCCGGCCACGCCCAGCACGAAGCCGGCCACCGGCAGCCCCCACGTCTGGAACGGCAGGACCAGCGCGCCCGCCAGCACGCCGGCCGAGGACAGCGCGATGACCACCCAGGGGCCGATGCCGAACCGCTCGGTCGCGTACGGGGTGATGATCACCGCGAGGAAGTAGCCGAAGCCGGAGGCGGCCACCACCAGGCCGATCCCGCGCAGGGCGGCGTCGGGGTCGCCGTCGGTGAAGTAGTAGCGGTAGAGGATGATGCCGAGGGCGGTGGCCATTCCGTACAGGAAGCGGTGGGCGGCCATCGCGCCCATGGTCGCGGCTGCCTCGCGGTGGCGTGCCAGGTGCCGGGCGCCGTCGACCAGGCCCACGACCACGTTGCGCAGGGCCTCGCGGGCCTGGGGCTGGTCGGGGTCGTAGGAGGGGCCGAGCAGCGCGCGGTCCATCGTGCGGGCGACCAGGGCGCTCAGCCCGAACATCACGCCGGACACGGCCAGCAGCAGCCCGATGCCCCGGTCGCCGTCGCCGAGCACCTCGCGCAGCAGGAACCCGACGCCCGCGCCGACGAACGTGACCACGGTGCCGCAGGTCGGCGTCACCGCGTTGGCCGCCATCAGCCGGTCGGACGGCACCACGTGCGGCAGCGAGGCGCCGAGCGCGGCCAGGAAGAACCGGTTGACCCCGAGCACGCCGAGCGCGGCCGCGTAGAAGACGGGATCGGGCGCGTCGGAGGCGACCAGTGCCGCCGCGACCAGCAGCAGCCCACCGCGCACGAACGGCGCTATGACCAGGATCTGCCGCCGCGACCACCGGTCGATGAACACCCCGACGAACGGCCCGAGCACGCTGTACGGCAGGAACAGCACGGCCAGGCCGGCGGCCACCGCCAGGGCCGTCGTCTGCTTCTCGGGGCTGAAGAAGGCGAAGTTCGTGACGCCGAACTGGAAGATCCCGTCGGAGAACTGGGAGACCAGCCGCGTGCCGAACAGCCGTCGGAAGTCACGGCCTTGGAGGACGACGCGGAGATCGGCGACGAATGACACCCCGTCAGCCTAGCCGTGCGCACCGCGGCATAGGATGCGCCGGAGGCGGCCGGGCGGGTTCCGAACGCGCATGGCGATCTCGTACGCTTCAAAGCGTGACCACTGAGGAACACGTTGTGCTGGTCGACCGCGAGGGGCACGCGCTCGGCACCGCGCCCAAGACGTCGGTGCACGGCCGGGAGACCCCGCTCCATCTAGCCTTCTCCAGCTACGTCTTCGACCCCGAGGGCCGCGTGCTGCTCACCAGGCGGGCCAGCCACAAGATCACCTGGCCCGGCGTCTGGACCAACAGCTGCTGCGGCCACCCGCTGCCGGGCGAGCCGCTCGGCCGGGCGGTCATCCGCAGGCTTTCCTACGAGCTCGGCCTGCACGCCGGCGGCGCCGATCTCATGCTGCCCGGCTTCTCCTACCGCGCCGTCATGGGCAACGGCATCGTCGAGCACGAGCTGTGCCCGGTCTACCGCGTCACGGTCGACACCCCGGTGGCGCCCAACCCCGACGAGGTGGGCGAGGTGCGCTGGATGCCGTGGAAGGAGTTCGCCGAGGGCGTGCGCAGCGGCCTGCTGGCGATCTCACCGTGGTGCAGGGAACAGGTGCCGCTGCTCAGCGAGCTGGGCGCCGACCCGATGGCCTGGTCTCCCGCCTCCGACGACGAACTGCCCCCCGCCGCGCGCGGCTGAAGCCGCGGCCGCGAGGGGCCCACAGGTCAGCGCTCGACCTCGCCCCTGATGAACTTCTCGACGTACTCGCGGGCCTCGTCGTCGGAGTACTGCTCCGGCGGCGACTTCATGAAGTACGACGACGCCGACAGGATCGGGCCGCCGATGCCCCGGTCAAGAGCGATCTTGGCCGCGCGCACGGCGTCGATGATGATGCCGGCCGAGTTGGGGGAGTCCCAGACCTCCAGCTTGTACTCCAGGTTCAGCGGGGTGTCGCCGAACGAGCGGCCCTCCAGGCGCACGTACGCCCACTTGCGGTCGTCGAGCCACGGCACGTGGTCCGACGGGCCGATGTGCACGTCGGCCTTGCCCATCTCGTGCGGGATCTGCGAGGTGACCGACTGCGTCTTGGAGATCTTCTTCGACTGGAGCCGGCTGCGCTCCAGCATGTTCATGAAGTCCATGTTGCCGCCGAAGTTGAGCTGGTACGTGCGCAGCAGCTCGACACCGCGGTCCTCGAACAGCTTGGCTAGCACGCGGTGCGTGATGGTGGCGCCGACCTGCGACTTGATGTCGTCGCCGACGATCGGCACCCCGGCCTCGGTGAACTTCTCGGCCCACTCGGGGTCGGAGGCGATGAAGACCGGCAGCGCGTTGACGAACGCCACCTTGGCGTCGATGGCGCACTGCGCGTAGAAACGGTCGGCCTCCTCCGAGCCCACCGGCAGGTACGACACCAGCACGTCGACCTGGTTGTCGCGGAGCACCTTGACCACGTCGACGGGTTCCTCGTCGGACTCCTCGATGATCTCGCGGTAGAACTCGCCCAGACCGTCGAAGGTGTGGCCGCGCAGCACGGTCACCCCCGTGGGCGGCACATCGGTGATCTTCACGGTGTTGTTCTCGCTGGCGACGATCGCCTCGGACAGGTCGCGGCCGACCTTCTTGGCGTCCACGTCGAAGGCGGCGACGAACTCGACGTCGCCCACGTGGTACTCACCGAACTTCACGTGCATCAGGCCCGGCACTCGTGCGGCCGGGTCCGCATCCTTGTAGTAGTGGACGCCCTGGACCAGCGAAGACGCGCAGTTGCCGACGCCGACAATGGCCACGCGAACCGAACCCATCGCACTCGCTCCCTTACTCATCAGTTGACGTGGTATCTCTCTCGGGCCCTTCCGAGGCCCGCCGCTCCGTGGCGATCAGCTCGTTCAGCCAACGCACCTCGCGTTCGACCGACTCGAGCCCATGGCGCTGCAGCTCGAGCGTGTAGCTGTCGAGCCGCTCCCTGGTACGGGCCAGCGCCGTGCGCACGCTGTCGAGGCGCTCCTCCAGGCGGCTGCGGCGGCCTTCGAGGATGCGCAGGCGCACCTCGGCCTCCGTGTGCCTGAAGAAGGCGAAGTGCACACCGAAGCTCTCGTCCTCCCAGGCTGACGGGCCGGCCTGGGTCAGCAGCTCCTGGAGGCGTTCCTTGCCCTCCGCGGTGAGCTTATAGACGATTTTCGACCGGCCGCCGACGATCGTGGCGGGAGCGGGCTGCTCCTCCACGATGAGGCCCTGGGCCAGCAGTGATCGCAGACAGGGGTACAGCGATCCATAGGAGAACGCACGGAACATGCCCAACAGGGCGTTGAGCCGTTTGCGCAGCTCATAGCCGTGTAGCGGCTGTTCGTGCAGCGACCCGAGCACGGCTAGCTCCAGAACTCTGCCTTGTCCGCTGGCCACTGGAACCGCCCCCTCTCGCGTCGATGTATCGAGTCGATACATCCAGAGGATACGTCGATTCGCTATAAGGCCGCAATCAAAGGATTTGCCAAGCCGTTGGGATGATTCGGTAAAACGCCGTAGTCTGGCGCTCATGTGGTCACAGCGGAGGGTGGTGGACTACGGCCTCGCCAAGCGGGCAGCGGTCCGTTCCCTGGAGGTGGGCCGTGCCTCGCGCGGGGACCTCTGTGACGCACAGCCGTACCTCCTTCGCGCGGCCCGCGTGTTCGGCGAGCCGACCGAACGTCTCTGCCCGGTGTGCGAGAGGGAGAACGTCACCAACGTGACCTATGTCTTCGGCGATTCGCTGGGACGGCATGCCGGTCAGGCAAAGGCCACGTCAGAGCTTGTCGAAATGGCCCATGATTACGATGAGTTCCGGGTGTACGTCGTCGAGGTCTGCCAAGGTTGTTCCTGGAACCACCTGACGGTCTCGTTCGTCCTCGGCAACGGACCGCCAGACCTCGTCGGCCAACCGTGAACACCGAGGGCGGCGAGTCACCTCACGCCCATACGCCGTTTTTATCCGACGACGATGCGAGGACGTGTGAGTAACAGCATGAATGAGGGGACGGCCCGCCCGGGAAGGCGCCGTCGCTCCAACTCATCCCGTTCTGTGCCCCCAGGTTCTCCTCCCCAAACCGGCGATTCCGATTGGGGTGCCTCGCAGCAACAGCGTCGTCCTGAAGCCGCGTACGAGCAGACGGGCGCGATGTCCGCGCAGCCGTACGGCGACCCCGCCTCCGGGCGGCAGCCCCAGCGCGGGGCGCCCCAGGGGCGCGAGGAGCCGGCGCCGCGCAGCCGCTCCCGGGCCCGGCAGGACACGCGTTCGCTGAGCAACCAGGAGACGATGGTCAGCGACGCGCCGCCCAGGCGCTCGCGCCGGGCGAGCGGGCAGGGCGAGCCCCCCGAGCCGCCCGGCCCGCCGGACAGGAAGCGCGGCGGCTGGCGCCGGTTCGTGCCCAGTTGGAAGATCGTCGTGGCCAGCGTGGTCGTGCTGGCGGCCGGCATCTTCGGCATGATCATGGTCGCGTACAACCTCACGCCGGTGCCCGAGGGCACGCAGGCGTCGGCGGTCGCGCAGCAGAGCACGCTCTACTACCGCAACGGCAAGGTCCTCGCCAAGCTCGGCGTGCCCCGGCAGACCGTCACCATCGACAAGATGGCGCAAACGGTCAGGGACGCCACGGTCGCCATCGAGAACAAGACGTTCTACGAGGACTCCGGCGTCTCCCTCTCGGGCATGGCCCGTTCGGTGTGGATGACCGCGACCGGCCAGCAGCTCCAGGGCGCCTCGACCATCACCCAGCAGATGGCCCGCGGCTACTACGACGGCCTCAGCCAGGAGGTCTCCGTAAAGCGCAAGCTCAAGGAGATCTTCGTCGCGGTCAAGCTCAACCAGTCGCTGTCCAAGGAAGAGATCCTCGCCCGCTACCTCAACACCGTGAACTTCGGCCTCGCCTACGGTGTCGAGGCCGCCTCGCAGGCGTACTTCGGCAAGAGCGTGCACGCCAAGGACCTGACCCCCGAGCAGGGCGCCTACCTGGCCGCCCGCATCCAGCGCCCGAGCTGGGGCCCCGACGACCCCGGCCTGCGCGACCGGTGGAGCACGACCATCAAGTACATGGCCGAGCAGTGGCCCCAGAAGTACGGCGACCTGCCGGCGAAGGCGAAGTTCCCGAAGATCCGCAAGGGCGAGACCAAGGAGGTCTACGCGGGGCTGCGCGGTTACATGATCACGCAGGTGCTGGAGGAGCTGAAGCAGCGCAAGCTCACCCCCGACATGGTCAGGAGCGGCGGCTACCAGATCACCTCCACCTTCGACGAGAACCTCATGAAGGCCGCCAAGACGGCCGTCGAGGCCACGACGGCGAACATGTCGAAGGAGTTCCACGCCGGTCTGGCCGCCGTCGACCCGAGGAACGGCCGCGTCCTGGCCTTCTACGGCGGCTCCGACTACCTCACCGACCCGTTCAACGAGCCCTTCGACGCCGAGAAGCAGGCCGCGTCCGCGTTCAAGCCGTACGTGCTGGCCGCCTGGCTGCAGGCCGGTTACTCGCTCAAGAGCTACGTGCCGGGCAACCAGACCGTGCCGAAGGTCATCCCCGGCCAGCAGGACGGCGGCTTCCGCAACAGCCACAACGTCGGCCAGGCCGTCGATGTGGTCAAGGCCACGGCCGAGTCGGTCAACACCGCGTACGTGTCGATGGCGTACAAGCTGCCCAGGAAGCTCGACGAGGTCAAGGAGCTCGTGGAGAACGCCGGGTTCGACAAGGGCCGCATGGACAAGGACGTCGAGGACCACCAGTTCCAGTTCGCCATCGGCAGCGCCCCGGTGACGCCGGTCGAGCAGGCCGCCGGATACTCGATCTTCGCCAACGGCGGCAAGTACACCAGGTACCACGTGGTCCAGGACGTCAAGCTCAACGGCCAGGTCGTCTACCCCGAGCAGCGGACCTCGACCAGGGTCATCGACGCCGAGGTGGCCGCCGACGCGACGACCGCCATGCAGGAGGTGCTGAGGAGCGGCACCGCCCGTGGCCAGGGGCTCGGCAACCGGCCCGCGGCCGGCAAGACCGGCACCAACAACAACGAGAAGGAAGCCTGGTTCGTCGGTTACACGCCGCAGATCTCCGCTGCTGTGGGGTTCTACCGCGAGCGGTGCGTGACCAAGACGGGCAAGACCGTTCAGCCCCGGCACTCGAACTGTCCCGAGACCCCGAACGAGAAGAAGCCGAGCAAGAAGTACGGCCCGAACAACCGGTACACCACGGCCGTAGAAGCCCCGCTCGGCTTCGAGGGCGCCGGCCCGCCCACCGCGACCTGGCGGCGGTTCATGCTCGCCGCCCACGAGGGCAAGCCGATCGAGCAGTTCCCGCAGAAGGCCGACATCGGCCTGCCGGAGAACATCGTGGAGCGCCCGGTGCCGACGCCGACGCCGACCGCCACGAACCCGTTCGACGACGGCGCGGACAACCCCTTCGACGACGGCAGCGACCAGAACTGCCTGGTCGCGCCGTGCAACGACGACAGCGGTGACGTCACCGACGACTCCCAGGACACCGGCATCCCCGAGGCCGACGACCACGGCATCCTGAGCGGCGGCGGAGGCGGCAAGGTGCCCGACTCCCGGCCGACGGGAAGCTCGCAGATGAGCGCCCGACACGAGGAGTGGTGACCACGACCGAGGCACGCGTCCCGCTGGCGGCGCGTGCCGTGCCGTACCTGCCCCTGGGGCTGATCGCCGCCCTGGGGGCCGTCCTCGGCTACGTCGTGCGGCTGCCGTGCCGGACCGGTGGATGGAACGACCAGGTCCAGACGTACACGAACTTCTGTTACACCGACATCTACCCGCTGTACTTCGACCGGCAGCTCGCGACCCAGAACCCGTACTTCGCCGACGTGCCGTTCGACAAGCAGGTCGAGTACCCCGTGGTGCTCGGCGAGGTGATGCAGGTCATCGCCTGGATCTCGCGGAAGCTGGAGCTCGACCAGGTCGCGCAGGCCGTCCGGTTCTACGACCTCACGGTCCTGCTGCTCGGCGTCTGCCTGGTGGCCGGCGTCCTGCTGATGGCGGCGGTGGCCGGGCCCACCCGCCGGTGGGACGCGTTGTGGTACGCGATCTCGCCCGCCGTGATCCTGGCCGCGTACATCAACTGGGACCTGGTCGCCGGCGCGCTGTCGATGGGCATGCTGCTGGCCTGGGCGCGCAGACGGCAGGTGCTCGCGGGCGTGCTGCTCGGGCTGGCGATCGCGACCAAGTTCTACCCGCTGATGTTCCTCGGCGCGCTGTTCCTGCTCACGCTGCGGACCGCGCGCTGGCGGCCGTTCCTGGTGACGCTGGGGTCGGCCGCGGGGGCCTGGCTCGTGGTGAACGTGCCCTTCATGGTCTTCGCCTGGGACGGCTGGCGCCGGTTCTACGTCTTCTCCCAGGAACGCGGGATCGACTGGGGCTCGCCGTGGCTGTTCTTCCAGCGCAAGGGCTGGGGGGTCCTGGGCGAGGCCGACGTCAGCACCCTCGGCATGGTGACGCTGGCCGCGCTCTGCCTGGGCATCGCCGTGCTCGCGCTCACCGCGCCGCGCCGGCCCCGGCTGGCGCAGCTCTGCTTCCTCGCCCTGGCCGCTTTCATGATGACGAACAAGGTGTGGTCGCCGCAGTTCGTGTTGTGGCTGGTGCCGTTCGCGGTGCTGGCCAGGCCCAGGTGGAAGCCGCTGGCGTTGTGGCAGCTCGCCGAGGTCTGGTACTTCGCGGCGATCTGGCTCTACCTGCTCGCCCAGCCCCCGCTCAGCAGGGACGACCTGGGCATCGGGGACGACACGTACTTCACCGCCGTCTGGGGACGGGTCATCACCATCGGGATCATGATGGCGTTCGTCGTCCGTGACATCCTGCGTCCGGAACGCGACGTGGTGCGCCAGGGCGACATCGACGACCAGGGGGGCGGGGTGTTCGACGACGCCCCCGACAGGTTCGTGCTGAAGACAAGATGATCACCCGCTCGACCGCCCGGGACGCGCTGCTGCTGTGGCTCGGATCGCGGGCCGGGCTCCTGCTGTCGACGCTGCTCGGCCTGACCCTGGCCGAGTACGCCGGCAAGTGGCGCCAATGGGACGCCGGCCTGTTCGTCACCATCGCCCAGTACGGCTACGACGGCGAACCGGGCAAGCCACGCGACGACGGCCTGCCCGCGTTCTTCCCCGGCCTGCCGGTCGTGCTGCGGGTGGTGCATCTCGTGGTCCCCGACTGGGCGATCTGCGGGCTGCTGATCTCGCTGGTCGCCGGGGCGGTGGCCATGGTCGCGCTGGCCCGGCTGGCCGAGGTCGAGGGCGCGACCAGCTGGATGGCGGTGCTGGCGCTGCTGCTGTTCCCGATGGCCGTGTTCCTGGCGGCGGGCTACAGCGAGTCGCTGTTCCTGGCCTTAGCGATCCCCGCGTGGCTGGCCGCCCGGCTCGGCCGCTGGCCGCAGGCCGTCCTGCTGGCGGCGGGGGCGTCGTGCGTGCGGATCACCGGCCTGTTCCTGGCGGTCGCGCTGGCGGTGGAGTTCGTCAGGAGCAGGGAGTCGTGGCGGCGGGCCGGCTGGCTGGCGGTGCCGTTCCTGCCGCTGGCGGCGTACTCCTTATACCACTACCGGCGGTCGGGCGACTGGCTGGCGTGGAAGCACGCGCAGGAGGCCGGCTGGGGACGCGACTTCGTCTGGCCCTGGGAGGCGTGGCGCACGACGTGGAACTCGGCCATGGGCACCGACGACTTCGCGGTGGCCTTCCGCATGGAGATCGCCGGGGCCGTGCTGGCGGTGGGCGTGCTGGTGTGGCTGCTGGCGCTGCGCAGGTGGAGCGAGGCCGTCTACTGCGGGTTGCAGGCGGCGGCGCTGATGACCTCGGCGTACTACCTGTCGATCCCGCGCTCGCTGCTGCTGTGGTTCCCGCTGTGGGTCCTGGTCGCCAAGGTCGCGACCAGGAAGCCGTGGGTGATCGTGCTGTACGCGATGATCTGCGGGCCGCTCATGTACCTGAACGCGGCCCGCTTCCTCACGGGCGCCTGGGCGGGCTGAAGTCTCTACCCGTTTCTTCGCCTCGGTAATCCAGGGAAGTTATCCACAGGCTGTGTGCTTTCGGTCCGGAGACGTTCAGAGGTTCTTGCGCAGGAACGCGATGTCGTCGGCCTGGCCCTCGCCCGGCGTCTCCACCACGACCGGGGCGCCCGCCGCGCGGCAGACCGCCAGGATCAGCTCCGGGTCGATCTTCCCCTGACCCAGGTTCGCGTGCCGGTCGGCGCCGGAGTCGAAGTCGTCGCGCGAGTCGTTGCAGTGGACGAGGTCGATCCGGCCGGTGATCGCCTTGACCCGCTCGACCAGGTCGACCAGCTCCTCGCCGCCCGCGTGCGCGTGACAGGTGTCGAGGCAGAAGCCCACGTCGAAGCCGTCGAGCGCATCCCACAGACGGGCGATGCGCTCCAGCTTGCGGGCCATGGCGTTGCCGCCGCCCGCGGTGTTCTCGATGAGCACGGGGATCGGGCACTCCATGCGCTCGAACACCTTGCGCCAGTTGTCGAAGCCCACCTGCGGGTCGTCGCTCTTGTTGACGTGGCCGCCGTGCACGACCAGGCCCTTGGCGCCGAGCCCCGCGGCCGCCTTGAGGTGCTGTTCGAGCAGCTTGCGGCTGGGGATCCTGATGCGGTTGTTCGTCGTGGCGACGTTGATCAGGTAGGGGGCGTGGATGTAGACGTCGACGCCCTCGACCGGCTTGTCCGGCAGCACCGGCTTGGCGTAGCCCTGCGGGTCGCCGAGGAAGAACTGCACGACCTCCGCCCCGACCCGTTCGGCGTGAGCGGCGGGATCGTCCTGGTCGACGTGAGCTCCGATACGCACCATGTCAAGGAGCTTATCCGTTTGGCGGAACCGCCTCCGGGAAGACGCCCGGCACCCCCTACCCCCGAGGAGAGCGCACATGACACGCTGGCGGCTGCGGGCGCTGATCTTATTGGTCTACGTGATCGTCGGAATCTACGTCGCCTGGATCTACGACTACATCACCCCGGGTCTCCTCCGGGACGTCGCCGAGGCTCTGCTCGCGGTGTTCCTCTGGTTCCTGGTGCTGCTCGGCATCGACCTGCACATCGGCAGGTGAGTCACATGTACCCGACGGCCCCGGCGTCACCGGGGCCGTACGCCGGGCGAGAGGCCCGTCAAGGATGCGGCAGGAAGCCGCCGTGGGCGATGCCGAGCACGGCCCCCACGAACGAGGCCACCAGGCCGACGATGTTGACCGAGCGCTGCGGCGTGGTCACCGAGATGTACTGCGAGTAGAGCCCGGTCCCGAAACCGAGCGTGCCGATCCAGGACGAGATCACGTGGGCGGCGGGGAAGAACGCGGCGACGAACGCCACGAGCCCGCACACCAGTGTCGCGATCGCCAGGCCGTTCTCCACCGGGTGAGAGCGTCCGTCGGTGTTGAGCGTGAGCCTGAACCGCTCCCTCTCTGAGGGATGAAGCACATGTGGCACAGCCGCCACCCCCTTGGTTTCCTACAGGCCTTCCCACCTACTCGTGGCTGGTAACCTGGGCAGCGCTGCGTTGTGATGGGTGACCCATCGCCCCGGGGCGCCGAAATGGGGCGCCGCGGCCTGACGTCAGCGTCCTCCTGTCACGGCAGAGTGTCGTGACCGCAAAAGTCCAGAGGAGGTTGGAGTCCCGCATGCGTCGTTACGAAGTAATGGTCATTCTGGACCCTTCGCTCGATGAGCGCACTGTCGCGCCGTCCCTCGACCAGTTCCTCACCGTGGTCCGCAACGACGGCGGCACCGTGGAGAAGGTCGACGTCTGGGGCCGTCGCCGTCTCGCCTACGACATCGACAAGAAGTCGGAAGGCATCTACGCCGTCATCGACCTGTCCGCGGAGCCCGCGACGGTCAAGGAGCTCGACCGCCAGATGAACCTCAACGAGGGCATTCTGCGCACCAAGGTCCTGCGCCCGGACGTGCACTAGCCACAGGAAAGCCGCGAAGCGGGCCGTCCCTCCGGGAGGCGGCTCAACGAGCGGGTTTCTTGTTGACGACCACCGGCTTTTTGTCGGAGAGCACCCGTACTCTGAGCCGTAACCCAAGCGAAGGCGTGCAGGAAGGCGAGCGCTAGCCATGGCAGCAGGCGACACCGTAATCACCATCGTCGGCAATCTTGTCGACGACCCGGAGCTGCGCTTCACCCCGACGGGTCAAGCGGTGGCTCGATTCCGCATCGCGTCCACTCCGCGGTTCATGGATCGCCAGACCAACGAGTGGAAGGATGGCGAAAGCCTCTTCCTGACCTGCAACGTGTGGCGGCAGGCGGCGGAGAACGCCGCCGAGAGCCTCCAGCGCGGCATGCGGGTCATCGTGCAGGGGCGGCTCAAGCAACGGTCTTACGAGACCAAGGAAGGCGAGAAGCGCACGGTCTATGAGGTCGAGGTCGACGAGGTCGGCCCGTCCCTGCGCAACGCCACGGCCAAGGTCAACCGCACCACCCGCCAGGGTGGCGGCGGTGGCGGCGGCTTCGGCGGCGGTCCCGCCGACGACCCGTGGGCCTCTGCCTCGCCCGCCCCGCCCCAGGGCGGCGGCTACCAGGGCGGTGGCGGCGGCTTCGGCGGCGGCGGTGGCGGCAACCAGGGCGGCGGCTTCGGCGGCGGCAACGACTTCAGCGACGAACCGCCTTTCTAACACCTGTCCACAAGCCCGAGTCCATTCCCGCCCGAAAGGCGGGGCTCTGAGAGGAGCACCACGATGGCTAAGCCGGCACTGCGCAAGCCCAAGAAGAAGGTTTGCCTGTTCTGCCACGACAAGATCTCATACGTCGACTACAAGGACACGGCGCTGCTGCGGAAGTTCATCTCCGACCGCGGCAAGATCCGTGCGCGCCGGGTGACGGGCAACTGCACCCAGCACCAGCGCGACGTGGCGACCGCGATCAAGAACGCCCGTGAGGTGGCTCTGCTGCCTTACACGAGCACCGCGCGCTAAGGAGGTCTGTCGACATGAAGCTCATCCTCACCAACGAGGTCTCCGGCCTCGGCGCCCCTGGCGACGTCGTCGAGGTCAAGGACGGCTACGGCCGTAACTACCTCATCCCGCGCGGCTACGCCATGCGCTGGACGCGTGGCGCCGAGCGCCAGATCGAGACCATCAAGAAGGCTCGCGACGCTCGCGAGATCCGCGACCTCGGCACCGCCAAGGAGGTCGCCGGCCAGCTCGGCGCCCTGCGCGTGCGGCTGTCCACCCGCGCGGGCGAGTCGGGCCGGCTGTTCGGCTCGATCACCACGGGCGACATCGCCGACGCCGTCAAGGCGGCCGGTGGCCCGATCCTCGACCGCCGTCGCATCGAGATCCGCAACCCGATCAAGAGCGTCGGGTCGCACAAGATCACCGTCAAGCTCCACCCCGAGGTGTCGGCGTCCGTCGACGTCGACGTCGTGGCTGGCTGACGAACGCTGATCAAGCCCCTCTCCGTCAGGAGGGGGGCTTTTTCGCGTTCCGGGGGACCGGCTGCCACGGTGGCGCGTTCCCCTGCGGGACCGGCTGGCCTGGTGACCTGCGCACTTCATTCCTATGGGGGCCGCGTAGAATGCCTGCGTTCTTTGTGTGTGTTTCCCCCTGGAGGCTCTGCCATGGCCCGTTCCACGATGCTGCTTGCGATCGGTGTGCTCGCGGTAGGGGCCGTCGCATGTGCCCCTGCCGACCAACCGGCCGCCACGGCGACCGGTTCCGCCCCGACCGGCTCCGCGGCGGCCGACGCCTGCGCCAAGGACCAGCTCAAGCTCGTCAACGGCGGCAAGCTGACCGTCGGCACGGACAAGCCGGCCTACGAGCCGTGGTTCAAGAACGACGACCCCAGCAACGGCCAGGGGTTCGAGAGCGCGGTGGCGTTCGCGGTGGCCGGTGAGCTCGGCTTCGACCGGACCGAGGTGGAGTGGAGCACGGTCAAGTTCGACTCCGCGTTCGCGCCCGGCGCCAAGCAGTTCGACTTCGACGTCAACCAGGTCTCGATCAACCCCGACCGCGCCAAGGCGGTCGACTTCAGCAAGGGCTACTACACGGTCAAGCAGGCCGTCGTGGCGATCAAGGGCAGCAAGTTCGCCGAGGCCAAGAGCGTGGCCGAGCTCAAGGACGCCAAGTTCGGCGTCCAGGTGGGCACCACGTCGCTGGCCGGCGTCAACGACGTGATCAAGCCGTCCGCCGAGCCCAACGTCTACAACGACCAGGTCGACGCCGTGAACGCGCTGAAGAACAAGCAGGTGGACGCGATCGTCGTCGACGTGCCCACCGCGTTCTACGTGACGGCCGCCCAGGTGGAGAACTCCAAGATCGTCGGCCAGTTCAGCTCGACCGGCGGCACGCCGGAGGAGTTCGGGCTGGTCATGGAGAAGGGCAGCGCGCTCAAGCCCTGCGTCGACAAGGCCGTCGACTCGCTGAAGTCGAAGGGTGAGCTGACGAAGATCGAGCAGGAGTGGCTGGGCTCGGCGGCGGGCGCGCCCGAACTGTCGTGAGCCCGACCGGTAAGCCCGTGAGCGAGCACGTCCCCTCGCAACGTCAGCTTGAGCGCGAGCGTGTCCGCAGGTCGCGGGCGCGCCGCTCGGCCTCGATCGCGACGGCCTCGACGATCGTGTTCATCGTCCTGGTCGTCGTCCTGGTCACGAACTCGCCCGGCTGGCCCCGGGTGCGGGAGGCGTTCTTCTCTCCCGAGTGGTTCGTCGCCGCGCTGCCCAAGGTGCTGGAAGGGTTCCTGCTCAACATCAAGATGTTCCTGATCGCCGAGCCGCTGATTTTGATCATCGGGCTGCTGGTGGCGCTGGCCAGGGGCATCACCGCGCCCGCGTTCTTCCCGATCAGGGCCCTGGCCACGCTCTACACCGACGTCTTCCGCGGCGTGCCGACGATCCTGGTCATCTACCTCGTCGGATTCGGGCTGCCCGCGCTGCGGTTGCAGGGCATCCCGACCGACCTGGCGACGCTGGGCGTGATCGCGCTGACGCTGTCGTACGGCGCGTACGTGGCCGAGGTGTTCCGCTCCGGCATCGAGTCGGTGCATCCGAGCCAGATCGCCGCCGCCCGCTCGCTGGGCCTGAGCCACTTCAAGGCCATGCGGTTCGTGGTGCTTCCGCAGGCCACCCGCCGGGTCGTGCCGCCGCTGCTCAACGACTTCGTCTCGCTGCAGAAGGACACCGCGCTGGTGGCCACCATCGGGCCGCTGGAGGCGCTCAGGCAGGCCCAGATCATCGCCACCAGCAAGTTCAACTACACCCCCTACCTGGTCGCCTCGCTGGTGTTCATCCTGCTCACGATCCCGATGGCCAGGTTCACCGACCACCTGGCCGCCCGTACGCGCAGGAGGCGTGGCGCATGAGCCTGCTGACCATCGAAGGGGTGTGGAAGAACTTCCACGGCCACAGCGTGCTGCGCGGGATCGACCTTGAGGTGCAGCCGCACGAGGTCGTCAGCCTGATCGGCGCGTCCGGGTCCGGCAAGTCCACCCTCCTGCGCTGCGTGAACCTGCTGGAGACCGTGGACGACGGCGCCATCCACCTCGACGGCCAGGAGATCACCGACCCCCGCGTGGACGTCGACGACGTGCGCAAGAGGCTCGGCATCGTCTTCCAGGCGTTCAACCTGTTCCCGCACATGAGCGTGCTGGACAACATCACGCTCGCGCCGCGGCGGGTGCTCAGGACGTCCAAGGAACAGGCCGAGGAGCAGGCGCACGAGCTGCTGGCCAGGTTCGGGCTGGCGGCCAAGGCTGGCGCGTACCCCGACCAGCTCTCGGGCGGGCAGCAGCAGCGGGTGGCGGTCATCCGGGCGATGGCCATGCAGCCGAGGCTCATGCTGCTGGACGAGGTCACTTCGGCGCTCGACCCCCAGCTGGTGGTGGAGGTGCTGGGGATCATCAAGGAGCTCAAGGAGACGGGCATGACGATGATCCTCACGACCCACGAGATGAGCTTCTGCCGCGACATCTCCGACACCGTGTGCTTCCTCGACGACGGGGTGCTGGTGGAGAAGGGCCCGCCGGAGAAGATCTTCGCCGCACCGGAGCAGCCGCGGACCAGGGAGTTCCTGCGCAGCGTGCTCGAATCCGGACGCCTCTAGCGGCGGTGACGGCCCCGGCCGGGTTCGGCCGGGGCCTCCCGCGGGGTGGCCAGCAGGCTGTTGCGGCGGCCGTACAGAAGGTAGACCAGCAGGCCGAAGGCCATCCACAGGACGAACCACGCCCAGGTGAGCAGGCGCAGGTTGAGCATCAGCCACAGCGTGGCGACCAGCGAGAGCGCGGGCAGCAGCGGCGAGAGCGGCACGCGGAAGCCGCGTTCCAGGTGCGGCATGCGCCGCCGCATCACGATCACGCCCGCCGCCACGAACAGGAACGCGAACAACGTCCCGATGACGACCAGTTCCTGCATGGTGAGCACCGGGACGAACTCGGCCAGCACGATCGCGATGAACCCGATCACCAGCGTCACCCGCGACGGCGTGTGGTACCTGCGGCTGACCGTGGCCAGGCCGCGCGGGATCAGCCCGTCGCGGGCCATCGAGAACAGCACCCGCGTCTGACCCACGATCAGCACCAGGATCACGGTGGTCAGCCCGAGCACCGCCCCCGCGTCGATGACGTGCACCATCCAGTCCACGCCCACGGCCCGGAACGCGGTGGACAGCGGCGCGTCCCCGCTGATCTTCGTGTACGACACCATGCCCACCATGACCAGCGCGACCGCCAGATAGATGACCGTGGCGATCACCAGGCTGCGGATCATGCCCTTGGGCACGGACTTCGGCGCGTTGACGCTCTCCTCGGCCGAGGTCGCGACGATGTCGAAGCCGATGTAGGCGAACGCGATCGCCGAGGCCGCGGCGAAGACCCCGAACCAGCCGAAGGCCATGCCGTGCCCGGCGAAGAGCTCGATGACGGTCTGCGGGCGGACGGGCAGGGCCTTGGGCTCGACGTAGAAGTCGCCGTAATTGGCCACGTCGATGTGGGTCAGGCCCACGACGATGACCGCCCCGATGGCCAGCAGCTTGGCCGACACCATGATCCACAGTGCCCGGAGCCCCACCCGCGCGCCGAGGGCCACGATGCCCGTCAGCAGCACCAGGATGACCAGGACGAGCACGTCGTCCACGCCTTGCGGCACCCGTACGCCGAAGTCGGCGACCGCCTTGACCGCGATGGACGCCCACGCCCTGGCCACCACCGCGGCGGCGAACTGCAGCTCCAGGATCAGCGCCCAGCCGATGATCCAGGCCCAGACCTCGCCGAAGATGACGTACGTGAAGGTGTAGGCGCTGCCCGACGTCGGCATCGTGGACGACAGCTCGGCGTAGCACAGGCAGGCGAGCAGGCAGGCGATACCGGCGATCATGAACGAGAGGATCACGCCGGGACCGGCCATGGTGTGGGCCTGCTCGCCGGCGATGCTGAAGATGCCGGCGCCGATGATCACACCGAGACCGAGAACGACGAGGTCGGCCGGGCGGTAGACCTCGGACAGGCTGTGCCGGGCGCCGGTGCGTAACCCGGTCGCCTCTGACGGTGGCAGTCGTCGAAGAATCGTGGACACGGAACACCCCGCTCAGGGAACTCGCCCACTCTGTCTCACCACTTGGACAACGGCAAGCACAGGACGATTACGGTGGCCCGGCGTCCGGGCGTTCGAAGGGGTGACGCGGCTGGTCGGATCGGCTACGCGCCGGTCACCAGCCAGGCCGTGCCGGCCGCGCGCCGCCCGAGGGTGATCAACCGGGCGATCATCCACACCCCGAGCGCGCACCAGAGCGCGACCACGCCGAACCCGGCGGCCAGGAACGCCGCCGGCAGGTACGCCAGCGTCGTCCACACCCCGGCCCAGGCCAGGTAGCGCTGGTCGCCCGCGCCGATGAGCACGCCGTCGAGCACGAACACCACCCCGCAGATCGGTTGGAACAGCGCGACCGGCCACAACACGGCCAGCAGCTCGCCGGTCACGGCCGGGTCGGCGCCGAACAGGCCGGGCAGCAGCGGCCTGGCCGCCACGACCACCACGCCGAGCGCCAGGCCCGACCACAGGCCCCACTGCATCATCCGCCTGGTCGCGGCCCTGGTGGCGACCGTGTCACCGGCGCCCAGCGAGCGTCCGGTGATGGCCTGGCCGGCGATCGCGATCGCGTCCAGGGCGAAGGCCATCAGGTTCCACACCTGGCCGGCGATGGCGTACGCGGCCAGTTCGGCCTGGCCCATCCTGGTGGCGACCACCGTGCCCACGATGAGCACGATCCGCAGGCACACCGTACGGATGAGCAGGGCGAAACCGGCCGTACCGGCCTGCCGGACGCCCGCCAGGTCGGGCATGAGCGGCGTGCCGAGCCGTCGCGCGCCCCGGACCACCACGACCAGGTAGACGGCCGCGCCCAGCGTCTGGGCCAGCGTGGTGCCCCAGGCGGACCCGGCGATGCCCCAATGCAGCCCGAGCACGAACCAGGCGTTCAGCGCCGCGTTCAGCGCGAACGAGCCCACGGCCACCACCAGCGGCGTGACGGTGTCCTGAAGGCCGCGCAGCACCCCGGTGCCGGCCAGCACGACCAGCATGCCGGGCGCGCCGAGCAGGCTGATCCGCAGGTACGTCACGGCCAGCGCGGCCTGGTCGGGACCGGCGCCGAACAGGTCCACCATGGCCGGTGCGAGCGGCCAGCCCAGGGCGATGAGCGCGACGCCGATGGCCAGGGCGAGCCAGATGCCGTCCACGCCGTTGCGCATGGCCCGCCCGTGGTTGCCGGCGCCGCTCTGCCGCGCCACGGACGCCGTCGTGCCGTACGCCAGGAAGACGCAGAGGTTCACCAGCGTCGCCAGGACGGCCCCCGCCACGCCCAGCGCGCCCACCGCCGTGGTGCCGAGGCCGTGGCCGACGATGGCGTAGTCGGCGAGCAGGAAGAGCGGCTCGGCGACCAGCGCGCCGAACGCGGGCAGCGCGAGCCGCAGAATCTCCCGGTCCCGGGGTGTAATGGGCATTTGTCTATTATGGCCATTACACGGCGTGTCGGGCCAACTTTCTTTCCTCCACAGTCGGTGGACACTGTTTGCCCAGGTCAGACGATGATCGGTGCATATCCGAAAGAGTTATCCCCAGGCTCGTCCACAGAGCTTTCACACCCTGGGCGCGATAGTGCACAGCTCACCCACAGCGTTGTCCACAGGCCGCGTTGCCCTCACGCGCCGAACGAGCGAAACTGTCACACCGGTCGGCTACAAGTGGGGGTGGTGCGACCGCCTGCGAGGTTGTTCGAGGGGGCGCGGTGAGCATTGACGAAGAGGGCGGCGGAGGCCCCGGTTTCGAGCGCACCCCGCCGCACAACATCGAGGCCGAGCAGTCGGTGCTCGGCGGCATGCTGCTGTCGAAGGACGCCATCGCCGACGTCGTCGAGATCCTGCGGTCCGACGACTTCTACCGGCCCGCCCACCAGATGGTCTACGACGTCATCACCGACCTCTACGGCCGCGGCGAGCCCGCCGACGCCGTCACCGTCTTCGACGAGCTGCAGAAACGCGGCGAGATGGCCCGGGTGGGCGGCGCAGCCTACCTGCACACGCTCACGGCGGTCGTCCCCACGGCCGCCAACGCCGGCTACTACGCCAAGATCGTGCGCGAGCAGGCGATCCTGCGCCGCCTCATCGAGGCCGGCACCCGCATCGTCTCCTTCGGCTACGGCGGCCAGAACGAGGAGGTCGACGACCTCGTCGACCGCGCCCAGGCGGAGATCTACAAGGTCACCGAGCGCCGCACGTCGGAGGACTACGCGCCGCTGGCCGACATCATGCCGGGCGCCCTCGACGAGCTGGAGGCCATCGGCAGCCGCGGCGGCCAGATGGTCGGCGTCCCGACCGGCTTCCAGGACCTCGACCAGCTCACCAACGGCCTCCACCCAGGCCAGATGATCGTCGTGGCGGCCCGCCCGGCCATCGGCAAGGCGCTGGCCCTGGACACCCCGCTGCCCACGCCGACCGGCTGGACGACGATGGGCGAGGTCGAGGTCGGCGACGAGCTGATCGGAGCCGACGGCAGGCCGACCAGAGTGGTCGCGGCGACCGACGTGATGCACGGCAGGCCGTGTTACGAGGTGGAGTTCAGCGACGGCACGGTGATCGTCGCGGACGCCCAGCACCAGTGGCGTACGTCCACGCGCGCGGCCAGGAAGGCGGCCGGCACGCTGCCGTCCTTCCACTGGACGGCGGAGGCGGTCCGGCGGGTCGAAGAGGCCCGCGACGCGGCGTCCGCACATCCGGACAGGCTGGTGACGCATCGCGAGGCCCTTGAGACCGTGGGGGAGGAGTTCCGCAATGTCCTCCACACCGTCCAGCGTCAAGTGGGCCCCATGGAGAAGGTTCTCACCGCTGTGGGCGGCCCGATCAGGAGCTACTCCTGGCATGCCCCCGCCTATCGGGCGGGCGAGCTCTACAGCGCTCTGCACACGCGGATCACCACGCCGAAGAACGCCGCCACCACCGCGGAGCACCAGCAGGTCGTGACGACGGAGGAGATCGCCGCCACCCTCCGCTGCGCGACCGCCGACCGGCGCCCCAACCACGCGGTGGCGGTGGCCGCGCCGTTCGCGCTGGAGGAGCGGGAGCTTCCGCTGTCCCCGTACGTGCTCGGCGTGTGGCTGGGCGACGGCCACAGCGCGGCCGCGCGGTTCTCGACCATCGACCCGGAGATCATCGAGAACATCGAAGCCGAGGGCGTCCGGGTCACCCGCGTGGGATCCTCGATCTCCTACCAGCTGACCCTTCCGGAGCCGCCGCCGTCCCGGCGGACATGCGTGGTGTGCGGCGCCGGGTTCGTGCCCAAGACCTCGCAGGTCCGCACCTGTGGCAGGAGCTGCGGAGCGAGGGCCCGTTCGCTCTCCGAGCCGGTGGCCGCGCCCACGTGTCCCGACTGCGGCGGCCGTTCAAGCGGGCTGCGGCGGTGTCAGGCCTGCCATTTCGAACACGGCACCGTCCAGGGCATCCTTCGTACTCTGGGCGTTCTCGGTGACAAGCACATCCCCGCGAGCTACCTGCGGGCCTCCGAGGGGCAGCGACGAGCCCTGCTGGCCGGGCTGCTCGACTCCGACGGTTACGTCAGCGCCGCGGGGCAGATCCAGTTCGCCGTCACCAGCAAGAGTCTCGCCGCCGACGTGCACGAGCTGGTGCTGAGCCTCGGCTACAAGGCGACCATGCGTACCAAGCCGGTCAGAGGCAGGTCCGAGGAGAGCTCGACCTGCTACATGATCAATTTCACGACCTCCGACAAGCTCTTCCGGCTGCCGAGGAAGGCGGCCAGGCAGGTCGACGCCACCCATCCCAAGACTCTGGTCCGCTACATCGTCGATGTGCGGAAGATCGACAGCCGTCCGGTGCGCTGCGTCGAGGTCGACAACGCGGATCACATGTACCTGGCCGGCCGGGCCTGCATTCCCACCCACAACAGCACGCTGGGCCTCGACTTCGCACGTTCTGCGGCGATCAAGCATGGAATGACCACCGTCATCTTCTCGCTGGAGATGTCCCGTAACGAGATCACCATGCGTCTGCTGTCCGCCGAGGCCAGGGTCGCCCTGCACGCGATGCGCTCGGGCATGATGGGCGACGACGACTGGACGCGCCTCGCGCGCAGGATGAGCGAGGTGGCCGAGGCGCCGCTGTTCATCGACGACTCGCCCAACATGTCGATGATGGAGATCCGGGCCAAGTGCCGGCGCCTCAAACAGCGCAACGACCTGCGGTTCGTGGTCATCGACTACCTCCAGCTCATGAGCTCGCCGAAGAAGACCGAGAGCCGCCAGAACGAGGTCTCGGAGATCTCCCGTGCGATCAAGCTGCTGGCCAAGGAGCTGGAGGTGCCGGTCATCGCGATCTCCCAGCTCAACCGAGGCCCCGAGCAGCGCACGGACAAGCGCCCAGCGGTCAGCGACCTTCGCGAGTCGGGCTGCCTGACCGCCGCCACCCGCATCATGCGCGCCGACACCGGCGCCGAGGTGTCGATCGGCGAACTGCTGGAGAGCGGCGCGCGCGACATCCCGGTGTGGTCGCTCGACGAACGGCTGCGGCTCGTGCCGCGCACGATGACACACGCCTTCCCGAGCGGGGTCAAGGAGGTCTTCCGCCTGCGTCTGCGCTCCGGACGTGAGATCGAGGCCACCGCGAACCACCCCTTCCTGACCTACGACGGCTGGCGGCCGCTGGGTGAGCTGACCACCGGGTCCCGGCTGGCGGTCCCACGCCACGTTCCGGCCCCGCAGGGTCTCCAGGAGTGGCCGGAGGCGGAGATCGTGCTGCTCGCGCACATGATCGGCGACGGCTCCTTCGTCAAGCGTCAGCCGATCCGCTACGCGAGCACGGACGAGGCCTGCCTGACGGCGGTGACGCGGGCGGCCGAGCACTTCGGGATCAGTGCCGTCCGCGATGAGTACGCTGCCGCACGGGTCACCACCTTGAGGTTGCCGGCTCCCGACCGGCTGACTCACGGCAGGCGCAACCCCGTCGCCGCCTGGCTGGACGGCTTGGGGCTCTTCGGGTTGCGGAGCCATGAGAAGTTCGTCCCTGATGGAGTCTTCTCCCTGCCCAAGAAGCAGATCGCGCTGTTCCTGCGGCACCTGTGGGCCACCGATGGCTGTGTGTGGTGGGACGCGAAGAGCGGTCAGTCGAGGATCTACTACGCCTCGACGAGCCGCAGGCTGGTCGACGACGTGGCTCGGCTGCTCCTCCGGTTCAACGTGATGACCCGCGTGAAGGAGGTCCGGAAGGACGGCCACAGGCCCGGATACCAGTTGGTCGTCTACGGTGCCGAGAACCAGCTGCGGTTCCTGGACGAGGTGGGCGTGCACGGCGAGCGGTCGGCGCAGGCGGACGCGTCCGCGGGCCGGCTGCGGGAGATCAAGGGCAACACCAATCTGGACACGGTTCCCCGCGAGATCTGGGACCGCGTGCGCGGCGTGCTGTCGGAGCGCGGCATGACTCACCGGGAGTTCTCCGCCCGGCTCGGCACCCAGTTCTGCGGCAGCACGTTGTGGAAGCACGCGCCGAGCCGGGAACGTCTGGGCAAGGTGGCTTCGATCCTCGACGACGCCGACATGGAGATGCTGGCGACGAACGACGTGTTCTGGGACGAGGTCGCATCGATCGAGAGCCTGGGCGACCAGCCGGTGTTCGACGCCACGGTCCTCGGCACCCACAACTTCGTCGCCAACGGCATCGCGGTGCACAACAGCATCGAACAGGACGCCGACATGGTCATCCTGTTGCATCGCGAGGACGCCTACGAGCGGGAGTCCCCCCGGGCCGGTGAGGCCGACCTGATCGTGGCCAAGCACCGTAACGGTCCCACCGCCACGGTGACCGTGGCCTTCCAGGGGCACTACAGCCGTTTCGTGGACATGGCCCAGCACTAAGGCGTGAAAGCCCGGTCAAGGTGTGACAAACCAGACAGCGCGGAAGGGATGGCGATCGATCATCGGGGCGCTTTACCCGATGACTGAAGCAAAGGGGAGAACGCCATGACCATCCTGATCGCCTACGACGGCTCGGCCGACTCGCGCAGCGCCATCGAGTTCGCCGCCAAGCACCTGGCCGCCCAGCCGACCGTCGTCGTCACCGTGTGGGAGCCGCTGCTCGTGCAGCTCAGGAAGCACCCGCTGGCGGCGGGGGCGATCTCCCCCGAGACCGAGACCGAGGGGCAGGCCCAGGCCGAGTACTACGCCAAGGAAGGCGCCGAGCTGGCCGCCGCCGCCGGGCTGCCCGAGGTGAGCTACCGCGCGGTCGCCGACAACGAGTCGATCTGGAAGACGATCGTCGACGTGGCCGACGAGCTGGACGCCTCGCTCATCGTGACCGGTTCGCGTGGCCTGGCGGGGGTCAGGTCGGTGCTGCTCGGCAGCGTGTCCAACCATGTGCTGCACCACGCCCACCGGCCGACGCTCATCGTTCCGCCGGTTGCGCAGCCGAAGGCGTGACGCAGCAGACCTTGGGCGGGGACAGCCGGGTGTCCATGCGACGGGCGCCCGGTCCCTCCTCGCCGAGCCGGTCGCGGGGGTTGGCCACCGGGCACCGGTCGAGCGACAGGCAGCCGCAGCCGATGCAGTCGGTCAGGTCGTCGCGCAGCCGCTGAAGCTGTTCGATGCGGTCGTCGAGCTCGCCGCGCCAGGCGGCCGACAGCCTGGCCCAGTCCTCCCGGTTGGGGGTGCGCCCGTCGGGCAGCTCGGAGAGCGCGTCCTTGATGGTCGCGAGAGGGATGCCGAGGCGTTGGGAGAGCCGGATGAAGGCGACCCTGCGCAGCGTGTCGCGGTGGTAGCGGCGCTGGTTGCCGGCCGTGCGGCGGCTGGCGATGAGCCCCTTGGCCTCGTAGAAGTGCAGCGCGGAGACGGCCACGCCGCTGCGCTCGGCGAGCTGTCCGACCGTCAGTTCTCTGCTGTTCCAGGCGACCATACCTGAAGCTTACTTGAGGGTTCGTTCGAAGAACGTCTCCAGCACGACGACGGTCTGGGTGCCGGTCACGCCGTCCACCTCGAAGATCTGGCGCAGGACGTCCTGGAGCTCCTTGGTGCTGGACGTGCGCACCTTGAGCAGCAGCGACGCGGGCCCGGCGATGACGTGGGCCTCCTCGACGGCGGGGATCCGCGCCAGCAGGCCGGCGCTGTCGCCCATCCAGCTCGCGCCGTCCACCAGCACGTAGGCGGTCACCGTGCGGCCGAGGGCGTCCTGGTCCACCTCGATCGTGGTGCGCCTGATCACGCCGCGCTCGCGCAGCTTGCGTACGCGTTCGTGCGCGGCCCCGCTGGACAGCCCCACCGCCTTGCCGAGCGCGGCGTACGACTGCGTGGCGTCTTCCAGCAGCAGCCCGATCAGTGTCCTGTCGATCTCATCCATGACCGAATGCTATCTGGTGAAATGTGGCAATGGTCGAATGCCGTATGGTGGCCGCCATGGACACGATCCCCACCGAGTTCGAGGTTCTGGACGAGCGTTTCGCCACGATCGGCGGCGACGACCGGATCGAACGCCTCCACACCGGCACCCGCTGGGCCGAGGGCCCGGTCTACTTCCCGGCCGGCCGCTTCCTGGTCTGGAGCGACATCCCCAACGAGCGCATGCTGCGCTGGGACGAGATGACCGGCGCCGTCGGCCCGTTCCGGCAGCCGTCCGGCTACACCAACGGCAACACCCTCGACCGCGAGGGCCGGTTGATCTCGTGCGAGCAGGGCAACCGCCGCGTCACCCGCACCGAACCCGACGGCTCGATCACCGTCATCGCCGACCGCTGGCAGGGCAAGCGCCTCAACAGCCCCAACGACGCGGTCGTGCGCTCCGACGGCTCGGTCTGGTTCACCGACCCCCCGTACGGCATCACCAGCAACTACGAGGGCGTCGTGGCCGAGCAGGAGATCGACGGCTGCCACGTCTACCGCGCCGACCCGGTGACCGGCGAGGTGCGGGTGGTGGCCGACGACTTCGTCCGCCCCAACGGCCTGGCCTTCTCCCTCGACGAGAAGCTCCTGTACGTCGCCGACACCAGGGCCAGGCACCTGCGCGTCTTCGAGGTGCGCGAGGACGGCACGCTGTCGGGCGGCCGGGTCTTCGCCGAGGGCACCCAGGCCGACAACTTCGACGGCATGCGCCTCGACGACACCGGCCGCGTCTGGGCCGCGGCCGGCAAGGCGCTGCTCTGCCACGACCCCGACGGCACCCTGATCGGCCGGCTCAGGCTGCCGGAGTTCACGGCGAACCTGGTGTTCGGCGGGCTGAAGAGGAATCGGCTGTTCATCGCCTCCTCCTCTTCGCTCTACTCCCTGATGACCAACGTCACCGGCGCCCGCCCGGTCTGGGCCCGCCGCTGACGTCCCTACTCCCACCGGAACAGCCGCACGGCCAGGCCCCCGAACACCGCCAGCCCCGCGGCCATCACCACCAGGTGCAGGAGCTGGGGGCTCTGCCCCGCCCAGGTGTCCTTGAGCGCCTGGGCGAACGGCCCGGCCACGGAGAAGTCGCTGACCTTGCGCAGGGCGTCCGGCATCATCTCGCGCGGCAGCCACATGCCGCCGACGAACATGAGCGGGAACATCACCGCCGACCCGATCCCCGAGGCCGCCTTCCCGTTGGGCGCCAGCGCCGCGATCACCAGGCCGATGGCCATCAGCGCGGCGGTGCCGAGCAGGAAGACCAGCACGAACCCGAGCCACTGCCTGGGCGCCGACGTGCCGAACGCCGCCATCCCGGCCACGATCAGCACGACCGTGGACACGGCCCCGACGGTCAGGTTGACCAGGAGCTGGACGGTCAGCAGCCGTCCTGGATGCACCGGCGTGGTGGACATGCGCCTGAGCACGCCCTGCTCCCGGTAGCCGGCCAGCACGGTGGGCAGCACGCTGCAGGCCAGCGTCAGCAGCGCGAGCAGGGTCATCATGGCCGGCATGTGCGCGTCCACCGACCGCAGCCCGGAGGCGTCGGGCTTGGTCATGTCCGGCACGCTGAGCCCCAGCACCAGCAGCAGGCCGACCGGCAACCCGATGGTGAAGATCATGAACGGCCAGTCGCGCAGGTGCAGCTTGGCCTCCACGAGCAGGATCTTCCTCATGAAATCTTCCTTCCGGTGAGCGCGAGGAACGCGTCGTCCAGGGTCGCCTGCTCGATGCGCAGGTCGGCCGGGATGATCTGGTGCTGCGCCAGGGCCAGCGTGACCACGTGGGCGAGGTTGCCGGTGCCGGACACCGAGACCTGACCGCCGTGCCGGACGACCTCGCGCACCTCGGGCAGCGCCAGCAGCACGGCGTCGTCCAGCGGGCCGGAGGGGCGGAACCGCACGTGCTGCTCGGCCCCCACCTGGGCGATCAGCCCCGCGGGCGTGTCGGTGGCCACCACCTTGCCCGCGTCGATGAGCGCGAGCCGGTCGCAGAGCCGCTCGGCCTCCTCCATGAAGTGGGTGACCAGCACGATCGTCACGCCCGAGTCGCGCACCTGCTCGATCAGCTCCCAGGTGTCCCTGCGGGCCTGCGGGTCGAGGCCGGTGGTCAGCTCGTCGAGGATCGCCACCCGCGGCCGGCCCACCAGCGCCAGCGCGACCGACAGCCGCTGCCGCTGGCCGCCGGAGAGGCTCTTGAAGGCGGCGTCCCGCTTGTGCGCCAGACCGACGTGTTCGAGCAGTTCCCGCCAGTCGGCCGGGTCGGGGTAGAAGGAGGCGTACAGGTCCAGGGCCTCCCACACCTTGATCTTCTCCGGCAGCGCGGCGCTCTGCAGCTGCATGCCGAGCACCTGGCGCAGCTCGTCCCGGTCGCGCCGCGGGTCCAGGGCCGCCACGCGTACGGTGCCGCCGTCCGCCGGGCGCATGCCCGCCACGCACTCCACGGTCGTGGTCTTGCCGGCGCCGTTGGGGCCGAGGATGCCGAAGATCTCGCCCTCGGCCACCTCGAAAGACACGTCGTCCACCGCGAGGTGGTTCGGATACTGCTTGCGCAGGTTCCGCACTTCGATCACCTTCATGGCATCGACGCTAGGAGCTGCGGGTTTTTCGGGGAATCTCGGTAGATGCCGAGCAAGGGTGTATCTAGGTGCAATGTCCCCGGCGGCGACGGTGGCGCAGACTGGGGGCATGCTTCAACGGTTCGGGCAGGTCGCGGTCTTGTTCGCGCTGCTGCTGGTCGAGGTGGCGCTGATCCCCTTGGCCGGCGCCATGATCATGCTGTCGTTCGCCCTGGGGATGGTCTTCTTCTTCCCGTGGCAGGCCAGGCTGGTCAGGCGGGCGGCCGAGCAGCACCGGCGCCTCCTGCGCGCCTGGACCGGCGTCGAGATCGAGGCGCCCTACCTGCCCGAGCCGCCGCCGCCGGTCCCCATGGCTGACGGCCTCTACCGCGTCGACCGCACGCTGTACAAGTCGCCGCGCATGCCGGCCTGGAACGACCGGTTCAAGTGGCTGCTCACCGACCCGGCGACCTGGCGCGACACGCTCTGGCTGACGCTGGACCCGATCGTCAAGATCGGCCTCCTGCCGCTGTTCGTCCTGCTCCCGGCGCGCGGCCTGCGTCTGTACGCCCTCACCGTCCGCCTGCTGCTCGGCGCCACCTCCGCCAGCCGCCTGGCCGTCCAGATCACCCATCTGCGGCAGGTGCGCAACCTCGCCGCCGACTCCCAGGCCGCCGAGATGCGCAGGATCGAACGCGACCTGCACGACGGCACCCAGGCCCGCCTGGTGGCCATCGGCATGACGCTGGGCGCGGTCGAGCAGCTCATCGACGACAACCCGGCCGCCGCCAAGGCCCTGCTGGCCAAGACCAGGGACGCCTCCGCCGAGACCCTGACCGAGCTGCGTACCGTCATCCGCGGCATCCACCCGCCGGTGCTGGCCGAACGCGGCCTCGCCGACGCCGTACGCGCCCTGGCCATGGACAGCCCGCTGCGCGTCAAGGTGGACGTCGAGCTGCCCCACCGCCTGGAACCCCCGGTGGAGGCGGCGGCCTACTTCGCGATCAGCGAACTGCTCGCCAACGCGGCCCGGCACAGCGGCGCCGAGTCGGTGGCCATCGACATCAGCGTCAACGGCGCGGCCCTGCGCGTCACCGTCAGCGACGACGGCATGGGCGGCGCCGTCCCGGCCAAGGGCAGCGGCCTGACCGGCATCGAACGCCGCCTGGCCGCCTTCGACGGCGTGCTGGCCCTGCACAGCCCGCCGGGCGGCCCCACCACCGTCACCCTGGACATCCCGCACGTCCTGCCCGAGCAGGCCGACCAGGCGAAGCTGCCTCCCAGGAAGGCCGCAACGATCGCCGTCCTGTACGGCACGGCCTGGTGCCCGATCTTCCCCCAGGGCCTCGTCACAGCCGTCTTCAAGGCGTTCCACATCGACGAGCGGAGCTGGTTCCTGGCCCTCTACCTGCCCGAGCCCCTGCAGTGGCCGGTGATCGTGGCCAACATCGCCCTCGGCACGCTCATGTACATTGCGGCCATGCGCATCCGGCTCGTCCACAACAGAAGCCTCGTACTCGGCCGCGTCGGCGGTCTGGGGTCCTGCTGATGAAGCGGGTGCTCGTCGCCGAAGACCTCTACCTGCTCAGAGACGGCCTGGTCCACCTGCTGCAGGCGCACGGCTTCACGGTCGTCGCCGCCGTCGAGAGCGGGCCGGAGCTGCTGAAGGGCCTGCTGGAGCTGCGTCCCGACGTCTCGGTGGTCGACGTACGGCTGCCGCCCACGTTCACCGACGAGGGCCTGCAGGCCGCGCTGGCCGCCCGCGCGCAGATTCCAGGGCTGCCCGTTCTGGTGTTGTCGCAGCACGTCGAGCAGCTCTACGCCCGCGAGCTGCTGGCCGACGGCTCGGGCGGCATCGGCTACCTGCTGAAGGACCGGGTGTTCAACGCGGAGCAGTTCGTCGACGCCGTGCGCAGGGTGGCCGAAGGCGGCACCGCGATGGACCCCGAAGTGATCGCCAAGCTGCTGGCCAGCAACGCCAGGAACGAGCCCCTGGCCGCGCTCACGCCCCGCGAGCGCGAGGTGCTGGAGGCCATGGCGGAGGGCCGCTCCAACGCCGCGATCTCCCAGCGGCTCTTCCTCAGCGAGAGCGCCGTCGCCAAGCACACGGCCGGCATCTTCACCAAACTCGGCCTGGCCCCCTCCGACGACGACAACCGCCGCGTCCTCGCCGTGCTTGCCTACCTGAACAGCCGCGCCTGACGCCCTTCCGGTCCCACCAGGCCCATTGTGCACAGGGCGCCCAACCGTGCCCGGACACAGCCGGAGTTGTCGGTGGGAGCGGCTATTTTCATAGAGGCACGGCGCGACGAAAGGGTGGATCCTCGTGAAGATCCGGGTTAACCGCGATGTACTGGCAGATGCGGTGGCATGGGCCGCCAGAGTCCTGCCCAGCCGCCCGGTGGTGCCCGTACTCTCCGGGTTGCTGCTGGAGGCCGGCGACGAGCTGAGCCTGTCCGCCTTCGACTACGACGTCTCCGCGCGCGCCCTGGTCGACGCCGACATCGTCGAGTCCGGAAGCGTGCTCATCCCCGGCCGGCTGCTCGCCGAGATCAGCCGCAGCCTGCCGGCCGAAGACGTCGAGATCGTCACCGAAGGCGCCGAGGCCGTGCTGACCTGCGGAAGCGCCGAGTTCGGGCTGATCACGATGCCGGTCGAGGACTTCCCGGCCCTGCCGACGATGCCCCCGAGCATCGGCGCGATCGGCGGCGGCGTGTTCGCCTCCGCGGTGAACCAGGTCGCGCCCGCCGCCAGCCGCGACGACACGCTGCCGATGCTCACCGGCATCCGGGTCGACATCGAGGGCGAGTCCGTGGCGATGGCCTCCACCGACCGCTACCGCATCGCCGCCCGCGACTTCACCTGGCGTCCGGCCGCGCCCGACGTCGCCGTCTCGGCCATGGTGCCGGCGAAGGTGCTGGTCGAGGTGGCCAAGTCGCTGCGCGGCGGCGAGGTGTCGGTCGCGATGGGCGACGGCGTGGCCGGGTTCGAGAGCGTCGGCCGCAGCACCACCGTGCGCCTGCTCGACGAGCAGTTCATCGACTACCGGGCCAGGCTGACCTCCGACTGGTCGATCAGGGCCGACGTCGCGGTGACTGCGTTCGTCAACGCGATCAAGCGGGTGGCCCTGGTCGCCGAGCGCAACACCGCGATCCGGCTGTCGTTCACGCAGGGCCAGGTGCTGATCCAGGCGGGCGGCGGCGACATCGGGCGCGGCACCGAGGTGGTCCCCTGTGAGCTGCGCGGCGACGACATCCAGATCGCCTTCCAGTCGCAGTTCCTGCTCGACGGCCTGACCGGCATCGAGGGCGAGCTGGCCAGGATCAACATGGAGTCGCCGACCAGGCCCGCCCTCATCCAGGACGTGCCGGGCGATGCCCAGCCCGCCTTCCGCTACCTCGTCATGTCGTTGCGCCTGACCTGAGCGGCCGTCACTCCGCCGCGAGCGTCTGCCGCTCGGCGACCAGCTTGAAGACCCTCTTGAACTCCGCGTACGCCTGCTCGCCCACGGCCCGTGCGTGCGCGGCCTCCATCTCGGCGATGATCGCGTCCGACTTCACCATGTGGTCCAGCGCCTTGTCCGTCGGCACGATCAGCTTGGCCCGCCGGTCGGCCGGGTCGGGCTGCCGCTCCACGTAGCCGAGCGCGACCAGCTCGTCCACCAGCGTGCCGATCACCTGCTTGTGCTGCCCCGACTGCGCGGCCAGGTCGGTCGCCCTGCTGCCCTCCTCGTCCAGGTAGGCCAGCACGGCGCCGTGCCGCGGCCGCAGCCCCGGATGGCCCTGCTCGGCCAGCTTGGCGAACAGGTCGCGCTGCAGGGCGAAGAGCGTGCGCCCCGCCAGGACGCCGAGATCTGGTTCGTCCTGCTTGCGATGACTCCTGCGCACGTGCGGCCCTCCAATTAGTCACTGATTTTGACTGTCACTGATTCTTACTATATCGTCATGCCATGACCACGACGGTGGAACTCACCAGATTCAGAGTGTCCCCGGAACGCGCCGGCCAGTTGCTGGCGGCTCGTCCGGGCATGCTCGCCGACTTCGCGGCCGACCGCGCCGGCTTCCTCGGCGCCCGGCTGGTCCGCCTGTCCGACGACGAGTGGCTGGACATCGTCGACTGGCGCTCGGGCGACGACTTCGCCGCCTCCCGTGCCAAGGGCGCGAACCTGCCCGGCATCCAGAAGTTCTTCGACCTGATCGACGAGTTGATCTCTGCAGAAGAGGGGACATTGCGATGACCATCCTGATCACCGGTGCCACCGGCACCGTCTCCGGGGCCGTGCTGAAGTCGCTGGGCGACCTGAGCGACGTGCGCGTCCTGGTGCGCGACGCGGCCAAGGCCCCCGAGGGCGTCGAAGTGGCCGTCGGCGACCTCGACCAGCCTGCCACGCTCGACGCGGCCTTCGAGGGGGTCGACACCCTGTGGCTGCTGACCGCCATGGGCCCCCAGGCGCCCCATGCGAGCATGAACGCCCTCTGGGCGGCCCGGAAGGCGGGGGTGCGTCACGTCGTGCGCCTGTCGGCCATCGGAGCCGCGCACGACGCCCCCACGCGCAACGGCCGCCTTCACGCGCTCTCCGACGTCGAGCTGGCCGCCTCGGGCCTCGACTGGACCGTCATCCGCCCGGCCTTCTTCATGCAGAACCTGCTCGGCTCGGTGGCCGGCGACACCCTCTACGGTGGCACGGGCGAGGGCCGGATCGGGCTGATCGACGTCCGCGACATCGGCGACTTCGCCGCCGCGGTGCTGCGCGACCCGGCGCCGCACAAGGGCCGCACCTACACCCTCACGGGCCCGGCCAGCATCTCGATGGGGGAGGCGGCCACCGCCCTGACCGAGGTCTACGGCACGCCGATCGCCTACCAGCCGGTCGCCCCCGACGACGCCTACCGCTCGATGCTCGACGCCGGCCTGCGCGAATGGGACGCGGCCGTCACCAGGGAATACCTCACGGCGTACGCCGCGAACTGGGGCGACCTCACGACGACGGCCTTCACCGACGTGACCGGCCGCCAGGGCCGCAGCTTCATCGAGTTCGCCAAGGACCATGCGGCCGAGCTGCGCCCCGCCGCATGAGGGCCGGTCAGGCGTCGGTGAGGGCGATGAGGATGTGCTCCATGCACGCGTGCCCGGCCCGCTCGGCCGCGGTGGCGTCGCCGGCGGCGATGGCGCGGGCGATGGCGTCGTGCGGGATGTAGCTCTTGTTGAACGACGTGCCCGCGGCCGTGATGCTGGCCCGCAGAGCCGCCGAGAAGTCCTCGTAGAGGTCGATGAGCACGAGATTGTGGGTGGCGTGCGCGACCGCCATGTGGAAGGCGAGGTCGGCCTCGACGAAGAAGTCGGGGTCGTCCAGCTCCCAGGCGCGGTCACGTTCGGCCAGCGCGGCCTCGATGCGGCGGATGTCCTCGTCGGTGCGGCGGGTCGCGGCCAGCCGGGCGGACTCGACCTCCAGCGCGCGCCGCACCTCAAGGATCTCCAGCTGCTCGGCCTGGCGCAGCCGGCGCAGCATCGCCCCGGACAGCTCACTGGTCGCCCGGACGTAAGTGCCGTCCCCCTGACGGCACTCAAGCAGCCCGGCGTGCGTCAACGCGCGCACGGCCTCGCGAACGGTGTTGCGCCCCACTCCGAGCTGCTCGGCGAGCACGGTCTCGGTGGGGATCTTGCCGTTCATCTGCCACGACCCTGAGGTGATCTGCTCCTTGAGCTGATCGATCACCTGGTCGACGAGCGAAGCCCGCTGCGCCGTACGCAGACTCACAGTCCGCCTCCTCCGGGGAAACCAATCATCCTATGAGTCAATGACTGGTCGACCCTAATTATTCCAGACTCAAAAGTCCAAATCTGGAGCTCCCGGAGGTTCAGTGCGCGACCGTGGCCTCGACCGTCACCCCTGCCAACGCGGAGCGAACTCCGGCAGCTTCAAGGGCTTTACGATATGCGGCGGTCTGTTGTGCTCTTGCCCCGACCCTCCCGTAAAGGTCACCCAGCTCGCGCCAGCAGCGGGCGGCCTGCCTGTCGGACCCGAACACCGGACGGTCGAGCGAGTCGAGCAGTTCGTGCGCGGTACGGAGCTGCGTCGTGGCACTGCCGTCGAGGTCGAGCGCGACGGTGGCGAGCACCAGGTTCGCCTCGGCCGGCGTGGTGCCCGAACCGTCGTGGGCCAGCCCCAGCGCCGTGGTGGCCAGCTCGGCGGCACCCGCCTGGTCGCCCGCCCGCAGCCGCACCCGAGCGTGCGCGACCAGGCTCTCGCCGTGCTCGCGGACGCTGCCGGGGGAGGACGCGAACGCCCGCGACGCGGCGGCGGCCAGCCGCTCGGCCTCGTCGAGCGGCGCGGTGACCAACCTGGACCAGTGCATGGCCGCCCGCGCGAGCTGCAGCGCGAGCCGGGACTGACGACCGGCCATGATGGCGTCGTCGGCCAGGCGCACGGCCAGCGCGGAGTCCTCACCGGCGGCGGCGGCGGAGCTCGCCTGCCACAGGGCGTGGATCTCCTCGGAACGGTCCATAACTTCAGGAACGCCGCTGTTGTCCAGCACCCGCTTGACGTACTCGAGCTCGGGGGAGTCGCCCTGACGCTCGCTGCGCGCCTCGACCAGAGCGGTGGCCAGGTCGATCGCGATCTCGCCCTGCGAGATGGACAGCCGCTCGGCCTGCTCCAGCGCGGCCGCGGCCAGGTCGCGAGCCCTCAGCCGGTCGCCGGCCCGCTGGTAGCAGCGGCTCAGCGCGATCGTGAGCGGCAGGTCGGCCAGCCGCTCGGGATGCGCGGCGGCCTCCCTGCGCAGCCGTTCGAACGCCTCGACGGCCTGGCCGAGACGCCCCTGGACCTCCAGCGCACGGGCCCTGCCGAAGCGGGCGTGCGCGGTGAGCATGGCGTTCTCCTCGTCGGCCGCCTTCACGATCTCCGTGAAGCGGTCGGCCGCCACCGCGGGGTCGCCGTGCTGAAGCTCCAGCTCGGCATGGCGAAGACCCAGCTCGGTGTCGATGCGTTGCCGCGGCTCGATGCCGTGCAGGAGGAACTCGGTGGTGCATCCCAGCCGCTCGGCGAGGAGGCGGGCCACGACAGGAGTCGGCGTACGCTTGCCCGACTCGATGAGCGAGACATAACTGTCAGACAGGTCGGGTCCGGCCAACTGGGCCTGAGACATCCGCCTGTTCAGCCGCAGTCCACGGACGCGGTCACCGATGGTTCCCTGACTCGGCATCTCATCTCTCAAGGCGGGGAAGGGTCAACAACACGCAATGATTGCATGAAGTAGCCGAATCTGGTATCCCCGCGTGAAGAATTTGCCGCGCGGAGATTAATCGTCGCTGTCGTCCTTGCTGGGGAAAAGCATCTGGCAGACCTCCAGGTAGAGGGTCTCCGGATACGGAATGTACTCGACCGTTGACAGAGCCTGGTCCTGACCAGCGGACTCGAGGATGAACTCGCCGTAACCGAGCATGCGGCCCAGGAGAGATCGCTGGAAGCTCATGTCGGTGACCTTGCCGAGCGGCATCATCGCGACCTTGCGCGTGATCAACCCGGTGGTGAGCAGCATCCGCTTGGACGTCACCACAAAGTAATCGACCGACCACTCCGCGACTTTCCACACGAAACGCACGAGCAGCAGCAGCCACAGCCACCACACCACGACGAGCGCCGTGCCGCCGGACTCCCCTCCACCGAAGAACTTGCTGAGGAGCCCGGCGATGACCAGGCCGCCGAAGACCTCGGCGACCGGGCGCAGCAGCACGGCGGGATGACGCCGCACCATGATGACCTGTTGTTCGTTGGGGAGGAGGTAGCGGTTGACCGACGACGGAGCAGAGTCCCCGTGGGTCACCAGTCTCATGCGAGGTTGTTCACAAATTGGGCCAGAGAGTCGGCCGCGTTGAACACCGTGTCGAACGCCCCCTTCACCGCGTCTGCGGCATCAGCTGGTCGTGCGAACAGGTAGTACGCCACAAATGCGATCCCACTGTATGTGAGGACTTTTTTGACCTGCACTGTCGCCTCCGTGCCACTAACCCACTCCACCCGCCGTATACATTACCCACCCGGTAGCCGGGGTAAAGGTAACTTGGCGGGTTAGTTTTGATCTTGCTTAGCCACGTTCGCTGGCGACCAGCGCCAGGACGTGAAGGTGCTTCCGGGCGATGCGCTCCACAAGGCTCGGATGCGCATAGCCGGTGACCTCCAGCGCGCCGTAGTGCGCTGCTTCCACACAGCGGGTTACGGTGGTGGAGGAATGCACGCCGGCGAACTCGTCGCGCAGCGCGGCCTCGACCTCCGCGTACGGGGTCGGGTCGGCCTCGGTGTGCTCGCTCATGCGCCCTCCTGTGCTGGTCGCATGAGACGGGGCGCTGCTGTTGCCGGTCGGTCGCTCGTTCACGAGGACTCCTCGGCACCGGGCATGTCGCTCATCGTGCTTCCCCCACGCGCATGCGGAAGTTCCCTTCCTGTCTCTTCGTACCCACCCAACCACAGTATGTAACGAAGTGACGACCCAGCGTAAGGAGAAGGGGGGCCGATGGAAGGGTCAGACCACGCCGTAGAGGCGGTCGCCGGCGTCGCCGAGGCCGGGGACGATGTAGCCGTTCTCGTTGAGGCGCTCGTCGAGGGCGGCGGTGACCACGCGGATGGGCTTGCCGGAGCCGGCGAACACCTTGTCCATGTACGCCAGGCCCTCGGGGGCGGCCAGCAGGCAGATGGCCGTGACGTCGACCGCGCCCCGGTCGAACAGGAACTGCACGGCCGCGGCGAGCGTGCCGCCGGTGGCGAGCATCGGGTCGACGACGAAGCACTGACGCCCCGACAGGTCGTCGGGCAGGCGGGTGGCGTACGTCTCGGCCTGGAGGGTGGACTCGTTGCGGATCATGCCGAGGAAGCCGACCTCGGCGGTGGGCAGCAGCCGGGTCATGCCGTCGAGCATGCCGAGCCCGGCGCGCAGGATGGGCACGACGAGCGGCTGGGGCTTGGCCAGGCGCACGCCGTGGGCGGGGGAGACCGGGGTCTGGACGGTGACGTCGGTGACCCGGACGTCGCGCGTCGCCTCGTACGCCAGCAGCGTCACCAACTCGTCCGCGAGCCTGCGGAAGGTCGGGGAGTCGGTGCGGACATCGCGCAGCGTGGTGAGCTTGTGGGCCACGAGCGGATGGTCGACGACGAGGGTTTCCATAGCGCCCAACGGTATCCGGTGACCGGAGTGGTGGCATCCCGGGCCTTTGGTTTTGATCACAATTTGGTCGGAGAAGCACACGCCGCGTGGCCTGTTCTGGAACGATTGGGGTCTGGTGCGAACCTGTCGTGTCAGAGGCTCGGGTGGGGATGGCGATGACAGACGAAGATGCGCTCGACTTCGCCATAGTGATTTACCGCGAGGACGAGCGGTGGCACGCTGAGCTGCTGCCCGTCACGCTCACGTCCGACCTCCAGGGCCTGATCCAGGCCCTCAGGCAGCAGCCGAGCGAGAGCGGCACCATCGGCCTGATCGCCGTCGGCGACGAGTTCTTCGTGGCGCTGCGCGTGCTCGGCGAGCGTGTCGACGTCTTCCTGTCCGACATCGCCGCCTCCTGGGACTTCCCGCTCGCCCGCCAGGTGCTGCACTACCTCGACGTGCCGGTCCCCGACGAGGAGGAGCTCGACGAGATCCTCCAGGACGAGGAGACCGTGCTGCCGGCGGGAGATCTGTCGATCTTCGCCGATCTCGGATTGGACGAGATGGAGCTGGGCATCCTCTCCGGCGACATCGATCTCCTCCCCGAAGATGTGCTGTCCAGCATCGCCGCGCGACTCGGCTTCTCCGAGCCGTTCGAGCGTGCCATCGAATCGGTCTTCGGCTGAACCCCCTGGAGTGCGGGCATGGCGTCCAACACCTTCTCTGCGGCTTTTGTCAGGACTTCCGACGGCTGGACCGGCGCAGAGGTCGATCTGCGCCACGCGGAGATCGTCGACGACTTCGGTGACGCCGTCATCGAGACCCTGGGCCTGACGGGCGACGAGCTGGCTCTGCTCTGCGTCGAGGTCGAGGACGAATGGTTCGCCATCGCCCGCTATCGCGGCGAGGACGAGCCCCGGGTGTTCCTGTCGGACGTGCACGCGATCTCCTCCAACAGCATGGGCGAGCTGTTCGCCGAGTTCGCCGGCGTGGCCCCCGACAAGGAGGGCAACGGGCTCGGCGTGCGTCCCGCCGGTGACTTCGAGCTGCTCAGCGACCTCGGCGTGAGCTCGGAGGAACTGCTGGAGCTGAGCATGGAGGAGGGCCTGCTGCCCGCCGACGTCCTGTCGGTGATCGCCGAACGGCTGTCGTTCGCCGACGAGCTCGACCGGTTGCGTTGACCCACGAGGAAGCGATGCGCCTGGCCCTGGCCGAGGCCGTCGCGGCCGGCGGCAGGGGCGAGATCCCCGTCGGCGCCGTCGTGCTCGGCCCGCTGGGCGAGGTGCTGGCCGCGGCCGGCAACGACCGCGAGTCCGCCGCGGATCCCACCGCGCACGCCGAGGTGCTGGCGCTCAGGCGGGCCGCCGCGCTGCGCGGTGAGTGGCGGCTGAGCGGCTGCACGCTGGTGGTCACGCTGGAGCCGTGCACGATGTGCGCGGGCGCGTCCGTGCTCGCCCGGGTCGACCGGATCGTGTACGGCGCCGTCGACGCCAAGGCCGGCGCCGTGGGCTCGCTCTGGGACGTCGTACGCGACCGCAGGCTCAACCATCGGCCCGAGGTCGTCATGGGCGTCCTGGCCGAAGAATGCTCTGCCGTCCTCAAGACGTTCTTCGCTACTCGGAGAATCCGGTAAGCTCGTCCGCGGTGGTGTCGCCTAGTGGCCGAGGGCGCACGCCTCGAAAGCGTGTGATGGGGCAACTCATCCGTGGGTTCAAATCCCACCACCACCGCCAGCGGGCCTCCGACGACCTCGGAGGCCCTTTTCTTTTGCCCTCAGGGCTGCTGGGTGGGCCCGTCGGCCGGCGGATTCAGGTTGAGCTGGACGTCCGGCGGGCTGTCCTCGACGACCTGCGTCTGGACCGTCCCGCCGCCGCGGGTATCCGGACGGCCGTCGTCGGTCAGGACGAAGAACAGCGCGCCGCAGGCGCTCAGGAGCAGCAGCGGCAGTCCGACGGCCAGCAGCACGATCAGGTTGCGATTGTCGAGCGGCCCGGGCTCCTCGACGTACTCGTGCGCCGGCGGCTGCGCGTAGTGGGGCGGCTGCGAGTAGTAGGACGGCGGGCCGTATCCGGGTGGCGGCCACGACCCGTGTGGCGGTGGATACGACACGGCATTCTCCGAACGATGTTGAAAGACGCGGACGTGACACACGGCACGTCGATCAGGTTGACACATGAAAAAGGGAGCCGCGAATGGCGGCTCCCTTTTCCGGCGCGTTTCAGTTGGGCAGATCCAGGACCCTGGCGTGCAGGATCGACCGTTGGTGCAGGGCCGCGCGCAGGGCCCGGTGGAGGCCGTCCTCCAGATAGAGCTCGCCCTGCCACTGCACCACGTGCGGGAACAGGTCGCCGTAGAAAGTGGAGTCCGCGGCGAGCAGCGAGTGCAGGTCCAGCATGGCCTTCGTGGTGATCAACGAGTCGAGCCGGACCTGCCTGGGAGGGATCTGCGCCCACTCTCGGTTCGTCAGACCGTGTTCGGGATAAGGGCGTCCGTCGCCGACGAGCTTGAAGATCACCCACCTCATTTTAGGAGAGAATTCGACCTGCTGCGTTGTCCAGGGCTATCGGCCCAGCTCAGACTGTTCACACTCGCCCGGCCGGCCGTTTTGGTAGCCGCGCTGGAAGGCGTTGACGCGTTGCTCGGACGAGCCGTGCGTAAACGATTCGGGATCGATTCTGCCGCTCGTGCGTTGCTGGATTCTGTCGTCGCCCACGGCGGCCGCGGCGTCCAGTGCCTCGGCGATTTCCGTCTGGGTGAAGGCCTTTTCGTAGAAGCCGGTGCGGACGGCGTTGTGCGCCCACACGCCCGCGTAGCAGTCGGCCTGGAGCTCGACGGGGACCGAGCTGCCGGTGTCCGACTGGAGGGCCCCACGCAGGTCCTGGACGTGATGACCGTATTCGTGGGCGATCACGTACGCCTGGGCGAAGGGGCCGCCCTTGGCGCCGAACTGGCTGTGGAGCTGGTCGAAGAAGCTCAGGTCGAGGTAGACGCGCTGGTCGCTTGGGCAGTAGAACGGCCCGACGGCGGAGCTGGCCGCGCCGCAGCCGGTGCGGAGGCTGCCGGAGTACAGGATCGTCTTCGACGTCCGGTAGTCGGGGATCTCCTGCTTCCAGTAGTCCTGGATGCTGTTGACCACCCCGACGACGCGGCACTTCTCCGACTGGTCGGCGTCCTTGCCCGTCTTGCACTCCTCGGCGAGTTTGGCCGGGGGTTGCTTCTGCGCCGGCTCGGCGTCGCCGCCTCCGCCGCCGAGGTTGTTGAGCACGAACACCAGCACTAAGGCGATCAGGCCGACGATGCCGCCGCCCCCGAGGACCATGCCGCCGGGGAAGCCGCCGCCCGAGAACCCTCCGCCACCGCGACCGCCGACGTCCTCGACCTGCGACGAGTCGAGGTTGACGTCGTCCTTGAAATCCATATCTGACGTCCCTTCTGGGTGCTGCCCGCTAGAGAGCTTCCCCAGGAGGGCGTCTAGATGCCATCCGAGAAGGTGTCACATCTGTCCGGGAGGCCGCTGTCGTATCCGACGCTGAACCACTTCTCGCGTTGCTGGGAGGTGCCGTGGGTGAACGCGTCGGGCGTGACGCGGCCCTGCGAGCGGCGCTGGATGCTGTCGTCGCCGACCGCCGCGGCGGCGTCCAGGGCCTGGTTGATGTCGGCCTGCGTGAACGGCTCGCGGTAGAAGCCCGTCTTGACCGCGTTGTGCGCCCAGACGCCGGCGTAGCAGTCGGCCTGCAGCTCCAGGCGCACGGACGCGCTGCCGGCGCCCGGCCGGCTGTTGTTGCCGACCTTGTCCATGGTGCCGAGCAGGTTCTGGACGTGGTGGCCGTACTCGTGGGCGACCACGTACGCCTGGGCGAACGGGCCGCCCTCGGCGCCGAAGTCGCGCTGGAGCGTGTCGAAGAAGGCCAGGTCCAGGTAGACCTTGCGGTCGCGCGGGCAGTAGAACGGGCCCACGGCCGAGTCGGCGGGGCCGCAGCCGGTGTTCACCGCCCGCGAGAACAGCACGGTCTTGGCCGGCGTGTACTGCTGGTCGCGTTCCTTGAACTCCTGCCGCCAGTAGGACTGGATGCTGTTCACCGTGCCGACGATCCGGCAGTCCTCCGACTGGTCGGCGTCGGCGCCCGTACGGCAGCGCTCGGCCAGGTTGCCGCTGGGGGAGAGCTGGCCGGGGGCGCTCGGGTAGCGTGCGCCGCCCTGCTCGCCGCCCTCGTCGCCGCTGAAGGGCGTGGGGGCGAGCTTGAACAGGAACAGCCCGGCCACCGCCAGGACCAGCAGCAGGCAGCCGCCGCCACGGCCGCCGATGGGCAACATGCAGCCGCCGCCCGGCATCCCGCCCCAGCCGCCGCCGCCCCGGCCGGGCTGGGAGCCGGAGGCCCGGACGTCCTCGACCTGTGAGGGGTCGAGTGGCGCGTCGTCGTCGAACTGCATGCCCTGTGTCATCCCCCGTAGTCGGTCGATTACGCAAGGCAATATGTGGGATCGTGATTTTCTGCCATTTGTCAGCTAATCTGCCGCTATGACGGGTGGGTTGGTGGGGATCGCGCTGGTGTCCCTGGGCATGGTTCTGACGCCCGGACCGAACATGATCTATCTGGTCTCCCGCTCGATCAGCCAGGGGCGTCGTGCCGGGCTGATCTCCCTCGTCGGCGTCGCGCTCGGGTTCATGGCGTACCTGACGGCGACGTGCCTCGGGCTGACGGCCGTGTTCGCGTACGTGCCGGTGGCCTACACGGCGCTCAAGCTGGCCGGGGCCGCGTACCTGCTCTGGATGGCCTGGAACGCGGTCAGGCCGGGCGGCGCCTCGGTCTTCCAGCCGCGCGAGCTGGCGGTGGAGAGGCCGCGGAAACTGTTCGCCATGGGGCTGTTCACCTGCCTGCTCAACCCCAAGATCGCGATCCTGTACCTGTCGCTGCTGCCGCAGTTCATCGACCCCGCCATGGGGCACGTGCTGCTGCAGAGCCTCGCGCTCGGCTCGGTGCAGATCGCGATCGGCACGCTGGTCAACGCGCTGATCGCGATCTCGGCCGGCGGCCTCGCCGCCTTCCTCGTCCGGCATCCGGTGTGGCTGCGGGTGCAGCGGTACGCGATGGGGACCGTGCTCGGCGTCTTCGCCGTACGGATGGTCGCCGACCGCTCCAAGGCGCTCGTGCCGGCCTGACCGGGCTCTACTGGCTCACCTGGGCCCTGAAGCGCTCGTGGGCGGCCTGCTTGGAGATCCCCATGGCCTCCCCGATCTCCGCCCAGGAGGCGCCGTTGTCCCGCGCCCCGGCGACGGCCTGGTCGAGCAGCGTCCGCTGCCAGCTCTCCACCTGGGACAGCAGGGTGAGCGCGGCCAGCGGCCGGTCGGCCGCGAGCTTGACCACCTGCTCGCACAGCAGGTTCGACTTGATCACCAGCCAGCTGGGCGGGGCGGCGGCGAGCAGCGGCGGCGTGTGCCTGCTCCACCACCGGTACTCCGCCTCCTTGGCCCCCTCCGGCGTCGCCGGATGTCGCCGCCGATCGGTCCATCCGCACGAACAGGCGGCCTGATACCCGACGAACGTCCTGGTGAAGGCGCTGGACGACGAGGCCAGCTCCCCGTCGGGCAGGACAGGCGCGACGAAACCCTCGTGCCCGGGAAGCTCGGCAGTGCTCAAAGTCATAACCGTCAAGATATCCTGACGATTTCCGTTCTCGCCACCCTTCGTGGGCTTCCCGCCGTCCGTACGGGCTCCTGCCCCCGTCAGGCCGGCCAGGTTTGCTCCGAGCACAGGACCCCGGCGGCCTCGTGGGGTTCGGCGTCTCTGACGTGGGGGCCCCGACCACCGAGCCGAGCGTCGTCACGATGCCCGACGCGAGGATCCGGCCGTTGTGGACGTCCCGGACGTGCACGATCCGGCCCGTCGGAAGGTTGCCGTCGTACGGGCGATCATCGGCGGTACGCCTCTCCCAGCGCCACATCCGGTGGGTTTCGCCCGGGTCTCTGGCCGGCAGGTGAGGCTCGTCGCTGGGGAAGGTGGGCGCGTGATCGGGCTTCAGCGCACGGGCGACCGGATCATCCTGGCGCAGGCGGAACATGCGGGCGAGCGGATCGGTGTCGAAGAACGTTCGTGACGGGGCCGTCCACGGCACGCTCTCCTCGGCGTGGACGTACACGGCCAGCCCGTACTCGAACAAGGACGGGCCGATCAGGAGTCACGGCCGCTGCCGTCCACGACGCCCACCTGGACGACTCCGGTCAGGGCCGTGAAACCGCCGGACCGCTCGATCGGCCTCCACTCGGGGCCCGGCTCCGGCGGCTCGTCGTCCCACGCCTCCAGATGGACGGGTACGTGCGCGTGGTGGCTCTCCGACTCCTCGTCGGTGAACTCGGGACATTCGGTGCCGCCGTAGAGACAGAGCTTGTTGTCCTGCACGTAGAACGCTTGTTGTCCTGCACCTAGAGCTCTCCGTCGAGGTGGCGAAGCATGCGGGCCACGGTCGTGTCCTTCGTGTCGGAGGAATACTTGATCAATCAAGATCCTCCGCATGGCGGCCGGCCATCAGGCCACGTCGTGGGGGCAGGAGCCGATCGAGGCGCCCGAGGGCCGCTGGAACGCCAGAAGGGCCATGCCGTTGACTTGGCATGACCCTTCTGGACTGGCGGAGGATAGGGGATTTGAACCCCTGATGGGTTGCGCTATACACGCTTTTCAAGTCTGTGGACCTTCGTTCATCGCTGGTCATGGGGGTCTCTAGCTGGGCTGTAGTCCATGGAGCGGGTCCCGATGAACACCTGCGAACGACGGTGAACGGGGACTACGACTCCTGTTGGATCGCAGCTCACGGATGTGTTCGACGTCTTCTCCGTCCAAGCTCGCTTAGTGGGCGTTCACCCCTGCCTGGTCCCGGGTTCAGGTGCCGCGCGATCTCGGGGTGTTTTCGCCGGTGAGGCGGCGGCTCATGATGTCGATCATTGCGATGTGAATCGCGGCCTCGGAGCGGTCGGAGCGCGCCTGGTGGTTTTGTCCGCCAGGTGACGGTGAGCAAATCACTCAGGGCGATCGAGCATCTGCTCAAATAGCGTTCTCTAGCGGTCGAAGAACTCCAGGTCTCACCGCATGTGCATTTTTGCGCATCGCAGAGATGTGCATCATGGGACCTCGACAAGCATCTCCACACTAAGTAATTGAACGATATCTAGCTCGGCTTGGCCTGTCGAGCACAGCACTGCTTGATTACGGAGGGTAGTGTTCTTGTGACCCCGTCAAAGGAAGGAATCACCGCTCATGCGTTTCACCTCCCGCATGTTCGCACTGGCTGCTGCCACTGCCGCTCTGGCCCTGCCTCTGCTGACCGCAGGCCCCGCCTCCGCGAGTCGCGCCATTGCCCTCGCCCCCTGTGATCCGCCCGCAAACGCTCTCGCTTACCAGCTTCTAACAATCAACGTGCCATTGCTTGCGCCCGAGAACATGGGATCTGTTGCCCCTGGAGGTGTTCAGAACCAATGCTAGATCTTTGATAGCCGACCTCAACGACAACCGGCTCTGCCGGCCCATCTCGTCGCACCAGCGAGACAAGGGCCGGCAGGGCCGGTTGGCGTTCCCCCGAGTGGATACCTCGTCGGTTGGCGGCCTCGTCCGGAGCTAGAAAGCCCGAGATCGCAATCGGCTCAAGCCCTGACGCGACCGCCATTGACCTAGGTTGCTCAGAACGCCGGAGTTTCTCGTTGAAATGATGGCGTTCGCCCATCGCCCACTGTGTCGAGGTCAAGCGGTGATCAGGACCGAACTACCCAATGGGATGCGAGACAATACGCGCAGGGCAGTGGCGGGAACCCTTACGCAACCGTGACTGATGTCCCGGCCGAACACACTTTTGTCTGGCCAACCGTGCAAAGCGATTGTGCTGGGCCCGCCATCGAAGCTGTCAAGCGAAGTCGAATGCATGCCCAACGGCAGAATCAGTGGGGTGTAGGTCAGCTTGGGAGGAGACAGGACGGCCATCAGGAATGTCCGCCCTGTCGGTGTGGGGGTGGCCGCAGCGCCCACGGCCACTTTCCATGAACGCAGTCGATGTCCGGCCTCGAACAGGGTAAGTCTTCGAGCGGACAGCTCGATTTCTACGCGGTAAGGGCTATATGCATTCTGCAGCCCTCCTCCGTCACTGTAGATCCATCCTGTTGCCTTGTTCGGTCGGCTCGGCAGCAAGACGCGAACCCATCCTGGCTGTGTCTGCACTACCGGAACCCATGTTGCGCTCCCCATCTCAGTGGTAGGCAATATCGCCAGAGGGGGCCCTCCTGGATGGCCATAGACTATCTGTGGTTTCGTGGGATGTGTCACCCTCCCATCTCCCTGATCGAGTGAGTCGGAGTCCTTCGGTGCTCCACGGAGTCTGGTGAAAGTTGTTGCACGCGGCAATCGCGCTATTTGTGCCGCTGATACGGGTACCGGCCTGATCGGTGGCGTGGCCGCAACCGGTGCTGCAACATGTGCCGGCCTGTCTGGGGCTGTGCCGCAGGCGGCGGCCAGAGGTGTGATCGTTAGCGCGCCGTACACGATCATCTTCGTCGACCAGCCCGCCCCACGGTAGGGCCTGTCGAGGTGAAAGCAATCACGCAAGAAGAAACTCCAATAATCTGGTGAACGATCCCGAGAGGAGAGGTGGCGACACTTCGGAACGCACTGTCGATGCAATGTTGGACGCTATGGCTCCGGACCTGCGAGAGCGTTCCAGATATAGCACTGCCGAAAGCTGCCACTCATCTTGTCCCTGGTCCGATAAATGCAAAGATTTGCTTGGGGCTCGGTTGGCGAAGCTCATACTTTGCGACTCTCCGGCGCGATGGCAGCTGGTGATCTTCTGTGGCCTCTGTTCAAGTAGGGGGTCCCTCACGTCCAGTGTGCGGCTGGGCACCTTATATGGCCCGAAAGCACAGTACTTGTGAACGCGATTTCAGCAGATGTCGTCTTTTCGGAGACTGGCGTAACTACTAGGAGGCCTCTGATGTAGTGCGCGCACAGGCCTCCTGCTGTTCCTGCCTGGCAGTCAATTAGCGCTTGTGCAGCCCAAGGGGCAAAGTGGACTAACTGCCCAAAATCCTCCTTTGTGTCGAAGTGTAGGCTTGCACTCAAAGTTGATCGAGTTTTATGTGTCATTTAAGTGTTGGTGCTCACTATGGCTGATGCCTGCAAGTAGCGTGCCAAGTCGCGGGGGATAGCACTCTCGGGGCTTCGCATGGCGCCAACTGCTCCATGGCGGTGGGTCCGGCGGATTGATATCTCGCGCAGGTGAATGTCTCGCCTCATGTGGACGAGAAAACCGGGCGTATCCGATGCCCTTCTGCCGGGAGAATGACGCGCTAATGAACGGTACCTTTACACAGGCCTTGCTCAGGCTGCCGGGGCTTTCCCGAATGGCGGCGATTCTGATACTCGTCCCCATCGTGGGCGTATTTTTTCTCGTTCAGTCTCGCGAGAGCGTAGCTCAGGTAGCCACCGTAAACCTGGGAACGGCCGGAAGTTTCTCGGTTCTAGCTGGGAGCGCGGTCACCAACACCGGCCCCAGCATCATTAGCGACGACTTGGGGGTGAGCCCGGGTACCGCGATCACCGGGTTCCCGCCTGGAATAGTGTTGGGAACTCAGCACAGTGCCGATGCCGTAGCCCTTCAGGCGCAATCCGACTTGACCATCGCATACGACGATGCTGCCGGCCGAACCCCGGCCACTAGTGTTCCGGCCGACCTCACCGGCCTGACACTCCCGCACGGTATTTACGCTGCCAATTCCACCCTCGGCCTGACTGGCACGCTCACCCTCGACGGCGAGAATGATCCCAATGCCGTCTTCATCTTCCAGGTCGGCTCCTCGCTCATCACCGGGTCGGGCAGCAACATCAACCTGATCAACGGCGCGCAAGCGTGCAATGTCTTCTGGCAAGTGGGCAGCTCGGCGACACTCGGAACGAACTCCACGTTCGTCGGCAACATTCTCGCCCTGACCTCGATTTCGGCGAACACAGGCGCCACCGTCAACGGCCGGCTGCTGGCCCGCAACGGTCAGGTCAGCCTTGACACCAACACCGTCGACATCGACGAATGCGTAACAACGACTCCCACTCCGACGGTGACGCCGACGGTCACTCCGACGGTGACCCCGACGGTCACGCCGACGGTGACCCCGACGGTGACCCCGACGGTCACTCCGACGGTGACCCCGACGGTGACCCCGACGGTGACCCCGACGGTCACTCCGACGGTGACCCCGACGGTCACCCCGACGGTCACTCCGACGGTGACCCCGACGGTGACCCCGACGGTCACTCCGACGGTGACGCCGACGGTGACGCCGACGGTGACGCCGACGGTGACCCCGACGGTGACCCCGACGGTGACGCCGACGGTGACGCCGACGGTGACCCCGACGGTGACCCCGACGGTGACCCCGACGGTGACCCCGACGGTGACGCCGACGGTCACCCCGACGGTGACCCCGACGGTGACCCCGACGGTGACCCCGACGGTGACGCCGACGGTCACCCCGACGGTCACGCCGACGGTCACGCCGACGGTGACCCCGACGGTCACGCCGACGGTGACCCCGACCCACACTAAGAAGCCGAAGCCGACTAAGAAGCCCCACAAGCCCGCGCCATGTTCTTACGACCATGGGCACCATGAGTTCTG